>JBCBSE010000001.1:0-209844 GCA_039819305.1 Pseudomonadota bacterium
TTGGAGAGGTTCAGGAAGCGAAGCGAGGTTTTCTCACTGCTGACGATTTGGCTCAGTACTTTCAGCACGAGGTCCGTGCTCAAAAAAACTACTACCCGCTATTTGGACGGATACCATTACGCAACCCTAGAACAAATACAGATTATGCCGATAGCGGCTCGATGATTTTTCTTACGCCCGTCTCCGAAGTCCTTGACTCGACAACGCTTGCCCCACCGGATGCTGAAGTTGGCTCTTTATCCGATCCGATTGATTCTGTCTCGCAGCTCAGCGCGGTCGAAGTACCAACGGCTCCTTTAGAAAATACCAAATTGAAAATCGAGCAGTTATCGGAAACCTATACCCCCAATAATAACCAAAGACTTGTGAGGGCTCTCTTAACTGAAGACACTGAGACGACCAGCAATTCTTTCGAAGGGTATTATTGTGTTGTCAAGCCGCCGGTCAATATTACCGGGATTAACACTTGCCTAGAACAACTCGACTCGCAACTGGTCGAATGCCTGAGCGGCGCAAGAGATGACTCCCGCCAAATTTATTGTCTTCGATTTTACAGGTGGTTCGCCAGAGCTTACTTCCCTGATGAACAGTACGTGATCGATCGCACCGAGTTTCTTGCTGTCAGAACCGCGCTTCCATTACTCAAAACTTCGGAAAGCCTGTTAGATCACTGCGTTCTAAACGAACCGAAAGACTCCTGCAGGGTATGGGTGCGGTGTCGTGCAAAAACACGTGATTCGAGGAAAAATCTTTGCGTTGTACAAAAGTGTGTTGCAACGGACCAGCAGCAATCAGTCTTTTCCGCATTTCAACTTTTCGGTACGAGGAGTTGTGATTACCCCATCCGGCTCGCAAGAATGCGCAGCGCGCAAAAGTCCTCTAATTCGTCCTCATTGGCGCGGAGACTGCCGGAGTTTTACTCTAAGCTTTTAGACGCTGTCTCACCAAGTGATGTTCAAGTTGATACGCGCGCTAGATCGTTGGAAACTGCGCTGCAAAACGTGACGGTATATTACTACAAGAAAGTTGCCGATGAGGGTCGTGTCGTTGAAGCGCTTCGCAATCTTGGCGTCGCGTTTGAGGCGCGCACAGGAAGGTTATCAGGTCGTGTTACGAATGGGATTGCATGCGATCCAAATGCCGACCCGATCGCTCTAAAAGCCGTTGCGATTGCATTAATCGAAAACGACGTTGATATCCGTCTTATTCGTCAGTTCATATCCAACAAAGAAGCAGGGCGAATCGAAATTCTAACTTTTGAAGACAACCCAGATTCAGTTGGAACACCAGTACAAAACAAACGTCCAATTACAATCAGTCAGATTGAGAATTTTGTTGGATGTCCCGTTTGGTTCAATAACTGACCCATCGAACAATTGGAGCAACCAAATGCTAAGAAGAAGCTTTATGCTAAGCGGTCTTTCCACGATTAGCGTAGGTAGTATGCTTGCCGACGCAAAAGCTTCAGTCGCAGAGGGAGTGGAAACCAAAACGTGCCCGGACGCGAACGCTCCGGGTAACTCGCTTCTCACATGTTCCAATGAAGAAGGCTGTACACTTATTGAGGACCAACAAGGCGATCCGGATCTCACCCTTGAGAGCGTATCTGTGTCGACAAAGGCGGAGGGTAGGCTGCAGTCTGCAGCGCGCCGCGCCGTTATAAGTGAGCGAATCGATAACTTTCGAGAAAAATTCTTCGAGAAAGCCATAGAATTCGATGGCTATAATCGCATAGACCAAGCTGATGAGATAAAAGAATTTTGTAACACCCTTCTTGTGCCTTTCCAGTATCGGGAAAAAGGCAAATTGAAGTACACCGCATACTGCGCTGCTGGGATATCTTATGTCGCTTCGCTTCTATACGCGGAGACCTATGAAGATCTTCGACTGCAGAAGCGCTCAAAACAACAGCGTTTTATGCCTGAGATTTATCAGTATCATTTTGCTCCGACAGTCTCGTGCGTAAACATGTTTCATTCAGCGCTTGGCACACGGCGTTGGCGAACCGTTGCCGAGGCGAAAGCCTCAGGAATAAGACGCGGATGGGTTGTCCTTTTTGACTGGCGACGATCAAGCAGCTTTTATCGCGCGGATCATTGCGGGATCGTCGATGAATTCACGGCGGACGGTAAGCTAAGAACGATTGAATTTAATACTTCACCAGAAGGGGCTTCCGGTTCACAATCGGATGGCGGCTATGTTGCTCGTCGAACGCGAGAGATGTCTACCGTCAAAGGCTTCATTGATACAGATGCGGCAGATCCGTTCTCGATCTTTCAATAGGGGTAAAGCAGCATTTGGATGAACGCAGCCGCCATCACCGATAAGGTTCTACAATGACCCAGCGCTTCGACGGCTTCTGTGCTGCCACAGCGCCGTCTACAAGGCCCTCATTCTCGAAGGTCGAAATCAACGCTTTATTGCGTAGCCTTCTTAGTGCGATCCTGAAATTGAATCGAAGACGGGCGGGACCGCAACGCATTCGGAAAGTCAAGCTATGATGATAAGGGTATGCGTCGCTCTTTGCGCGGCTGGCGCTGCGGCAAGCTGCGCCACGTCGTCGATAGGGACGCTCGAAAGGCGTTTTAAAGATATTGGGATGACTCCTGACCGGGCCACTTGCATGGCGGCCGAACTGCGCGAAAACCTCGATCTAAACGATTTACGGGATCTTGCGAAATACACGACCAGCATCAGTCGCGCGCCGTCTTCGCAGGCCGCGGTTGAGGAGCTATTGCGAATCGACAATCCGCGCGCTGTCGCAGCTGTAGGCCGCGCCGGCTTTGGATGTTTGACTGGTTTCGGCGGGTAGCTCTTTTTATATGAGGAAGTGTTATGCTTGTCAGCGGAATGATCGATATCGGTAAATAGTACGAGTAGACCCCGTGGGTTTACAAGGTTGGCACTTTTCCATCTAAATTGGTACAGAACGACTGCCAGTCATCCGCACCTAGTTTATCGGTGAAGAACCGGCTGCGCGGCACAACGATAAATACGGATTCAGGCATCTGATCTTCTATAGTCGCTTCCTCCACGCTCGAATGCATGTACATTAAAAGGTCAGTTGCATCCTCGACATCCGCGCCCGATACCCAGCTAAAATCATCAGGGTTTTTGGGATCGCCTCGTGAGATTTTTTTACAAACTCTTTTCCGTAGAATACACGCCAGTTCATTCTCATATCGAGAACATCACCATTTAAATAGAATCCTTCGTCTCCAAAAGAAAACTGAATATTTCCTGTAGCAATGAATATTTGCCTAGCGTGCCGCGTGTGCTCTTCCAAAAATTCTACAAGGTCTACGAAGCGCTGAGCGTTTTTGCGGAATTGACGTGTAATTCGATATTGAAATGCTAATCCCACTATTGCGGTGATAATTGCCGTAAGTGCGTAGCTGTTTTGAAACAGGGTGTCGCCTAAGTCGCCAAGCGACATTGCATATAGTATCATTGAAGCAGCTGACCCTGATGAACCATCAAAGCTTGGCGCCGGGATGCCCAATAGCGCCAAAACTACTGCGGCTAAGAAAAAAGCGATCGTGCGCTATTGACGCGCAGTGATTTTCCTGCGTGCCGGCGCACTATACTTGCAACACGCTTCACGCGATTGTGCGTAAGGCTTCTTGCGGCGTTAGCCGCTACCAATTTGACCGGACCGTTTCCCCTCAATTAAGACTCTAAAATAGCAAGGGGGACGCCATGGCGCACGACAAAATCTCTTCCGAAACTGTCCTACTTTATTTTGCTCATCAAATTCGCGTGGCGCGGCAGCAGCCGCCGGTTTCACGAGAACAAGAAAATAGCCCTGAGCAAATTCAGGACACCCTGGACAGTCTCAGGGACTTTGAGGACGCGCTGCAATACGGCGAGGGTTTGGCGAAGGAGCAGGAACAGCAGCAGGAAGAGCATAAACGCGTAATCACCATATTTGCCATCGTTGTTCTCGTTGCCTTGGTTCTCATCCTTTCAGGCATGTGGAGGCCGTTCTAGGCATTCGCCGATAGTAATGAGATAACATTCTATATCAGCGTGGTCTCCTTTATATTGCGGGTGTAAACAGGCGGAACGTGATCGATTCGAAAGAGCCAACTGTCCCGCCGCCTGAGTTATTAAATGGATAAGGCGCACCTCTCCGAAGACGATATCCGGGCGAAATTTATCGACCCGGCGCTCGCGCGCGCGGGCTGGGATGAGAGCCTGCATATCCGCCGCAATGTCCATTTTACGGCCGGACGAATCGTCGTGCGCGGGAAGCTTGTCGCCCGCGGCAAGTCGAAGAAAGCCGATTACATACTCTACCGAAAGCCCAACATTCCGCTTGCGGTAATCGAGGCCAAAGACGGCAAGCACAGTCTCGGCGACGGCATGCAGCAGGCGCTTACCTATGCCAAAAGCCTTGAGACACCCTTTATCTTCACGTCAAACGGCGACGGCTTTGTGTTTCATGACGCGACCGGGCAAAGCGATGAGCGTGAACGCGTTCTTTCGCTAGACGAGTTTCCATCGCCGGATGTCCTTTGGGCGAAGTACCGGCAATGGAAGGGGCTAACGCCCGCGGCGGAAGATGTCTTTGCGCAAGACTATTTTGACGACGGTAGCGGAAAAGCGCCGCGCTACTACCAGGCAAACGCGATCAATGCAGCGGTGGGAGCAATCGCCAGCGGCCAAAACCGCATTCTGCTGGTTATGGCGACGGGCACCGGCAAAACTTTTACGGCGTTTCAAATTATCTGGCGGCTTTGGAAGGCGGGAAAGAAAAAACGGATCCTGTTTCTCGCAGACCGCAATATTCTTGTCGACCAGACCATGGTCAATGACTTTCGCCCTTTCGGACAGGCCATGGCGAAACTGTCGACGCGCTCCAAAACCATTGAACGTGATGACGGTAGCAAGGTCGATCTGACGCTCGCCATGGGCAAGCAAGGCAAGAAGCGGCGCATCGATACGTCTTATGAAATTTATCTTGGCCTCTATCAGGCTATTACCGGGCCGCGCGAGGACCAGAAACTTTACAAGGAATTCTCGAAAGACTTTTTTGACCTTATCGTCATTGACGAATGCCACCGCGGCAGCGCCGCCGATGACTCTGCTTGGCGGGAAATCCTCAATCATTTTTCCTCGGCGACGCAAATCGGCATGACTGCGACGCCGAAGGAAACTGAGTATGCGTCAAACATAAGTTATTTCGGCGATCCGGTTTACACTTATTCATTGAAGCAAGGCATACGCGACGGGTTCTTAGCGCCTTACAAGGTCGTCAAAATTCATATCGACAAGGATGTCGAAGGATACCGTCCGCAGGCCGGCGACACCGATCGCGACGGCGAAGAGATTGAGGACCGGATTTACAATACACGCGATTTCGACCGGGCGATTGTACTGGACGAGCGGACCAAGTTGGTCGCGCGGCGCGTCACGGACTTTCTAAAAGAGAGCGGCGACCGCATGCAGAAGACCATCGTCTTTTGCGTGGATGAAGAACACGCCGCGCGCATGCGCCAGGCGCTTATCAATGAGAACGCCGACCTCGTGGCAAAAGACAATCGCTATGTGATGCGCATCACCGGGAGTGATAGGGAAGGCCAGCAGCAGCTCGATAATTTCATCGACCCGGAATCGGACTATCCGGTTGTGGTGACCACATCCCGATTACTCTCGACGGGCGTCGATGCAAAAACCTGCCGCGCGATTGTGCTTGACCGCATGATTGGCTCGATGACGGAGTTCAAGCAGATCATCGGTCGCGGGACGCGCGTTCACGAAGACAGCCAGAAGTTCTATTTCACACTCATCGATTTCCGCGGCGCCACGAACCATTTCGCCGATCCGGATTTCGATGGCGAGCCTGTCCAGATCTACCAGCCGGGTCCTGAAGACGATATGACGCCGCCAGCAGACGAGGCGGGCCCGCAAGATGACGATATCGATCTGACAAATGGTGACGATAGCGATGAAGAGATCACTATTGTCGTCGGCGGCGGCGATGCAGATTTCCCTGACGATAACGGCGGCAAGCGCCGCAAGATTTATGTTGACGGCGTAAAAGCAGCCATTGTCGCTGAACGCGTCGAATATCTCGATGAGAACGGGAAGCTCATCACCGAGTCATTGCGCGATTTCACGAAACGCGCGCTCAAGAAAAGGTTTTCAAGTCTCGATGAATTTCTGAAACGCTGGAAATCGGAAGAGCGCAAACAGGCGATCATCGATGAGCTTGCGGCGGAGGGCCTTTCGCTTGAGCCGCTTTCCGACGAGGTCGGCAAAGACCTCGACCCGTTCGACCTCATCTGCCATGTCGCCTTTGATCAACCGGCGAAGACGCGAAAAGAACGCGCCGATGATGTTCGCAAGCGCGATGTCTTTACGAAGTACGGTCCGCAGGCGCGCGCCGTGCTCGAAGCCCTGCTTGCGAAATATCAGGACGAAGGCGTTTTAAACCTGGATGACGCCAACATTTTGCGAATTGATCCATTCGCGAAGATGGGAAGCGCCGTTCAGCTTGTACGTGAGTTCGGCGGCAAGCCCGGGTTTGAGAAAGCCGTTCATGAGATGCAAGCAGCGCTTTATGATGGTGCGGCGTAAGGGTGGCGACCTTTAGAATGAATGATTGGGTCTATGTCTCACGAAAGGCCATCGGCTTTGATCTCAACGCGCCGTCGCCCTTCATTAAAACAAAGGTCCTGCGCAAATCTGGCAGATCGGTGTGGATTGACCCGGAAAACGACGGCGGCGAGATAAAGGTTGCAACCTCCAAGCTTAGACGAGAGGTTCGCATACTAATTTTCCGAATCGGTGATTACGATGAAACCGGACTACTAGACCCGCTTTTCAAATCCGTGCTGCAGTTCTGTAGAATTATGTTGCCAGATGATGACGTTAAGGGATTTCGAATTAGGTCAACGATTGAATTACACAAATTCTTATTTGATTTGCGGGGGCAATTTGAGCATTTAATCCTCATCGCACATGGCTCCGAAAACGGGTTGCAGTTTGGCACCAATAACGTTTCTGCAGATGAATTGTGCGATGAGATCAAGAGCGCATTTAGCTTGGAGCCTAGGCACAAAAATATGACTGAGATCATTTCGCTTTGCTGCCAAACCGGAAAACAAAAATTCGCAAAGCCTATTTCTAATGCCCATTTCTGCAAGGCTTTCATAGCGCCATTTCACAGCGTACACGGCTGTGTAGCTTCTCTTTTTTGCCAAGACTACCTTTCAAACCGAATTTTGGAGAATCGCGGGACAAAGGTTTCTGCGCGTCAAGCGCGCGATCGGATGGTTGGCGCCACGAAGTTTCGTCTATGGGAGAATGGCAAATTAATTTCGGGGCCAAAGTAATATGACCGTCCGTACTGCGATCAAATCTATACAAGACATCATGCGGAAGGACGTTGGCGTCGATGGCGACGCACAACGAATCTCGCAGCTGTGCTGGATGTTTTTCCTGAAAATCATCGACGATCAGGATCAAGAGCTGGAGCTATTAAAAGACGGGTTCCGCTCGCCAATTCCCAGCAAGCTACAATGGCGAAACTGGGCGGCGGACCCCGAGGGCGTAACCGGCGACGCCCTGCTTGAATTCGTCAACGACACGCTGTTTCCGAAACTGAAAGCGCTGCAGCCAGCTAGCAAAAACGGTCACCGCGCAAAGGTCGTGCGCGACGTTTTCGAAGACGCATACAACTACATGAAGTCCGGCCAGCTGATGCGCCAGGTGATCAACAAGATCAACGATGTCGACTTCAACAATCTGAAAGATCGCCAGCATTTCGGCGACGTCTATGAACAGTTGCTGAATGACCTGCAGTCCGCAGGCAACGCCGGTGAATACTATACGCCGCGCGCGGTGACGGCGTTCATGGTTCAACAGATCGACCCTAAGCCAGGCGAAATTCTATTCGACCCCGCCTGCGGCACTGGCGGGTTTCTAACCTGCGCCATGCGCCACATGCGCGACAACTACGTAAAGACCGTCAAACAAGAAGCGAAAATGCAAGCCGGTTTGCGCGCGGTTGAGAAAAAGCCGCTGCCGCACATGTTGTGCGTCACCAACATGTTGTTGAACGGCGTTGAGGATGCCGCCTTCGTTCAGCACGACAACACGCTGGCGCGCCCTTACGTGAGTTGGGAGAAGAAAGACCGCGTCGACATCGTGCTGACGAATCCTCCCTTCGGCGGCAAGGAAGAAGACGGGATCGAATCGAATTTCCCTCAAAGCTACCGCACCCGCGAGACTGCGGATCTCTTCCTCGCCCTGATCATCCGCCTGCTGAAACCCGGCGGACGCGCGGCTGTCGTCCTGCCCGACGGCTCGCTCTTCGGCGAAGGCGTCAAGACCCGGCTCAAGGAGCACCTGATGGAGGAATGCAACCTCCACACCATCGTGCGCCTGCCGAACTCGGTCTTCCGCCCCTACGCCTCGATCGGCACGAACCTCCTGTTCTTCGAGAAGGGCGCACCCACGCAGGACATCTGGTTCTGGGAGCATTTAGTTCCGCAAGGGCAGAAAGCCTATTCCATGACCCGGCCGATCCGGCTGGAGCATCTGGCCGATTGCGCCGCCTGGTGGGGCGGACAGCAGCGCGAAGGGCGGGTGGAGACCGAGCGCGCCTGGAAGGTCAGCGCGGAGGAGGTGAAGGCCCGCGGCTACAACCTCGACATCAAGAACCCCCACACGGTGGCCGAGGATCACGGCGACCCCGAGACGCTGCTGAAGGACTTGGGCCGCGCAGAGGCCGAGGTATCGGCGCTCCGCGACGAGCTGAAGGCGATCCTGTCCGAGGCGCTCGTGCCTCATCCCGTGGGGCGGGAACCGGCCCACGGGCAAGATGAGGCAGCAGGAAAAACAGCCCGATGAATGCGGAACGCCTGCTCGCCCTCTATGAACAGGTGGCCGAGGCGCCAGACGCAGTGCCCCGCCTGCGTCGCTTCGTGCTGGACCTCGCCGTGCGGGGGAAGCTGGCGCCGCAGGATTCAGGCGATGAACCGGCATCGGAGTTGCTGAAGCGGATCGCGGCGGAGAAGGCGCGGCTGGTGAAAGCGGGTGAGATCAGGAAGCCAAAGGCGCTTCCCCCGGTTGACGAACAACCCTTCGCCCTGCCGCCGAATTGGCGGTGGGTCCGAATCCGTGAAGCCACCAGCGACCGAGGGCAGCGCGTTCCCGACGGTGACTTCACCTACATCGACGTGACCGCCATCAACAAGGAAGCTGGCGTCGTCGCAGAACCGAACGTGCTGGCCAAGGATGAGGCACCGAGCCGGGCGCGCAAGATCGCTGCAATTGGGGATGTGCTCTATTCCTGTGTTCGCCCTTACCTGCTGAACGTCGCGGTTATCGATAAGGAGTTCGAACCGGCGCCGATAGCGAGCACCGCCTTTGCTGTCCTGAACGGCCACGGCTTGGTGTTGCCTTGGTATCTCTGGATCGCCCTGCGCAGCCCTTTCATGGTCGAATGCGTGGAGGAAAACCAACGCGGCCAAGCCTATCCGGCCATCAACGACAAGGATTTCTCGCTGCTGCCATTCCCCCTCCCGCCCCTCGCCGAGCAGCGGCGGATCGTGGCGAAGGTGGAGGAGCTGATGGCGCTGCTGGACCGGCTGGAGGTGGCCCGCACCGCGCGCGAGGCCACCCGCGACCGCCTGACCGCCGCCAGCCTCGCCCGCCTGACTGCGCCCGACACGGAAGCATCCGAAGGGGAGCCAGGAAAAGTAGGCACCGGTTTTCCGTCCGGCTCCGCGACCAGCAAAGACTCCTTCCCGGCCAACGCCCATTTCGTGCTGAAGACGCTCCCGGCGCTGACAACCAGGCCCGACCAGATCAAACCCCTCCGCCAGACCATCCTCAACCTCGCCGTCCGCGGCAAACTGGTGGAGGGCGCAGACGGTGAACTCGCAACCGTTGGGGAATACCGGAAGCTCCAAAACGGGTATGCATTTAAGAGCGGATGGTTCGCCAAGTCTGGGATGCGGCTCCTTCGAAACGCCAACATTGGACACGGCGAAATCCATTGGGATGAAACCGTCTATTTGCCGGAGGATCGTGTCGCGGAGTTTGAACGGTTCCGATTGCAAAAGGGTGACATCGTTCTAACCCTCGACCGTCCCTTCATTGTCACTGGCACGAAGGTTGCGCGCGTCACAGAAGCGGACTTGCCGTCGCTGTTGCTCCAACGTGTTGGCCGGTTCGTTGAAACCGCTGACGGCTTGGCCGACGACTACTTGTTCCTTTGGATCAACTCGCCTCACTTCAACGATCAGATTGACCCCGGCCGCAGCAACGGTGTCCCGCATATATCTTCTAAGCAGGTAGAGGCGGCAGAAATCTACGTCCCACCCCTCGCCGAACAAAACCGCATCGTGGCCAAGGTCGATGCCCTCATGGCCCTCTGCGCCCGGCTGGAGGCCGCCCTCACCACCGCCGATGCGACCCGCGCCCGCCTCCTAGAAGCCATCCTCCACGAGGCGCTGGAGCCCGCCGCTAGAGCGGTCAAGGAGGCCGCGGAATGACCATTACATCAAAGCTACAGGGTGTTTGCCCATGACCGATGTCCAGTTCGGCCGCTTGCAGGATCTCGCCTTACGCAAGGCTTGGCCTCATGAAGCGCATGCGTTCACTCCTTGGCTTGCCGAGAACATTGGCCATCTTGCAGAAGTGATTGGGGTTCCGCTCGAACTCACGGGCACCGAGGTTGCCGTGGGCATCTTCGCGGCGGACATTCTCGCTCGCAATCCGCGGGACGACAGCGTCGTGCTGATCGAAAACCAACTTGAGCAGGGCGATCATGGGCACCTTGGCCAAATTATGACCTATCTGGCGGGACTCGATGCGCAGACGGTTGTGTGGATCGCGCCTTCGTTTCGTGAGCCACACCTTTCGGCGATACGTTGGCTGAACGAAAATACCCACGAAGACTTCTCTTTCTTCGCGGTTCGCTTGCGTGTCGTGCGGATCGCCAACAGTCCCTTCGCGCCAATCTTCGAGGTGGTCGAGAAGCCCAACGACTGGGATCGTCAGATCAAGCACCAGACGTCCTCAGAAGGTTCCGCCTATTACGACATTAAGCAAGCGTTCTGGCGGGCGCTTCTCGACACTCATCCCGAGCTTGAAGATCTTGGCGTGCGCGCATGGCGATATTCCAACAATTATATCAGCATAGGTGAAGATCCCCGCGCCGATCTGTCCATCTTCCTGGCCCGCCAAGAGAGTGGGATATACCTGCGTTCGGGGCGTGGCGAGTCGTCTGAGCCGCTGTCTAAGCTACTCGCGCCTCACCAGTCGGAAATCGAAGCGTTGCTTGGCACAAGCCTTGGTCCCTCGGGCCGCGGTGACTATTTCCTGCTCAAGACGTTTCCGGAAGGACATGAAGCCTCCAAGGCCTGGCCGGAAATCATCGATTGGATGAGCAATCAGATCGAAATTTACAGCTCAGCGCTCGGCCCTATCTTTGGGAGCGCACCATGAGGCATTCAATAGCGGCCTCAATTCTGACCCCTCGTGATGAAGACGGTGATGCGATTGCCAGCGCGCGCCAGCGACGCCTAGAGTTGTATCGCGGCCTGGCAAAGGCCTGTGCCCTCATGGTCCTCTGCGACCGGCTGGAGGCCGCCCTCACCACCGCCGATGCGACCCGAGCCCGGCTTCTCAACGCGCTGCTGCATGAAGCGCTTGCTAAAACAGACGAGAGGCAAGCGGCTGCGTGACGATTCTCCTCCGGGATATATGGCCGATTGCAAATCCTGATGACTACAAACTCCATTTTGCGCGATGGAACGGAGAAAACCAGCCGCTCGAAGTGTGGGCGCGGGACCGGGGCAAATGGCAAGGCTGGCAAGAATATCGCCCGGCGCGAAACGAGTTTAACCGGCCTTATATCTTCTCGTTAATCCAATTTTATCACGAGACTGACAGCTGGCTCTTCGGCGGCGTCTTTCGCGTCATGGACCGCCTCCCGACGCGCTATGTGGTCGAACCAAGCGGTGAGGGCGGGACTTTTGTCGGCAGACTGAAAATCGGCTCCAGCTACCGCCAACGCGCGACACGCGTGAATTTCGAAAAACACTATCCGGCGCTTGAGGTTCAAGAGCTGCTTCGCGAGCCCTATTCGGGGCGTCGCTTCCCCGGCTTCGAGACGATTGATCTGTCGTTCGAGGAGCTTGAGACGCTGGTCTTTAAGGAGCGTCAAGATTGGAAGGCCGCCTTAGAGAATGTGAAAGGCGTCTACCTCATTACCGATACCTCGAGCGGGAAGCGCTACGTTGGGTCCGCTTATGGCGATCAGGGAATCTGGTCGCGATGGCGCAGCTATGTCGAAAGCGGACACGGCGGCAACGCCGAATTGCGTAACTTGGCAAGCGACACAAGCTTCGAATATTGCCGAAAAAACTTCAGGTTTGCTTTGCTCGAACACAGGGCAAGCCGAACGGCGGATGATGTCATCATCGAACGCGAGAGCTTTTGGAAGGGCGTCTTGCTGACACGTGGCGAGCACGGTTTGAATCGCAATTGATGATCGAGCGGTTGTGTGTGACTTATCTTAAATGGTGACGCCAGCAAGCCAGATGCGAATACTAGTCCTTGGCCGACGCTTGCGCATCATCGACGTAGCCAACAAATATAATGCGCATCCTTAAATGCTTGCGCGCTGCGTTCGCAATTGAATAATATTGAGAAATAGGGATTTTTTCCTATCGATAGGGGGCAAAGCATGAGCGCGCACGGTGGGCACTTATCCGCAACTGAATTGTTACTGCTGTTCAAAACGGTCGAGAATAAAATCGATGATCGAGAAACCGAGGTGCTTCTGACGGAGTTGGCGATCTCGAATGAAATTGAGGATGCTGCATTAGACATTATAGGTGACAAGCAGAATTCCAATTCGATCCGCTTCCTCGCATTCTTTCTACTGTCAATTAAGCATCGCAGAAATAAGGACCTGTCGAAATTAAAATCATTAATCGATCAATTTAGGAGGACATTCTCGGAGCGGGCGCTATTTTCGCATATTGTTGCAATGTATTATTCCCTGGCGGGGCTTTATCAAGAAGCTTTATCCTGCGCGCGACGCGCTGCGGATGCGCTTCCTGATCACTCCGGCATCCAGCACAATATCGCTAGCATTATCGTCAATTATTTTGACGACAGTGGCGCGCAAGACGCCAAGCTCATCGACGAAGCTCAGAAAGCGGTAAATTCGGCGATAGCTCTGTCGCCGGAATATGCGAAATTCTATGCCACTAAGGCGCGGCTTCTGACGGTGGTAGGTGACTTTAAAGAAGCGCTGCGGCTCATAGCAAAGGCTATCGACCTGGAAGACTCGTCTATTCTCGATTATGCGATTCGTATCGGCGAGTATCAGAGCGTCAAATTGAAGATAGAAATGGCTGAAAATGCATCCCGGATGCGACGCGACCTCGATCGTCAGATTTCATTGTTGGAAAATAAAGCCTCGGACCTAACCACAAATCTACGAGATTCGCAGATCCGCAATTTAGAAGTCTTAGGTTTTTTCGCAGCTATAATCTCAATTCTAATCGCAATTATTACGTCAATGAGCACGAGTGGAGGAGGCGGTCCTCAGTTTGAGGACGTTCTGAAGTTTGGCGGCCTGCTTTTGATCCTGTTTTCTAGTCTAAGTTTTGTCATGTATGGGATCCGGGGTCTGACCAGATTCACGCCGCCTTTCGTTATCGGCATAGCTTTGATATGGATTGGTCAGTCCGGATTTGCGCTGTTCCAATAGAATGAAACTTAAAACCCTTGAAGCGGTCTCCCTGGCCGCCGGCGAAAATAATGAAGACGCTTGGGCGGCGACTTTGGATTCAGTTGCCTGGGTTTTTGACGGTGCAACCGGTCTTACAGATACCGCTTTAACCAGGTGGAAAAACGATGCGAGCGCCTTCGTTGAAGAAGCGAACAGCGCGTTATTGGCATGCAACACCTTGCTCGAAGGTAGTTTGAGATCTGTTTTAACGGAGCTTATCGAACACATGACTCATTGGGTGCAGACGCATCAAGTGAGGCCGCCGAGAAGTCGATTCGAATTGCCGTCCGCTGGGCTAATTTTGACGCGACTCTTTGAAGGTAAATTGGAAGTGTTATCGTTAGGTGATCTCAAGTGCATATATGCAACGAGAGAAAACACTGAGACATTCGGCTCGTCGCCGCTTGAGGAGTTAGACGCAGTTGCACTCGCTTCAATGCGTCAATTGCAGAATGAATACCCCTCGAAATCATTTGATGAAATACGCAGAATGCTGACGCCGCAGCTGCAGCGACATCGACAATTGATGAATACTGCCGAGGGCTATTGGATTATTTCGAATGATCGCACCGCTGCGGAATACGCAAAAATTTATGCTCCGCAAGCTGAGATAGGTGGCAAGGTCTTACTTGTGTCTGATGGTTTCTACCGATTGATCGATACATTTCATCAATATGATTTGGAAAGCTTCGTTTCGCGCGCACAAGCGCCTTCCGGGCTTCATGTATTAGGGAATGAGCTACGCAACATCGAAGCGTCGGATCCGAGTTGTCGAGAATATCCACGCTTCAAGCCCTCGGATGACGCGACCGCTGTCCTTTTGGAAATTGTGGCAGGATGAATGAGCAAACGCGTTCGGGATCGTCGCTATTTCGCAGGCCTCATTTGACACTCAACGGCGGGTTAGTTGGAGTATAAAGCCGGCGGCGTGCTACCTCGGTGATGCCTCGCCAGTAGGCTCGGAGCGGCTGAGGATTCTGAAAGCGCTATGAATTTGATCTTGCTTTGGAAAATGGTGGGCGCGGCTGGGATTGAACCAGCGACCCCTACGATGTCAACGTAGTGCTCTCCCACTGAGCTACGCGCCCGTCGCTTGACGGCGAGGCGCGGTCTTTACTGGCAATTTTGGAGGGGCGCAAGCCTCGCCAGGAACGCGGGGGCGACGGGCTGGACGCGCAAGCTTTGGGCCGCGCGGCGCAAGGGCAGGGGCGCGCGGGCGCTCAGGCCGCGATCACGCGATCGACTTCCTGCACGAGGTCTTTCAAGTGAAACGGCTTGGAGAGAACCTTGGCGTCCGCCGGCGTTTCATTGGCGGCGTTCAGCGCCACCGCCGCGAAGCCGGTGATGAACATGATCTTCATTTCCGGGTCGATTTCGGCGGCCCGCCGGGCGAGCTCGATCCCGTCCATGACGGGCATCACGATATCGGTGAGGAGCAGGTCGAATTCGCGCAGCTGCAATTCTGTCAGCGCCTCGTCTCCCTGAGCGGCGTCAATGACGGCGTGGCCGGCCCGTTCCAGCGCCTTTTTCAGGAACCGCCGCATCGAATCGTCGTCTTCCGCCAGTAATATCGCCGCCATGATCGTCCTTGTCCTCGCCTTGCCGTTCGCGTCGCCCCTTGCGGGCGGACCATAAAAGCGTTCGGTTTAGAGACGCGAGCCCTGAATGCCCGCGATCCGCGCCGAACGCCATGCAAAATTTGCTCCGCCCCCGTGACGCGAATCCGAAATTCGTCACATACTTCCGGATAAGCCATACTAGCGGCAAATGCGTCGCCGGGCTTAACGGGGCCCGCAAAGTCGCGTTAACATGGGCCAACCTGATTTCATTGCAACACAGCGCCGTAAATGACCGACGCCAAAAACGCCTCTTCCGATAGCGCCGGCCCAAATGGCGCCGGCCCAAATGGCGCCGGACCTGACAGCGCTGGATCTGACGGGGCCGCCTCTGAAAGGGCCGCCTCTGAGAGAGCGGGCGACCGGCGCAGCGCCGTCGAAGTGCTGGCGCCGCCGCGGCTCGCCTCGCCGGTCATCTTCGCATCGCCCCATTCGGGCCGCGATTACCCGGCGTCTTTCCTCCAGAACGCCCGCCTCGATCAACATCGCCTTCGCCAGTCCGAAGACTGTTACGTCGATCTCATTTTCGACGCGGCGCCCCGCCATGGCGCGCCCTTGTTGCGGGCCCTGTTTCCGCGCGCCTATGTCGACGTTAACCGCGCCCGCACCGAGCTTGACCCGCGCATGTTCACCGATCCCTTGCCGGACGGGATCGATGCGCGCTCCAACCGCGTCATCGCTGGGCTCGGCGTGATCCCGCGCATCGTCGCAGACGGCCAAGACATTTACGGGCGAAAGCTGCGCGCCGCCGACGCCGAACGCCGGCTCGCCGCCTGCTACGATCCCTATCACGCGGCGCTATCCTCGCTTGTTTCCGCGGCCCAGGACGCCTTTGGCTGCGCCATCATCATCGACTGTCATTCCATGCCGTCCGCCGGCGGGGCCCCGTTCCGGCCCGGCGAGCGCCCGATCGATTTCGTGCTCGGCGACCGGTTCGGCGCGTCCTGTTCCATGGCGGTCTCGGATCTCGTCGAGAAAACCCTTGTCGATCTTGGTTATGAGACGGCGCGCAACGCGCCCTATGCGGGCGGCTATGTCGCGGCCTCCTATGGCCGGCCCACAAATGGGGTTCACGTGATCCAGATCGAGATCAATCGCGCGCTCTATCTCGATGAGAAACGCATAGCGCGGACAGGCGATTTTGGAAGATTGCGCCAGTCGATGATTGCCCTTATCAAGCGTCTCATTCATTTGAGGGCCGACGATCTTTGGATCGCCCAGGCCGCTGAATGATAAAAAAAGACCGCAGGCGTGAACCTGCGGCCAAGGTATAGGGAGGAAACGCCCAAATTGGGCGGCGTCGGAAACCCGACGCACCTCAACGATAGGCATTCCCATGTTGCGACGCAATAATTTTTTGCAGCGCAACAAAGTATCAATCTCATGGTGTGATGCGCGGCCGGCCCCGTGCTGCGCGCCCAATTCTTGCGAGCCGCAGCGACTTTAGATGACTGACAATTCACAACCCCCCGCCGCGACGAATGTCGACGAGCCTGCGCCGCCGAAGAAAAAAGGCGCGCTGCGCCGTCTGGCGTCCGGCGCCGGGCGCCTGACCCGCGCCAAGGCCCGCTTCGACATGCCGTCCGTGGAAGAGGGGTTGAAGATCGTCGTCGCAACCGACGCCTGGAAGCCGCAACTTAACGGCGTTGTCAGGACGCTCGATACGCTGGGCCAGATCCTGACCCGGTTCGGCAATGAGGTCGTTTACATAACGCCCAATGATTTCAAGTCGGTGCCGCTGCCGTCCTATCCGGAAATCCGCCTCTCGCTGATGCCCAATCGCAAAGTCGCGAAGATCATCAACGAGTTTCAGCCCGATGCGATCCATATCGCCACCGAAGGCCCCATCGGGCGGGCCGCGCGCCGTTTCTGCAAGCGTCGCGGCTATCCCTTCACCACCAGTTTCCACACCCGCTTCGCCGAATACGCCAATGAGCGGTGGAAAGTGCCGACCAAGTGGGGTTACGCCGTCCTGAAAGACTTCCACAAGGACGGCGAGACCATGATGGTCGCAACGCCGGGCCTTATCGAAGAGCTGGAAGAGCGCGGCTTTTCAAAAATGAAGCTATGGTCGCGCGGGGTCGATCTTGAGCAATTCAAGCCCGGCGATCGCTCCTTCCTTGACCAGTATCAGCGCCCGATCTTTCTTTATGTGGGTCGCATCGCCGTTGAAAAGAGCATCGAGGATTTCCTCGAGCTCGATCTTCCGGGTACGAAGCTTGTCGTCGGCGACGGCCCCCAGCGCGAGGAGCTGGAAGAGAAATACAAGGACGCGGTCTTTGTCGGCCCGAAATATGGCGAGGAGCTGACCCGCTATTATCAAGCGGCGGACGTTTTCGTCTTTCCCTCGCGCACCGATACCTTCGGGCTCGTGAATGTCGAGGCGCTTGCTTGCGGCGTGCCGGTTGCGGCCTATCCCGTGCGCGGACCGCTTGAGATCCTGGACGGCGCGCCGGAGAGCTGCGGGGCGATGAATGAGGACCTGAAAAAGGCCTGCCTCGACGCGCTCGAAAAACGCGACCCGGAGGCCTGCCGTCAGTGGGCCGAGAATTTCTCCTGGGAGGCGGCCTCGCGCCAGTTCATCGCCAACCTCGAAATGCCGGAATTCGACGAGGAGTTCTGGCTGCGCTCAGCGAAAATGCTGGACTGAGAGGCGAGGAAAAGGGGCCGCTCGCGGCGCCAGACTGACACATCTTCATTGTTTCCATTCAGGACGAAGAGCGTCTTTCCGACGCTCCTTTGATGCGCGCGCATGGGCCCGGCGCCCGGCGCGCGGGTGAAAAACACGCCTGAGGCGAAGCAATTCCGCGAAATTCAACGCGCATGCGCAAGACCGGCACGGGGCTTGCGATGCCGACGGTCAATTGAAGGCGCCGCCGCCCCGTCGGCGCGCGTAACCTGTTGAGGCTTGTTATGACCACTTCGCCCCACCCGATCGACATTCATGTCGGCCGTCGCCTGCGCGCGCGACGGCGCCTCCTCGGGATCACGCAGGAAACGCTCGCCACCGCGGTGAACATCAAATTCCAACAGATCCAGAAATATGAGAGCGGCGCCAACCGGGTTTCCGCATCGAGGCTGTGGGCGCTCGCAAAGGCGCTGAATGTGCCTGTTTCCTATTTCTTCGACGGCATGAACGGGGCCGAGCCGCGATTTGAAAATGAAGTCGAAGGCGAGTTTGGCTTCGCCGAGCCGCCTGCCGCCGATATTCTCGACGAAAAAGAGACGATTGATCTGGTTCGCTACTACTACAAGATGGACGAGGAGCCGCGCCGGCGCCTGCTCGATCTCGCCCGCGCCATGTCTGCGTCGGACTAACCCGCGCACCTCTCGATCGCATTCTTCGTTGCACCGGTCGGCGGCGGTCTTATGATCGCCGCCGATGTCTTTTTCTGATCAGGAATTGGAAGACCTTGAACGCTTCGCCTTGCGTCTCGCCGGGGCGGCGCGCGCTGAGACCTTGCCGCGCTTTAGGGCCGGCGCGGCGATCGATAACAAGGAGGCCGCCGATTTCGATCCCGTCACCGACGCCGATCGCGAGGCGGAGCGGGCGATCATCAACATGGTCGCGGCGACCTATCCCGACCACGGCGTTCTCGGCGAGGAGTTCGGCGTCTCCGGCGGGGCGGGGCCGGCGCGCTGGATCGTCGATCCGGTTGACGGCACCAGGGCGTTCGTGTGCGGGGTGGCGACTTGGACTACGCTGATTGCGCTCGAGCGCGACGGCGCGCAGGTGCTCGGCCTCATCGATCAACCCTATACGGATGATTGCTGGATCGCCTTGCGCGGCGAGACGCGCTTTCGGCGCGGCGATCAATTCCGCCGGGCGCGCGTCAGCGGTGAAACAAAGCTCGCCAATGCGCGCATTTCGACCACTGATCCGCGCGTTGAAGGCTATATGAGCGAGGCGGAAGCGGCGGGCTTTGCGCGTCTCGCTGGCGCCTCGCGCCTCGCGCGTTTCTCCATGGACGCATATGCTTATGGGCTTCTTGCGCTTGGCGAGCTTGACGTTGTCGCGGAGACGAGCCTTCAGCTGCATGACTACGCGGCGCTGAAACCTGTTGTCGAAGGGGCAGGCGGGGTCGTCACCAATTGGCGCGGCGATCCTTTGGGCGCCGATGACCGCGGCGAGATTCTCGCCGCCGCGAGCCCGGCGTTGCACGAGGCTGCGTTGAAGGCGCTCGCAGGGTAAACCGCACAGTCTGAGGAACTTGCGTCATGAAGGAGCAATGTCCTGATTGCGGCGGCTTCTTTGAGCCGAGCGACGCGGCCGCGCACAAATATCTGGGCGCATCGCCCGGCTGTTGGGCCGCGTTCAATGTTGTCATGGCGCGCGAGTTTCAGGACGCAGCCTATTTCGCCGCGCATCGCTTCACCGTCGACGCCTATACGGCGCAGCATCCGGGCGACCCAGCCGACCGCCGCGCGGTGCAGTCCGCGAATATTCATCTCGCCGCGCTTTTCCTCATCGTTGAAAAGGGACGACCGCAGAATGTTCCGGCGCTCTTAAGCGCGCTCGCCACTGGCCACAAAGACAAGTTTAAACCGCTCGCCGAACCGCAGCCCTTTTCAATCACCGTCAATGATATCGTTGCGGCGGAAGACGCCGCCGCTCATTGCGAAAGAGCGCGGGACTGGGCTGAGGATGTGTGGCGGGCCAATGCGGTCAATCAGGATCGAGCGCGAGAGTTGGCGGCAATTGCCGGAATGGAGGGCTGAGACAGATAGAGCCTTGGCGCGCAAAGCGAGTAATCCGCGCCGCTTTATCCTAAGGAGATTTTTCCTTCGCCCTTCGTGACTTTTCGGCTTTGCGGAAACCCTCAGGGTGAAGGAAAAATCGTCACGAAGGAGGGCTATGCCGGCCTTTCGCCTTGCGTTCTAGGCGCGCGCTCCGTCCGCCAGCGCCGGCGCAAAAAACTCTTCGACGACGCGCCAGAAGGCGGCGCGATGCTCGTCGCGCTCCATCATGATTTCATGGAGCGCGCCCTCAATCACGGCGTGTTCGATCATGGGGCTCATGGCGGCGATGGCGGCGTGATCGGCGCCGTCGACAACCCGTTCCGCTTCAGCGGAGATGATCAGTGTCGGGATCTTGACGCCGGCAAGGCGATCGGGGCTATGGATCGCTTTGCTCGCCCGCACCTCGTCGCGCACCCAGCCGAAACTCGGCGCCTCGCGCGCGGCTTCGGGTTCGGCGGCTTTAAGCGCCTTGAACCGGGCGTGCCGGTCCGGATCGGAGGTAAAGGCGTTGCCGTCAAATTTTTCGGCGTCTGAGTCTTTTGCGCGCACCGGACGATCCGCAAGGCCGATCGCCGACAACGCGCCGGCAAGCAAGCCGGCGCCCGCATGTAAGGGTTCGGCGAAAAGCCGCGTCAACGGCGCGCATAGGGCGGCGCGCGCAAATCCCTCATCGCCGCGGGCGAGCAGGAGGAGCGCGGGCAGCCCGCCCATGGAATGGGTGAGGAGAAAGACCGGGCCGGGGAAACGCGGCGCGACGACAGTGTCGCGGAATTCGCGCAGATCGTCGGCGAGGCGGTCAAAGTAACCGGGCCAGTCTTTGGGCCAGTCAGACAGGCCCTGGCCGCGCCAGTCGATGACGGCGACGTTAAGCCTGAGCGCGCGCAAGTCTTCGGCGACCTCGAAATATTTTTCGATGAATTCCGACCAGCCCGGCGCGACGATCACGGTTCCTTTCGCGTTGTCGCATGGAAACAAGCCGGCGCGCATGGTCGCGCCGTCCGACAGCGGCGCGGCGACGACCTCGCCGCCGTTCGGAACCGGATTGCCCGGGATTTCGATGAAGCGCGCGCGCATCAGGCGGACAATTCCAAGCGCGTCATAACGCTCATATCGCCGCCAATAACAAGACGGCCATTGATGACGGCGCTCTCGACGGCGCGGGCCGAGGCGACGGCGCGGCGCATCACATCCGCGGGCCCGCGCCAGACGCAATCGGGCGCGGCGCCGGGCGGCGCGGTTGAGACTTTCGGCGGATCGGCGCGCCCGTCGATGAAGAAAGGCTCGGCGCCCTCGGGGCGCAGTTCGATGACGGCCCCGAAGGACTTGGTGAAGGCCTTTTGCGCCGCCTCGCCCAGCGTTGTCGTCGTCATTCGAGAAGCGCGCCGTCGGCCGCGATGGGCTTTCTGAATTTCAGCGTCATGCGGTCGCTTTCGCCGATGGCGTCAAAGGGCGCGCGGTCAAAGTCTTCGTTTTCCTCGCCGCGGATCGCCGAAGACCGGCGCGCCGGGGGCAGGGTCCAGACGCCGAAGGGATGGTCCTTGGTGTCGGCCGCGTTGGCGTTGATCTCCGAGGCGGCTTCAAAGTTAAATCCAGCGGCCTCCGCAAAAGCGATCACATCATCCGTATAGACATAACCCGACGAGCCGTCGCGCGGCAGCTCGGAGCCATCGGCGCGATGCTCGACAACGCCGAGAACGCCGCCTGGTTTCAAGGCTTCGTAAAAGCCGGTGAAAAACGCCTCAGTCGACTCGCGGGACATGAAGCTGTGAACATTGCGGAATGTGACGACCACATCGGCCGCGCCGGCGGGCGCCATCGCGTCCGGCGCATCGGTCATTTCAATATCGCCGTAAATCTCCGGGCGCTCCACGTAAAAGGACTGGTAGCGATCGAGCGAGGCCTGAAGGCGCTCGCTGCCGCCCTCGCGCGCCGGGCCCGCAGCATAGAGCTTGCCGCCGCCCTGTTTCAGATAGGGCGCCAGAACTTGCGTGTACCAGCCGCCGCCCGGAAACACCTCGACGACGGTCATGTCCGGCTCGATCTCGAAAAACTCGATCGTTTCTTTAGGATTGCGAAAGACGTCGCGGGCGCGTTCCTCGTCGCCTCGTTGATCGCCGGCGATGGCGGCGTCCAACATGTCGCTCGGGCTCGGAGCGGCCTCGATCGCCGCCGTTTCGCTCTCCGCCGGCGCGGCCTCCTCGCCGCCGCCGCAAGCGGCCGCCAGAAGCGCCGCCGCGCCAACAAAAACAAACCGATCGATCGCCATGAAACGCCCTCCATTATGGTGTTTTGAGGCGGGTTTACCATGACCGCCCCGCGCGTCCAGCCTTCTCGTTTTTAAGCGCCGCGAAGACGGGCCGGGAAGAGGGGTTGAAACGCTCCCGCGCGCGCCTATTTCGAATCCTGTCAGGGGCCTTCGGGGCCTGACCGGGCGGACCGGCCAGTTGGCGGCGCGCCCGCGGTTAATTCCTTGCTACGCGTAGGAGGATTTGAAATGCGCAGTTACGACCTTACCCCCCTTTACCGCTCGACCATCGGCTTTGACCGGGTTTTCGATTTGCTTGATTCCGTCGGCAAATCCGAGACCGCCGGCTATCCGCCCTATAATATCGAGCGGCTTGACGAAAATGATTACCGCATCACGCTCGCGGTCGCCGGTTTTGGCGAAAACGACATTGACATTGAGCTGAAGGAAAACACCCTCACCGTCGCGGGCGCCCGCCAGGACGCCGATGAGGGCCGCGAATTCCTGTATCAGGGCATCGCCGGACGCTCCTTCGAGCGGCGCTTCCAGCTCGCCGAGCATGTCGAAGTCGCCGGCGCCTCGCTGGAGAACGGCCTTTTGAACATCGAGTTGAAACGCGTCATCCCCGAAGCGATGAAGCCGCGCAAAATCTCGATCAACGGCTCCAACGTGAAAGTCCTCAACAAGGACCAGAACGCGGCCTAGCCCAAGGCCTATTGCCCAAAAGCGAACGCGAAAGCCCGCGCAGCCCTTCCCCTCCCGGTTGCGCGGCGCTTTCCGAAGACAGGGCGTGCGGACCCGTCTCTCCCCCGCGCCCTGTTTTTTTGCATCCAAGATTGATAGGATTTTCAAAGTGGCCGGCTCGGATCACGGCGAGCCGGTTTGAAGCGTATGCGAGGGGTTGCGTCATGGGTCGCGAATTCAGATTTTTATTGATCGCCGCCGCCACGGCGTTGCTGGCGGCCTGCGTCACCCAGCCGGCGCCCGATTACGAGACGATCTCGATCCCTTACGATCCTTACGATTTTGATCCGGCCGATCTTCAGGCCGAGGCCAACGCCCATTGCAACGCCTATGGCCTGCGCGCGGTCTATGAAGACGAGACAATCGATCCGTCGTCAGTCAGATGGCGCTACCGGCATTATCGTTGCGTCTAAACGATCACTCAGCCAGCAGCTTTTTCGCGCGCTCATATAGCTCGCCATTGGCGGCGAGGATCGAGCCGGCGGTGAGATAATTCCGCCCGCCTTCGATTTCGCTGATCATGCCGCCGGCCTCGCGCACGAGACAGGCGCCGGCCGCGACGTCCCAAGAATTTAATCCGCGCTCCCAATAGGCGTCATACCGTCCGGCCGCGACATAAGCGAGATCAAGCGCGGCTGAACCGAAGCGGCGGATGCCGGCGGTGACTTCAAGAACGCGTCTTGTTTCATCAAGCGCGCGTTCGCGTCCCTCCATGCCGGCGAAAGGCAGGCCCGTTGCAAACAGGCATTCCGATAAATCGCGCCGGCCCGAGACCCGCATCCGGCGATCATTGAGCCAGGCGCCTTCGCCTTTCTCGGCCCAGTAAAGCTCCTCCGTCGCCGGATTATAAATGACGCCGGCGAAGGGCTGGCGGTCGCGCTCAAGGGCGATCGAGATCGCAAAATGGGCGATCCCGTGCAGGAAGTTGGTGGTGCCGTCGAGAGGATCGACGACCCAGCGATTGGAATTGTCCGCACCCTCGATCTCGCCGCGCTCCTCCATCACGAAGCCATATTTCGGGCGCGCTTCTGAGAGCGCCTCAAAGATCGTCTGCTCGGCTTTCAGATCGGCGCGGCTGACGAAATCGGCGACGCCTTTTTTTGAGACCTGCAGCGCCTGCGCCTCGCCGAAATCACGCATCAACCCGCGGGCCGCCTTGCGGGCGGCTGCGACCATGACGGCGACAAGTGCTGAGTATTGAGCCATAGGAACGAGGGAGAAATTTGATCGGAGGCGCTTTGCGCCGGGCGCGCACCATAGGCGAGCGGCCCCGGAACGCAACCGGCGCCGGCGGGCGAAAGCGCCGGGACGTCCCCCTTGCGCAATCGGGCGGCGAGAGGTCGCTGCCGATAACTATTCCGCTCGCGCGCCCGGTCGGCTATCACCCATTGCCTATAAGCAAATGAGGAAACGCAACGATCCATGGCCGATCCGGCGCCCGCTCCCCCGCTGACGCTCGAGGCGCTGACCGCGTCTGCGATGAAAGTTCTGATGTCCAATCCGCTTTTCGCCATCGGCGAGGCGGAGATCCGCGGCAATCAATACCGCGTTTTTCAGAACATCCCGCCCCATCTCGGCGCTTTTTTCGCCGAGACCATCTCCGCCAACAAAGACAAGCCCTTTATCTCCTATGAGGGCGAGAGCTGGACCTATGGCGAGTTGTGGTCCGAAGCGCGTCGCTTCGCCGCCGCCATGAAAGATCGCTATGGCGTCAAGCAAGGCGATCATGTCGCCCTCGCCATGCGCAATTATCCTGAATGGTGCATCGCTTATATCGGGCTCATTTCTATGGGCGCGGTTGTCGTGCCGCTCAACGCCTGGTGGAAGGGCGACGAGCTGAAATTCGGCTTTGAGGATTCCGGCGCCAAGATCGCCGTTGTCGACGGGCGTCGCCTCGAATTGATCAAGCCTTTCGCCAAAGAGATGGGTCTTACCCTCGTTCTCGCACGCGACAAGGGCGAGGGCGCCGATGCGCGCATGAACGAGCTGATCAAGGAAGCGGACGAGGCCGACCTTTCCGGCGTCGACATCGCGCCCGACGACCGCTTCGCCATTGTCTACACCTCGGGATCAACGGGTCATCCCAAGGGCGTCATCCTTACCCATCGCGGCGCGCTGTCGGCGCTTTATTCCTGGTACTTCATTTCAGAGCTCCTGCGCGATGCGCGCAACGGGGTCAGCCTTTTCGGCGACGACCCGGCGGTGTTGCTCGTCGTGCCCCTGTTCCACGTCACCGGCACTCATTCGATTTTTCTTCTCTCCTTCCTCCTGGGGCGCCGCCTCGTCATGATGCGCCGCTGGGACCCGGAAGAGGCCGCGCGGCTCATCAACGAACACCGCATCACGAATTTTGTCGGCGTGCCGAGCCAGTCCTATGAGCTGATGCAGGCCGCCGGCAATAACGGCCTGCCGAGCCTTGTCGACGTCGCCTCGGGCGGCGCCAAGCGCCCGCCGGAGCATGTGAAACGCCTCGCCAAGGCTTTTGATGGCGCGACGCCCTCATCCGGCTACGGACTATCGGAGACGAATGCGCTCGGCTCCGTCATCTCGCATAATTTCTATCAGGATCGGCCTGGCTCGACGGGCCGTCCGGCCCCGCCGATCACTGACATCAAAATCGTCAAGGACGGCGAGGACGCGCCCCGCGGCGTCGTCGGGGAGATCTGGATCCGCACGCCCGCCAATTTCGAGGGCTACTGGAACCGCCCGGAAGAAACAAAGAAAGCGCTCACCGAAGACGGCTGGTTCCGCACCGGCGATCTCGGCTCAATGGATGAAGAAGACTTCATCACCATCCATGACCGGCTCAAAGACATCATCATCCGCGGCGGGGAAAACATCTCCTGCCTCGAGGTTGAAGCCGGGGCGTATGAATATGAGCATGTCGCCGAAGCCGCGGCCTTTGCAACGCCCGATGAAACGCTCGGCGAAAAAGTCGGGCTCGTTGTCTATCCGCGCGACGGCGCCGAAGTGAAGGCGGACGTTCTTCGCGCCTTCATGGCCGAACGGATGGCGGACTTTAAAGTGCCCGAACGGATCTGGGTTTCGCCGGCGCCCCTGCCGCGCCTTGGCACGGAGAAATTCGACAAGATGACGATCAAGCGGATCGCCATGCAGCATCCGCCCGATCTTAAAGTCTGATTGATGCTTGCACTTCGACCCAATTGCGAGCTTTGCGACAAGGACCTGCCGCCTGACGCACCCGATGCGCACATCTGCACTTATGAATGCACATTCTGCGCGGAATGTGTCGACGGCGTTTTGATGAATGTCTGCCCCAATTGCGGCGGCGGCTTTGAAAAGCGGCCAATCCGCCCGCGCGTTGCGCGCCGGCCCGGCGTGTCGCTTGTTCATCAGCCGGCGTCAGAGACCCGTATACTGACAAAATACAAGCGTGACGAAATCGCGATGTTCGCCGAGGCGGCGAAAGAAATCGCGCCGGAAAACCGATAGGAGTAAGACCAATGGCTGATCTTGATGCGTTTCGCGAAGAGGTTCGCGCCTGGCTGGAAGAGAACTGTCCGAAAGAGATGCGCGATGGCGCCGGCGGCGAAGGCAATATCTGCTGGGGCGGCAAGCGATGGACGTTCTCTTCCGACGCCCAGAAGATCTGGCTTGAGCGGATGGCCGAAAAGGGATGGACCGTGCCGGCCTGGCCGAAAGAATATGGCGGCGGCGGGCTCTCCAAAGAGGAAGTCAAAGTCCTGAAAGCGGAGATGCGCCGGATCAAGGCGCGCTCGCCGCTCGAGAGCTTCGGCATCTGGATGCTCGGCCCGGCGCTGTTGCAGTTCGGGACCCATGAACAAAAGGCGCATTTCCTGCCGCCCATCGCCCGCGGCGAGATCCGCTGGGCCCAAGGTTATTCAGAGCCCAATTCCGGCTCCGACCTCGCCTCGCTGCAGACGAAATGCGAGGACAAGGGCGATCACTGGTTGATCAACGGCCAGAAAGTGTGGACGTCCTACGCCGACGAGGCTGACTGGATTTTTGTCCTTGTACGGACAGATCCGTCGGCGACCAAACATAACGGCATTTCCTTCATCCTGGTCGACATGGATCAGAAGGGCGTTTCGACGAAGCCGATCAAGCTGATCTCCGGCAAGTCGCCTTTCTGCGAGACCTTCTTTGATGACGCGACGGCGCCTAAGGACTATGCGCCCGGCGTCTCGGCCATTGTCGGCGAGATCAATCGCGGCTGGGACGTCGCGAAATATCTCCTGACCCATGAGCGCGAGATGATCGGCGCGGGCGGCGGCGGCGCCATGGGCTCGCGCAGCCCCGGCGAGATCGCGGCGGCCCATATCGGGCTTGATGACGCCGGCCGGCTCGATGATCCGATTTTGCGCGGCAAAATCGCCGAGGCCGATATCGACGGCTGGGCGTTCCTTCTGACGATGGAGCGCATGAAGGACGAGGCGAAAGCCGGCCAGGGCGTCGGCGCCAAGTCATCGATGCTGAAATATTACGGCACCGAGCTCAACAAGCGCCGCTTTGAACTGATGATGGATGGTGGCGGCTCTGATGAATTGGAGTGGGAGGGAGAGCGGACCAAAGACGGCGAGCTCGCGCGTCAATGGCTGCGCACCAAGGCCAACTCGATCGAGGGCGGCACCTCTGAGGTGATGCTCAACATCATCTCCAAGCGCATTCTCGAACTGCCGGGCGCTTGAATTGAAGGGCGATCTTCAAAAACGCCTTCATCCTGAGGAGGCGCGAAGCGCCATCTCAAAGGGCGAAGGCGGTTTCATTCAATCTTCATCCTTCGAGACGCGCGCCGTTTGGCGCGCCCCTCAGGATGAAGATTGGTTTTCAAAATGTGTAAGTTAGCGAAAGACTAAAACCATGCCCCTCGTCCTAACCGAAGAACAGGAAATGCTGAAAGAATCGGCGCGCGGTTTCCTTGATGAAAAGGCGCCCGTTTCAGCACTGCGAAAACTCCGTGACGAGAACAACAAGGACGGCTTTGACCGCGGGCTCTGGAAAGAGATGGCGGAAATGGGCTGGGCCGGCATTCTCGTTGAGGAAGCTCATGGCGGATCGGATTTCGGCTTCGTCGGCGCGGGCGTCCTCGCCGAAGAAATGGGCCGCACCCTGACGGCCTCGCCTTTCCTGTCGACGTCGGTTCTGGCGGCGACGGCGCTCAAAAAAATCGCTGGCGATGCGCACCAGCAGGAATATCTGCCCCGGATCGCGGCGGGCGAGGCGCTGTTTGCGCTCGCCGTCGATGAGGGCGCAAAACATCGCCCGGCGAAAACTGCGATGGCGGCCGAGCGCCGCGGCAACGGCTTTGCGCTGTCGGGCGCCAAGACCTTCGTCGCGGACGGCGCAGTCGCCGACAAGATCATCGTCGCCGCGCGCACCGGCGGGGCAGCCGGCGAGAAAGAGGGGCTGACGCTCTTCCTCGTCGATGCGAAAGCCAAGGGCCTTGAGGCCGAGCGCACCGCGATGGTCGATTCGCGCGGCTATGCGCGCCTTGCCTTCGACGGCGTCGAGGCGACGGGCGAGGACGTTCTCGGCGAGATCGACAATGGCTATGAAGCGCTCGAAGGCGTTCTGTCAGCGGGCCGGGCGGGGCTCGCAGCAGAGCTATCCGGCGCCGCACAGGGCGCGTTTGAGATGACCGTCGATTATCTCAAAGAGCGCAAGCAATTTGGCGTCGAGATCGGCGCCTTTCAGGCGTTGCAGCATCGCGCCGCGCATCTCTATTCGGAGATCGAGCTCGTCAAATCCGCGGTTTTAAAGGCGTTGCAGGACCTCGACACGATGTATGGCGCGGCCGGGCTTTCCTGCTCTCTCGCCAAGGCCAAGGCCGGCGAGGTCGCCAAGCGCGCCAGCCAGGAAGCGATTCAAATGCATGGCGGGATTGGCATGACCGATGAGTATGATATCGGCTTCTATATGAAGCGCATTCGCGCCGCGCAGGAGATGTTCGGCGACGCGGCCTTCCATGCGGACCGCTTTGCGAAGATGCGCGGTTATTAAGGAGAGAACGCCCATGAAAGTCGTCAAGCCCGATGATGTCTCCGATCTTGTCGGTCAGGAAATCGGCGTTTCGGACTGGGTCGATATCGACCAGGACCGGATCAATCAATTCGCCGACGTGACCGAGGATCACCAGTTCATTCACGTCAATGAAGAGATGGCGAAGCAGACCCCTTTCGGCGGCACTGTCGCGCACGGGTTCTTGACCCTGTCGATGCTCTCGCATCTCGCGTCGGGCTCGGTTCTGGTCCTTGAAGGGATCAAGATGGGCGTCAATTACGGCTTCGATAAAGTGCGCATGATCAATCCGGTCAAATCGGGCAAGCGCATTCGCGGCCGGTTCTCGCTGATGACGGCGGAGTCGAAAGCGCCGGGTCAGTGGACCTTCAAATATGGCGTCAAGGTCGAGATCGAGGGCGAGGAAAAGCCGGCGCTCGTCGCTGAATGGATTACGCTGCAATTCGTTTAAGCGCGTGAGCGTCCGTTTCGTCCTTCGTGACGGCGAATTTTCTTCATCCTGAGGAGCGCTGAAAGCGCGTCGCGAAGGACGAAGAAAATTCCTCCTCCTCAGGATGAAGCGGTAAAAGACGACCTCATGCCGATGGATCCGAAGCCCATTCATGACCTGATTTTTGACGTGCCCGCCGGCGCGGCTGCGAGCTACGGCATGATCGCGAGCCTTGTTCCCGGCGTCGGGCCGCGCCAGGTCGCACGCGCGCTTCGCGCCGCTCCGAAGGGCCTGCCCTGGTATCGCATCGTCACATCGTCGGGCGCGCCGGCCGATCATTCCGGCGCGGAAAAGCAAAAACGGCTCCTCAAAAAGGAAGGCGTTCAGTTTCGCAAAAACGGCGCGGTCGACTGGGCCCAATGCCGCTGGGCCGGCCCGTCGCCAGCCTGGCTCGCCAAGACCGGGCGCGATCCGCTAGAGATCATGGAGATCGTCGCCGGCTGGTCGCGCCGGTGACATGGCGACGAAAGGGAGTCCCCATCCCATGAACATCGTCTTTGTTCTGTTTCCGGAGTTCACGCAGCTCGATTTCACAGGACCCTTGCAGGTGCTCTCGCGTCTGCCGGGCGCGCAAGTTCACCTCGCGGCGAAGACGCTTGCCCCCGTCTCCACCGACGCCGTCCTGACGCTGAACCCGACGGCGACTTTTGAAGACTGTCCGCAGGCGGATGTCTTGTGCATACCGGGCGGCTTCGGCGTTGACGGCGCGATCCGCGATGCGGCGCTCATGGACTTCGTTCGCAAACAGGCGAGCCATGCAAAATATGTAACGTCGGTGTGCACGGGCGCTTTCGTTCTCGGCGCCGCAGGCCTCCTGAAGGGACGGAAAGCGACGACCCACTGGGCTTATCACGATGAACTTGCGCGCGTCGGCGCAAAGCCGGTCACGGCCCGCGTCGTGCGCGACGGCAATATCTTCACCGGCGGCGGCGTCACCGCCGGCATCGATTTCGCCTTCACGCTGATGGCCGAGATCGCCGGCGAAGATGTCACGCGCGCGGTCGCGCTCGGTCTTGAATATGATCCCGCCCCGCCATTTGACGGCGGTTCGCCGGCAGCGGCCCGCGCCGATACGCTCGCCGCCGTGACGGACCGCTATGCGTCGCGCCTGGAGGCGTTTCGGCTGGCGCTGGATCAGGCTTTTCCGCAGAAAAACTAGGCGTCCCGGGGGCTTCAGGGCTGTTAGCGCGGCGCCGGCTGCTGTGCTAGCTTCGCTCTCGTGGAGACAACGTGGGGAGAAAGCCGATGTTTCGCACCCTTACAGCACTTACCGTCAGTATCATGATTATGTCTGCGTCGGCGAGCGCGCAGCCGCAGATTTATATTCCGCCTTTTGTCAGCGACAATTCCGGAGAGATCAAAGGACCTGTAATGCTCTCCGGCCTGGAAGAGCATATCGAAGTCATCGGGTTTGAGCATGAGATTTCGTCGTCGGCAGACATGGCGAGCGGTCTGCCCACGGGCAAGCGCCAACACAAACCGCTGACCATCGTCAAAGAACTCGATGAGGCCTCGCCCCTTCTCGCCGACACGATGACGAGAAATGGCGGGATCGACGAGATCGAATTCCGGTTTTATCGCCCGTCGTCGCAAGGCGCGCGCCAACACTATTTCACGATCACGCTGAATGATGCGCAAATCAGCGGTATCCGCCATGAGATGGGGCCCGGCGCGCTTTCGCCGCTTTATGAATATATCTCCTTCACCTACGCCAAAATCATTTGGGAGCACGAAACTGAAGGCACGACGGCCATGGCCACGTCGCAGCCAACCCGCCGCCGGATGTGATTGACCTGGCGGGGCGTTGCACAGGCCCAGATCGTGATAGAATCTAAGCAGACTTTGTGAAATCTCACCTTGGGAACCTGACAATGCCTCGATTTTTCTGCGTCGTTATCCTGCTTCTCGGCAGCCTCGCCGCCAGTCCGGCGATGGCCGCCTCGAAAGAAAAGATCGACGCCCGCGTTGATGCGGCGCTGGAGCAATTCCGCGACGATATCGGCGGCGCAAACGCGGTGCTGGCGCGGGCGAAAGGCGTTCTCGTCTTTCCCCTAATCCGCAAGGGCGGATTTGGCATTGGCGGAGAATATGGCGAAGGCGCGCTGCGCATCGGCGGCGATAGCGCGGCTTATTATTCCAGCGCCGCGGCTTCCGTCGGGTTCCAGATCGGCGTTCAGTCGCGCCGGCAGATCATCGTCTTTCTCGATCAGGGCGCCCTCGACAAGTTTCGCGCCAGCGACGGCTGGGAGATCGGCGTCGACGCGTCCGTCGCCGTTATCACCGTGGGCGCCGGCGGGGCGATCGACACGACCCAGCTTAACCAGCCCGTTGTCGCTTTCGTCTTCGACAATAAGGGCCTGATGTACAATCTGTCGCTCGAAGGCTCGAAGATCAGCCAGATCCATGACGACTAAGGGCAAGCGCCCGTGACCGATCACCAGTTCGCCGCCCGCATCACCTGGACCGGGAACAAGGGCGAGGGCACGGCGGGCTATCGCGCCTACGCCCGCGACCATGAGATCGCGATCGACGGGAAGCCGGCGATTATGGGCTCGAGCGATCCCGCCTTCCGCGGCGATCCCGCCCGCCATAACCCGGAAGACCTGCTCATCGCCTCGCTGTCGGCCTGCCACATGCTTTGGTTCCTGCACCTCGCCGCCGAGGCGGGGCTTGTCGTTGAGACCTATACGGATGATGCGACGGGGGCGATGGTGATGGAAAAGTCCGGCGCCGGTCAGTTCCGGGAGGTGATTTTGCGCCCGCGCGTTGAGATCTCCGCGGGCGATGCGCGCCTCGCGCCCGCCTTGCACGAAAAAGCGCATAATCTGTGCTTTATCGCCCGGTCGGTGAATTTTCCGGTGCGCTGCGAGGGGGAGATTTCTCTCCAAAAGGGATGATGCAGTGATTTTCAGATTAGTCTTAGTAACTTCGTGGCTTGTAATAACAGTGAGTTGTGACGACTACGAGATCCAATCAAGTTACTATACGGATTACAATGCTGCTGTCGCTGATGGAGCCATATTGAGAGGATGGCTCCCGAGATGGTTCCCCGAAAGTGCAACCAGTATTATAGAGACCCATGACATAGACACCAATCAAGTCGTTTTCAGCTTTACGCCGTCCGAAAACTGGTCGCCAAAAGAAATAACGTTGCGCGCTGACGCACAGGATGCAAGCCGGCCGCGTTTGCGCGTCGAAGATTGGCCGCGGGCGATCGAGAAAAGTCAAGGCGTATTGAAATGCGGCGAGTTCTATTTGGTTCAAATGAACAAAACGGTATTTGCCTGGAATTGAATGAGCGCATCTCTTCGCATTTGTCGGTCCGTTGGAGCTATCGCGCGCTATAGCGACACTCGCGCCGTTCGTGCGACCGAAATCGGTGAGCGGTCGGGTGCGCTTTCTAAATCCTTCGGTCCTCGATGGCTCCCGCGCGCCGAAACGGACGATGCGTCAGGGCTACATCAAACCCGCCATGCCCAGGATAAGGAAGGTGTAGAGCAGAATGCCGCCGGCGATCAGTGCGATTTGATATGAATTGCTGATCGTTGACTTCGCCAGCGTTGACGCAAGATTGAGAAGCTGAGGCCATGTGTAAGAAACGAAGTCGCCTTGCGTCATGATCGAGGTCAGCCGGCCGGACTCATCAACAATGGGAAGGCGGCGAAAGCGTTCGTTCGACATGATCCGCAGCCATTCGAGGAGATCATCATCCTCTTTGGCGACGCGGATATCATGCGTCATGATATCGCCAAGTTTTGTGTCCTGCGGCGAGCGGTTCTCGGCCACAAGCCGCCTCATGAAATCGCGTTCCGTCACCATGCCGACGACTTTGTTGTCATCATCAACGATGACGATCGAGCCGTAATTGCTGCTCGACATGCGTTTCGCGGCGTCAAAGACGCTTTCGTGACGCCGGCCGGTGAGCGGCGCGGGCTTGGAGGCGAATTCGGGTCTGTCCTTGATTTTCATCGGAGCACCGTATCAGATCTGTTCCGTTGCAAACTCGACGAATACCCGCCGATCATACAGCAAACTGAACAAACTAACTCATCAAATCGTCGTGCATGTAGCTATAGGCGCGATGCCGGGAAGCGCCGTGATAGGGCGCTGCAATCGAGTAATTCCGGCCATAGGAGCCGTCGTCATTGCGATGCAGCTCAATTATCAGCGACCGCTCGGCTTGATTCTTCTTGCGACGCGGCGACTGGCGGAAAAGCTTTTCATGTAACTCCATGCCCAAATTACGTGACGATCGGCGCCTTGGATCAACGCGATGGCGCCGCGATCAAGCCGCGGCCCGCGTCAGCGCCTAAAGGAACTTCATCAACATTGTCGCGATGCCGAGAAAGGCGAAGAAGCCGGTGATGTCCGTTACTGTCGTCAAGATGATAGAGGATGAAGTCGCCGGGTCCTGGCCGAGGCGCGTGAGCGCGACGGGAATGATCGCGCCGGCGAGTCCCGCCGCGACCATCGCCAGCACCATGGACGACATGATGACGGCGACGAGCCCCGCCGACTGGCTCCAGATGTAAACGCCCATCCCGCATGTCGCAGCGACGCCGAGCCCGTTGATGAAACCGGCGAGCACCTCCTTGCGCGTCACCTTCGCCCATTGGCGCACGGTGATCTCGCGCAGGGCGAGGCCGCGCATGGTCACGGCGAGGGCCTGTGCGCCGGTGTTGCCCGATTGCCCGGCGACCACCGGCAAAAGGACGGCGAGGGCGGTGACCTGCGCGATCGTCGATTCAAAAACGCCGACGACGGCCGCGGCCATGAAGGCGGTGACGAGGTTGATCTGCAACCACGGCATGCGCTTGCGCACGGTGAAGAAGGGGCTCGACAGGGCCCGCTCTTCCTTGCTGGCGCCGACCATGGTCTGCAGGTCTGCGGTCGCGTCTTTCTGGACCGTGCGCGCGATATCGTCATGGGTGATGGCGCCGAGCATGACGCCGTCGAGATCAATGACGGGCAGATCGAGGATATTGCCGTCGCCGAAAATCTGCGTGATCTCTTCCAGGGAATCGACCGGGCGCACGGCGGCGACGACCGGCGATTCAAGCGCGCTGAGCAAGGTTTCCGGCGGCGCCAGCGCCACATCGGTCAGCGACGCCTTGCCTGAAAGGCGCTGCTCATCGTCCACAAGAAAAAGACTGCGCGCGGTGTTCATGCCGGTCGTGCGCAGCCGCGCGATGGTCTCGCCCGCCGTCGCGTCTCGCCGGAAAGACGAAACCTTGGCGTTCATGAGCCGCCCCGCCGTGTCGGCCGGAAAGGCGAGCAGCGTTTCAAGGTCTTTCCTTATCGCCGGATCGAGACGGGCGAGCCGCGCTTCGACTTCGCTTTCGGGCATATGGGCGAGAAGCCGCACGGCCTGCGCGCTCGGAACGTCTGCGAGCAACTGATCGGCCATGTCTTCGGGAAGCGCGCGCAACAGATTGGCGGCGGTCTCGGGCAACAGGCGCCGCCACACCGGCGTCAGGATCTGCGCCGGCTGGCGCTTCGCGGCGTCGACGACATCGGGGATGTTCAGCCGTTCAATCATCTGCGCGGCGTCGAGCGGGTGATCGACGAAGAAGCGCCGGTTCAAGGCGTCCGCGGCGCGCACTGGGTCTGCCGTCATGATTGTTTGCCTCCGCGTCCTGTACTGATCGTTGATTGCTCGATGTCGGCGAGAAGCCGCCCCAGGCCGATGGCGCTTGCGAAAAAGGCGCCGGCGATCGCGCCGAGGATCGAGCCTTGCTCTGGCGCGGGGGAATGGCCGCGCGGGCGCGAGAGCGACCTGGCGGCGGCGCGGGGCAGCGCGCCGATGAGCTGTTTCTTGCGGCTCAACACTGGCAACTCGGCATGGCTTTCCCAGGCTTCGAGATTGGCGATGGAGATGAGGCGCGCCCGCGCGGAAAGGGCCTCGACCGCGTCGTCGGCGATCGCGCTCAGCGCAACGCCGGGGCTCGCTTTCAAAAGCCGCGCGGCGCTAACCGCGCCCATCAGCCGACGTTCGTCATCGACGATGAAAATGGTTTCGGCGCGGGTCTTGTCAGAGGCCTTTGCGAGCGCAAAGGCGTCGGCGACGGTCTGCTCGCCGGTGAGCGCCAGGACCGCCGTCGTCATCTGCGCGCCGACGGTGTCGTCAGGAAAGGAAAGCGAGGTCTCCAGATCGCGGCGCAGCTTGTCCGGCAGGAAGCCCATGAGTTCCGTCGCCCACGCATCGTCCAGAAGCCTTAAGATGGCGGCCGCGGCGGCGAACTCCATTTCGCGGACGACGCTCGCCGCGGCGGGCGCCGCCATCAGATCGAGAAGGCGCGAGGCCGGCCATGCGTTCATATGCGCGACGACCTTCACGACGATCCGCGCCGGCGCCGTTTCCAGAAACGCGGCGGCGTCGCTCGCTTCCATTTCGCTCAAGGCGCGCGCAGCGGAGACGGGCCGCTTGTCGAGAAAAGAGATCGTCAGCGCGGAGGGGTTCGTCACTGGCTGGCCGGTCCTTTCGCGTCCTTCGTCACGAACAGGACCGGGTGCTCCTCTGCGAGCCGCGCCGGCAACAGGACCCGGCCCTCGGCGGTGTCGAGGGCGATCTGCGTCGGCGTGATCTCCAGAACGTCGCCGTCATAATCGCCGATGCGCACCCGCGCGCCCGGCTTGATCCTGCGCTGGGCCGTGCGCGCGCCGATCAGATTGCTGACATAATCGCGCGCGCCGAGCCCGAAGGCGAGCGAGAAACCGATGAAAATCGCGCCGGCGGCGACCGCAAAAAGCGCGACGAGGAAAGTGACATTAACGCCGAGCTGATCAAGCCCGATGATCAGCGCCGTGATGAAAATCGCGCTCTGGACGAGGCGCCCGACAAGCGCGCTCTGGCCTGATTTCGCGAGCCGGGCCGTCGCCGCCGCCTGTTCGCCAGCGACAACGCTCACCAAGTAACCGGCGATGATGATAACGAGCCCGATCAGGAGGTTGGGCAGCCAGCCGGCGAGGTCGTTGAGCCAGCCAGAGACGGCCGGCAGCTTTGCAACGCGGGCGGCGATCGCCGCCGATAAAAGGATCACGCCCCAGAACAGAACCTCGCTTAAGACCGCGATCGCCGTTTTTGAAAGCCTCGCGCGGGAAAGCGCGCCGCGCCGGAAGACGCCTTCAAAGAGCCTGTTGACGCCGCCGAGGGTGCGCCGCGCCGTCGCCCGCACAAGAGTCGCGACAATCCAGCCGGCTAGAAGGATCGCGGCGGCGCCGGCGAGAAACGGGGCGTAGGCGAAGACAGCCGTCATCGCGCCGGTCACCGCCGCTTCGAACGCCGAAAGTGTTGACGGGCCCTCATCCATGATCAGTCCCTTCGATGTGTCGCGCATCGCGGCGCCGTCGCGCGCGATCATCCGCAAGGGACCTTTATAGGCGCCATCGCCCGCCAAGCGCCAGTATTCAGGCGCCGGCGATATTGGAAAACATCATGTGGAAGACAGGCGCACACGCATTCATTACACTACAAACTATTCGTACATGCTGAGAGGCGCTTATGAGAACGCGGATCGCCGGGGCATTCTATGCGGTCAACAGCTTTGTCAGCCTCGCGCTGGGCGCGATCTATATCTTCCGCGAGTCTTTCATGCCCTATCATGGCGAGGCGCTGCAGCTGCAATGGGCCGAACTCGATCCGTCGTTTCAGGTGCTGCTGCTCGCGCTGATGGATGTCGCCGGCGCCGGCTGGATCACCCTTGGCGTCGTCATCCTCGTTCTTCTCATCGGGCCGTTCCGCGCCGGCGAGCGATGGGCGCGCTATCTCATTCCCGCCGCCATTCTTCTGTTCTATGTGCCGACCTTCCTGGCGACCCTCTCCGTCACGCAAGCGACGCCCGCCACCGCGCCGTGGTACGGTAACGCCATCGCTATCGCGACGGCAGTTATCGGGTTCATCATCGATGCGCCTTGGGCGAAGCGCCGCTAGAAAGCGACCCCCTCAACCGCCGCAATCTGCCGGCGCTTTTCGTTCTCCGGCAGGAACGAGCCTTCAAAGCTGTTCTTCGCCAGCGCGCGGATATCCTCCGCCGTCAGATCAAGCGCCTCGATGACGGCCGTGAAATTGTCCATCAAATAACCGCCGAAATAGGACGGGTCGTCGGAATTGACGGTCGCCTTGAGGCCGAGATCAAGCATCCGCTTTAAGGGGTGCGAAGCCATGTCGTCGACGACGCAGAGTTTAAGGTTTGAAAGCGGGCAGACGGTGAGCGTCATTTCCTCGCGGGCGAGACGGTCGGTGAGCGCCTCGTCCTCGAGCGAGCGGTTGCCATGGTCAAGCCGGTCGATCTTTAAAAGATCAAGCGCTTCCAAGACATATTCCGGCGGGCCTTCCTCGCCGGCGTGGGCGACGAGTTTGAGGCCGCGTTCGCGCGCCGCAGCGAAGACGCGCTCGAATTTCGACGGCGGATGGCCGACCTCAGAAGAATCAAGGCCCACCGCCTCGATCCGGTCTAGCCAGGGCTCGGCCTGTCTCAAGGTTTCGAAAGCGTCCTCTTCCGGCAAATGGCGCAGGAAACACATGATCAGGCTCGCGGTCATGCCGAATTGCGCCCGCGCCATCTGCAAGGCCGTCAGTATGCCGCTGATCGCCGTGTCGAAGGCGACGCCGCGGCCTGTATGTCCCTGCGGGTCGAAGAAGATCTCGGCATGGCGCACATTGTCGGCCCGCGCGCGGTTGAGATAGGCCATGGTCAAATCGAAAAAGTCTTCTTCCGTCTGCAGAACGCTCATGCCCTGGTAATAGATGTCGAGGAAATCCTGGAGGTTCGAAAAGTCATAAGCTTTGCGCACCTCCTCGACCGAGGCGAAGGGGATCTCGATCTTGTTGCGCTGGGCGAGGGCGAACATCAGTTCCGGCTCGAGGCTGCCCTCAATGTGAAGATGCAGCTCGGCCTTGGGGAGCCGCTTGGCGAAGGCGATGAGGTTGTGCTTGGTCATGGGCGAAGAGCTACGCGCGCGGCGGCTTCTCATCAAGCCTTTGCAGCGTTTAGCCGGCGCCGCGGCGCTTGAAGAACGAGACCGCCGCGACCACAGCGGCGATGATGAGCGCGACAAGCCCGAGGAGGAGCGAGGCGTTGCCGGCTGCGAACTTCACCGCGGTCGCCCCCTGCTGCACGCCTGTCAATGCGCCCCCAACGCCAGCACCGGCATATAGCGCGAGGAGCGCGTTCTCAATCGTTTCCGCGGCGAAATAGAGCAGCGGCAGAAGGAGGAGGTAGCGCGCGGGCCCGGCGCCGAGCTTTAGTGCGCGAAGCCCGAGCGCCATGGCGGTCGCGGTCGCGAGAAGATTAAGCGCCGCATACGGAAAATCGAGTACCTGCCACATGAGGTAATCGGGAATGGCGCCGGCCTCGCGCAACGCGCTGATTGATTGCGCCGGTTCATCGCCGGGAAAATTCGGCTGCATTTCGGGCAGTTTGCCGCCGGCCGCTTCAAGCGCGCGCGTCCACGGCGTGTCGGCCATAAACGCCCAGAAGGAATAGCCCATCAGGCCGGCGAACCAGATCAAAAAGCCGAGCCAGCTTGACCGCTGGAGCCGGTTTTCAATCCAGCGCGTCATCAGAACAAAAACCCTTCGCGGAAACCGAGCCCGTCGGCGTCGTCGAAACGCGCCGCGCCGTCTTTTCGGGCGATGTCGAAGGCGGCCTTGTCGAATGCGTTGTAGTTTTGCGACGCAATCGTATCGACGGCGCGGAAGACGGCGCGCGCGCCGTCCTTCGTAATGGTGAGATCGATAAAGCCATGGGCGTCGCCGGAGAGATAGCGCACATCCGGGTTTTCGCGATTGGTGAGGAGCGCATAGTCCGCGCCCTTGCCGCCCAGAAATTCACTGCGATAGGGCGAGGGCGAGGTCACCGAGTTGACGCCGAGCTCGACGCCGAATTGCGCGCCCTCGCGCGTCGTCAGGTCGTTCGCCCACCAGGTGTGGGTGTCGCCGGTGACGACAATGACGCCGTCATCGGCGCCGGCTTCGCGAACCATCTCGTAAAAGCGTTCGCGCGCGGCTGGATAACCGTCCCACGCGTCGAGATTGGTCGGCAGGCCGAGCTTTGAGAACTCGACAAAGGCGCGCGCCTGATCCCATTCCGCCTCGAGGCTGATGATGTCTTGCTCAGTCACATATTCAGAGAGATCGGGCGCGGTGACGCGCGCCATGATGATCTGGTTGGCGATGAGGCGCCAGGGCTGGCCGGCTGCTTTCGATTGCCGGAAGGCGCGGTCCAGATAATCGAGCTGCGCAGCTCCCAGCATCTCGCGCGTCCCGTCCCAGAGTATGTTGTCGCGGAAATTAGCGACATCGGCCTCGCTCTTCAGGGTGGGAACGATCTCGGTGTATTCAAATTGGCGCGTGCGGGCCATCAGCCGCGTCTCGATGGCGGCGAGCGTAAGGAGATCGCCATAGGAATAGGCGCGGAAGAAGTCTTCCGGCGCGCCTTCCGGTTCGCGCACCGGCATCCATTCATAATAGGCCTGCAGCGCCGCGCGCCGGCGCGCGTTCCAGTCGCCTTCGGTCTCCGGCTGATGGTTCTCCGCCCCGCCTTTCCAGGAGTCGTTGGAGGTTTCGTGATCATCCCAGATCGGGATCAGCGGGTGAGCGGCGTGCATCGCCTGGCTCGACGGGTCGGCCTTATATTGCGCATGACGCTTGCGGTAATCGTCGAGGCTGAGGATTTCGCGGGCGGGAGTGTGCGCGCGGCCCAATCGTTCGCCGCTCTCAGCGCCATAACCGTCAGCGCCATATTCATAGATGTAATCGCCGAGATGCAGGACCGCGTCGAGATCGCCGGCGCGCGCGATCTGGTCATAGACGTTGAAATAGCCGAAGGGATAGTTCGAACACGAAATAACCGCAAAGCGCGCCTTTTCGACAGCGCCGGCGGGAAGCGTTTTCGTGCGCCCGACAGGCGAGACTTCGTCGCCGAAGCGGAAACGGTAATAGAGCGTCTCGCCGGGTTGAAGATCGGTGAGGAGCGCCTTGACCGTATGTCCGCGAGACGGGCCGGTCATCGCCTCGCCCTTGGCGCGCATGTCGGTGAAGTCGGGATCGGCGGCGGTCTCCCAAACAACGCGCAAGCGCGCGGGGCCGCGCGCGTCTTCCGGCACGTCAAGCGCGGTCCAGATCACCACCGACGTTTGTCTCGGATCGCCGGACGCGACGCCGTAACCGAAGACGCCGCCGGCGGCGATATCGGCGGCGGTGAAGGGCGTCATTTTCGGGGCCGAGGCGCAAGAGGCGGCGCCGGCGGCGAGGCCGGAGGCGAGGGCTGCGCGACGGGTGATTGGTTGCGGCATGACAAAGCTCTCCCAAGACTAGGCGGCGGCGCGAATGGCGTTCGAAACCGCCCATAGCCGCTCTTTGCTTTGGTCTTATGACAGGAAAGCTATCTCCGGCAAAAGGCTCGGCCGCAGCGCTGCTGGGATCTCAACTGCTGCGCGCCGCCGCCCGCTGATCGCGCTTTGACCGGCCGAAGAGGCCGCCGGCCACAAGGATGACCGGGATTAGGCCGAACGCGATCAAAAGGAGCGCCGCGGGCGCCGCGTCTGCGAGACGTTCGTCGGAGGCGAGGCGATAGACCCGCGTCGCCAGCGTCTCATAGTTGAAGGGCCGCAATAGCAGCGTCGCCGGCAGTTCCTTGGCGATGTCGATGGCGACGATCGCGGCTGCGGCGAGGCTCGCCCGGCGCGCCAGCGGCCACTGGATTTTGCCGATGATGCGCGCAGGCCCCGCCCCCAGCATCTGCGCAGCGGCGTCCATCTGCGGGCTGACTTGCGCGAGCCCGCCGGCGACGCCGTTGTAAGAAACCGTCAGGAACCGCGCCACATAGGCGTAAATCAAAATGGCGAGCCCGCCGGCCGCGCCGGCGCCGAGAAAGCCGGAGACCGGCGCGGCGAGCGCGACCACGCCAATCGCGCTGACGGCGCCCGGCACCGCATAGCCGAGCGTCGCGATGCGCAAGGCGAACTGCATCGCACGTCCTCGCGCGCGCCGTCCGGAGAAGCCAAGGATCAGCGCGAGGCTCGCCGCCAAAGCAGCGCCGATCGCGGCGACAAGGGCGGTGTTCGTAAAAGCGTCTGTCAGCCCGCGCGCGGCGCCGGGCGACAATTGCGGATCCATCAATCCGGCGAGCGTCGCGGCCGGCAGCGCGAAGCCCAACATAATTGGTACACTGAGCAATAAGAGCGTAATGCCGGCGGCGCCGGGTTTCAGGCGAATGCGCGCATGGGCCTTGCGGGCGAACGCGCTGTCGGCCGACTGACCGCGACGGCCCGCCTCTTCCATCACAACAAAGATCAGGGCCGCGAAAAAAAGGATGGCAGCGATCTGCGTCGCCGCGCCGAGATCGCCAAGGCCGAACCAGGTGCGGAAGATCCCGACGCTCAATGTGCGCGCGCCAAAATAATCAGCGACGCCATAATCGCCCGCCGTCTCCATCAGCGCGAGCGCAAGGCCGCCGGCGATGGCGGGCCGGCTTGCGGGAAGGAGAACACTGAGCGCGGCGGCGAGGGGGCGCGCGCCAAGCGTGCGCGCCGCCTCCATCAGGGCGCCGGAACGCGAGGCCAACGATGCGGCGACGGCGAGATAGACATAAGGATAGGTCGCCAGCGTTAAGACCAGCGCGGCGCCGGGCAGCGAGCGGATTTCCGGCAGCCGCTCCGGGCCGATGACGCTCGCGACGGGACCGAGCGGGCTCAGAATATCGCCATAAGCATAAGCGATGACATAGGCCGGGATCGCAAACGGCAAGGCGAGGAGGATGGCGACCAGGCGTCGGCCCGGAAACTCCGTCAGGCAGACGGCGAGCGCCGCCCCGGCCCCGATGATTAGCGCGCCCGCGCCGACCATAAGGCACAAAGCAGCGGTTCCGGCGGCGTAAGAGAGCGTCGGCGCGGCGAGGAGCGTTGCGAGCCCGCCCTCTGCGAGCCCGGCGCCCATGAGCGCTGCGATCATCGGCGCCGCGACAATGACGGCGGCGAGCGCGATCGCAACATTGGCGATAGTCGGCGCGCGATATGGGACGGAGGAAGACAAAGCGGGCGAACTGGGCGACGTGTGATTGCGGAAGAACGCCGTGACTCTTACGCGAAAGTCGGGCATTCCCCAACCATGACCGTCAGAGGGGCAGGCAGAACCGCGCGATGACGCTTTCGCTCATCGACATCACACACCGCTTCGGCGATGTGACCGCGGTGCGCGAGGCGAGCCTCGAAGCGGCGGCCGGCGAGATCGTCTGTCTTTTCGGCGCCTCGGGCTGTGGCAAGACCACGCTGTTGCGCATCGCGGCGGGGCTCGAACCCCTGCAGGCCGGCGAGGTTCGCATTGACGGCGCGCGCATCGCTGCGCCCGGCCGGGCGACGCCGCCGGAAAAGCGCGCCATCGGCTTCGTCTTTCAGGACTATGTTCTGTTCCCGCATATGACTGCGGCCCAGAATGTCGCCTTCGGCGTTTCCGGATCGGGGCGTGCTGCGCGGGAAAAGGCCGGCGAAGAACTCGCCGCGGTCGGGCTCGCCGGCTTTGAAAAACGCTTTCCACACGAATTATCAGGCGGCCAGCAGCAGCGCGTCGCCATCGCCCGGGCTCTGGCGCGTCGGCCGCGCGCGCTTCTCCTTGACGAACCCTTCGCCAGCATCGACGCGGTGTTGCGCCGGCGCTTGCGCGAAGATTTGCGCCGGCTCCTGAAAGCGCGCGGCGTCGCAGTGGTGCTCGTCACCCATGATCCGGAAGAGGCGCTCGCGCTCGGCGACCGGATCGCGCTGATGCGGGCCGGCGCAATCGTCGAGACGGCAAGTCCTGAGGGTCTTTTCAAGGCGCCAAGAACGCCGGAAGGCGCCGGGATTTTTCCTGAGTGCCAGCGCCTTGAGGGCGAAATACGCGACGGCTTCATCCGCACCGCCTTCGGCCAGGCGCCGGCGGCGGGGCGCGCCGACGGGCCGGGCGTCGCCATCATTCGGGCCGGGGCCGCATCGGCGAGCCTAGATCCGGCCGGGTCGCTGCAGGTTGTCGATGTGCGTTTCGCCGGGCCCGACTGGCGTGTTTATCTTGGTGCTGACGATAAAGGCGAGGCCTTGCGGGTCGCTGCGTCGTCGCCCCCCGAGCCGGGTGCGCGCATGCGCGTTGAATTCGATCCGGCCGGCGTATTTGTTTTCAGCGCCGGGCCGCGCTGAGGGATATCTGCGTCAGATGACGCGCGCGGCGGCGACGGCGCTTCGCGAGCCTTTGTCGACAAGCCATAGCCATGGTTTCAGGAGCGCGGGGATGGGCGCGCCTTCGCGATGGTCGTGGGCGTCGTCGCGATGGGCGACTTCATCGAGCCGCAAGCGGTCGAGGAGATTGCGGATCTCAGGACAGCGGTCTTCAGCATCGAGGCGATCGATCTGGTCCTGGTAATGCTCGTCGACGAAGGTCTCGACCGCTTCGATGGTGGCGAAAAAGGCGCGCGGGCCGAGCAGGGCGGGGAACGCGCCGGTGATCCAGCCGAGCGCCCACCAGATCGGTGTCAGCCTTGAGCGTTTCGCGGGCTCGATCAGGGTTTCGATTTCGCGCAGGTGAGACGTCTCCGTGCGCAGATGGTTCTGCGAAAAGGCGATGATGTCGCTGCTCTTGGTGACGGCGAGGGCGCCCTTGTAGATGGCGACGGCGCCGGTCTCCCCGGCATGGTCGGTGCGCAGTTCCGCAACGAGCCAGGCGGGCAGGGTTTCAGCGATGGCGGCGTCTGCGGTCAGGATATCTGTTGTCATATGAACGCTACGCCGCCGCGGCCCGCCCGGACGCCGGCTTTCAGGGCGGCGTTGCGTCGCGGGCTGGCCTTCGCCGTATTTTATGTTATTAAGAATGAATTGCAAAATAGAAAGCTCAAGCTTTATGCCCTTTTCCCCCAGTCTTTCGCCTCTGCGGCGGGTCCTTCTCGCTCTAGGCCTCGTCAGCCTCGCGGCCTGCGGGGGCGGCGAAGACGCCGCGACCGCCGCTGACGGCGATGCGCCTTTGGACGCCGGCGAGGTCAATGTCTATTCCGGCCGGCACTATGATTCGGACCTTGAGATTTTTGATGCGTTTACGGAGGAAACCGGGATCCGCGTCAACGTGATCGAGGCCGGCGGCGATGCGCTGATCGAGCGGCTCGCGCGCGAGGGCGATGCGTCCCCCGCCGATTTGTTCATCACCGCTGACGCCGGCGTTTTGTGGCGGGCCGATGAGCGCGGCGTCCTCGCCGCCATTGACGATAGCGCCCTTGAAGATCAGGTCCCCGAACAGTTCCGCCATCCGGAAGGGCGTTGGTTTGGCCTCGCCAAGCGCGCGCGCATCATCATTTACAATCGCGAAGCGGGATTGCCGGACGGATTGTCGACTTACGAAGACCTCGCCGATCCGGCCTTTGAAGGGATGATCTGCATCAGGCCCTCTTCCAATGTCTATAACCAGTCGCTTCTCGCCTCGATCATCGAACATAACGGCGAAGCGGCGGCGGAGGACTGGGCACGCGGCGTTCTCGCCAATGTGGCGCGCAAGCCGCAGGGCAATGACACAAGCCAGATCGAGGCGGTCGCAGCCGGCCTGTGCCGGCTCGGCGTCGTCAACAGCTATTATGTCGCGCGCTTCGTCGGCGGCGAGATCGGCGACCAGATAAACGTTTTCTACCCAAACCAGGGCGACGATGAGCGCGGCGCCCATGTGAACATTTCCGGCGCCGGTGTTACGGCGCATGCGCCCAATCGGGAGAATGCGGTCGCGCTGTTGCGCTATCTTGCAAGCGATGCGGTGCAGACGAAATTCGCCCTCGGGAATAATGAATACCCCGTCGTTGACGGCGCGCCGGTCGACGGCCCCATCGCTGAGCTTGGCGAATTCAAGGCTGACGCCCTGCCGGCCGCGGCGCTCGGGGAAAACCAGCGCCTCGCTGTTGAAATCTTCAACCGGACAGGCTGGCCCTGAGCGCGGCTAAAGCCCGGATCTTGCGCCGCGTCGCCCGCCTGCGGATTAGTTTTCACCAGTGAATTGCATATGATATAACGCCGATATAACATTGATTCGCAGGTAAAGCGGGGAGGGCGGCGATGCCCCATGACGGCGAACACAGACACAACCACGCCCGTAAAGGCGCCGCCCGCGAGACACCCGAAGGCCTTTCCCGGAACGAGACCATGGTCTGGGAGACTCTCGCCGCCGGGGAAGAGCCGCTAAAAGCTTATGAAATTCTTGATCAGTTGAAGGGTCGCGGCGTGCGCGCGCCGATGACCGTCTACCGCGCCCTGGATGGTCTGGAGGGCAAGGGCCACATCCACAAGATCGACGGCATGAACGCTTTTGTTCTGTGCAACCACGAAGGCCCGCATATGGTGCAGACCTTCCTTGTCTGTGAAAGTTGCTCGGCGGTGGAAGAGCTTGAGATGATCGCCGTGGAGGCGGACATAATTGCAGCGGTGCGCAAGTCCAGTTTTGAGATGAAAACGGCGCGCCTTGAAATCCGCGGCGTCTGTCGCAAATGCGGCGGCGACTGACGGCCCGCTTTTGTTGGTGCTGCGCTGCGCCAATCGAATCGTTGACTCAAAGCCGCCGCCATTTAGGGTAATTGGCGCAGGGCGTTCATCTACGCCCTCAAATCCCTTGCGGGAGAGGGCCGGCCGGCGTTTTTGAAAGGCGCATCGGACCGGACGCCGAAGGAGCAACCGCCCCGGAAACTCTCAGGCAAAAGGACCGCAAAGGGGAAAGACAGGCTGGAAAGCGGGCCGCGTTCGCGCAGCCCCGCCGAAGGAGTAAGCGGACGGGCGTCGTTGCTGGCGTCGATTCGCGAAATCTCTCAGGTTCCCGTGACAGCCGGGGTCGCCGCAAATCGCGGCGTGGGCCCTTTTGTCGTGGGAATGCTTCGATGACAAAGCCGCTTTTGAAAACGCCGTTGCACGCCCTCCATCAGGAGCTCGGCGGCAAGATGGTCGCCTTCGCCGGCTACGAGATGCCGGTGCAATATCGTCTTGGCGTTCTGAAAGAGCATCTGCACACCCGCGAGAAGGCGGGCCTGTTTGACGTCTCGCATATGGGCCAGGCCTTTTTGACGACCAAGGAGGCCGATGCAGGCGCAGCCGACGCGCATGAGAAAATCGCCGATGCGATCGAGACGCTGGTTCCGGGGGAAATCCGTAAGCTGAAAAAAGGCGGCCTGCGCTATTCCGTTCTCCTCAATGAGGAAGGCGGCGTCCTCGATGATCTGATGATCACAAGGGCCCCCGAGGACGAAAAGCAGGGCTCGCTTTTTCTCGTCGTCAACGCGGCGACCAAGGATGACGACTTCGCGCTGATGGAAGAGAAGCTCGGCGCCCGCGCCAGACTTCAGATCGCCGATGACCGCGCGCTCCTCGCGCTGCAGGGACCGGCCGCGGCCGGCGTCGTCGACAAGATGTTTGCAGGAGCCGGCGAGCAGCCCTTCATGACCATGACGCGGCGCCAATGGAATGGCGCTGAAATTTTCGTGTCGCGCTGCGGTTATACCGGCGAGGACGGGTTCGAGCTCTCCGTTCCAGCGGGCCGCGCCGAAGCGCTCGCCCGCACGCTCCTTGATGAGCCCGATGTCGAGGCGATCGGTCTTGGCGCGCGCGATTCCTTGCGCCTTGAGGCCGGACTTTGTCTTTACGGTCATGACCTGACGCCGGAGACGACGCCGGTCGAGGGCGATATCGCTTTCGTCATCGGCAAGCGGCGGCGCGCCGAGGGCGGCTTTCCAGGCGCTGAACGCATCCTTCGCCATCTGGAAGAGGGTCCGGCGCAGCGGCGCATCGGTCTTGTTCCGGAGGGGCGGGCGCCGGCGCGCGAAGGCGCGGAAATTCAGTCAACGGACGGCGAGACCATCGGCGCCGTCACGTCTGGCGGCTACGGGCCGAGCGTCGGCGGGCCGATCGCCATGGGCTATGTCGGCGCGCCTTACGCAGCGCCGGGAACGCAAGTGCAATTGATGGTGCGCGGCAAGGCGCTGCCCGCGCGCGTCGCTGAAACGCCATTCGCGCCGCATCGCTATTACAGGGGCTAAGGAGGTTGTTTGATGGCCGTTAAATTCACCAAGGACCATGAGTGGGCGAAGGAAGATGGCGACGTTTATATCGTCGGCATTTCGAAACACGCCGCCGAACAATTGGGCGACGTCGTCTTCGTCGAGCTTCCCGAAACGGGAAAGACTTTCAGGAAGGGCGAGGACATGGCGGTTGTCGAATCGGTGAAAGCCGCCTCCGACGTCTATGCGCCGATCTCCGGCGAAGTGATCGAAGCCAACACGGCGCTCGTAGACGAGCCTGCAAAGGTCAATGAAGACCCGGAAGGCGCGGCCTGGTTTGTGAAGATCAAGGCGAGCAATGCATCAGAGCTCGATGCGATGATGGACGAGGCGGCGTATCGGGAATTCGCCGAGAACGAGTAAGCGCTTAACAAAGCAGGGTCGGACCAGACGAGACATGCGATATCTTCCTTTAAATGACGCCGAACGCCGGCAGATGCTGAAAGTCGTCGGCGCTGGGCAAATTGACGACCTGTTCGCGGACGTTCCGCCGGATGCGCTGAACCCGCCGCTCGACCTGCCGAACCATTTGAGCGAGATGGGCGTTGAGCGCGCTCTGGGCGCCATGGCTGCAAAGAACCGCGCCGCGAGCGCCGGTCCCTTTTTTATCGGCGCGGGCGCTTACAAGCACCACATCCCTGCGACCGTTGATCACATCATTCAGCGCTCTGAGTTCCTGACGTCTTACACGCCCTATCAGCCGGAGATCGCGCAAGGCACGCTGCAATATCTCTTCGAGTTCCAGACCCAGGTCGCGGCGCTGACCGGCATGGAGGTCGCCAACGCGTCGATGTATGACGGCTCGACGGCCTGCGCCGAGGCGGCCCTGATGGCGCGGCGCATCAACAAGCGTAAGAAAGCGATCCTCTCCGGCGGGCTGCATCCCCATTATGCGGCGGTGACGCGCACGCAGATGGATCTTCATAATGAAAAATGCGTGCTAGCCCCGATCGATGTCGCCGGCTCGGAAGATCTTGCATCGCTCATCGACGAGGAAACCTCCTGCGTCATCGTTCAGACCCCTGATGTTTTCGGCAATGTCCGCGACCTTGCGCCCATCGCCGAGGCCGCGCATGAAAAAGGCGCGCTCCTGATCGCCGTCGTGACAGAGGTCGTCTCGCTTGGCGCCCTGAAGAGCCCCGGCGAGATGGGCGCCGACATCGTCGTCGCCGAGGGCCAGTCCATCGGCGTGCCGCTCGGCTTTGGCGGGCCTTATGTCGGGCTCTTTGCGACGCGCCAGAAATTCGTGCGCCAGATGCCGGGGCGCCTCTGCGGCGAGGCGAAGGACGCCGACGGCAAGCGCGGCTTCGTCCTGACGCTCTCAACGCGCGAGCAGCATATCCGCCGCGACAAGGCGACGTCGAACATCTGTACGAATTCCGGTCTCTGCGCGCTCGCTTTCACCGTGCATATGACGCTGCTTGGCGAAGCGGGGCTGAGGCGGCTTGCGCTTCTCAATCACGAGGCGGCGGTGAAAACGGCCGACGCGCTCGGCGCCATTGACGGCGTCGAGCTGGCGACAAACGCCTTCTTCAATGAATTCACCTTGCGCTTGCCGAAAAAGGCCGACGAAGTCGTCGATGCGCTGGCGGACAAGGGCGTTCTCGCCGGCGCGCCCGGCGGCCGGCTCTGGGCCGGCGATCCGCAAGCGGAAAATCTGCTCATCGTCGCCGCGACGGAGTGCGTGACCGATGCGGACATCGAAGCCTGCGCTGCGAAGCTGAAGGAGGCTTTGTCGTGACCCTCATCGACCGCCAAAAAGCGGAGGTTTATGAGCGCCAGGCCTATCCGGGATCCTTGCGCGCGCGCACCAATGGCTGCGTGAAAACGAAGCTCTCCGACGCCGCCGGTCTCACGCAAATTGGATGCGGCGAGGTCACGCTCGCGCCCGGATCGGCAACGGGCCTTTATCACTGGCACGAAACGGAAGACGAGTTCGTCTACATCCTCGAAGGCGAGGTTGTGCTGATCGACGATGGCGTGGAGCATCATTTGCGCGCTGGCGACAGCGCCGGATTCAAGGCGGGCGATGGCCGCCCGCACACTTTTGAGAACCGCGGTGACAAACCAGCGAGGCTTATCGAAGTCGGCTGGCGCAACCCCGCAGGCGAGACCGCCCATTATCCCGGTTACGATCTCATTTACCGGCGAAGCGCAGAGGGCGTTCGCTTCGAGGACGCGGCGGGCGAGATTTATTCGGATACAGACGAAGTTTCCGCGACGGAAAGCGAAAACCGATGACCATGAACAAGCAGGGTCGTCCGACCCGAAGTGAAAGCGTTGAGTCGATGGAAAGCGAGACCTTCACCGGCAACAAGGCGTTGCAGATCGAGGAAGACTTGATCTTCGAGATCGGCGATTTCGCCGGAACCGGCGTCGACCTTCCGGAGCCGGACGGCGTCAAATCGCGCCTCGGCGGGCTCGAGCGCAATGCCGATATCGGCCTGCCCGGCCTTTCCGAGCCCGAGGCGATGCGCCATTTCGTGCGTCTGTCGCAAAAGAATTACGCCATCGACATGGGACCCTTCCCCCTGGGCTCATGCACCATGAAGCACAATCCGCGCCTCAATGAGAAGATCGCGCGACTGCCCGGTTTCGCCGATCTTCACCCCATGACGCCGCAATTGGCGGCGCAAGGCGCGCTTGAACTGATCGACACGCTCGCCCATTGGCTCAAAGAACTGACCGGCATGCCCGCCGTCGCCATGAGCCCGAAAGCGGGCGCCCATGGCGAGCTTTGCGGGATGATGGCGATCAAGGCCGCGATCGAGGCGCGCGGCGAGGCGGATGTCCGTCTGCGCGTCCTTGCGCCTGAATCCGCCCACGGAACAAATCCGGCGACGGCGGTGCAATGCGGCTTCACCGTCGACGAGATTCCGGCCGACGATACGGGCCGGGTCGACCTTGCGGCGCTCAAGGAAAAGCTCGGGCCCGATGTCGCCGGCATCATGGTGACGAACCCCAACACCTGCGGGCTCTTTGAACGCGACATCCGCGAGATCGCCGACGCGGTGCACGAAGCGGGCGGCTATTTCTATTGCGACGGCGCGAATTTCAACGCCATCGCCGGCAAGGCAAAGCCCGGGGATCTCGGCGTCGACGCCATGCACATCAATCTTCACAAGACCTTTTCAACGCCTCATGGCGGCGGCGGGCCGGGCTCTGGCCCGACGGTTTTGTCCGACGCGCTGGCCCCCTTCGCGCCGGTGCCATACGTTGTTGCTGAAGACGGACGCTACCACCTCGTCGAGACGCGCCGCGCGGCGGCCGCCGAAGGCGAAGGCGAAGCCGGCGGACGGCTCACCGCGTTCCACGGCCAGATGGGCATGTTCACGCGCGCGCTCTCCTACATGATGAGCCATGGCGCGGACGGCATCGCGCAGGCCGCAGAAGACGCTGTTCTGAACGCGAACTATGTATTGGCGCGCCTCAAGACCGAACTCTCGCCCGCTTTTGACAGCTTCTGCATGCATGAGGCGTTGTTTGACGACCGCTTCTTGAAAGACACCGGCGTTGAAACCATCGACTTTGCTAAGGCGATGATCGATGAGGGCTATCACCCGATGACCATGTATTTCCCGCTGGTCGTCAAGGGCGCGATGTTGATCGAGCCGACGGAGTCGGAATCAAAACGCGAGCTTGACCAGTTCTGCGATGCGCTAATTGATCTTGCGCGCAAGGCCAAGGCCGGCGAAACGGCGCGCTTCAAGGCGGCGCCCGTGCACGCCCCGCGCCGCCGCCTTGACGAGACCGGCGCCGCGCGCAATCCCGTGCTGCGCTGGGTTCCCCCTGAGCCGGCGCAAGCCGCGGAATAATCGCCGGCCGAATAGCACGCTGATCTGGCCGGATGCGCCATCAAAATGCGCAAGGCCCGGTTCACGGGCCCGCTGCAAAGCGGCTAGTCTCTGCGCTCGGTATTGGGGCGAGCGTCAGGAGCGATGATGGACAGGCTCAGTGAGTGGGCGATGACGGGCCTTGAGGCCATGGCGGCGACGTTCATCGTCGTCGTCGGTCTCGGCGCTTTGCTGGTGATCGTTCTTTACATCCTCGACGCCAACCAGTCGCGCGACGCGGTGCGCCACAACTATCCGGTGATCGGGCGGTTCCGCGAGCTTTTCACCCGGCTTGGCGAATTTTTTCGGCAGTATTTCTTCGCCCTCGACCGCGAAGAGATGCCCTTCAACCGGGCTGAGCGCGACTGGATCTACAAATCCGCAAAGGGAAAGAACAACACCCAGCCCTTTGGCTCGACCCGCAATCTCAGCATTGTCGGCACGCCCATTTTCGTCAATTGCGCCTTTCCCCGCCTCGACGAGGAGGCCTCGGACCCGCCGCCTGTCGAGTTCGGTCCCTATACGGAAAACCCTTACCTCGTCTCCTCGATCATCAATATTTCCGCCATGAGCTATGGCTCGCTTTCGAAACCGGCATTGCAGGCCCTGTCGCGCGGCGCCGCGTTGGCGGGATGCTATCTCAACACCGGCGAGGGCGGGCTTGCGCCCTATCACCTCGAGGGCGGCTGCGACGTCATCTTCCAGATCGGCACGGCGAAATATGGCGTGCGCGATAAAGACGGCGGGCTTGATGAGAAAAAACTCGCCGATCTCGCCGCCAAGCCCCAAGTCAAGATGATCGAAGTGAAGCTCGCCCAGGGCGCCAAGCCCGGCAAGGGCGGCATCTTGCCGGCGGCGAAAGTGACGCGCGAGATCGCGAAAATCCGCGGCATCAAGACCGGCGAGGCCTCGATCAGTCCCAACCGGCATCCCGAGATCGACAATGTTCGTGAGCTGATCGACTTCATCGAGCGCGTGCGATCCGTCTCCAAGCTGCCCACCGGCTTTAAAACGGTGATGGGCTCTTATGGCTGGGTCGACGAATTATGCGACGAGATTGAAAGACGCGGCGTTCAATCGGCGCCTGACTTCATCACCCTCGACGGCGGGGATGGCGGCACCGGCGCGGCGCCCATGTCGCTGATGGACAATGTCGGGCTGCCGTTGAAGCAGGCGCTGCCGATGCTAGTCGACATCCTGGAGCGCCGGGGCTTGCGCGACCGGATCAAGATCATCGTCTCGGGCAAGCTCGTCACGCCGGCGGAGGTCGCCTGGGCCTATTGCGCCGGCGCCGATGTCGTCAATACCGGGCGCGGCTTCATGTTTGCGATAGGCTGTATCCAGGCGCTCCGATGCAACACAAACAATTGCCCGACCGGCGTCACGACGCACAAGAAATCCTTGCAAGGGGGGCTCAACCCGCGCGCGAAAGCGCCGCGCGTTGCAAGTTATGTGGAGAAGATGCGCAAGGATGTCGCCATGATCGCCCATTCCTGCGGCGCCGCCCATGCGCGTAATCTGAAACGCTTTCACGTGCGCATCCAGCAGGAAGACGGGACGTCAATTCCGCTCAATGAATTATTGGCGCGCAGCCGCCCGCAAAAGCCTTCGGAATATCGCGCCGCCGAATAATAAGCGGAAGCTATGGGAGGTCAGTGATGAAAAAACCAATGACCAACGCCGGGAAAAACCGGCTGCGTCTCGGCGCAGGCGTCTTCGGTTTGCTCGCCTTCGCGGCGCCTGTTCATGCGAGCGACGCCTGTTCGCCGCGCGCAATTGAGACAGCGGCCAGCGTTTCGGTGTCCGACGGCGGTGCTTTTGAAACCCGGAGCTATTTTCAATCGCATGAGAACGCCGCGTTCGTTCAGATCATCGATGGCGCGCCCCGGCTGACGGCGATCGAAGGACCGGTCAGTTGGGTTCGCGCAGGCGAGCGGTTCGCCGCAGGGACTGACTTTGAAAAAATGTTCGCCCTCGGGCACCAGTTTCACGCGATGCTCCTTCATTTCGATGAGGTGATGGCGACCGAGAGCGATCGTGAGATCGAGTTCGACAACGCCACCAGGCGCGCCCGGGTCGGCGACTATCCCTATGGCGGCGTCGCTTATCTCGTCCAAAGCGAAGCGGCTGGCGAGCCTCGCGGCATGAGGTTCGAATTTCCTGATGTTCCCGCTATCGACGTTCACTTCTCCGATTGGCGCAATGTGGACGGGCGCCTTCTGCCTTTTGAGATGCGCGTCGATGATGGATCGCGCCTGTTTGATTATTCGTATACGGAAATCAGCATCGAAAACCGTTCACCATTATGGTATGCCGATGCGCTGGGCGACGTCTCCTTTGATGAGGCGAATATCTACCGGCTGCACCGAAAGCTTCTGGCGGCTCACTGCCTCGGCGACGCTGATATGATCGCCGCCCTGACGGCGCCTGATACGATTGTCGCCGACGGCGGCGCAGTCTTCGAGCCGACGCGCGAAGACACGCGCGCGCAGTTTCTGTCTCTCTTCGAACAGCTCGATTACAGACGATATGTCGATCTCACAACGCCGGAAATCGAAGTTGCTGAAAGCGGCGACATCGGGTGGATTACGGTGCAGGTGCGCCCGGCCGGTGTCACGAAAAACGACGCCGAGCCCTTTGACGATCAATGGGCGTGGGTGATGATGGTTCGGAAAATCGACGGAGCGTGGCTTAACGCCGGCAATGCATCGAACCGCCTTTCCGGGTGAGAACAGGGTTTCGTGGCGCGGCTTCTGATCGTCTATCACTCGAAAACCGGCGGCACGCGCCAGATGGCGGAGGCCGCGGCTGAGGCGGCGTGCGCCGAGACCGAAACAATCCTCAAAAAGGCGCCGAACGCCGGGCCTGACGATCTTCTGAGTACGGACGGCTATATCTTTGCGGCGCCCGAAAATCTCGCCGCCATCGCCGGCGTCATGAAGGATTTTTATGACCGGTGTTACTATCCGGTCCTCGGCAAGATCGACGGGCGCCCTTACGCGCAGCTGGTCTGCGCAGGGTCAGACGGCGAGAACGCCGTGCGCCAGACGGCGCGGATCGCCAAGGGGTGGCGGCTCAAGATCGCGCAGGAACCCCTGATCGTATGCACCCATGCGCAGACGCCCGAAGAAATTCTGGCGCAAAAAACGATTCCGGAAGAGGACCTTGAGAAATGCCGGGAGATTGGCGCGGCGCTCGGCGCCGGCCTCGCCATGGGCGTTTTTTGAGCCGCCTAAGGATTGAACCCGCCGCGTTTCAGAAACTGAATCTCTTCCGGCGTTGATCGTCGCCCCAATATTCTGTTCCGGTGCGGGAACCGGCCGAAGCGGTCGATAATGTCGCGATGGTCAATTGCGTAAGAGAGGTTTCCCGCGCCCGGATGCCGGGTCATGAAATAGCGCACGGAAAGATCCTGCGCGGCCATGTCTTCAGCATGCATGAAGGGCATCAGGAAGAAGGCCTGCATTCGCTGCGGAAAGAGAAGATCGAACCGGCGAGCGACCGCGTCGCGCGCGGCTGATAGCGCCAGCGGGTCCTGCGCGAAGGCGCGCGAATCGTCCCGGTAAATATTCCGCGAAAACTGATCGAGAATGATGATCCGCGCGAGCGCCGGACGCGGGCTCGCCCGCCATACATCGAGCGCGCCGTCGCGCGCGGCGGCGAGCAATGGCCCAAAGCGGCGCCGGCACAGCGCGTCAAAGCGCGCGTCGCGGCGATACCACTGGCTGGGCTTCGTCTCTTCAAACCAAAAGGAGAGAACGTCTTCGGCGTAGGCGTTGTCGGGCCGGATGCGCATCACGGCAGGTATGCTCCCACGTCATCCTGACTAAACGATATCGGAGTGGTACCACGACGGCTCATCCCGGCGAAAGCCGGGATCCAAGATTAGACGGTTATGAAACAAGCTTGCATCGCTTCATCCTGAGGGATTTCCCGTCGCCCTTCGTGACAGTCCGCTTTGCGGAAATCCTCAGGGTGAAGGGGAAATTGTCCCGAAGGACTGCGATGCCGATTGATTGCATAATGCTCAAATGCTGCGTCCCGGCTCCTCATCCTGAGCTTGGCGAAGGACGCTGGCAAGCGCACGCAAAATTTCTAATTTAGCTTGCCGCGCAGTTCGGCGATCGCTTTGTCGACGAAAGCGCTTTGGGCGCCGGAGTCCATCCGCTCCCGGATGATCTCGCGGGCGGCGGCGACGGCGACGTCGGCGGCCTGGCCGCGAACCTCGGAGAGGGCTTGCGCTTCAGCGCGGGCGATCTTGTCTTCGGCGGCTTTCGCGCGGCGCTCCATCTGCGCGTTCAGTTTCTCGCGCGCTTCCGTGACCATGATCTTGGCGTCTTTTTTTGCCTGCTCGATGATGGCGGCGGCTTCGCTCTCCGCCTCGCGCTGGCGGCGCTGATATTGCGCGAGCAGCTCCTGGGCTTCCTCGCGCATCTTGCGCGCCTCATTGATCTCGTCGGCGATCCGATTGGCGCGCTTGTCGAGACCGGAGGCGATCATCTTGTGGACGCCGGCGCGCGCAAAGACGCCGATCACGATGATGAAGGCGATCAGGACCCAGAAAGAAGAATCGGCGAGAAGCCCGCCGGAAGCGGCGTCCTTGCCTTCCTCTGCGGCGGCGGCGGCGATGGCGGCGATCGAGATCATGAGGTTTTGTCCTTGCCGGAGACGCCTGCGACAGCGCGCGAGACCGCCTCTTCTGTCGGCGCCTCGTCGATGAGCGTTTCGACGATCGCGCGGGCGGCGTCGGCGGCGGCCGCTTCGACCTTCTGCGAGGCTTCCGCCTTCATTTCCGCAATGCGCGCCTCGGCCGCCTCAAGCTTGCCCTGCAGCTTTTCATCGGCCTCGGACTGCATTTCGGAGATTTCCGCGTCCATCTCCGCGCGCGTATCGGCGGCGATGGCTTGCGCTTTCGCCTTGGCGTCGGCGAGGGACTTGTTATAGCCGGCCTCCGCCTCGTCGGCCTGGTGCTTGAACTCGGCGGCCTGGTCGAGATCGTCGGCGATGCGGTCGCGGCGCTCTTCGATGGCGCCGCCGATGGCCGGCAGGAAGCGAGAGGACATCAGCCAGTAAAGAACGCCAAAGGTGAGCGCGAGCCAAAACAGCTGGCTCGGCCACCAGGTGGGGTCGAGTTGCGGCAGGCCGGCCGATGAGGCTTCGCTTGCTGCGCCTTCAGCCGCCGCGGCCGCGGCGATCGCCAATCCGAGAAGAGACAAGGGGGACCTCTGCTCCTTCGCGCCCGGTGAAGCCGGGCGCGCGGTTCTTGTTTAGAACGTGTAGAGAATGATCATCGCGATCGCGAAGCCGAGAAGACCGGTAAATTCGGTCAGCGCGAAGGCGAGGAGCATGGTCGGCTGGTTCTGGGCGGCCGCGGACGGGTTGCGGAACGCGCCGGAGAGAAAGTTGCCGAAGATGAGGCCGAGGCCGACGCCAGCGCCCGCGAGCGGGATCGCGGCGAGACCGGCGCCGATCAGTTTAGCTGCTTCTGCTTCCATTTTTCGTCACTCCTGAAGTTTCAATTTCATTTTGAGCCTTTGGTCCCGGCGTCGCGGATGGCCCTTATAATCCGCGCGGGAAAATCGTCAGTGGTCGGCGGCGTGCACCGCGTCGTTCAGATAGATGCAAGTGAGGACGGCGAAGACATAGGCCTGCAGCGCAGCGACCAGAAACTCAAGCGCGGTCACCGCGACCGAGCCGAGGAACGGCGCAACGCCGAAGGCCATCACGAAACCGCCGGCGCCCAGTAGTGAGACAACGAAGCCGGCGAACAGCTTCAAGATCACATGGCCAGCGAACATGTTCGCAAAAAGCCGGATGGCGAGGGAAAGCGGGCGCGACAGGAACGAGATCACCTCGATCAGGACGAGAAGCGGCATCAGCCAGATCGGCAGGCCCGACGGCGCGAACAGCTTAAAAAAGCCGAGCCCGTTCTTCCAGAAGCCGTAAACAATGACGATGGTGATCGTCACCATGGCGAGCGCCAGCGTGACGATGAGGTGGCTCGTCGTCGTAAAGGTGTGCGCCGCGTGCGGCAGGCCCGGCAGGGTCGGGATCATGCCGAAGAGATTGGCGATCAGGATCCAGAGGAACAGGGTGAAGACGTAAGGAAAAAACTTGCGTCCTTCCGGCCCGATCGTGTCGCGCACGAGGTCGGAGACAAACTCATAGAGAACTTCCGCCGCCGATTGCAGGCGGCTGGGGATGATGGCGGCCCGGCGCGTCGCGGCGGCGAAGAAGATGATGATGGCGCCGGTGCAGATCAGCATCCAGAGGGCGGAATTGGTCAGCGAGATGTCGATGGCGCCGAGATTGAGATCAACGATCGGGATGATCTCGAACTGATCCATGGGGCCGGCGGCGGTGGGATAAAACATATCTGTTCCGTCTCTTCTTAGGCGACATTCGGGGCCGCCTTTTTTGCTCCGACGACGGAGCCCCTCTTATTTTATGGACCGCGACAGATTGCGCAGCCCCGCGGCGAACCCAAGACCGATGCCGACGAGAAGCAGCCATGGAGACGTGCCCAGCCAGCGATCGAGGAGATATCCGATCAAGGTGCCGACCGCGAGACCGGCGAGAAGATCCGACGAAGCCCGCATCGCCTTGCCCCAGGCGGGGCCGCTTGACGGTTTTTCCGGCTCGTCCTCGCCGCGCATGGCGTCAAGGCGTTCGGAGAATTCGTCCAGCGAGGGCGGCGCCTCTTTGCCGGCGTCTTTCGACATCACCATGCTCGAAAATGAGCGCGCGAACGAACGCGCGCGCCCCTCGAAATCGCGGCGGACCATAGAGGCGCCGCACCGCAGCGTCAAGCAACGGATTTCATGTGTAAAGTGCTGAAATTACTTTGGAAATATTAGCGCGGCGTCTCGCCGCGGCGAATCGCCAAAACGGTGTTGAGCGACGCGCGCCGGAAGGTGGCGCGCGCCCTGTTCCGGACCGCGACTCTTTAAAGTCAGCTGCCGCCTTCGCCCTCAATCAGACGCATGGCGTGGACAGCGATCCCGCGCACGCATCCGGTCCTGGCCGGGATCGAACTGCGCGGCCCGTAAAGCGCGGTGCAATAACGGCGCGCCTCCATGCGCAGACGCCTTTCCATCTCACGCCCTGCAGAAGGGTCCGAAAGCTCGGACATTTCATATTCGAACTTGAAATCGACTATCGGCGCGTCGGCGGCTTCGACATTGGTCGTTATCAGCAACAGTCCGCCAGCGAGGAACGCGGCGAGGATGGTTTGCATTTCTTTCGGCATGTGATCTCTCCCTGTAATGTGATGTGAACGCAGTCAGGCGGTAAGGCCGTCTTTCCGCCGGCGCAGGGATGATCGAAGTGCGCGCGGATTGTCATGAGATTGTCATGAAAATTCGCTGAAACGAGTGCTTTTTCCGCAAGGCATTGTTTTTGATCGTATTTATTTGCCGAAAATTACGAGAAAATTCGCGCTCAGAAAGTTCTGAGGAAGTCGTGAGGGCGAGTAAGCGCTTCGATGCGGACGCCGAGGGCGCAAATCCGCCGACAGTTTCGCCTGATAAATGAGTTGCGCGCCCGTTTGCGGAGGGCGAAATCATCAATACACGATTTCAAGGAAAGGCCGGCCTCATGAAATTCACGCTCTATCATTATCCCGCGACGCGCAGCGCGCGCGTGCGCTGGGCGTTGTATGAGACCGTCGGCGATGACTTTGAAACCCGGCGCGTCGACCTCTACGCGGGCGAGCAGTACGGCGCCGACCATCTGGCGCGCAATCCCAATCATAATGTGCCGGTCCTCGAGATCGAATGGGATGACGGCGCCCGAACGACAATGCTGGAGAGCACGGCGATGGTTTCGTTCCTCGCTGACGCGTTCCCCGATAAGGGTCTCGCCCCGGCGCCGCTGTCGAAAGAGCGCGCCGACTATCAGCAGATGTTGCAGTTCGCCGGGACGACCATGGACATGATGTTGTGGCAGATCCGCATTCATGAGCATGTCTTGCCGGCGGACGAATGCGATCGCCGGACGGTCGAGCGCTACCGCGCAAAATTTGAAACGGAAGTCGAGCCGCAATTAGCGGCGCGGCTTGAGCGCCATCCTTTCGCCTGCGGCGACGATTTCACTGCTGCGGACTGCGTCCTCGGCCACTCGGTGAGCTGGGCGCGCGGCTATGGTCTGTGTCAGGACAAGGTATTCCGGCGCTATATTTCAACGCTCGCCCAGCGCCCCGCATTCCGCAAGGCGTTCGACGATGTCGGCGAATTCAAGCCGGAGCCGCCGACGCGCGAAGAAAGGTCGATGTTTAACGGCTAAGCGGCGGCGCCCAGCGCTTCTTCAACCTGGCCGAGGCGGTCCTTGCCGAAATAGATTTCCTCGCCGACGAAAAAGGTCGGCGCGCCGAAGGCGCCGCGTTTGACGGCGCGCGATGTATTGTCCATCAGCGCCTGTTTGACGGCTGGGTCTTGTGTTCGCTCCAATATGGAGGCGCCCTCAAACCCTGATTCAGAGAGCGCGGCGGTGAAGACGTCCGGTTCATCCATCTTCTTCGGCGCCTCCCACATGTGGCTGAATCCCGCCTCGACATACTCTTCTAGACGGCCGTCCCTGTCGGCGACGATAGCGCCGCGCATCAACAGCAGCGTGTTGATCGGGAAGTTGGGGTTGAACTTAAACTGCGTCAGCGAATGCTTCTTGATGAAGCGCTGGATCTCCAGTTGCTCATAAGCCATTTTGTTCGGGACATTGGCGTAGGCGACGATCGGCGACTGGTTGCCCGTCACTTTGAAGAGCCCGCCGAGGAGAACAGGCGTATACTGAAGCTCCGCGCCCGTACGCTCGATCACGCCGGGCAGGGCGCGGTATGCGAGATAGGCGTTCGGGCTCGCGAAATCGAAACAGAATTCAAGCGTCGTCATTTTCTCTCACCATTTCTCGCGCCATGGTCTCAAATCGAGTTCATGCGTCCAGGCCGTGCGCGGCTGTTTGTGCAGCATGACATAATTTTCGGCGATGGCGTCAGGCGATAGCAGCGCATCGTCTTTTTTGAGGGCCTCAGCGTTCGGAACGAGGCCGCGGATGAACTCAGTATCGATGGCGCCGTCGATGACGACATGGGCGACATGGATATTCTTCGGCCCCAACTCGCGAGCCATGGACTGGGCGAGGGCGCGCAAGGCGTGTTTCGCTCCAGAGAAAGCGGCGTAACCGGCTCCGCCGCGAACGCTCGCCGTCGCGCCAGTGAAAATGATCGTGCCGCGCCCGCGCGCCGTCATGCGCTTCGCCGCCTCACGGCCCGTCAGGAAGCCGGCGAAAGCGCCGAGCTCCCAGACCTTGCGATAGACCTGCGCCGTTGTTTCCGCGATCGGAAAATTCACGTTGCCGCCGATATTGAAGACGACGACTTCGAGCGGCGCGATCTCGTTTTCGATCTTCTCGAAAAGCGCAGACATGGCGTCTTCATCGCGTGCATCCGCCGGCATGGCGTGCGCCGCGCCTCCGTCGGCGGTTATCGTGTCGGCGAGTTTTTGCAAGGCCTCGGCGTGGCGCGGCCGGCGATTAACGCAAGCAACGAGACCCTCGCGCGCAAAGGCGCGCGCGATCGCGCCGCCGGTGGCGTCGCCGGCGCCGACGACAAGACAGGAGCCTCGCTTCGCCATGACGGACCTCCAGATTGCAAAGAGTATGACGGCAAAGGAACGCCTGCGCGAGACCCGGCGGCGCCTTGTGCGAGGGCGCGCTTACTCCGCGGCGGCGAGTTGTTCGGCGCGGGAGAGATCGACCGAGACAAGCTGCGAGACGCCGCGTTCGATCATGGTGACGCCGAAGAGCCGGTCCATGCGCGACATGGTCAGCGCATGGTGGGTGATGATGACGAAGCGGGTGTCGGTTTCGGCGGCCATCTCGTTCAAAAGCCGGCAGAAACGCTCGACATTGGCGTCGTCGAGCGGCGCGTCGACCTCGTCGAGGACGCAAACCGGCGCAGGGTTCGCCATGAACACCGCAAAGATGAGCGCCGTCGCCGTCAGCGCCTGTTCGCCGCCGGACATGAGCGACATCGAGGCGAGCTTTTTGCCCGGCGGGGAGACCATGATCTCAAGGCCGGCCTCCAGCGGATCGTCTGAGTCGATGAGGCGCAACTCCGCCTGGCCGCCATTGAAGAGCCGCTTGAAGAGCGAGCCGAAATTCGAATTCACCGTGTCGAAGGCCTCAAGCAGGCGCTGGCGCGCTTCGCGGTTTAGCCCGCCGATGGAGGCGCGCAATTTTCGGATCGCCGAGTCGCAGTCCTCGCGCTCGAGGCCCAGCGTCTCCATGCGCTCGCCGACTTCGCGAAGCTCTTCGTCAGCGCGCAGATTAACGCCGCCGAGATTTTCCCGCTCGCGCTTATAGCGTTCGAGCTTGCGCTCAACATCGTCGCGCGCCGGCAGGTCTTTGCCTTCTTTGTGCTCGGCGATGGCGAGGAGCGCGTCGGGCGCGGCTTCGCAGGTTTCCTGAGCGAGATGGATCGCTTCTTCAACGCGCTCGGCTGCGGCGTCGGCCTGCGCTTCAAGACGGGCGCGCGCCTCGCGCGCTTCGCCGGCCTCGGCGTCCGCCGTCTTGGCCGCTTTATCCGCTTCTTGCGCATTTCGCTGGCCCTGGGCGAGGGCGTCAGCGGCCTCGCGCCGGCGCGCCTCAGCCGCCTCGATCTGGTCGAGAAGGGCTTTGCGTTTTTCCTCGATGGCGAGCGGGGCGTCGGCGGCCGCTTTAAGCTGGGCTTCTGTTTCTTTCAGGCGTTCGATGAGATCGGCGATGCGCGCGCGCGCCGTCTCGGCGCGTTCGGCCCAGAGCGCGGCCTCGCGCGCGGCCTCTTTAAGGCGTTCGGCCCTGGCTTCGGCCTCGCGGGAAAGCTCGCCATGGGCGCTTCGCGCATCGCCCGCATGGGCGCGGGCCGCTTCAACGCGCTCGCGCAAAGCCCCCAGCGCATCAGCGATCGCATCAGCGTCGGGCAAATCCGCGCGCGCTGCGATCTGTTCTTCGAGGCTTTTGCGGGTTTCGGTTTCGTCCTCGCCGAGGCGGGCGAGATTCTCATCGATCGCGGAGAGTCTTGCGCTCGCGCGCTGATGCTCGCGCTCGATGGCGGAGAGATTGGCGCGGGCCGTGTCGAGACCCTTGCGGGCGTCAGAGAAGAGCGCGCGCGCTTCGCGTTCAAAACGCTGCGCGCTTGAGAGCGCGCCCGCCGTCTCATCATGGCGGGCTTTTGCGGCCACAAGGCGGGCGTTCGCGGTTTCGACATCGGCTTCCAGAACGCTCAGGCGGTTGCGCTGTTCGAGCCGGATGGCGGCGGCCGTCTTCGCGTCGGCGCGCGCGACGAACCCGTCCCATCGCGTGAGCCCGCCGGCGCGGGTGACAAGGCGCTGGCCGGGACGCAGCATGGCGCGCAAGCGATTGATGTCGGCTTCCTCGACGACGCCGATGGCGGCGAGGCGGCGGTTCAGATTGCTCGGCGCACGGACATAATGCGACAGGGGCGCTGCGCCCTCGGGCAACGCCTCGCGCGCTGGATCGCGGCCGGCTTCCGACCAGTGCGCGGGGGCGGCCTCATCCGTCGCCGCGGCGAGATCATCTCCCAGCGCCGCCGCGAGGGCGGCTTCATAGCCGGGCTCGACTTCGACTTCTTCCAGGAGCGGGCGCCAATCGGCGGCGTCGCCGGCGGCGAGCACTTTTTTCAAGGCCTCGCGCTCGGCTTCAGCTTCGGTGAGGCTCTGTTCGGCTTCGCGCAATGGTCCGCGCAAGGAGGTTTCGGCCCGCTCGGCCGCCTCGCGCTCTTCTTCAGCCCGATGGAATGCGGCCTCAGCCCGGCTCGCGGCTTCTTCAGCGGCTGTAAACTTGGCGCTCGCGTCTTCGAAGGCTCTCTTCTGTTCGGCGTTCGGCGCGATGAAGTCGCGTTCCTCGCGGAATGTGGTCGTCTGGTTGGCGATTTTCTGCAGCCGGCGTTCGGCGCTCGCAATCGCGTCCGCCACCGCGCGCCGGCGCGCGTCGATGGTCGCGGCCTCCGCGCTTTTCGTGTCGAACGCCGCTTCGGCCTCGGCGAGCGCCTCGCTCGCGGCCGCCATCGCGCTTTGCGCCGCGGCAAGACTGTCAGCTTGCGAGGCCTCGGCCTCTTGCAGCGCGGCTTCCTCGCGCCGGCAGTCGTCGTCGGCGGTCTCGGCGTCAGCGAGAAGGCCTTTCTCGCGCGCGATATCGTCTTTGAGGCGTGATGCGTCAGCCGTCAGGCGCGCGAGCTCGGCCTCGGCGCGCGTTGCTTCATCATCGAGATTTTCCCGCGCAACGGTGAGGCGATGCAGGCCCGCGGCGGCTTCGGCTTCGGCGAGGCGCAACGGATCGAGCGCATCGTGCGCATCGCTCTGCGCCGTTGAAGCGGCGGCCGCGGCGCGCGCGGTCTCTTCGATGCGCGCGCCGATTTCTGATAGTCCGTGGGCGGCGGTTTCCTGCGCAGCGGTCGCGTCGCGCCAGCGCAGGTAACACAGCATCGCCTCGGCCCGGCGGATATCGCCGGAGACATTGCGATAGCGCGTCGCCTGGCGGGCCTGACGCGCGAGAGCGGCTTTCTGGGTTTCAAGCTCGCCGATGACATCATCGAGGCGCTCAAGATTTTGCTCGGCCGCGCGCAGGCGCAATTCCGCTTCATGCCGGCGCGAATGCAGACCCGTCACCCCGGCGGCCTCTTCCAGAAGGCGACGCCGGTTTTGGGGCTTGGCGTTGATCAGCTCCGAAATCTGGCCCTGGCGGACGAGCGCCGGCGAGTTGGCGCCCGTCGATGCGTCCGCGAACAGGAGCTGGACGTCTTTTGCGCGCACGTCTTTGGAATTGATCCGATAGATCGACTGCGTGCCCTCGTCCTTGCGGATGATGCGGCGCGAAATCTCTAAAACGTCGGCGTCATTATAATCAGCCGGCGCCGAGCGATCCGAATTGTCGAGGGTCAGGATCACCTCTGCCCAGTTGCGCGAGGGGCGCATCGAGGTGCCCGAAAAGATCACCGCGTCCATCCCGTCGCCGCGCAGGGCTTTCGCAGATGTCGCGCCCATCACCCAGCGCAGGGCTTCCAGAAGGTTCGACTTGCCGCAGCCATTCGGCCCGACGATGCCGGTCAGCCCGTCGCGGATCTCGAAATCAGTCGGCTCGACAAAAGACTTAAAGCCGACAAGGCGGACATTCGTAAACTTCACGCGTCGTTCCCGACCTCATTTGCGCGCGTCCCGGCTCGCGGGGGGCGCGCTATGCTTTCAGACAGACCTTTAATGGTCGCCGATTCTGCCCGCCGGCCAAGCCATTACCGCCAGCTGGGGAAAGTTAACCCGCGCCTCCGCTGGCCTTTTCAACGGCCGCGTCGAGAGCGTCAAAGAGCGCCTCGAAGGAGTCGTAGCGCCGATAGTCGCCATTGATGATAAAGCCCGGCGTTGCGCGAACGGCAAATTCGTCCGTGGCAATTGCAACATTCTTGTCAATATGCGTGATCAGATCCTCGCGCGCGATGCAGGCGTCGAAGCCCGCCTCGTCAAGGCCGGCGTCATTGGCGATCTTCAAAAGCTCGCCGCGCGCATCCTCGCCAAAGGCCCAGATCTTTTGCGCTTCAAAGAGCGTTTTCATCGCCGAAAAATAGCCCTCGGCGCCGTCTTCATCGGCGATGCAGCGCGCCAGCATTGTGCCGGCGTAAGAGCGCGCGACCAGCGCCGGATGCGCCGGGACCACGGGCAATTCGCGCAAGGTGAAATGGACTTTTCCGGTCTCGATATAGTCGGATTTGAGGCGGGGAAAGGCTTCCGCGTGAAAGGCCGCGCAATGATTGCAGGTGAGCGAGGCGTATTCGATGAGCCGAACGGGCGCATCGTCGGCGCCCAGCGTCATGTCCGCGAGCGACCCGCGCTCTTGCGCAGCCGCGCCGGACATAAAAAGAAAAAGCCCCGCCGCCGAAGCGAGCGCAGCGCCCATTAGCCGTTTCCAGAAACGCAACGCCATCGCCGCCAGCTCAGCCTTCGGCCCGCGCGAGCGCTTCGTCGAGGGCCTCGGACATCGCCTCGACCGTCGAGAAGTTCCGCAGCGTACCGTTAATGACGAAGCTCGGGGTTGAATTGATCCGGTATTTTTCGACGGCCGCATCCACATTTCCGTTGATCAGGTCGATCAGCTCCTGGCGGCGCACGCAGGCGTCAAAATCCGACTGGTCAAGCCCGGCCTGGGCGGCGATTTTCATCAGCTCATCGCGGGTCTCGCCATAGATCCATTTTTGCTGGGTCTGGAACAACGAGCCGAGAACGAGGAAATAGGCGTCCTGACCGCCCTTGTCCGCGGCGCATCGCGCCAGCATCGAGCCGACGACCGAGAGCTCCGCCGGCGCGGTCGGAAATTCGCGGAACACAAACCGCACTTTTCCGGTCTCGATATAGTCCTTCTTGATCGTCGGGAAGACGCGCTCGTGGAAGGTCGCGCAATGCGGGCAGGTGATCGAGGCGTATTCGATCACCGTGACCGGGGCGTCTGGCGCGCCGAGCGCCATTTCCGAAAGCGCGCCCTTGTTTGTCGTGTCGATCGTCTCAGAAGCGCCGGCCTCCTCCGTGTCCGAGCCGGGCTCTCCGCCGCAAGCCGCCAATGCGAGGGCGGCGCCTGAAAGAACGGCGTAAAAACAGGCGCGCGGCAGGGATTTCAACATGTCTACACTTCACCTTTTTCTCAGAGCGGCGCGCGGCGCCGAAGCGTCTTGAAATTTGCCGCGGAGACTCGCCGATGGGGCCGGGCGAGGCAAGCCCCAAATCATGACAGATTGTCAGCTTTTCCCGGTTTTTACCGCGTTGCGGAAGGAGGCGAGGGCGGCGCCGAGCCCGCTCTCGTCGGCGCCCTCCGCATCGGGCTGGCCCTGCTGGTCGGTAAAATCCGCGCCGCCCGATTCCTGGCGGATCGCGATGCGCGACACCGCGCCGGGTCCCAGAAACCGGTTCACGCGCTCGATAAGAGCGTCGGCGCGCATGCCGATCTCGGCCGCCGCGGCGCTGTCGCGGGCGACGATTTCAAGGCTGCGCCCCGGCCCGCGGCCCGTCAGCCGGCCCGGGCGCGCCAAGCTCGCGACGTCGTCGCCGGCGATTTCGCCCCATCGCTTGGCGAGGTCCGGGTCGACGAAACGGGTCGACTTGGCGAGGCGCTCAAAAATCTTGGCCGCCGCCCGCGCCGCCTTTGGCGGCGCCGCGCGCACGCGCCGGGTCCTGAAAACATATCGCTCATAAGGCGGCATCGTTGCGACCGTTCACTGTTGCGACCGTTTAGTGTTGCGACCGGCCAATGGTCCAAGGCGCCGCAGGCATTTGCTTTTGCACCGGCGGAGCGCTCGCATCATAACATGCGCGCTATGGCCTATGACACCGCCGGTGGAAAAAAGGACGCCCAAACGCACGCGCGGTGCGGCGCACGCTGGCCGCGGGCGCTATTGCGCTGGTACGACGCAAATGCGCGCGTCCTGCCCTGGCGCGTCGGGCCGGCCCAGCGAAAAGACGGCGCGCGCCCTGACCCTTACGCCGTCTGGCTGAGCGAAATCATGCTGCAGCAGACGACGGTCGCGACCGTCGGCCCGCGCTTCGACGCGTTTCTTGCCCGCTGGCCGAACATAGGCGCGCTCGCCGCAGCGCCCCTTGACGACGTTCTCGGCGAATGGGCGGGCCTTGGCTATTATGCGCGGGCGCGAAACCTCCACAAATGCGCGCAAATGATCGCCACAGATCATGGCGGCGTTTTTCCCGATACGGAGGAAAATCTGAAGGCGTTGCCGGGCGTCGGCAAATACACCGCCGCCGCCATCGCCGCTATCGCTTTTGACCGGCGCGCCGTCGTCGTCGACGGCAATATCGAACGCGTGGCCGCGCGTCTCTTTCGGCTCAACGAGACGGGCCCCGCCTTGAAAGCGATTGTCCGCAAGCGCATGGATGAGGTTTGGCCGGCGCGCCGATCCGGCGATTTTGCGCAAGGGTTGATGGATCTCGGTGCGCTGGTCTGCCGGCCGAAAAATCCGGCTTGCGACCTCTGTCCGCTGTCTGAAGATTGCGCGGCGCGCGAAGCCGGTGAAGCGGAGGCGTATCCGAGGCGCAAGGCGAAGGCGCAAAAGCCGACGCGGCGCGGCGCAGTCTTTGCGCTTTTCAATGCGCGCGGCGACATTCTTTTTGAGCGCCGGCCGGAAAAAGGCCTTCTCGGCGGCATGTTGGGCCTGCCGGGAACAGACTGGACGGAAGCGGCGCCAGGCGATCCGATGGCGGGGGCGCCGGCCCGAACGAGGTGGCGCAAAGCGGGCGAGGCGCGTCATACCTTCACGCATTTCCATCTTGAGATTGATGTATATGTCGGGGCCGCGCCCAAGCGCTTTCGCCGCGCGGCGGGTCAGGGTTGGATTGATCCGGATGCGGCGCGATTGCCGACCGTGTTCAAAAAGGCGTTGGCCGCGGCGCAAATGCAAGACTAGAAATAACGCGCCGCGCATTCGGCACAACGCCTTTTTGCTCGCCGCTTATTGCCTGTCGCTTGTCCCTCTCATGGTTCGCGCCGCGCCCTGCGCGTTAGCGGCGCTGCTTGCGCCGGCGGCGCCGGCCAATTAGGCTGGCCTCGGGAGAGTTGCGTTCCAGGGAATTCCGGCGTCGCCGCAGGTCATTCTGCGCAGCGCGCCGTTGGGGAGAGGGATGCAAAAATGATCCGTAAAGGGAAAATGCTCGGCGGGGCCAGCCTGATGACGCTCGCCCTAATGCTGCCGTCGACGGCGGCCGGCGATCCGCGACGCGACATTCCTTCTGCTGTTAGCGTCATTGATGCTGAGGAGCTTGAGCGCTCAGGCGTGAACACGAGCGCTGCGGATCTCCTAAAAAACTGGTGCCCGAAACCGGCGCGACCGATCACCGTCGGCTCGAACGGCGCCGTCGGATCCGGCGCGCAGCTGAAGAAAAAGCTCGCAGGCGCGGCGATGGGCGCGGCTTCCAATGTCCTTGGCGGGTTTCTCGGCGGCGGCGGAGGCGGCGGGGGCCGCTCGTCCGGCCCGGCTACCGTGCGCTGCAAAATCAAGCGCAAGGACATGACGGTTTACAATGACCCGCTGACCGGCATCGAGCTGCAGGTCGGCGCCCGTCGCAGCGGCGACAATGTCGAGGTCTTCTCGCGGGTCAAGGACTCGCCCGATAAGGGCACCTTCCAGACGGCTTACGTCGAACGCGAGGGCGGCGATTTCAGAACGCCGACCGAACTCGGCATGTGCGATCTTTACGGCGAGTTCAAACTGACGGTCTCCTGGACCAAGGACACTTATGTCAATGGTCAGCATGTTGATCATCAGGAAGGCGGCTGGTCTGAACTCGGGAACTTCAAAATTCCCGGCATGCTTTCCAGCGACGAAGCGCCTGACGGGTTCTGGCGGATGCTCGGCTTTTCCAATGCGTCGGCCGGCGCGCAACAGATCAGAACGACCTTCGCGCTGCCGGAGGGCTCGCTTAACGGAACGCCGACGGCGTTCACGGTTCACATCACGACGCCGGGTCAGGATCCTGTCGTCACCGTGCCCTTCACCATCATGATGGAGGAAACCGATGACGGGTTCCTCTTCTCCGAGGTGCCGCAGCAATGTTCGGACCCTGCGCTTTTCGCAAGCAATGATTTTGGCGGCGCGGGGTTCGACGTAGGATTCAACGCGGGCGGCGGCGGCATAGGGCCCGTCCGCGGCCTTGACGGCGGCGGCCAGACGATAATCGACGGCGTCGTCGCAGCGCCGCAGACAGGCCGCGCGCCGCCCGACGGCGATCAGTTTGCGCTCGATCTCGCCAAAGCCGCCGCGGAGGCGGGCTTCCTGTCGCCCGAGGCGTCGGCGCATTTCGGATTGAAGAACAAGCGGGAGCCGGCGCCGGACAACGTCTCAAACGGAGGCGCTAACAGCGCCTCTGGCGGGTCCGAAGCGTCGGATCAACCGGTGCGGTCGATCCTCAATGACGTCGCGCGGCCACGCGATGAACAAACAACGCCGAACCCGCCCGATGACGAGAAGATCGCCGGCGGGCTGTCGCATCTTCCGCCGCCGGATGATGCGTTCGCCGCCGAGCTCGCCAAGGCCGCTGCCGAGGGCGGGCTCATTTCACCGGAAGCCGCCGACCGCTTCGGTCTTAATAATGTGACCGCGAGCGATGCGCTGACCACATCCCAGGACCGTCAGTCGAGCTTCGAGGTCCATATCAACGACCAGGTCACGCGTGCGTTGAAAAACGACATCGCCCGGACCTTCTCCAATCTCCAGACCGATGTCGCGACCGAGGTGAATGCGTTTTTCGAAGCCGCAGAGCGGTTCCAGTCGAAATACAGTTTCATCGCGTCGACCAGCACGGAAATGCAAGGGCTGTTGCAGGACTGGATTGAGTCCCGCGAGATTTACGAAAACGCCGATTTCCAGTTCGGCGTCGCAAATCTGGGGGTCGCCGGCGCATCGCTCGGTTTCAAGGGCGTCAAATGGTTCATCAAAAAACGAGGCGATCGCGCGGCGGCCCGCGCCGCCGCGGCCTTCGACGGCGCGGTGACGCAGGCCGATGACGCCTTGTCCGGCGCCTTCGCGACTTATGACGCCAAACTCGGCCAGCAAAAGGTCGGATGGGCGCAATCAATCGCCGATCTCGAAAAGGAGCTGGCCGAAGCGGCGGCGTCCGGCGAGCCCGCGAGCGTCATTGATCTCATCAGACGGGACATCACCATTCTCAAAGCCGAGGGCGCGCCGACGGAGGTGCCGGCGACCCTGCTCACCGGCGCCGAGCGGCTGGTTCAGTATCTCGATCCTGACGTCATAAAACTGGCGCGCGAGGAAGGCGCGAATATGGAGGCTTATGTCGCGCGGCTCGGCAAAAAGTTCGACGAGGTCGCCGACAATGACGAGCTGGTCGCGCTCGCTGACGATGTCGACTGGGCGATTCTCCGCTCGATTTTCGTCAAGCGGGGCTGGCATGACGTTCCGGAATATGCACAGGCGACCATTTCAACGGCGATGCTTGAGGCCCGCAAGGCGCTTGCGGGAACGGGCGATGCGATTTCGCCGGAAGCCGTTCAGACGCTGAGCGAGCTCAAAGACGGGCTTCGCGCCATGAATATGGACTTCTCCGAATGGCTGAGAACTGCGGCGGGCGAGCTCGCCTTCGGCGCTGACCGGGGGCTCAAGGCGGCGGACGGCAGAATAATCTATGAAGACGTGATTGAAGGGATCGCGCTTTACTATGACGAGGCAGACATAAAGCTGATCAACGCCATCATCGATTCCGGCGGCGACATCAGCAAGCTCCGCACCATGATCAGCGAGGTCCAGCAGGCCTCGCTTAACGGTGTCGCCCGCGGGCTCGGCCAGCGCGCCTACGAAGTAACGGATTATGGTTTCGACATTCACCGCGCCTTGTTCTCCCCGGCGAATATGATTGACACAGTAAAGGACGAATTCATCGAGCCGGCATATAATCCGTTTGCAGAGGAGGTTGCTTACGGCCCCGCTCCTGAAATCGGGACGCCGGGCGAGGCCCAGGGGCCGACACGGGGCCAGGACGCGGCGAATGTGCTCTATGGAACCGGACAGCTCGGGCAGGTCGGGCTTGGCGGTTTTATCGACGCGTTCGGCGTCACCGGCGATTCCGGCCTCACCGCCGAAAGCGGGACGCTGGGTCTCGCCGGCGCCTTTTTCACGTCGATCCCCGGCGAGCTGTGGCAGATCCTCTCCGAGCCGATCACCACGACCGCCAGCCATTATTACAGTTACGAAGCGCTCGGCGCTTACAATGCGTTTCTCGACGGCTATCAGACCGAACTGATCGAAATGGTCGTCGCCTATTCAGAGGCGCTTTCCGCGCTTGAGCGGGTCGGCGATCAGATCGGCAAGGACCGCGTTGTCGATGCTGAAAGCTTTCTCGGGGGCGAAGCGATCGAAGCGCTCAAGGCGCAACGCGACGCCTATCAGGCGACCCTCGATGAAGCGAGCCCTGAATGGCGCGAGACCCGCGGCGCAGCGGTCGAGGACCGCATCGAGAACATCAACCAGACGATTGCGGATCTGGAGGAAAGCATCGCCGATCTGGTTGAGCTCGCCGTGCGGGTTCAACAGATGCACGCCTGGCTCGAGGCGCTGCGCTTTGATGCTGAAGGGGCGCCCCGTCCGACGACGGAGCTTTTCAACCCTGTCGCCTTTGTGCGCATGGCGTCGACGTTGTTTTTTGTAAACGCGCTTTCGGCCGACGCGTTCGGATTGACCGAAGAACCGGCGCTGCAGTTTCGCCGCCGCCCCGGCCGCTATACGCAAGACGAGATTCGCGAGAAATCAGAAAAGCTCGATGCGCTCCAGGATGAACGCGCGGCTTATTGGGAAAATCTACCGGAACAATATGAACTCGATGCTTCCCTTGACGACTGGCTCGACCAGTATGATCAGGAGCTGCGCGCGATGGAGAGCGGCGCGGCCGGCGGGGCCAGCGTTCAATAGACGCCGCTGACGCGCGCCCCCGGCTTAAGGAAAGACGACCGTCTTCGCGCCGTTGAGAAAGACGCGCCGTTCGGCATGCGCTTTCACCGCGCGGGTCAGCGCGTCCGCCTCGAGTTTTCGCCCGACACTGACGAGGTCGCTCACCTCGTCGACATGGCTCACAGGCTCGGTGACTTGCGAGATGATCGGGCCCTCGTCGAGATCCGGCGTCACATAATGCGCGGTCGCGCCGATCACCTTGACGCCGCGTTCATGGGCGCGGTGATAGGGACGCGCTCCCTTGAAGCCCGGCAGGAAGGCGTGGTGAATGTTGATGCACGCCCCTGCGAGCCGCGCGCAGGCCTCTTCCGACAGGACCTGCATGTAGCGCGCAAGAACCACAAGCTCGGCGCCGCACGCCTCCTTTAATTCAAACATGCGCGCTTCAGCCTGCGGCTTCGTCTTCGCGGTCACGGGAACGATGTGAACCGGAACGCGCCAATGCGCGAGATCGGCCGCCGCCTGCTCATGGTTTGAAATGATCGCCGCCGGCTCGATCGGCAAGTCGCCGATGCGCGCGCCATAAAGCAGGGCGTTGGCGCAGTGATCGGTCCTTGAAAGCATGATCAGCGTTCGGACCTTCGCCGAGGCCTCGTAAAGTCGCCACTCTAGATCGAGATCGCTCACGACCTTCTGAAAGCCTTTCTCAAATCTGCGCTTGTCAAAGTCCGGGTCGGCGGAGAATTGCAGGCGCAGGAAGAAGCGCCGGCTCGATCTGTCCCCGAAGGAGCGCGAGCGGGTGATGAAGCAGTCCTGATCGGCGAGAAAGCCGGAGACGCCGGCGATAATGCCGGTTCGGTCGGGGCATTGAACAGTGAGAATGAAATCAGGCGCAGTCATTGCCGGTGCGGCTCCCTCGCGCTATGCGAAGACCTGGGCGCGGCTTCAGCCCATTTTCTTGCGCATTTTTTCGCGCAGGAAGTCGATGGGCTTAAGGCCGGTCTTTTCTTCATAATGCCAGTAGGTCCAGCCATTGCAGGCCTGCGAGTTCTGGACCGCGGCGCCGACTTTATGGATCGAGCCCTGGATCTCCGTCTCGCCATCCTTGACGTAGAGCGAGCCGTCAGCGCGCACGCGCGCGGCATGTGACTTATTGCGAGAATAGAGCTTTGCGCCCGGCGTGATCAGCCGGTTTTCGACAACTGCGCCGAATGGAACGCGCGGCGCCGCCTTGGGTGAGGGCTGCGTCTTTAAGTCTTCATCCTTGAGCGGACGGATCGCCGCGATCCGCCTTTTTGCGGCCTTGATATAGGTCGCATCGCGCTCGATGCCGATATAGCGCCGGCCCAGAAGCTTCGCCGCCGCGCCCGTGGTGCCTGAGCCGAAGAAGGGGTCGAGCACGATGTCGCCGGGCTCTGTCGAGCCGATCAGGATGCGGTGAAGGAGAGACTCAGGTTTTTGCGTCGGATGGGTCTTGGCGCCGTCCGCGTCCTTGATGCGTTCTGCGCCGGTGCAGATCGGCATCTCCCAGTCGGAGCGCATTTGCAGATCGTCATTGGCGGTTTTGAGCGCGCGATAATTGAAACGGTATTTGGATTTCTGCGAGCGCGCCGCCCAGATCAGCGTTTCATGAGCGTTGGTGAGGCGCGTGCCGCGGAAATTCGGCATCGGGTTAGACTTGCGCCAGATCACGTCGTTCAAGATCCAGAAGCCGAGATCTTGTATGGCCGTCCCGACACGGAAGATATTGTGATAGGAGCCGATCACCCATATCGCGCCGTCGGGTTTCAGAATGCGGCGTGCTTCGGCCAGCCAGCCCCTTGTAAATTGGTCATAGGCGCGGAAGGTCTCGAACTTGTCCCAGTCGTCGTCGACGCCGTCGACGCGGGAATTGTCGGGCCGCGTCAGCTCGGCCGTTCCAAGCTGAAGATTGTAAGGCGGGTCAGCGAAGATGAGATCGACAGAGGCGTCGGGGAGCGATTGCATGACCTCGATGCAGTCGCCCTTCAGGATCTGATCAAGACGGTCTTCGATTGTCGCCGCCCTGGGTTTGCGCGCCGGCATCGCCTCGCCCTCCCTCGCTCTCAAGCAGCGCACTTTGAGTCCGCGCGGGGTCCCGGTCAAGCGTGCGGGCGAGAAAAATTAATAGAGTCAGGGCGTTAAGCTCTGTTAACGGAAACCTGACAGGCGCGCGCCGACACAAGATGTTGCGCGCGCCCGGGCGACGCCTGCGGCGATGTTGTGAGCAAGCCTGGCGCGGCGCCGGCGGCGCCGAGATTTGCGGCCGAGCCGGGGAATAATGCGCCTCTCATCCTGAGGCGCCGATGCGCGAGCGTCGGCCTCGAAGGATGGCGATGAATAACATCCCCTCGTCTCGGAAATTTCGGGGCGTCTTTTGAATTTTTCGCGTTTTGCGGGATCGACGCCGCGCCGGCGTCCTTTGCACAAGAGGGGGCGCCCACACGCGCATGTGATTGGAAAGTACCGAACGTTCGGTATATATCTATGGAAACAGGCCTGAAGGCCGAGGAGAGCGACATGCAGAATTTCGGCGACATCTTGTTTCGCGGCGAGGCGCTTGAGGAACAGGCCCGGCGCGGCTCTCGCGAAGCTTATGCCCGCATGACGGCGGCCCCTGCGCCGGATGCGCTTTCCGAACGCGAGAAAGGCTTCATCGCCGCGCGCGACAGTTTTTACATGGCGACAGTCTCGGAAGACGGCTGGCCCTATATGCAGCATCGCGGCGGGCCGAAGGGTTTTCTAAAGGCGATCGGCCCCGACCGGCTCGCCTTCGCCGACTATCGCGGCAACAAGCAATATCTTTCAACCGGCCATGTGCGCGAGACGCGCCGCGCGGCGCTGTTCCTGATGGATTATCCCAACCGCGCGCGGCTGAAAATTCTGGCGAGCGCGCGCGTTTTGAACGCCGAAGACGACCCGGACCTTGCAGGCAAGGTGTCGACGCCGGGCGAAGGCCGCGTTGAACGCATCTTCGATCTCACCGTCAAAGCCTTTGACTGGAACTGCCCGCAATTCATCACCCCGCGTTTCACCGAAGACGAGGTCCGCGCGATCTTCGAGCCGCAAATTGCAGAGCTTGAACGCCTCAAGGAAGAGAACGCGGCGCTGAAAGCAAAGCTTGGCGGCGAGGCCTGAGGGGGTCAGGCCGCGTTGGTCTCGCGCGCGGCGATGGCGCGCGCAACGGGCGCAAAGCTCTTGCGGTGATGCGGCGTCGGGCCCAAACGCTCAAGAGCGTCCATATGAACGCGCGCGCCATAACCCTTGTTCGAGGCCCAGCCATAGCCCGGAAAATCCGCATCGAGATCGCGCATCATCGCGTCGCGCGTGGTCTTGGCAATAATTGACGCCGCGGCGATAGAGAGCGAGCGCGCATCGCCCTTCACGACAAGCTGCGCCGGAACCGAAAGCTTGGGGTCCTGATTGCCGTCGACGAGACAGGCGGCGGGCGCGCGATCCAGAGCATCGACCGCGCGGCGCATGGCGAGAAGGCTCGCCTGCAGAATGTTGATCGCATCGATTTCAGAAACGCTGGCGAGGCCGACGCCGACGACGGCGCTTTCCCGGATGGCTTTAGCGAGATGTTCGCGCCGGCGCTCGGTCAACGTCTTGGAGTCGGCGAGACCGGCCGGGATCGCATCGGGGTTCAGGATCACCGCCGCCGCGACGACGGGTCCGGCGAGCGGCCCGCGACCCGCTTCGTCGATACCAGCGACGGGGCCCTCGATTCGGCCCGCGAGGGAATTTTCAATTTCAAAGGTTGGAGCATCGCGCATTCGCGCATTGAAACAGTGAGTCTGCGCGCAAAAAAAGGCCGGCGCGTGCGGCCGGCCTTCTTTCTTATTTGGACGCGCTTCGCAGCGCGCGGGTCTCGCGTCAGCCGATATCGAAACGGTCGGCCTGCATCACCTTGGTCCAGGCGGCGACGAAATCCTCGATGAAGGCTTCCTGCGCATTCGCATAGGCGTAGTACTCAGCCACCGCGCGCAGCTCGGCATTGGAGCCGAAGACGAGATCGACCTCGCTCGCGGTCCATTTGACATCGCCCGTGGTGCGGTCGCGACCCTCAAAGACGTAAGCCTCGCCTGATTTCGGCGCCCACACCGTCGACATGTCGAGGAGGTTGACGAAGAAATCATTGCTCAGCGCGCCGGGGCTGTCGGTTAGAACGCCGTGTTCCGCGCCGCCGGCATTGGCGCCGAGCGCGCGCATGCCGCCGACAAGGGAAGTCATCTCCGGAACCGTCAGACCGAGAAGATCAGCGCGCTCGACAAGGCGCTGCGCCGGTGAGCGGGAATGATCCGTGCCGAGATAGTTGCGGAAGCCGTCCGCCGCCGGCTCAAGGACGGCGAAGGAGTCAATGTCGGTCATTTCCGCGCTGGCGTCGGCGCGGCCCGGCGTGAAGGGAACCGTCACGCTATGGCCCGCGTCCGCGGCCGCTTTTTCGATCGCCGCCGCGCCGCCGAGAACGATCACGTCGGCGAGCGAGACGCGCTTGGCGCCGCTCTGGCTCTCATTGAAGGCCGCTTGCACCGTCTCGAGAGCGGCGAGCGTATTGGCGAGCTCCGCGGGGTCGTTGACCGCCCAGTCCTTTTGCGGGGCGAGACGCACGCGCGCGCCATTGGCGCCGCCGCGCATGTCGGTGTCGCGATAGGTCGAGGCGGAGGCCCAGGCCGCGCGCACAAGTTCGCCGATGGAAAGCTCCGTCGCCAGAATATCGGCTTTCAAGGCCGCGATGTCGTTTGCATTGATCAGCGCGTGATCAACCGCGGGCACCGGGTCCTGCCAGATCAGCGGCTCGGCCGGGGCTTCGGCGCCGAGATAACGCGCGCGCGGGCCCATGTCGCGGTGGGTCAGCTTGAACCAGGCTTTCGCGAAAGCTTGCTGAAATTCATCCGGGTTCGCCCGAAAGCGCTCGGAAATCTCGCGATAGGCGGGATCTTCTTTCAGCGACAGGTCGGTCGTGAACATGATCGGCGCATGGGTGACGCCTTCGCGGTGAGCGTCGGGCACCATATTCGCCGCCGACTCATCGGTCGGAATCCATTGCGTTGCGCCAGCCGGGCTCTTGGTCTGCTTCCATTCGAAAGAGAAGAGATTGTCGAGATATTGGCTGGTCCAGGCGATGGGGCTCGCTGACCACGCGCCTTCGAGCCCGCTCGTTACCGTGTCGGCGCCTTTGCCAGTCCCGCAGCTGCTGTTCCAGCCGATGCCCTGCTGTTCAATGCCTTCAGCCGCCGGCTCAGGCCCGACGCAGTCGCCGGGATCATAAGCGCCGTGGGCCTTGCCGAAAGTGTGGCCGCCGGCGATCAGCGCCACCGTTTCTTCATCATTCATCGCCATGCGCCCGAAGGTCTCGCGAATGTCTTGCGCGGCCGCGATGGGATCGGGATTGCCGTTCGGGCCTTCCGGGTTGACGTAGATAAGGCCCATCTGCACTGCGGCCAGCGGCTTTTCGAGCTTGCGGCCTTCGCTGTAGCGTTTGTCGGCGAGCATCTCCGCTTCCGGGCCCCAATAGACAAGCTCCGCCTGCCAATCGTCTTCGCGTCCGCCGGCGAAGCCATAGGTTTCAAAGCCCATGGATTCGAGCGACACATTGCCGGCGAGGATCATCAGGTCCGCCCACGAAATGTTGTCGCCATATTTCTGTTTGATCGGCCAAAGAATCCGCCGCGCCTTGTCGAGATTGGCGTTATCCGGCCAGGAATTGAGCGGCTCGAACCGTTGCTGGCCGCCGCCTGCGCCGCCGCGCCCGTCAAAGGTGCGATAGGTGCCGGCGCTGTGCCATGCCATGCGGATCATGAACGGGCCATAATGTCCGTAATCGGCGGGCCACCAGTCCTGAGACGTCGTCAGAACGTCTTCGATATCCGCTTTGACTTGCGCAAGATCGAGGCTTTCAAAGGCGGCCGCATAATCGAAATCCTCGCCCATGGGGTTGGCGGAGGCGTTCTGGCGCAGCGGCGAAAGATCGAGGCTTTCCGGCCACCAGAATTCGTTGGGCTTGGCTTCGCCGGGCCCGTAATCGCGCGCCGGCGCGTTAGTTTGCGTCATCGCCGCCTTTTCAGCCGATGCGGTTTCTTGCGACTGCGCGCCGTTCTCGTTTGGCTGCGGCGCAGAGGCTTCATTTGCGCCTTCATTGCCGCACGCGCTCGCCAGCGATAGGGCGAGGGCGGCGCCTGCGCCGCGCAGCAATGTTTTCCGGTTCCAGTTCATCTTCGCGCTCCTTCTTGAGGGGTTTGGGTCACGGTCAATTCATGATCAGCGGCGCTGCCCGGTCCGGTGCGCTCCTGCGCGGGCCGCCATGGATCGCCATCGCGTCTCAATGAGGCGCAATGCAATTATCTTGAACAGCTTGTGCAATGAACTGCGCTCGCCTTTTCAATCTGTAGACAGATCAACATCTGTCTCAAGCTCATGAAAAGACAAATACCGCCGGCCGAAAAGCCTGTCCAACGGATTTTCTCAATTGTCGATATCGATCGCGTCTATGGAGCGCATGGCGCGCGCCGCTAAGACTGCGACGCAAAGGCGCCGCGTTCAGTCGAAGAGGCTCATCTGGCCGCTCGTCGCGGCCGGCACGCGAAACTGCGTCAAGTCCATCGGCGGCTTCTCCCCGTCGAGACCGAGGCGCGCCGAGGCCTTTTTGAAGCGCTGCGCCAGAAGCTGCGCGTAAGGCGCCTTGATCTCGCGTCCGCGCGACCAGTCGACATCGTAATCCTTGCCGCCGTTCATATCGCGGATATGGCGCATGATGCGCTTGGCGCGAGCCGGGGCGTAGGTCTCGAGCCATTCCTGAAACAGCGGCGAGACCTCCAGCGGCAGGCGGATGATAGTATAGCCGGCGAAATCGGCGCCCGCTTCCTTCGCCCGCTCAAGCAGGCTCTCCATCTCATCATCGTTGAGCCCGGGGATCATCGGCGCGGTCATCACCCCGACGGGAATACCCGCCTCTTTCAACTGACGCACCGCCTCGAAACGCTTTGCAGGCGCGCTGGCCCGCGGCTCCATCGCCCGCGCAAGGCCCTTGTCCTCAGTCGTGATCGAGACCATGGCGCGCGTCAGATTGCGCGCGGCCATGGGCGTCAGAAGATCGATATCGCGCGTGATCAGCGATGATTTCGTCAGTATCGTGACGGGATGGTTAAAGCGCGAGAAGGTTTCAAGGACGCCGCGCATGATGCGGAATTTCCGCTCGATCGGCTGATAGGGGTCGGTGTTGGTGCCCATGGCGACGACGCGAGGGGCATAGCGCGGGTTCGACAATTCCTTTTCTAGGAGCGCGGCGGCGTTGGGTTTCGCAAAGAGACGCGATTCAAAATCGAGCCCCGGCGACAGGCCCATATAAGCGTGGGTCGGCCGCGCGAAACAATAGATGCAGCCATGCTCGCATCCCCGGTAAGGATTGATCGAGCGGTCAAAGCCGACAAAGGGCGACTTATTGAAGGTGATAATTTTTTTGGGCCGCTCGACGGTGACGTCTGTTTTCAGCGGGGCGTCCTCGACGCCGCCGTCAAACTCGTCGGCGCCGGCGCTCCAGCCTGATCCCCAGCCGTCGTCCATCGCCTCGCGCTGTTCCTTTTCATAGCGGCCTGATTGATTGGAGCGCGCGCCGCGACCCTTTCCTCCGACGGGCGGTCGGTCGCCTCCGGGGCGTGGAGGCCCCCCGGAGCTGCGGGGGCGGAGGGAAAGATGTGCGGCGCGCGCCATAAAGAAAGCTTAGCAAGCAAAAAGAACAAAGCAAGAACATTTTTGCGGGCGGGGAAAAAAGCCGAGGAACCACAAGGAGAGGCGTCTTGCTCGCGCGGGCGCCGCTATAAGAAGCAGCCATGATTTCCATTGTGATTCCGACCCTCAATGCCGAAGCGCGGCTTGGCCTCTGTCTTGAGGCTTTGATCGCGCCGACGATCTCCGGGCTCGTCAAGGAGGTGATCGTCGTCGACGGCGGATCAGAGGATCGCTCGCGCGAGATCGCCGACGGCTATGGCGCTAGCATTCTGTCCTCGCCGCCGGGACGCGGCCGCCAGCTCGCCGCCGGCGCGCGCGCGGCGAGAGCGCAATGGCTCCTGTGCCTGCACGCCGACACGGTGCTTGGATCTCAATGGGAGCGAGCGGCGCGGGACCACATGAATGCGCGGCCGGACGCGGCCGGCGTCTTTTGCTTGCGCTTTGATGCGGGCGGCTTCGCGCCGCGCCTTGTCGCCATGGGCGCCATGCTCCGCACGCGGGTCTTCAAGCTGCCTTATGGCGACCAGGGGCTTTTCATTTCGCGCGCGCTTTATGATGAGATCGGCGGCTATGGCGAAGAGCCGCTGTTTGAGGATGTCGCGATCATCCGCCGGCTGACGGAACGGCGCGGGCGAAGCGCCTTGCGGCTATTGCCGGCGAGCGCCACGACATCGGCGGCGCGTTATCAGCGGGAGGGTTATTTGCGCCGCGTCCTGCGCAATCAGCGGCTGCTGGCGCGCTATCTCGCCGGCGAGACGCCGGAAGCCTTGGTGAAAGATTATCGATGAGACGAGGCGCGGTGATTATCTTCGCCAAGGCGCCTGTCGCTGGTCGCGTCAAGACGCGCCTCGCCGCCGGCGTCGGAACGGGGCGCGCCACTGCATTGTTCCGTCTCCTGATTGATCAGACGATGAGCGAAGCCCGCCGCGGTGCGTGGAAGACGATCCTCGCGGTCGATCCGCCGGCGGCTGTCGGCGAGGCGGGGCGTTTCTTTCCGGCCGAGGTCCCGCGCATCGCGCAAGGGCCGGGCGATCTGGGCGCGCGCATGGCCCGCGTTTTTCAAGCCGCGCCGCCGGGCCCGGTCCTGATCATCGGGGCCGATGCGCCAGGCTTGCGCGCGCGGCATCTGTGCGCCGCCTTTCAAGCGCTCGCCGGCGCGGACGCCGTTTTCGGTCCGGCGGAAGACGGCGGCTACTGGCTGATCGGCCTCGCCCGGCGCCGGCCCGCGCCGAAACTCTTTGAAGGCGTTCGATGGTCGACGCCTTTTGCGCTCCACGACACGCTGCAAACCCTGCCGCGGCATTTTCGCGTCGCGCATCTTGAAGCGCTCGCCGATATCGACGAAGCGGCGGACCTTTCCCGCTGGCGCCCGCGAACGCTCGCGCGCTAGGTACTTTATAGATGCTGAGACGCGTTGACCGCGCAGGCGAGCGCGGCCGATAGTCCGCGAAAAGCTTGCGCGGCAGGAAACTCCCATGACCCGAACCCAGATCTTTTTCGCTGTTGTCGCGGCGTTTGTTCTCATCGCCATTGTCGCCGTCTTTTTCGTCATCCCAGCGCGCATGGATGCCGCCATGAACCCGGTGCTGCCGCACGCGCCTTATGAGGTGAGCGACGAGGCGCGCGCCCTGCATACGACAATTCCCGTCGCCGATCTCCACGCCGACACACTCCTTTGGATGCGCGATCCGAAGAAGCGCCAGTCGCGCGGCCAGACCGATCTGCCGCGCCTGATCGAAGGGGGCGTGCGCCTGCAGGTCTTCACCGCCGTCACCAAGTCGCCGAGCGGGCTCAATTATGAAGAAAATGATGCGTCCTCGGACGATATTACCGCGCTCGCCATCGCCCAGCGTTGGCCGGTCGCGGCCTGGACGTCGATCTATGAGCGCGCGGCCTATCAGGCGCACCGGCTTCAGCGCATCGACGAGGATTACGGACCCGATTTTCGCATGGTGCGGACGTCGGGCGAGTTGCGCACAGCGCTCGGCGCCGGGGCGCTCGCCGGCGTCTTCGGCATTGAGGGCGGGCACCCCTTTGAAGGCGAGATCGAGAATTTCGATCGGCTCTATGACGAGGGCCTGCGCGTCGTCGGCCTGCAGCATTTTTTCGACAATGAGCTTGGCGGCTCTCTGCACGGGCTTTCCGGGGCCGGGCTTACTGATTTCGGCCGCGCAGTCGTCGCCCGCGCCAATGAACGCGGCGTCATTATCGACATCGCTCATTCCTCGGAGGCGGTCGCGCGTGAGGTTCTGGCGTTGTCGACGCGGCCTGTCATTGTCTCGCATACCGGGATCAAAAGCTTTTGCGATACGCCGCGTAATATCGCCGACGATGTTTTAGTCGCCGTCGCCGAAGCAGGCGGGCTCATCGGCGTCGGCTTCTGGGACGGCGCCATATGCGAGCCGACCGTGAAACGCATCGCCGAGACCGTCGCTTACGCCGTTGATCTTTTGGGGCCGGATCATGTGGCTCTGGGTTCCGATTTCGACGGCACAGTCGCCACGCCGCTCGACGCTTCGGAATTGCCGGCGCTGACCCAGGCCCTCATCGACGAAGGCATGGACGAGGCGACCATCGCAAAGGTGATGGGCGGAAACGCTGTTCGGTTTTTTCTTGAACAACTGCCGAGCGGCTAAGCGCTCTCTCTCGCTGCCTTACATCAGCCAGATTGCGAGCGGCACGCCGACCGCAATGGCGACGACGGCGACCAGCAAGATAAAGGTCGGCGAAGAATTCACGGCTTCAAACTCTGCGTCATGGCTATGTGACTTCGTATATGCGGCCATGTTTTTTACTCCCGCGCCCTTATCCGGCGCGGGGCCGGGCGGGCGCTTTATGTAACGGTTATATGACAGTATGTCATAAAACTGTCATATATATTGCGCACATCGTGCGCGCTGTCAAGTGGGAAGCGCAATAATTGCGTCATGCAATTATTGCGCCCGGTTTAGGCCAGATTTTTGAGAAAATTACGTCTTTTTAGGCGGTTGAGGACGCGCGAACAGCCACAGATCGTCGCTTGAATCGCCTTCCCGGAACTTATACCCGTCTTCTTTGAAGCCTTTTAGGTCTTCGGCGCGGGTGATGCGATTCCGGATCGCCCAGCGAGCCATGGCCCCCCGTGCACGCTTGGCGAAGAACTGCAGCTGGCGCAGCTTGCCGTCTTTTTCTTCCTTGAAGACGGGGGTGACGATCGGGGCTTTCAGCGCGTCGCGGTCGACGGCGGAGAAATACTCATTGGAGGCGAGATTGACGATGGTCGGGTCGTCAGCGCCTTTCGCGGCCTTGTTCAATTCCTTGGCGATGGACGCACCCCAGAAATCGTACAGCGTCGCGCCGCGCGGGTTTTTCAGCCGCGAGCCCATCTCAAGGCGATAGGGCTCGATCGCATCGAGGGGGCGCAAGACGCCGTAAAGCCCTGAGAGGATGCGCAAGTGATCCTGCGCGAAGGCGAGGTCGTCGGCGCCGAGCGTTTGCGCGTCGAGCCCCAGATAAACATCGCCGTTGAAAGCGAGCGCCGCCTGCTTGGCGCCATCGGCTTTCGAGTCGGCGCTGAACGCCTGAAAGCGCTCATAGTTCAAATCCGCGAGCTTGTCGGAAATTCCCATCAGCGATTTTAATTTGCCGCGCGTCAGTTTCCGCGTCGTCTCCGCGAGTTCTTTGACGTCTTTCATCAATACCGGCTTGGTCGCGCGCGGCGCGTCCGGCGCGGGATCGAAATTCATGTTCTTTGCAGGCGAGAGAAGGAGGAGCATTCGAGTACCGTTCAGCTTTTCATTGCGTTTGAGGAGACGTCTTCATCCTGAGGAGCTTTTGCCTTCGTTCTTCGAGACGGCGCTTTAGCGCCTCTTCAGAATGAAGGCAAAAGCGTCTCGAAGGACGATATGGCGTCTTGCGATTACAGCATCTTGCCCGGGTTCATGATCCCGTGCGGATCGAGCGCTGTCTTGATGGCGCGCATCATGTCGAGATCGACTTGAGGTTTGACTTTCGCGAGCGAGTCGCGGCGATGGCGCCCGACCCCGTGCTCGGCCGAAATCGAGCCGTTAAAAGATGAAATCACATCGTACACGGCCGATTCGATTTGCGCGCGCACCGGCTCCAACGCGTCTTTCTGCGCGCCCTTCGCGCCAACAATGTCGTAATGCACATTGCCGTCGCCGATATGGCCGAAGGCGACAATGCGGGCTTCAGGCGCAATTCCTTTCACAACCGTCTCGCCCTTTTCAAGAAACGCGGGGATGTCGCTGGTCGCCACCGATACGTCGTGACGCGCGCCGAGGCCTTCATGATTGATCGCCTCTGACAGCGAATGGCGCATATGCCATAGCGCCTTTGCCTGCGTCTCGTTCTCCGCGATCACCGCATCCTCGATGAGGCCCGCTTCCAGCGCATCGGCGAGCATCGCCTCGATGGACTCGCGTAAATGCCCCTTCTCGCCGGCGGAGAACTCCATCAGCGCGTAAGCCGGGTGCGCGGCGTTCATGGGATCGCGCACGCCCGGAATATGCGCCGCGCTCAATTCGACGCAGAGCCGGTTCATCAGTTCAAAGCTCGTCGCCGCGCCGCCGGTCGCGCCTTGCGCGTGAGAGAGAAGCGCGACGGCCTTATCGGGGCCGGAGACCCCGGCGAGCGCCGTCACCTTGTCCCTGGGGCTGGGGAAGAGTTTCAGAACGGCGGCCGTGACGATCCCGAGCGTGCCTTCCGCGCCGATGAAAAGTTGCTTCAGGTCGTAGCCCGTATTGTCTTTGCGCAGACGTTTCAGCCCGTTCCAGATCCGCCCGTCCGGCAACACCGCCTCAAGGCCAAGAATAAGATCGCGCATATTGCCGTAGCGTAGAACATTGACGCCGCCGGCGTTGGTCGAGATGACGCCGCCGATCTGGCAGGTTCCTTCCGCGCCGATGGAGAGCGGGAAAAGGCGCTCTTCTCCAGCGGCGATCGCTTGCGCTTCGGCGAGGGTCAGCCCCGCTTCCAGCGTCATCGTGTTGTTGAGGGGCGAGACATCGCGCACCGCGCGCAGGCGCTTGGTTGAGAGAAGAATCTCAGGGCCGAACGGGATCTGCCCGCCGACAAGGCCCGTGTTGCCCCCTTGCGGGGTGATCGCGACCTTGTGCTCTGCGCACAGCTGCACGACGCGCGAGACCTCTTCGGTCGTCGCCGGCGCGATGATCATCGCCGCCTCGCCGGGCCAGCGCGAGCGCCATTCGGAAAGATAGGGCGCGGCGTCGGCTTCGCCGATGACGCCTTTCTCGCCGACGATGGCGGCGATGGCCTCGATCACGGCCGGAGCGGGCTTTGAGAATGCGGGCGCGTTCATGGCTTTCCGTCTAAGGCCGGCGCGGGCCCGCTTCAAGGCGGCGCGGCGACGCTTCGCGCGCCTATTTTGCAGCCCGCGGCGCAGGCTGGTAAAAGCGTTGGCGATCTTTGCCGCGCGGCAGGGGATTTCGAGAGAGTGGACATGCAATTCTGGGCCGGATGGCGCGCCCCCGCGACAGCCCTTGTCGCGGGCGCCCTGATCTTCCTCGCCGCCTGCGCCGGCGAGAACGACGCGCAATCGCCGGCCGGGGAGGGGCCCGTCGCCGAGGCGCTCGCCGATCCCGGACGGCTCGCCGGCGACGCACAGGACGATGCGAAACGCAAACCCGCCGAGGTGCTCGCCTTTATCAACCCCAAGCCCGGCATGACGGTTTTCGAGATGGAGGCGGGCGCGGGTTACTACACCGAGCTTTTCTCGCGCCTTGTCGGGCCGGAGGGCGCGGTCGTCATGCACAACCCGCAGACCTTCGCCGGCCTCGTCAGCAATCGTATCGAGTCCCGGCTTGGCGACGATCGCTTGCCCAATGTCCGCACCACCGTCTCAAATTTCGACGATCTCGATGCGGCGGACGCCTCGGCCGATCTTCTCACCTGGATCCTCGGGCCCCACGAGCTTTATTTCCGTCCGCCGGGCGTTGAAACCTTCGGCGATCCGGAAACGAGTTTCGCCGAAGCGTACCGCGTTTTGAAACCGGGCGGGGTGTTCATCATTATGGATCACGCCGCGCCGGCGGGCGCGCCAAGCTCAACAGGCAATGACTTTCACCGGATCGATCCGGCGATTGTTAAGCGCCTCGCCGAGGGCGCCGGTTTTGAACTCATCGAAGAGAGCGACATCTTGCGCAACCCGAATGATGATTTCACGAAAGGCGTCTTTGACCCAGCTGTGCGCCGCCAGACCGACCGGTTTTTGTTGAAATATCGAAAGCCGGAATAATCAGCGCGGCGTGGCGGCGCGGTTCAGCCGGTCATTGATCGCCTCGCCGAGGCCTTCATCCGGGATCGGCGCCACCGCGATCGCCGATAGGCCGTGTGCGGCGCATTCGCCGTCAAGCGCGCGCAAGTGAGAAAAGAGGTTGGCCGCCGCCTCGCGCAAGTCGCCGCTGGCGCTCAAAGTGAGATGCGCCGGCGCGCTCTCATCTGAGACGGTCCCGAAACCGAGAAACGCCTCGCCCGCTTTCGCCGCGCGCGCGTTGAGGCGAACAGCGACCGACGGTGCGTAGTGGCTTGGCAACATGCCGGGCGCCTGCGGTTTTGTTGAAACGGGCGGGTCTTCCAGCGGCGCGCCGGCGCAGGCCTCGATCTCGGCTCGCGAGACGCCGCCGGGGCGCAACAGAATGAGCCGGTCGTCCTCGATTTTGACGATGGTCGATTCAACGCCGACCCGGCAGGGCCCGCCGTCGAGAATGAAATCGACGCGCCCGCCAAGGGACTGGCGCACATGGTCTGCGCTTGTCGGGCTCACGGAGCCGGAGCGGTTGGCGCTCGGCGCGGCGAGGGGCCGGTCCGCGGCGGCGATCAGGCCTTGCGCGATCTCGTGATCGGGGGCGCGCAAGGCGACGGTGTCGAGACCCGCCGAGACGAGGAGCGACAATTCGCTTTTCTTCAAACGCGGCGCCACAAGGGTCAACGGTCCCGGCCAGAAGCGGTCTGCGAGTTTCTCCGCAAGCGGAGGAAATGCAGCGTGGCGCGCCGCCATCGCCTTGTCCGACACATGTACGATCAGCGGATTGAAACGCGGCCGGCCCTTCGCCTCGAAAATGCGCGCGACCGCCCGATCATTCGTCGCATCCGCAGCAAGGCCGTAAACGGTCTCGGTCGGAACCGCAGCGAGCCCGCCATCGCGGATGATCGCGGCGGCTTTTGCAATATCGGGCGCGGGCGTCATCGCCCTGCTTTAGCGCAAACGCCTTTTTGCGCAAGCGTGCGGCGCGAGCGCCGGCCCTTAAGGCTCCATCGGCTGTTGCTATGAGAAATCCTGAAACCCCGCGCTTCAAATGAAGCGCGCGCGGCGATAAAACGCCCCGGCGATCCAACCTCGACCAAAGCGCAGCCGACCGTGGCCAGACCCCGATTTCTGCACAACCGTATGAACCGGCGCCTCGACGTGCTCGTGAAGGGCAAGTTGTGGCTGCAGGTGCTGATTGCGCTGGCCCTCGGCATCGGCGTCGGCTTCGTGATCGGACCGGACCTCAATCTCATCGACCGCGAGATTGCCGATCTGATTGGCGAATGGCTGGCGCTGCCGGGGCGCCTCTTTCTTGCGGCCATCGGCATGGTGATTATCCCGCTGGCGGCGAGTTCGATCGTTTTGGGCGTTGCGGGCGCCGGCGGCGGCGACGTCTTAAAAGATGTCGGCCGGCGCATGATCGCGTTTGTCTTATTGACGACCATCGTTGCGGCGGCGATCGGTGCGGGGCTTGCGCGGCTCATTCGGCCCGGCCGGGGGGTTGCGCCAGAGGACGTGCCGACGCCGCGTTTGAAACCCGACCCGCCGAGCCCGGACGAGATCGCCGCCGGCCCGCTCGAAGCGATCACCCGCGAGCTGCCGGGCTTGATCACCAATCTGATCCCGCAAAATATCACCGCTTCGCTCCTGGAGCAGGACATGCTAGCGATCGTCGTCTTTTCGCTCCTGGTCGGGATCGCGGCGGTGAACGCCGACCGCAAGGAGCTGACGAAACCTCTCGTCGCGCTCGCCGAAGCGGTGCTCGAAGTTTGCATGACCATCATCCGCACCGCGATGCGGTTCGCGCCGATCGCCGTCTTCGGTCTCCTTGCGCAGACGACGGAAGCAAACGGCGTCAAGACGCTTGTCGACCTTGCGGTCTATTGCGCTGTCGTTCTCGGCGGCCTCGGCCTTTTGCTGGCGCTTTACCTTACGATAGCCGGCGCGTTCGGGGCGATATCGCCATTCAGTTTTGCGCGAACCGCTGCGCCGGTTCAGCTGCTTGCTTTTTCGACCTCGAGTTCGGCCGCCGTGATGCCGCTGACCATGAAAACCGCGGTTGAAAAACTCGGCGTTGCGCCCGGCGTCGCCGGCGCCGTCGTGCCGCTCGCCTCGACAGTGAATATGGCCGGCACAGCGCTTTACCAGTCGGCCGCAATTGTCTTCTTGGCCGATATCGCAGGCGTCGCGCTTTCCATCGGCGATCTTGCGCTGATCATGGTGACGCTTACCGGCGCCTCCATCGGCGCGCCCGCTGCGCCGGGCGCCTCGATCGCCATCCTCGCTGCGACGGCGGCGAATTTCGGCGTGCCGCCCGCCGGTCTGCCGCTCGTCATCGGCGTTGACCGGATTCTCGATATGGCGCGCACGGCGGTAAACGTGACCGGCGATCTTGTCTTATGCCGCATCTTGTCCAAGTCGCCGCAATCTGCGCCGTCCGCCGCCGCGCCTGCGACGACGACAACGCCCGATGCGCCCGAGCTTTCTGCAGGCGCGACTGGCGGGCGCGCCTCCGACGCGGCATAAAGGAGGCTCTTGCACCGCAGCAACAAGGATCCCACCCTCGTGAGCTTTTCAACGCCCATCCGCGACATGCGCTTTGCGCTCGATCACGCCGCCGGCTTTGACGCGCTGGCCGCCAGCGGCGCCTTTCCCGATCTCGATGACGATCTGGTGGCCGCGCTTCTGGAAGAGATGGGCAAGTTCTGCGACGGGGTGATCGCGCCCCTCAACGGGCCGAGCGATGCGCAAGGCGCGGTTTTGGAAAACGGCGTCGTCCGAACAAGCCCCGGCTTTGCCGACGCTTACGCCCAATATGTTGAGGCCGGATGGAACGGCCTCGCCTTGCCGGAGGAATGGGGCGGGCAGGGCCTGCCCTCGACGCTCGCCGTCGCGCTCGTTGACGCCATGAACGCGGCCTGCATGTCCTTTGCGATCGGCACCACGTTGACGACGGGCGCCGTCAAGGCGGTGATGCATGCCGGCACGGATGAACAAAAAGAGCTTTATCTGAAGAAAATGGTCTCCGGCGAGTGGACCGCGACCATGAACCTGACCGAGCCGCAGGCGGGGTCCGATCTTGCGGCCGTGCGCACTAAGGCCGAACCGGTCGGCGATGGCCGCTACAAGATCAGCGGGCAGAAGATTTACATCACCTATGGCGACCACGACATCGCAGACAACATCATCCACCTCGTGCTCGCGCGCCTGCCTGACGCGCCGGAAGGCACGGGCGGGATCTCGATGTTCATTGTGCCGAAGGTGCACGTCAATGAAGACGGTTCGCTCGGTGAGCGCAACGATGTTCAGTGCACGAAGCTTGAAGAAAAGATGGGCCTGCATGGCAGCCCGACCTGCGTCATGCAATATGGCGATCGCGGCGAATGCTACGGCACGCTCCTCGGCGAGGAAAACCGCGGGCTTCGCAATATGTTCGTGATGATGAATTCCGCGCGCCTCGACGTTGGCGTCCAAGGGGTGGGCGTTGCTGAGCGCGCTTACCAGCGCGCGCTCGCCTATGCGCAGGATCGCCGTCAGGGCCGCGCCCCCGGCGTTAAGTCCGGCGACATGATCCCCATCTATGAGCACGCCGATGTGCGCCGCATGCTTTACTCCATGAAGGCGCTCACCGACGCCTCGCGCGCGATCTGTTACGCCAACGCCGTCGCCTATGACCTCGCGCGCTATGCGCCGGAAGAGAAGACGCGCAAGGAAGCGAAAGCGCTCGAAGAGTTGCTGACGCCGATCTCGAAGGCTTGGTCGACGGACCGCGCCAATGAAGTGACCTCGCTCGGCGTCCAGATCCATGGCGGCATGGGCTATGTCGAGGAGACGGGCGCGGCCCAGCATATGCGCGATGCGCGCATCGCCGCGATTTATGAGGGCACCAACGGCATTCAAGCGATGGATCTTGTAGGCCGGAAACTGCAAGGCGACGGCGGCGCTGCGGCGCGCGGCTTTCTTGAGGCGGTGGAGCGAGAGGCCGATTGTCTGCGCGCGGCCGATCGCAAGGAGATCAATCATATCGGCGAGCGCCTTTCGGCGGCCGGCGATGCGCTCTCCAAAGCAACGGACTGGATTCTGGAGAATGCGCCAGCTGATCCCGAACACGCGCTCGCCGCGGCGACGCCTTATCTCAAGCAGTTCGGCAACGTCGCCGGCGGCTACTATCTCGCCCGCGGGGCGAGCGCGGCGGCGCTGGCGATCGAGAATGGCGCAGGCGACGACGCCTATCGTGAGTCAAAGATCGCCATCGCGCGCTTCTTCGCCGACGTTTATCTCACCGAAGCCGTGGCGCTCACCGACGCGGTCACGGCCGGCGCCAGCGGGCTGGCGCGGCTCGACCCAGAAGCCTTGAGCGCTTAAGCGGGCGCATTCAGTTTACGAAATTTGCGGCGCAGGCGACGGCGCCGCCAAATACGAATGCGCCCGTCTCGCCCGACACGGCTCCCAGTATTTTTGCAACGACCGCGAAGCCGGAGAAAATAGTGAGCGGTCCGGCCAGCAGCATGAGAGCGAAACCCGCTTTGGTTGTCGGCGACATTGGGTTGATCCAGTTAAACCGGCGCAGTGCAAGCGCGTAAGACCACACGCCGATCATCGCCAATGCGAAGTAACGCGATTGATCGAATGCAACGCCACCCATGATCGCGGCTCCGAGAAGAACGCCGACCGAGACAGCTAGACGAGGCCAGTTGTCGACGCCGACAAAAAGGACCGCCAAGAACCCCAGCGCGATGAGCGGCAAGATAAGGCTCGCCCAGTAAAGCGGGTTGTGAGCGTAGATGCATCCGATCCACGCCGCGTTGGTGCCGAGAGAAGTTGCGAAGGGATACATCGGATCTGAAATGACAGACGGATCTTCGCTCTCGACAAGTTGCCCGATCGTCGTCACAGACGCCTCGTCGAGTCCGCCAAACAGATAGATCGCTGCGAACAACACGGTCGGGACGACAGCGTAAGCGCCCGCGCGCCGGATCGCCGAAACGGAGGAGCCGCGCGTAGTTTCCATCAGTAAGCCGACAAAAACCGGCGCGAAAAGCACATAAGCGGCTTCATGTATCAGCATAGAGGCGCAAAATGCGCCTGTCGCCGCAATGGGGCGATGATGCGCGATGGCATTGGCCGCGAGAAGGAAGAGGAGCGCGACAAATATGTCGGCCCGGCCGGCGTCGACTGCAAAATGCAGAAGCGTCGCCGGCGAAGCGAGAAAGAGGATAATCAGCCACAAGCGGTTTTCAGGGGAGAGGCCCGAACCGGAGCGCTCGATTAATCGGACCGAAACGATGGTGAAGGCGATGACGCCTGCGACGAAAAGCGCGGCCACGGTCTCGATGGTGACGGGCGCGCCAATGGCATGCGCAGCCGTTCCGTAGAGCCCGCGCCGAACGAACCCGAAATCGAAGTACGTGATATGCAGATAGGGAAGGAAGTAATGTAGCATTGAAGTGAACGGCGCTTTGGCGTCCGCCGCCAACCGCGCCATCGTCGCCACCAAGGGGATCACCGCGAGAAGGGCCGCGACAAGCCGGCCTACCGTAACGAATTCGCCGCCATGCCGGCGCGCCTGGATCCGTTCCGCCGTCTCGGCCACGCCTCTTTCCTCGTTCAAACACGAAATTCCTGACAGCGCCCTGTTAAGAATCGATAAAGAGTGTAGGCCAGAAGGGGCGCCAGCCCGCGCGGACCCGGCGAAAAGACTTGCCAAGACCTGCGCGGTTTCCTGAAATGAAGGCGCATGCGCGATTGCGCCCGCGGGCGATTTATGCAGACCGTGCGGCAATTTATGAATTCAACGAGGGGTACGCATTATGAAAGTGTTTTTCGCCGGCGCCGCAATGACTGTGTTATTCGCGGGATTGGCCGGCGCGCCCGCGCTTGCGCAAAAGCCCATGAATGGCGCGACGGCGGCGAAACAGTTCATCATTGTCGACGGGCATATCGATGCGCCATCGACGGTCGCCAATGACGGCGCTGATCTCGGCGGCGACCGCAATATCATCGAATTCAGCTATGATCTTGCAAAGGCGGGCGGTCTAGATGCGCCTTTCATGTCGATCTATGTCTCGCCGGATTATGAGGCGACCGGCGGCGCGAAAGCCCGCGCCGACATGATGATCGGACTGATGGAAGGGGTTGTCCTTCAGTATCCTGATAAATTTACGCTCGCTTATGACGTCAAGGATGTGCGCGAGGCTTTCAAGGACGGCAAGATCGCTCTGCCCATGGGCATGGAGAACGGCTCGCCAATCGAGGGCGACTTAAAAAACCTCAAGCATTTCTATGATCGGGGGATCCGCTACATCACGCTCGCCCATTCGAAAGCCAATCACATTTCAGACAGCTCCTATGACGAGAAGCGGCGCTGGGACGGTCTTTCGCCTTTCGGTTTTGAACTCGTGCGCGCCATGAACGATATCGGCGTCATCGTCGATGTCAGCCATCTGACCGACGACGCCATCGAGGACGTGCTCGCAACGACGCGCGCGCCGGTGATGGCGACGCATTCATCGCTGCGCCATTTCACGCCGGACTGGGAGCGCAATTTGCCGGACGATCTCGTGCGCAAGATCGGCGAGAATGGCGGCGTGATCATGATCAATTACGGCTCGGCGTTCCTCACGCGCGAGGCCAACACCTATCGCCAGCCGATCAACGCGCTGATCGAGGCGCGCGAGGACGCGCTTGGCCGGCCGCTCTCGGAAGACGAACGCGACGCGCTCACCGACGACTATATGGCCAAGAACCCCTATCCCTTCGCCGGGCTTGACGATGTTCTTGATCATATCGACCGCGCGGTTGAGCTCGCCGGGATCGATCATGTCGGCCTCGGCTCCGATTATGACGGCGTCGGCGACACGCTGCCCACGGGGCTTAAAACCGCGGCGAGCTATCCGACGCTCGCGCAAGGCCTCCTCGACCGCGGCTATGACAGCGAGGCGGTGAAGAAAATTCTCGGCGAAAACGCGCTGCGCGTCTGGGAGGACGTCGAGGACGCAAGGCGCAAGCGGGATTGGTAGGCGGTTGACGCGTTATAACGGATGTTATATATAACATTTGTTATAACGCGAGGCCGGCATGAGCAAGCTCTTGAAATTGCGCAAAATCGGCAACTCGGTCGGCGTTGTTCTGCCAAAGGAGTTGCTGTCCGTTCTGAATGCGAAAGAAGGCGACGAAATCTCCGTGACGGAAACGCCCACCGGGCTTCAACTCAACAAGCCGGACACGGCGTTTGAAGCGCACATGAAAGAGGTCGAGAAAATCATGGAGCGGTATCCAAATACGCTCCGCGCTCTGGCCAAATGAAATGGAACTGGGTCCCGAAGGAAACCGTTTTTGGCGTTCATGCAAAGAGTCTCGCCATGTATGGCGGCGGCGACGGGTTGCGTGACGAGGGAATGCTTGAAAGCGCGTTGGGACGCCCGGAAAACCTCGCCGTCTACGGGACGCCGACCGTTTTTGAACTATCGGCTGCTTACGCGTTCGGCATCGCCAGAAACCACCCTTTTGTCGACGGAAACAAACGGACCGCTTTTTTGACAGCGGCGCTCTTTCTGAGCTTGAACGGACATGAGCTTGTCGCCGCCGAGCCCGAAGCGACGGCGACAATGCTGGCGCTCGCTTCGGGCGAGGCAAGCGAAGACGAATACGCGGCATGGCTTCACACGAACAGCCGACCCAAGTGAGCGGACCAATAAACGGCGCCAGGCTTCGTCTCAGACAAGACGTTTCTTGCTTGCTGACAGAGCAAAGCGGAGCGGCGTGGTCAGCGACCGAAAAAGGCGTCACGTTGTGAATAAAGACCGGTTGTAAGTGATTTTGAAAATCATGAAGTTCCTGCCGCGCGACCATTTCATTTTGTATAGCTTGAGATCAGCCGACGAATTGCGAACGGCGCTTCGACCCCACATTCGCAAACCCAATTTTATACAGATTATGCTGTGGCCGATTGGCAAAAAAGCTGAACAGCGTTTTGAGGGCGCTGTTGATATCAAAGGATTCAAGATCTGGCCTGTCATCCGCTATCAAAACAGTTTCCTACCCATTATCGTTGGCGCTTTTAGGGAAAGCGCCAACGGCACAACAATAAGCGTAAGACAAAGGTTATCTCCATTCGTTAAATGGTTTTCTGTCGTTTGGGCGACTTTCGTTTTATTGTTCCTGGGGTTTGCGATAATAAACCCTGACAATATTGAGAATGCAGAAACGCTTTGGGAAGCTCGGCTGATACCGGTGATCATGATTGGTTTTTTGTGGTGTTTGGCGAACGGCGCATTCTGGTGGGAGGCGCGTCACACAAAAGACGAGCTGAAAAGAATTCTAGACGCGCATGAACATCCGACTTTATAGGTAAAATCGTTCAGACCAACTGGAAGCACGCCATGACCGATCTCAAGGGCAAGACCCTGTTCATCACCGGCGCCAGCCGCGGCATCGGCCTCGCCATTGGCCTCAGGGCCGCGAAAGACGGCGCCAATGTCGCCATCGCCGCGAAATCCGCCGAGCCGCACAAGCACCTGCCGGGCACCATCTACACCGCCGCCGAAGAGATCGAGGCGGCGGGCGGCAAGGCGCTGCCGCTGATCGTCGACGTGCGCGACGAGGCGAGCGTTGTTGAGGCCGCCGCGAAAACCGCCGAGACCTTCGGCGGGATCGATATCTGCGTGAACAATGCGTCGGCCATTTCGCTCACCGGCACCGAAGCGACCGAAATGAAACGCTATGATCTGATGCATCAGATCAACGGCCGCGGCACGTTCCTGACCTCCAGGGCCTGCGTTCCCTATCTCAAGAAATCAGACAACCCGCATGTCCTGATGCTGTCGCCGCCCCTCGACATGGACGCGAAATGGTTCGCCGGCCACGTCGCCTATTCCATGGCGAAGTTCAACATGTCGATGTGCGTTCTCGGCATGGCCGCGGAATTCAAAAATGACGGCATCGCGTTCAACGCGCTATGGCCGCGCACGGCGATCGCCACGGCGGCGGTGAAGTTCGCCCTTGGCGGCGACGCGATGATGCAGGCCTCGCGCACGCCAGACATTCTCGCCGACGCCGCGCATCTCATTTTCACTAAACCGTCGAAAGACTGCACCGGCAATTTCTTTATCGACGATACGCTGCTCTATGAGAACGGCGTCACCGACTTTGAAAAATACCGCGTCGATCCGACCAAGAAGTTGGTCGTCGATTTCTTCGTGCCGGACGATCCCCCGCCGCCGCCGGGCGTTGCTGAGACGCTCGCGCATATGATGGGCGGGTGAGCCCCGCGGGGCTCACCTCGCGCCGCTACCGTCACAGCAAAAGATCGGCGGCGAAAAACGCAAAGAAGCCGCCGACTACATAAGCGCCCGCCGCGATCCAGAGAATGATCGTCCCGGCCCGGCGCATCTGCGCGCAGGCGCGCGCCTGGGCGGGATCGATGGGGCAGGGCGCATTGCGCGTCGCCCATTTCACCGACGCCGCGATTAGAAGAAGGCCGCCAGCGCCGGCGAAAAGCATGCCCTTATGCGCCGTCAGCCAGACAAGGCCCGGCACATTCGCGGCGAGACCGGCCATTACCGCGCCCGCGCCGACGGTGATGAGAAACGCCGGCAGCGCGCAGCACAACAGCGTCGAAACGCTGGCGAAGAGCGCCAGCGCCGGCGCCGCCGTTTCACGAAGCATCAGTCGCATCGCTCGCTCCTTTCAGCGCCGCCTCGCCGCGGCGGATGGCGGCCGCGCGGTATCCGGATTTCTCGACCAGCGCATGGATGCGCTCGTCATCTAGGGTCATTCCAGGCTTGAAAACGAGGCTCAGGGTTTTGGTGTCGAGATCGACATAGACCGCTGCGACTTCCTCGCGTTTGCCGAAAGTCTTGTTCATGGCCTTCGCGCAGAAATCGCAGACGACGCCGAGCATGTCGGCGACGACAGGCTCGCCGCCGGCGGCGAGCGCCGCCTCGATCTCCGGCGTCAGCTGCAAGGGCGCGCCGGTCGCCGGCGTCTCTTCAGTTTGCTGGTGCGCTTCATGGTCATGCGCGTTGTGGTCTTGCGCGCCATGCTCGTCTTGTGAATGGTCGTTATGGCGGGCGTGATCATCAGCCTCTTGGGCGAGCGCCGGCGCCGACAACAGCGCGGTCGCGGCGATAGCGATGAGAATGTGGTTCATGGGTTCGGTCTCCAGTTAGAAACGGTATGTGAAATTGGCGAGCGGCTGGTTGTCGGTGACGCTCCAGCCGAGCTCCAGTAGCGCTGCGCCTTTGAAAAAGCGGACGAGGGGCGTGACGCCGACCTCGTCGTCATTGTCGGGCCGGTGGTCGACTTCGACCATCAGCCATGTATGCAGATCGCCGGTGTCGCCTTCATAGGGCGCGAAGCCGATGCGGGCCGCCTGCATGAACATTGCGTCCATGCCGCCGCTTTCGAGAATGCGGGCGCGGTACGATGCAAAGAGCCGCCGCGTCTCCCAGTCCGCCAGCACGCCGACAAAAGCCGCAGCGTTCGCGCGCAGCGGGTTGTCGCCGACGCCATTGACAACGCCGCCGCCGGCGAAGGCGTAGATGTTGGCCTGATAGTCTTCGCCGAACCAGCGATTGACGAGATAGGTCGCCTGCGGACCGTTCAGGAGAAAGTCCTCGCGCCGGTCCCACTCGCTGCGCCAGCCGAGCGACAGTTTGGGGTTGAGCGTATAGTGAACCCAGAGCGACGTGCTCTGACGGTCCGTTTCTTCGATGAGCGTCCAGCCGCCCTGATAGGATACAGGCCGCGCTTCCGCGCTGTTAAAAGCGCTGAAGGCGAGAGCGGCGACGGCGATGAGCGCGCGCGCCATGGCCATGCCTTTCAAATGGTCGTGTTGTGGTTGCGTTTATTCGCGGGCGCGGCCCGCAAGTTATTGCTCAGGCAGCGCGCGGCGGCGGCGGCTCCGTCGCAAGGGGCGCGCCGTCATGGAGATCGCTGACCGGGAGATGCGCAATAGCGGGCGCGGCGCAGCGCGTCTCGCCGTCCTGCGCGAGGACCGCCGCAGCGCCCATGGCGCAGCCGTCGCATCCGAACCCGCCGTCGCAATCGCCGGCGCATCCTTCATGAGATCCTTCGTGATCGGACGGTTCGGTCTTCATATGTTCGTGATGGCCCGCGTGGGCGCCGCCAGTGCTCATGGATGCTTGATCCATCGCCCCATGATCCGCCATGGCGTCGGTTTGATGGTCGGAGCCGGCGCGCTCAACGCCCATCGCATGCGCGCACGGGCTCGGCGCATTCACAAAAGCGGCCAGCGCAAAGAGGATACCGGCGAGGAGTTTCATTTCTTGCGTCCGCCCAGCACCGCGACGAGCTCGTCGACTTTTTCTCGGCGCGCCGCGAGGTTCTCGCCGGCGAGCGCATGCTCGACGCAGGTCTCGAGATGGTCATCGAGGACGACGGACTCCAGCCCGCCGAGCGCCGCCCTGATCGCCTGCACCTGACGGACGACATCGATGCAATAACGGTCCTCATCGACCATGCGCGCGACGCCGCGCACCTGGCCCTCGATGCGCGCCAGGCGCTTTTTGGCCGCCGCTTTGGTTTCCTCTTTCATTGGCTGAATACCCTAAGGGGGTATAGGCCAAAGTCAAGATGTCTCGTTTTCGGCGCGCTCTTCGAGATCGATCGATCGCGGCGGCGCCATCACGGCTTTCGCCGCCTGGCTCAGCGCCGTCTTCCGCCGAAAAGACACGCGACAATGCTCTCAACGGCGGCGTCTATCGCGATTGGAAACAAACGCTCGCCGAAAAAATCACGGCGCAAGGCGACGAGCACCGCCGCGCTCACCCGCGCGGCGAGGACGTCGCGTTTCGGCCGCGCGCCGGGTCCGCGCCAACGCTCGATCATTTGATCGAGGAATTTCTGGTCGAGGCGCTCATGGGCGCGAAGGCGCTCGGGCGGCGCGCGGCGGACGACGGCGCGAAACTCGGCGTCGTCTCCTATGAGCCGAAAAAGCGGCTCTTCATGAATGCTGAACAGCAGCGACCGCAGCCGCTTTGAAAGCGCCGCTTTCGGATTGGCGCTTTCGCCGACCTTGCTCTCCAGCAAGGGTTTTCTGATTTCCTCGTTCTTTCGCTCCAGGATTTCGAAATACAAAAGCTCTTTCGTGTCGAAGAATTTGTAGAACGATCCCTTTCCGATGCCGGCCGCATCGGCGAGTTCGTCGATGGTCGTCTTTCGAACGCCCTTGGTTCTGAAAAAAGCCGCACCGGCCTCCAGAAGCCGGCGCTCAATATCGGTTTGTTCATGATCGCTGAACTGTCTCGGCATGAGCATATTTTATCCATTTGACTAATTTGGTCAATTGGTCATAATAAGAAAAACCGGAATATGGAGGCGATAAATGGCGAGACTTAAATGGCCCCTGATCGCGATCCTCGCATCTACGGGTTTTCTTTTTGGCGGCGCGACGATCATGGGCTGGATCGCCGGCTGGGAGCACGTGATTGCGCTCATCTTCATCATCGGCGTCGGCAAAATGGCGGCGTTCTTTGCACCGGCGGCGCCGCGATCAAATGCGTTTGTCGCGGGCTTCCTGATGGCGCTCGTCGCGGTGTGGACGCAAGGCGTCTTTCTCCGGACCTATTTCGAGAACAACCCCGATTATGCTGCGACGGACATTCCCCTCGGTTTAAGCGCGCAAGCCTGGACGTTTCTTGCAGCGCCCGTCGGCGCTTTATTCGCCGGCGCGCTCGCCGTGCTGAGCGCGATCGTCTTCGCGTTCCTGTTCAAGCGCTTCTGGCCGAGAGGGTCACGGCATGCCTGAGGCTTACAGCGCGCTTCAAGCTGGCGGCGCGATCATGGCGCCGAGCCTGTGGGCGCTCTTCGCCTGCATCGTGCTTGGCATACTGCATATCAGCCTTTCCAGCATGCTCTCGCTGGCGCAGTTGGGCCCAGCTTATATCTTGAGCGCTCGCGACGAACCCCGCGAGCCGGTCGGGCTCGCCGGCCGTATCGCGCGCAGCTATCGCAATTACCTTGAAAATTTCGCGCAGTTTGTCGCCGCCATCGCGCTCGTGCATTTTTCGAACACGAGCGGCGCGCTCGCCGGCGTCGGCGCCTGGATGTTTTTCGCCGGGCGCGTCTTTTATATTCCGGCCTACGCCTTCGCGCCGCCCGGCGTGCGCCCCATAATGTGGATGGTCGCGCAGATCGGCGTCGTCATCATCCTCGCCGATCTGTTTGTCTAGGCGGTCGCCCGGCGCATCAAATCAGGGGCTGTGACAGCGCGGCCAGGTCTTCAGCAGGCGCAAATGCTTGCATCGCAATCGCGCCGCCAAATTCTGTTTCAGGCGGCGACCCGGCGCCATGTCCGTGATGACCGTGCGCGCCATGAGCCGGGCCCTGATCGGCCGCCGCCGGGGCGCCATGGTCATCACGATAATCCGCATGCGATGTTTGAGGCGGGACATCTGGGCCGGGCGCCAGCGCCGCGAGTACGGCTTCAAGCGTCTCGTCGCCCGGCGCCAAGCCGGGCGTTATGTCCGGCGTCGAGCTCTCGGCGCCGATTGCATCGTTTAAATCGAATTCATGGCCGGCATGGGTTTGCGCATGATGGTCATGAGCCGCGCCGCCATGCGCGTCGGCGTTGTGATCATGGCTTTCGCGATGCGTTGAATGATCTGCGTGGCGAGATTCGTGATGGTCGTGCGCCGGCGCGGGGCTCGTATGCGGGGCGCCATGGTCATGGCTCCCCTGCGCATCGGGCGCGCCATGCCGCTCATGATTTGAGCTCCCATGATTTTGGCCCCCAAGGCCGCCATGGCTGGTGTGGCCGGCATGCTCCGCATGACCGTTGCGCCCGGCGTGATCGGCTTGATCGGCGTGAGCCCCGTGATCTGCATGGCGGCGGGCGGTTGCGCCGGCATGGGCGTCGTGGCGCCCGTGATCGCCATGCCCGTCATGCCGGCGGGAGAAATCGGTCGCGAAAGTAGGGTCGGCAAGGCGGCTATGCAGCCAGTGATGGGCGTCGTGATCGCCATGGTCGTCATGGATCGCGCGGACGAGGCCGGCCGCGTCGTGGTCATGGTCCGCGCTTACATCCGTCGCGACGCCGTAAAGCGTCGCCGGATCGCAATCGACGCCAAAGGCCAGAAGGTCGGCCATGGAATTGGCGATCGGCGTCTCCGGCGCGATTGGGGCCTCGAGCTCCGTCATCGCCGCGGAGACCCGCGAGGCGAAGAGCGCGCCGAACAGGCTCAAGGCGAAGGTGTCGCCGCGCAGCATGCGCGATTTGAAGACGCGGCGCGCGAGGGGGTAATCGAGCCGGCCGCCTGCGGCTCTGGCGTTTGCAATAATGGCGCGCAGGATCGCGCGATCGCCAGCAGATAGGTCGCCCGTGCTGATCAACGCCCGTTCTCCAAATGGACAGCGCGATGAATCGCGCAAATCCGTTGGGAATCTGGTTTCGAAGGCGCGAGAATTTATCGAGAATTGTAACGATCTCTGTTCGCGGCGCGACGGCGTGGTTCCGTTCGACAACGGGCCTTGATTGCAGCCGCGGCGATTGCAGATCACCGCGCATTGCGGCATTAGTGACAGATGTAAGCGGTAGCGGGGGCGTTGATGGGCGAGATCAATTACGAGGCGCTGTTCTCCTATGCGGGGATGGCGGCGATGATCGGCTGGGTCATTTTGATCTTCCTGCCGCGCCGCTTTGATCTTCTCTTTGCGGTCCCGCAGTACATTATCCCTTTCGGCCTCGGGCTCCTCTATGCCGGGCTGATCCTTCCGAACATATTCACCGTTGATGGCGGCGGCTTCGGATCGCTTGCGGAAGTGCGCGTCCTCTTTGCGAATGACGCGACGCTTTTGGGCGGCTGGGTCCATTATCTCGCCTTCGATCTCTTTATCGGGGCATGGATCGCCAGGCGCGCCGACGAGATCGGCCTGCCGCGCATCATCCAGGCGCCGATCCTTTTTGCGACCTTCATGCTCGGGCCCCTTGGGCTCGTCATCTTCCTGGCGATCCGGGCCTTCTATCGCCGCAGCGGGGTCGGGGCGTAACGATGGGATGGCTCGACGCGCAGCGCACGCACCGGCCTATCGGTCCTTTCGACGACGATCCGGTGACGCGCGCGCTCCTCGCCGGCGCCTTTGCGGCGCTCGCGATGCTGATCGCGCTGCTGCCGCCGTGGTTTTTGGAGACGCGACTCATTGAGGGCGTCAACGCCTGGACCAAGCCGCAGAAATTCAACCTCTCTTTCATCGTCCACTTCATGACGTTGGCGATCCTCGCGCAATTCGTCCCGCGCGAGACGAGGGTCAAGCCGGCCTTGAGCGTATCGGCTTATCTCGCGGTCGCGGCGCTGGTCCTAGAGACGGTCTACATTTTCATCCAAGCCGCGCGCGGGCGCCGGTCGCACTTCAACTATGAGACGCAGCTTGAAGCGTCGCTGTATCTAATGATGGGCGTCGGCGCGGTCTTACTGATGATTGTCGCCATCGTCCTCGGCGTTCAGATCTGGCGCAAGGGCGCGGCGGCGGGACCGGGTTTGCGCCTCGGCGCCGCGATGGGCCTCATTTTAGGTGGTGTGCTGACGATCGTGCTCGCCGGCTATATGTCTTCGGGGAATAATGGCCGCTGGGTCGGCGACCACCCCATGGGCGGCGCCGCTGTTCCTCTATTCGGCTGGTCGCGCGAGGTTGGCGATCTGCGCCCGGCGCATTTCGTGACGATGCATATGATGCAAACACTGCCGCTCGCCGGCTGGCTGCTCGACAAGCTGCGCGCGCCCGGCTCCGCGACGCGGATTGCGCTGATCGTCTTCGCGCTGGCGCAAATCGCACTGGCGTTCACCATTTTCTTCCAGGCGCTCGCCGGCGATCCCTTCTGGCCGGTTTAACGCAAAGCGCTGCGCGTCGCCCAATCCTCTCGCGTCATGCGCATGATCGCGCACTCATTGCCGTCATCAAAGCGACGCGGGGCCTCATGGGCAAAGCCGAGGCGCTCATAAAACCGGATCGCGCGGGTATTTGACGCAAGCGGATCAATGATGACGGCTTTGACGCGCGGCTCGTTAAAACAGCGCGCCAGCGCAAGACGCATCATCTCAGCGCCATAGCCCTTGCCGAGATCGGCCTCGTCGGCGACGAAGATATCAAGAGCGCGTAAGTTTTCTTCGACCGCGCCCCAATAATGACCTTCCTCGCGCGCCGGATCGATGATCTCCACGTAACCGATCGGCCGGCCGTCGTCCTCGGCGATCACCGGATCATGCCAGTCCGCTTTAATCTGAAGCTCTTCCGCCCAATTCGGCGGCGCTTCATTGCCGAAGGCCGTGGCGACATGGGGCCGCAAGCGCCATTCTTTCAACAACGGCGCATCGGCGAGGGTTGCGCGGCGTACGGAAATCGGCATTTCAATTCCGCCCTCCCGGCCGGTAAGGTGATCCTTATGACCACGCTTCTTTACACCCATCCCGTTTTCAAACGCCATGAAGTCCCGCCCGGCCATGTCGAACATGCAGGGCGCTATCAGGCTGCGGAGAAAGCGCTCAGCGCCGGGGACTTTGCGCAACTTGAACGCCGCGAGCCGCCGCGCGCCACCGCCGACGTGATCGAGGCCGTTCACCCGGAGCGCTATCGCGAACTGGTTGAAGACAAAGCGCCGCAAAAAGGCCTCGCCCAGTTCGACGCCGACACCTTTATGGGGCCGTCATCGCTGGAAGCGGCGTTGCGGGCGGCCGGCGGCGCCGTCTCAGCGGTCGATGCGATCTATGCGGGCGAGGCTAAGAACGCCTTCATCTGCGCGCGCCCGCCTGGCCATCACGCCGAACCCGAACGCGCCATGGGTTTTTGTTTTTTCAACTCGGCGGCGATCGCCGCCATTCATGCGCGCGAACATGGCGCGAAACGCGTCGCCGTCCTAGATTTCGATGTTCATCACGGCAACGGCACCGAGGCCGCTTTCTGGCATGATGAAAACGCCTTTTACGCCTCGTCCCATGAATGGCCGCAATATCCCGGAACGGGCCGTGCGTCTGACCGCGGCGCTTACGACAATATCGCCAATGCGCCCTTGCCGACGGGATCGGGCGGGGCGGCCTTCCGACGCGCCTGGGGCGATGGGCTGCTGCCGGCGATTGCCGATTTCGGCCCCGATTTCATCGTCATTTCGGCCGGTTTCGACGCCCACGGCGCCGACCCCCTGGGCGGGCTTTCCTTGAGCGAGGCCGATTTTGCTTGGCTTACAGGCGAAATCTTAAGCCTTGCGCGCGATCAGGCGGGCGGGCGCGTCGTTTCGCTCCTGGAGGGCGGCTATGACCTCAACGCCCTCGGGGCCAGCGTCGCGGCCCATGTCGGCGCCTTGATGCGGGCCTGAAAACCGCGCCATAAGGGCCGCTGCGAAGGAAGGGGCGAAGGAAGGGGCGAACCATCGCCATGACGGGCCGGATCATCACCGCGCGCCACGGGCGACCTAATCTCGCGCGCGATCAGCGGATCACGGCGCGCGATTACGGCGCCTGGTGGTCTCAATATGACGCCAGCGGTCTTGCGCCCGAAGAGCGCGCGCCGGAGAGCCTCGTCGAACTCGCCGAGGGCGCGGAGACCGTGATCTCTTCAACCCTACCGCGGGCGATCGAAACCGCGCGCCATGCGGCCGGCCCTGAGCGCGCGATCCCCGCCGATCCGATGTTTGTCGAGGCGCCGCTGCCGCCGCCGCCCTTTCCGGATTTCGTCAAACTGCGTCCCGGCCAATGGGGCGTCGTCTCGCGCAGCCTGTGGTTTCTCGGCTATGCGCCTGAAGGGGTGGAAAACCATCTTCAGGCCTGGCGGCGCGTGCGCAAGATTGCGCGGCGCCTGATGCGTCACGCCCGCGACGGAGACGTTCTTCTTTGCGCCCATGGCTATCTCAACTGGATGATCGACCAGCAATTGCGCCGCGAAGGCTGGGTGCGGGCGAGCCGCGACGGCGGCAACCACTATTGGTCGTGGCGCATCTATGAACCGCCTGGCGTTTCTGAGCGCGCCGGCGCGCCAGTCGCCGCTGAATAGGGTCGGAGCGGCAAGGAGCAGGAATGATCAACGAGGAGTCTGACGAGACCCGGGCCTCGCGCGCCAACGATCTCACTGCGCGCAGCTTCAAGCAGATGGAGCGCGTGCTGCTTTTGCTGATTGCGCTGATGACCCTCGCGGCGACGGCGATCGAGCTCTTCGTCGTGTTCGAAAAACGCACCGTCGATCTCGCCGACATTCTCCTCATGTTTCTCTATCTGGAAGTGATCGGCATGATCTCAGTGTACTATGAGGGGCGCGAATCGCCTTTCGTCTATCCGATCTTCATCGCTATCACCGCGCTTGCGCGTCTTATTGTTCTTCAAGGCAAGGACATGGCGCCGGAGAACATCGTCTTTGAAGCGGGCGCCGTCTTGCTGCTCGCTATCGCCTCCGTGATCGTCGTGCAGGCGGGCCGGCGGCGTTCCCATGCGCGCGCGGAACGCGCGGAGGAGGGTTCCTAGGCGGTCCGGCTTGCCAAGACCGCCGCAAGGATCCAATAACCCATCATGGCGAAAACACCCGCATCCAAAACCGATAGCGACATCGCCGCGCTTTCTTTCGAGAAGGCGCTCGCCGAGCTTGAAGACATCGTCTCGCGGCTCGAAAGCGGCAAGGCGGAGCTGGAAGACTCGATCGCGCTGTATGAACGCGGCGCCAAGCTCAAGGCCCATTGCGAGACCAAGCTCAAATCCGCGCAGGAAAAGATCGAGAAGATCACTGTCGGCGCCGATGGCGCGCCGAAGGCCGAGGCGGCGAGTTTTGAATAAACCTCTTCCGATGCAGCGGCGTTAAGGCGCAAGGGTTTCGGTTATCGTCATTCGCCGCGATGGTGGCGATCGATCTCGGCGTCGCTGAAACGCAAAAAGCGCGCGGCGTTGTTGTAAAGAATGTCCCGCTTCTGGGCTTCTGAAAGAAACGGCGCATCGTCGATGCGCTCGATCGCGATTTCCATTGTGTCGGGCCAGATCATTTGATCGGACCCGAAGAGGATCCTCTTGGCGAATCCGGCCTCGACAAACCGGTGGAGCCAGCGATGGAATTGATGTTTCGGAAACCCCCAATTGTTCTGGGCGACGTCGATGTAAAGCTGCGGGTACGAATAAAGCATCGCGATCATTTCATCGACAAAGGGCGAGCCGGCGTGAACGGCGACTACCCGGAGTTTGGGAAACGCGCGTAGAATGGGCTCCAGCAACAGCGGGTCGCCGAGCGCGACCTGATACGGGCTGCCCAACATGACCTGATTGCCCCCCGGCGGCCCCTCGCCCATGTGGATGGCGACAGGAATGTCGAGTTCCTCCGCCAGCGCATAATAGGGGAGCAATTGCGGGTCGTCCGGTTTCAGCCCTTCATACTGAACGCTGATTTCAAAAAAGACGTCGATGCGTCCTTCTTCAATCCATTGGCGGACGTCTTCGAGCGGCGGCAGACCGGCGCCGTAAAAATCAAAGCCCATGCGATACCGGCCGGGGGCCGCCGCCCGCCAACGCTCGAAGGTTTCGAAAGTGTCCCCGGGACTGGCTTTCACGGGATCGAGAAGGCCGTAGATGTTTCGCCGTTTCATGATGTCCGCGGTCCGGCGAATGTTGTCCGCTTCATCTTGGGCGGACATGATCGGGTCGTCGCAAATCGCCGCGTTCTGCGGCGTCGCGCGCTCCTGCGGATCGACGCCGGGAAAACTCACATTTGAATTATTGGCGCAGATGGACTGGGCGCCGCCAAAGGAGGAAGGCGCTTGCGCGTGCATATGAAAATCGAAGATCGGGGGCGGAACCTGCGCGCGCGCCGATAAAGGCGCCATCGTCGCCAACAGGCCAAAGGCGATGTGTTTCATGCGCGATCTGAACATGCGTCGGCGCTCGTCGGCGAATTCTAATTATAGCCGAGCGTCGTCGCGGCGCCAATTCGCAATCTGCTCCGACGCCATCGATTGAAGCGGCGCGTTCTACAACGCCGCGTGCCTTACCCCTTGCGCACCGCTTTCCGGACAAGGCCCTGATAGGAGCGGGGGAAGAGGCGCTGCAACATCGAAATGAAGTGTCCGTCCGGCCCGACGACAACGCGGCGCTTTCCCTTCGCCGCGCCGTTGATGATAGTGCGGGCCGCGCTTTCCGGGCTCGTTCGCGCCGCCTTATCGAATTTCTTTTCGGCTTTCTCTTTTGACTTTAAACCTTCGGGAAGGGCGTCGAGCTCTGCGGCGCGCACGATATTGGTGGCGACGCCGCCGGGATGCACGCAGGTGACCGAGACGCCCTTCGATTGAAGCTCCATGGCGAGGGTTTCGGAAAATCCGCGTACAGCGAATTTCGATGCGCAATAGTGGGCCTGGCCCGGAAAGCCGATCAGGCCGAAGACGGAAGATATATTGGTGATGCTGCCGCGCGTCTCGATCAGGTCGGGCAGAAACGCCCGGCACATGTCGACTGTGCCGTGAAAATTCACCGCCATAACCCGGTCGAAGGCCGCCTGCGGGGTCTCGGCGAAATCGCCGATCCGGCTCAGCCCCGCCACATTGAAGAGAAAGTCGGCGCCGCCCCACCCCTCGCGCAAGGCCGCCGCATAGGCCGCGACGTTGTCCCGATCCGAGACGTCGAGCCGGTCATAGCGATGGCGATTGTCGCCGGCGCCGAGGAGCGTCCGGGTCTCTTCAAGCGCCGCCTCATCGACGTCAGAGGCCGCAACCAGCCCGCCGCGGGCCGCGATCTCGATCGCCACCGCGCGCCCTATGCCTGAGCCTGCGCCGGTGACGACGCAGCGCCGCATGTCGATGTCTCGCGCCATGGGCGCAGCTTTGCCACGCGCCGCCCGCAATGGGAATGCGCAATGGCGCCGCCCTGGACCGCGTCCCGGCGCGACCATCTTGCTTCAAATTCACGCCTAGAGGGGTGGTGAAATCCGGCGGGATCGTTAGAAGGGGCGGACTGTCGCCCGGCCTTGACGCGTCGCAGCATAGCGCGCTTTTCTACCGGGCTTGGCGGTCGCCGCATGTCATTGCGCCCGCCGAAAAAAGAATGAGGGACCCCATGGCTGTTGAAACGCCGTTGCTGGATCAGGTGGAGTATCCGGCCGATTTGCGCAAGCTGGACAAGAGCCAGCTCCGACAGTTCGCCGATGAGCTGCGCGCGGAGATGATCGATGTGGTCTCTGTGACCGGCGGGCATCTCGGCTCCGGTCTTGGCGTCGTCGAGCTGACGACGGCGATCCATTACGTCTTCAACACGCCCGATGATCGCCTCGTGTGGGATGTCGGCCACCAGTGTTATCCGCACAAGATTTTAACCGGCCGGCGCGACCGGATCCGCACCTTGCGTCAGGGCGGGGGCCTTTCCGGTTTTACGAAGCGCTCTGAAAGCGAATATGATCCATTCGGCGCGGCCCACGCCGCGACGTCGATTTCGGCGGCCACCGGTTTTGCGGAAGCCTCGCGCCATCTCGGTAAGGAGGCGACGTCGATCGCGGTCATCGGCGACGGGTCGATGTCCGGCGGCATGGCCTATGAGGGCCTCAACAATGCCGGGCATCTCGGCTCGAAAATGGTCGTGATCCTCAACGATAACGACATGTCCATCGCCCCGCCGGTCGGCGCCATGAGCGCCTATCTCGCCCGCGCGTCCTCCTCGGGCGTTTATCAGGGCTTCCGCTCCTTCGGCAAACAGCTCGCCAAGCGTTTGCCCAAGGCGGTCTACAACCAGCTCGCCAAGGCCGAGGAATATGGCCGCGGCATGTTCACCGGCGGCACCCTCTTCGAAGAGCTCGGGTTTTATTATGTGGGCCCCATCGACGGGCACAATCTCGACCAGCTGGTGCCGGTGCTTGAAAATGTCCGCGACATGGAGGACGGGCCGGTGCTCGTTCACGTCGTCACCCGCAAGGGCGCGGGTTATCCGCCTGCGGAGGAATCGGCCGACAAGTATCATGGCGTCGCGAAGTTCGACATTGTCTCGGGCAAGCAAAAAAAGGGAACGCCCAATGCGCCGGCCTATCAGAAGGTTTTCGCCAAAGCGCTGATCAAGGAAGCCGAAACTGACGACAAGATCGTCGGCATCACCGCGGCGATGCCGTCGGGCACCTCGCTTGACATGTTTGCGGACGTCTATCCCGATCGCTGCTATGATGTCGGCATCGCCGAGCAGCATGCGGTGACGTTCGCCGCCGGTCTCGCGGCTGACGGCTTGAAGCCTTTCGCGGCGATCTATTCAACGTTCCTCCAGCGCGCCTATGACTCGGTCGTCCATGACGTCGCGATCCAGAATCTTCCGGTCCGCTTCCCGATGGATCGGGCTGGGCTCGTCGGCGCCGACGGGCAGACCCACGCCGGCGCCTTTGACATCGCTTATCTTGGCTGCCTGCCCAATATGGTGCTGATGGCCGCCGGCGACGAAGCCGAGCTCGTCCATATGACCGCGACGGCGGTCGCCTATGACGAAAGCCCCATCGCCTTCCGCTATCCGCGCGGCGAGGGCGTCGGCGTCGATCTGCCGGAAAAAGGCAAGATCCTCGAAATCGGCAAGGGCCGGATCGTCAAGGAAGGGACCAAGGTCGCGCTTCTCGCTTACGGCGGGCGCCTCGCGGAGACGCTGAAAGCCGCCGACATGCTCGAGGCGCAGGGCCTTTCAACCACTGTCGCCGATGCGCGTTTTGCAAAACCCCTGGATCATGAGCTGATCATGAACCTCGTGAAAAACCACGAAGTGCTGGTCACGGTTGAAGAGGGCTCGCGCGGCGGCTTCGGCGCCTTTGTCCTGCATTATCTCGCCGGCGAGGGCGTCCTAGATGCGGGGCTGAAGATCCGCACCATGACCCTGCCGGACGTGTTCCAGGATCAGGACAGTCCCTACAATATGTACGAGACGGCCTGTCTCAATGCGGCGCACATCGTCGAGCGCGCGCGCGAGGCGCTCGGTATGTCGGCGGAAGTGGTCAATTTGCGCGGCTGATTGCCGGGCTGGTTACGCGGCTGGCGCAAGTCTTCTCATCCGAATTGCGTTGAGAAAACCCCGCCCTCTGCGCGGGGCGTCATCATGCGCTGAAGCGTGCGCGAATCAGGCGTGCACCGGCGCGCGCGCCGGATATCCTTGTGGTGGATGGCGTCGTTAAAAATACGCGTCGGCGCCAGCGTCGTGCAATCACACAGGGCGAAACACGCGCCGGTTGTGCATCTCCTTAAAAAAAAACGGAAAATTGGCGCCGTAGTTGCGAAATCCGCTTGCATTGATCATTTCTGGTCAATAGTTTGTGAACTATGACCGTATTGTCGGTTGGGTATGTTTTTTATTGGGGGTTTTCATGAACCTTAAGATCAAAGCCTTTGCCTCAGCCGTCATCGGCGGCGCGGCCTTGATGGGCGCGGCCAACGCCAATCTCGTAATCGATTCAGCAAGTTATACAGCGGAAGGCTGCCTAGGCGCATCCAGCTGCACAATTGGCACCGCGACGCTGACGGCGACCACGGACATGGGCAGCACGGCGACGTTCTCCGAGCAGGACTTCCGCGGCGTGAAAGGTCTCGGCGTCAGTTTCCTTCCCGGCGTGCCGAGCGGCGCCCAGAACGCCAACGAGCTGCAGGGCGGCCTGACGGATGGCGAGGGCGAGAAAGTCATCGTTGAGTTCGAAACCGCGATTCTGATCGCTGAAATCGTCCTGGCGCATTTCTATAACCCGGCTGAGTTCCGCAGTGATCCGCAGGAAGTCGCGATCATCACGGGTTGCGCGGACGCGGCGATGACGAATTGCGAAACGCTCACCATCCGCAACAACGACAACATGGCGATGGGTTTCGACGTCATGGGTGACGCGACCGTCACGCGCATTTCGACATTCACGGGCGAGTTCTCGATTACGGATCTTTTTCCGACCCTTGGCCCGATTGCTAAATTGATGTTCGAAGCCGGTGAAGTCAGCAACGGCGACAACGCCGACTACTCGATCCACTCAATCACCGAGGTGCCGATCCCGGGCGCGGCTCTCCTGCTGCTTTCCGGTCTCTTTGGCCTCGGCTTCGCGTCGCGTCGTCGCAAAGCCTAATCGGCAGAGACACGTTTCAAGACACTTGCAGACCAAGAAACGAGAAACGCCCCGCCGTCGGCGGGGCGTTTTTCTTTCCGTTTTTCACAGCTGGGCGGCGTTTTTACGTCTTGCCGGCGGCTTATGCGCGGCGTAGCCGGGCGCCATGACCGAGCCGCCATCTGATCGCCGGCTGGACCGCTTTCTGGTCGAGGCCGGACATTTTGAAACAAGGGCCCGCGCCCAGGCGGCGATTCGCGCCGGTCTGATCCGCATCGACGGCGCCGTCGCGAAAAAACCCTCTCAAACTGTCGCGCCCGGCGCGCAACTCAGCGTTGAGGGCGAGGCGCATCCCTTCGTTTCGCGCGGCGGCGTGAAACTGCAGGCCGGCCTCAAAGCTTTCGGCGTCGCGCCGCAGGGTCTTGTCTGCCTCGATCTTGGCGCCTCGACCGGGGGCTTCACGGATGTCCTGCTGCGCGGCGGCGCCGCAAAAGTCTTCGCGGTCGATGTTGGAACCGGCCAGTTGCATCAGCGCATCGCGGGCGATGAACGCGTCATCAATCTGGAAAAGACCCATGCGCGCGATCTCACTCGCGCTTTGGCGCCGGCCTCTCTTGACCTCATCACCTGCGATGTCAGCTTCATCTCGATCCGCAAAGCGCTGCCGCCGGCCCTTGCGCTCGCCGGGCGCGGCGCGCGGCTCATCACGCTCGTCAAACCGCAATTCGAAGTCGGGCGCGAAGGCCTTGGCAAGGGCGGGCTCGTACGTCCCGGTCTCGCAAGACCCGCGGCCGACGCGGTCGCCGACTGGATCGAAACGCAAGGCTGGCGCCCGCTCGGCCTCATCGAAAGCCCGATCAAGGGCGGCGACGGCAACGAGGAGTTTCTCCTTGCTGCGGCAAAGAAGGACCAGCCATGAAGGCAAGCGGTTTTGAGATTCTCGTGCTCGCGGTCGGCGTCGGTTTCGCCGCCGTTTTTTTCACATTTGTCGCGCCTCCGGCCTTTGCGAGCGGCGACATCATCGCCGCTTTTGCGGCCGGCTTCGTTAATCCGTTTGCATCCGGCTATGCGATGGACGCGATCGCCTGCGGCTTGATCCTCGCGATCTGGATCGTTCACGACGCCAGGCGCGGCGCCGTCCGTCACGGCTGGCTTATTTTGCCGCTCATTATAGCGCCCGGCGTCGCCACCGCTTTCGCCATTTATCTGGTGATGCGGTTTCGCCAACGCGAACGCTGACGCTTCGCTGTGGCGCCAAGACAAAAGCCCCACCGTCGCCGCCGCCGGCCAAACTTGCGCCCGCCAGCAACGCGCCGCGCCAGGCTCCGTATTGCGGAGATTGGCGCGCGCGGCGACGGCGTCGCCGATCTCGACGGCGAAACGGTTTATATTCCGTATACGGCGCCAGACGATCTGGTCGAGGCGAGCATTGCCGGGTCTCGCGGCGAAATCGTTGACCTGATCGAGCCGGGCGCGAGCCGCGCGGAACCCTTTTGTCCGCTTTTCGGCGCCTGCGGCGGCTGCGCGCTGCAGCATCTCGACAAGGAACTCTACGCCGACTGGAAGCGCAAACTGCTGATCGACGCGCTCGTCCGCGCCGGCCTCGGCGATGCGCCTGTCGGCGACTTGATCCGTTTTCCGAATGCGAGCCGGCGACGCGCCAGCCTCGCTGTCAAACGAACGCAAGGCGGCCTTTGCTTCGGCTTTAACCGTCTGCGTTCGGAGAAAATTGTCGATGTCGGCGCCTGCCCGGTGCTGGCGCCTGAACTGCAGTCCGCCTTGCCCGGTCTTCGCGCGCTCAGCGCCGACATTCCTTTGATAAGCTTCGATCTCAACGTCACGCTGTGCGACAACGGGATCGATGTCGACATTCGCGCCCCTGGCGGGCCGGAGATCGATCCCTTGTGCGTCGCCGATCTCGCCGCGCCCATGGGGGCCGCTAGCGTCGTCCGCACAAGCCTCAATGGCGAGCCGCTGTTGACCCTCGCCGCGCCCTTCGTCCTTTTTGGCGGCGCGCGCGTCACGCCGCCGCCCGGCGGTTTCCTGCAGGCGAGCCGCGAAGGCGAAGCGGCGTTGATCAATCTTGTTCGCGACGCCATTGGCGAGGCCGGCCGGATCGCCGACCTCTTTTCAGGCTGTGGAACGTTCGCTCTTTCGCTTGACGGCGCAAGCGTCGACGCCTTTGACGCCGACGCCGCGGCCATCGCCGCGCTCGATGCGGCGGCGCGCGCCGCCGGGCGCCGGTTTCCCATCCACGCTGAGGCCCGCAACCTTTTCGACCGGCCGCTCGTCAGCACGGAACTCGCCGCCTATGACGCGGTCGTTATTGATCCGCCGCGCGCCGGCGCCGCCGCACAAGCGCGAGAGCTCGCGCGCTCTGAAGTCCCGACAATCGTTTCCGTCTCGTGCAATCCGGCGAGTTTCGCCCGCGATGCGGCGATCTTGCACGGGGGCGGCTACGCCCTGTCGCATACGCGCCCCGTTGACCAGTTCGCCTACGCCGCCCATCTTGAAATGGTTGGAGTTTTCAAGAAGGCGAAACAATGAACGCCATCAGCGACAGATTGACGACAGGCGCGCGCCGGCTCGCCTATGGCGCTGGCCAGGCCGCGCGGGTCTTGTGGTACACAGGCCACTACGCCGCAGGCCGTCGGCTCATGGGTCCGCTGACTGATCCCGGCGATGCTCCCTATGCAGAGCAATCGGCGCCGCTTGACCGCGACCGGCTGCGCTCATCCTTCCGCGAACTCTTCCAGACCGACTGGAAGAACATCGCGGCCCGCCGGTACAAGATGCCGCTGGAGCTTAAAGGCCCGCCGTCGCCGACGCGGTTATGGCGGGAAAGCCGCGACTATTTTCGCGATGCGGCCAAGGTCGCGAGGCGCAAGGCGTCGCGAGGCCATTCGGAAGTTTTCACCGGCGAAACCAAGGGCGATTTCCCGCGATATTTCCTGCAGAATTTCCACTACCAGACCGATGGCTGGCTCTCGGACTCCTCCGCGGCGCGCTATGAGATGCAGGTTGAGACGCTGTTCACCGGCGCGGCCGGCGCCATGCGCCGCGCGGCGCTCCCGTTCATCGGCGATGCGCTGAAAGGGCGAGACATCGCCGAGACGCGCCTTCTTGATCTCGCCTGCGGCGGCGGCGGGTTTCTCGCCGAAGTCAAACACAACTGGCCGCGCCTGAAAGCGACCGCGCTCGATCTCTCGCCCGCCTATCTTGGTCGCGCGCGGGCAGGCCTTGGCTCATTCAACGATATCGATTTTTTACAGGCGAACGCCGAGGAGACAGGTCTCGCTGATGCGTCCTTCGATATCGTCACCTGCGTTTATCTCTTTCACGAATTGCCGCCGGGGGTCCGGCGAAAAGTCGCAAGCGAAATCGCGCGGGTCCTAAAACCTGGCGGGCTTCTAGTCCATCTTGACAGTCTTCAGTATGGGGATGAGCCTGGCCTCGATATTCTCCTTGAGAACTTCCCGCGCGGTTTTCACGAGCCCTATTACGACAGCTATTGCCGCGAAGACCTCGCCGCGATCTATGCCGGCGCCGGCCTCCAGCCCGCTGGCGAGACGGTCGCGTTTCTCTCCAAGGCGAGCGCTTTTGTGAAAGGCTAAAGCGTAGTTCGAAGAATCAGCAACGCTTCATCTTGAGGGATTTCACCTTGGCCCTTCGTGACATTTCCGCTCTGCGGAAATCCTCAGGCTGAAGGGGAAATTGTCTCGAAGGACGGCGATGCTGATTTATTGTTTTATGATCTAACGGGCCTTTTCTCGACAGCGCCGGCGGTCGATTGAGGCGCCGGTATTTATGCAAGCGCGTCGAGTTCGGCCGCGAGCGACGCGTAAGTGGCGTGCCCCGTTACCGGCGCAACCTGCTCGGCCCAGATTGCATCAATCTTGGCGGCGACGGCGGACGGCAATTGCTTGCTGTCGCTGCCGGCCGCCTGGACCTTCGTTGAGTCGCTGTCGGCGGGAATGCCAATACGGTCATGCATGGCCGCACAAATCATCGCATCGTCAAACCGGTCCTTATGCGCGTGCATGAAGTCGCGGCTCGTATGCTCGTCGACCAGATCTTCAAGCGCCGAGTTCAACTTGATGTCGAGGAACGCCGCCAGACGGCGGATCATGCCGCGCCGATCGCGGGCAGCCTTGCCATAGGTCGCCAGAAGCGTGTCCGGCTCGTTGCGCCGCGCCCACCAGCTTAAAAGGTGGGTGACGTAGTCGCAGCCGCCTGGACCGCCTGACATCCAGAGGGGGAAGAAGTCGTCAATCGAAAGCGCCCCGCGCTCCAGATGCCAGCCATCAAAAAAGCGGTAGAACGAAACATATGTTTCCTTAGGGTCACGCAGCGTAACGACATAGCGCATGCCGGCGGGCAGGCGTTCATATTCGCGATGCGATTTGAACCCGCGCGGGGCCGCGCGTTGCGGCGCCGTCATGTCGAGATCGAGAAACATCGCTGTGTCCTCCCACGGAACGACGCGGCTGATATCGTCAAAATCCATGTCGCCGGCGCCGGTGGCCGCCGCCATCCGCAACTGGTGGAACATCTGCTGCATCAAGGTGGTGCCGCTTTTCGCCCAGGAGGTGATGAAGACATCGCCCGGCATCGCTGAAAGGCCGCGAAAGTTCACCGGCTCGACGGCGTTGAGCGCCTGCATGTTGAGGCCGAATTCCTCCAGATTGCGCGCGCGCCGCCCCAATCCATCCGCCATATGCGACGCCTCCCTGTTGGTCAGAATCTAAAATGCCGGAACCGATCATCTTGTTTGCCGATCCGGCGAACGCTCAAGGATCACGCCGCAAGCATACCATCCGCCGTCAATGATCAAACGGGCGTTCGCCAGTCTTTTCGAAAAAATTCCGCACTGCTTTCAAGATCCTCATGACGGCCGCTGTCGCCGCGAAAGCCTCGCCGCCGGCGCGACAACATGATCGGGCCGTGTTAGGACGCTGCTTTTTGCGATGAGACAACGAGGCGGAACGTGAAGCATATACTGATCACCGGCGGGTCTTCGGGCATTGGCGCTGAATGCGCGCGCGCATCGGTTAAAGCCGGAAACAAAGTCGCCATTGCCGCGCGATCGTCTCAGAAACTTGAAGCGCTCGTGGAGGAGCTCGGCGAGGCGAACGCCATGGCCATCGAATGCGATGTGACGGGCCCGGCGGCGCAGAAAGCGATGTTCGACGCGGCCCTATCGCGATTTGGATCGCTCGATGTCGTCTTCGCAAACGCCGGCCTCGGCGCGACGGCGACAGGCACGGAACAGGGCGAGATCGATAATTTCCGTGAAATGATCATGGTCAATAATTTCGCCGTCGCCGTGACCTGCAAATATGCGATCCCTCATTTAAAAAAGTCGAAGGGCCAACTGATCCTGACAGGATCGCAGGCCGGCCATGTGGCCCTCGCCGGATCCGTCTACAGCGCGACCAAGTGGTTCATCCGCGGATACGCGAAAAACCTGTCGAACGAACTTATCGAGCACGGGGTGCGCGTAACAAGCATTGATCCGGGAATGGTGGAGACGCCATTCTTCGACAGTCCCAAGCCGAACGCCCTTCGGCCGGAGGATATTGCGCGCGCCTTTCAATATGTGGTTGATCTGCCGGAGCATGCGCGCCTTGCGGAGATCGAAATCTATCCGACAGTCGGCGCGCACAACTCGTAAGGGCCGGGCCTAATACGGCACGGGCGAAACGGTCCTCAGCCGCGCGTCCAGAAAAGCGTCGATATCCGCCGCCGTCGCCTCCGGCGCCTCTTCCATCGGCAGATGGCCGATTCCGTCATAGATAACGATCTGCGCGTCCTGCATGTTTTCATCAAAGGTGAGGGCGGCGCTTGCGTGAATGAATTGGTCTTCCTCGCCCCAGATGACGAGCGCCGGCTGTTCGATCTCGCCGATGCGGTCGAAGGCGCCGGCTTCGCGCTCATCGATCGTGCGCATCACCGCCGCATGGCGATTGCCGGGCAGACGCAAAAGCTCCCAATAGCGATCGACGGCCGCGTCATCCATGACGCTCTTGACCGAGACTGAAGCGAGCGCCGTTTCGCGCACCAGGCTGCGCGGCGTCACCTGGGTCAGGATATAGCGCCCGACAGGATTGCTGGCGAGGCGGAAGCCGAGGCCCATGGGCGCGGGTTCCTCGCCCGGGCGCAAGGGCGAACCGGCGGCGTTGAGGAGGAGGAGCGCATCGACCTCGTCGGGCCGCGCGAGCGCATAGCGCCAGGCGATCCAGCCACCGAGCGAATTGCCGCCAAGGACAAACCGCTCAAGGCCCAACTCCGCCGTCACCAGCGCCACCGCGTCCTCATAGCCCGAAAAGCCGTAGTCTTCGTCCGGGTGCAGACTGCTGAGCCCGTGGCCCGGCAGCGTCAGCGTAACGAGGCGGTATTCATCGCCCAACTCTTCAACCAGCGGCTCCCAGGTGTGGAGCGATGCGGAGGTGCCGTGGACGAGCACGATCGGCAAGCCGTCGGGGTTTCCCTGGTCGCGATAATGGACGCGCAGGCCTTCGCCATTCTCGACGAATTCGGACTCCGCATTTGTATATTTCTCGAGCATTTCCTGCGGGTCAGTGTCAGGCGTGCGCAAGAGCAGGCCGGCCGCGATGAGGGCGAGCAGGAGGGCGGCGAAGAGAGGCGCTTTTTTCATGGTGTTTTTCCACGATTTATCGGAATGCGCAGTTTAGGGTTTCAGGCGGCCCGTGAAAACGACGATGTTCAGTCGCCCCGTCACCCGCACTGCGCGCGGTGGGCGAGGGCCGCGTCGGCGAGGACGAGCGCCATCATCGCCTCGGCGACGGGAACGCCGCGGATGCCGACGCATGGGTCATGGCGGCCCTTGGTGACAATTTCGGTCTCCTCGCCGTCCCTGGTGATGGTCTTTCGCGGGGTCAGGATTGACGACGTCGGCTTGATCGCGACGCGCGCGACAATGTCCTGGCCGGTGGAGATCCCGCCGAGAACGCCGCCGGCGCGATTAGAGAGAAAATGCGGCTTGCCGCTCCGCATACGGATTTCATCGGCGTTTTCCTCGCCCGATAGCGCGGCGGCCTCAAACCCGGCCCCGATCTCGACGCCCTTCGCGGCGTTGATCGACATCATGGCGCCCGCAAGATCGGCGTCGAGCTTCGCATAGACCGGCGAGCCGAGCCCCGCCGGCGCGCCGCTCGCGACAACCTCGACGACGGCGCCCATGGAGGAGCCGTTCTTGCGCGCGGCGTCCAGCTCTTTCTCCCAGGCGCGCGCGGCTTGCGCGTCGGGGCAGAAGAACGGGTTGTTATTGACCTCGTCCCAGTCAAAGCGCTCGCGATCGATTTTATGCGGGCCCATCTGCACGAGGCCGGCGCGGATCGCGATCTTCTCATCGAAGATCTCATCGAGAACGAGCTGCGCCACTGCGCCGGCGGCGACGCGCGACGCCGTCTCGCGAGCCGAGGACCGCCCGCCGCCGCGATAGTCGCGAAACCCGTATTTCGCGTCATAAGTAATGTCCGCATGGCCGGGGCGGTATTTGTCGCGGATGTCGGAATAGTCCTTGGAGCGCTGGTCGACATTTTCGATCATCAGGCTGATCGGCGCACCGGTGGTGCGCGGCCCATCGGTGTCTTCATCTTCGAAGACGCCGGAGAGGATCTTCACTGCGTCCGGCTCCTTGCGCTGGGTGACAAATTTCGACGTCCCCGGCCGGCGCCGGTCGAGCGCGGCCTGGATGACGCCCGCCTCGAGGCGGATGCCGGGCGGGCAGCCGTCGATCACGACGCCGATGGCGGGCCCATGGCTCTCGCCCCAGGTCGTGATCCGGAAAATGCGTCCAAAACTGTTGAATGCCATCGAGTTTTCTGCTGCAGCTTCGCCGTCGTTAAACCCCCGCGTCACCCTATCATGGCGCAATTCGGCGCGAGAGGGGTTAAAACCGCGCGCCAATCGAAGGAAGCCTCGTTATATGGTCGAAGAGTTGATCCCGAAAAGCCCCAGCGCCGAGGCTTACGCCGTCGACGAGGACCAGGGCGAAGTCTTCACCATCAATGATCCCTTCGCGCTTTTCGCCGAGTGGCTGGCGCTCGCCGGCGAGGAAGAGCCGAACGACCCCAATGCTTTTGCGCTGGCGACCTCCGACGAAATCCGGATGCCGAATGTGCGCATGGTGCTCTTAAAGGACATCGACGCTTGCGGGCTCACCTTTTACACCAACACCGAAAGCGCCAAGGGCGAGGAGCTGAAAGCGAACCCGCAGGCGGCTGCGTGTTTTCACTGGAAATCGATCCGCCGACAGGTGCGCTTTCGCGGCGAGATCGAGCGCGTGACCGCGGAGGAGGCCGACGCCTATTTCGCGACCCGCGCGCGCGGGGCCCAGCTTGGCGCGCGCGCCTCGGCCCAGTCGCGGCCAATGGAAAGCCGCGAAGCGCTGGAAGACGCAATCAAGCGTCTCGACGAGGCCTATGACGGCGAAGATATTCCGCGTCCGGAGCATTGGACCGGCTTCCGGCTGATCCCGCTTGAGATCGAGTTCTGGGTCAACCGTCCCTACCGCCTGCATGACAGGCTTCTTTATTGCCGCGACACGGCGAACGGCGAGTGGACGACGGAACGGCTTTACCCGTAATGCATGCGGCGCCGCCACGAAAGCGAAGCCCTAGCGCGGCTGATCGAATGAGACCTCATGGGGCTCATAGAGCAGCTCGTAATCGACCATGACGACGCGCCAGTCGCCGCCGGGCTCGATCGCCTCGGACCATAGCGTGACATCGCCATAGGGGAGCGCCTTGCCGAGGAAATGCGTGTCGGTGTGACGTTCGTCGCGGCCATAGGCGACGGGCGTTCCGTCTTCGTCATTGGCGATCCACACCGCCCATTCGCCGTCAATGTAGATATCGAGAACGCCGTCGCGCCAGCGCGCCTCGACGCTGTCGTCCTCGCTGGCGAGCAGGTGAAAGACGCGGGTCGGGATGCCCGGCCAGAAGCTGCGCCAGCCGGCGACCTCTTCATCGCTCCACGCCTCAAGCGCGCCGTTGCGGTCGGTCCAGCCGGCCTCGCGATTGAGTGCGCGAGTCTGGCGCAGGCCGTTGCCGACAGCCTTCTCCATGATCCGCGGCGTGCGAAAATCGACCCAGTATTCTCGCACGACGGGCGTCTCGAGCTGATCAGTGTAAAGGACTTCGGTCATGGTGAAGCCATGGGCGCGGCGCCAGACATCGCGCCCGCCCACCGCGTCGAGCATTCTTTGAATTTCTGCTGCAGTCGCCGGATCGGCGGCCCTATCAGCAGTTTGGCCGGGCGATGGCGCCAATACGGCCATCAAAGCAAACACGAACAAAAAACGCATCGAGTCCTCCTTTGCGATGGCGCGAGGGTAATCGCGGCGGGCGGACAAAAGTTGCGAATTTTAGCGAGGGCTGAAATGCGCGCGTCAGGCGAGGTCGTATTCGGCCCTCAAGGTCGGCTCGCCGTCGCAGCGCGCCTTGCCGATGCGCGTAAGCCGGATCAAATGGGCGAGGACGTTGAGCGCCGCGGCGCCGTGAAGGCGCGGATCGACATCTGAATACATCGCCTCGACGATCTCCCGAATCCGCCGACGCCCCTTTTCAAGCTGATCCAAAATCTGCCGGTCGCGCATCAGGCGATGGGTCTTCACCGCGCGGGTGAAGGCGCGGGGGTTTTTGATCGGCGCGCCATGGGTCGGGAAATAAATCTCGTCGTCGCGTTCAAGCAGCCGGTCGAGAGAGCGCATATAGGCGTCCATGTCGCCGTCGGGCGGGGCGATCACCGTCGTCGACCAGCCCATCATGTGATCGCCGGTGAAGAGCGCCTTTTCCTGCGGCAGCGCGAAACACAAATGGTTCGAGAGATGCCCCGGCGTGTGCACCGCTTCGATGCGCCATTCGTTCGATTCAAACGCCGCGCCGTCGGCGATGCTCTTATCGGGCGCAAAAGTATAGTCGGCGCCTTCGTCGAGGGCCGGCGCGTCGAGCTTCGCCTTGCGGACGGGGTGCGCGCCGAAGCCGAAGATCGGCGGCGCCTCGGCGCGTTTTGCAAAGGCTTTGGCGCCGCCGCAATGGTCAAGATGGGTGTGGGTAATGAGGATGTGGGTGACGCGCCCTGCGCCAACGGCGCGCATCAGCGCGTCAATATGGGCGGGATCGTCCGGACCCGGATCGATCACCGCGATTTCGTCATGGCCGATGAGGTAAGTCCCCGAGCCGGTAAAAGTGAACGGGCCCGGATTGTTGGCGATCACACGGCGCACGCCCGGCGCGACCTCGTCGGGAACGCCATGCGCAAAATCAATATCGCGAACAAAAGGGATGGAGGACATAGGGTTAAGGCTTTGCAGAGACGCGCGCGCAAATCAAACCGTTTTGCATTGGCGGTTTTGATGATTGCCTCGAAGGATGGCGAAAAAGCGAATCGCCGGCCAACCAAACCGTCAGGCCGCCACCGCCGCATCGACCATTTCGGCGAAGGCGTTGGCGATGCCGCGCATGGCTTTCAGCTTGTCGTTGGATTTCAACGCCGAGGGCGGGCCCATATCTGTCTTGTTCGCATCGACGATATAAATGCGACCATCGGCGCGGTCGCGCAAAACGTCGATGCCGCCGAAATCAAGCCGCATGGCGGCGGCGAAATCCGCGATCTGCGCCTGCTCCTCAGCCGACAGCATCGCATCGGCGCTGACAAGATCGACGCGATGGTTCTCATTGGAGAAGCGCAAGGCCGGCTCGCGGCGCTTCAGATAGACGAAGGGCACCTTGCCGCCGACGATGGGCGTGCGGATGTCGATATGATCGCGCCCGTCGAACGTATTGTCGATGAGGCGCTGATAGACGTAATCGCGTTTAGGCTCTGCAATCGGGCAGTCGACGATGCGTCCGTCATGGCGCCCGTTGCGTTCGGATTTTTCAACCGCGAGGCCGCGCCAGTCGGTGGGGTCGACGCTGAGCGCATAGCCGAAGGTCTCTTCAAAGACGCGCGCGACAACGCTTTTGCGGATGTCATAGCAGCCGATATTAAAAGCGGGGCGCGCGGTCGGCGCCGGCCGGGGCCCGGTCAAGAACTCGCGGTCCTCGAAATAAAAATGCAAATCCGCCTCGGCCGGGTCGTCGACGATTTTTACGTCCGCCAGATGGCAAACCGGCCAGATCGCGTAATAGGAGCGCGGGCGCTTCGGAAAAAAGGAAATGCGCGCGCGCGGCTCGCGCCGTTTTAGAACCCGGCTTGCGCGCACCGCGTTCACAAGCCACACGAAACTCGCAATCGACAGGACGTCTCGCGCAAAACCAGCGTTCAAGGGAATCTCGACGCCGGTTTCCTTGGCGACAAGGCTGCCGCCGTCAATCTTGAAATCGCCGAATACCGACATCCGTCTCTTCCCGACCCATGGGCCGGCGGACGCATCTCGCATCGCGGGGAAGCGGCGCGCCCGGCGGCTTGGTTAACTAATCGCCCGCCTTGGCGAGCCTCGCCCCATCATCCTGATTTTGCTCATAACATGGAAATAATAAAGGCGTGAAACGCCAAATGGCGCGAATTCGCCGGCCGGCGCGGCTTTTGCGACGGGCCGGGTCATGTGTGCCGATCGTAAACAAACTCTTAACGCGCCCGCCGCAATTGTCGCGGTCCTGTTCACGCTTTCAGGGGCGGCGTTGGCCGGGCCGGTTGAGGCGGGACCAGGTGAGCGGGGCGATCAGGCCCGGATGAGCCAGGGGGGCGGCGCGGGCGGCGTCGTTGTCGGCGAGGGAACCGGCGGCGTCACCGACCGCGCCTTCGTCACCGCGCCGCCGCATTATCTCTATGTCGTTGAGAAAGAGCGGGGCAGCTTCCTAGATTGCGGCGAGGGGCGCGAGACGCGCGCCGCCGACGCCGACGGTCGCGACATGGCGCCCTTGCGCTGCGGGGTGACGCTCACCGAAACCGTCGTAATCCCGGCCGCCGCCTCATCGGCGAAACTCATCGTGCATTTTTAGGCTCGGGGCGGGTTGCACGACGCGGCGCTGTTTCACCTGCGCGGCGGCCGGGCGACGCCTTCATCTTTGGCGGTCGGCGATTAACGCTTCAATTGCGTCGAGCGCCAATTGCCGTCTTCTGCGCCGTTGCGAGCGTGATAGGTCTGAAGCGCAAGATCGCCGGACGCTGCGACGGCGCGGTCGAGGAGAACGCTTCGGCAATGATACTCGCCGCCAATGCCGTCAATATGAAGAATATCCCGCGACTTGCACGCGCTGATCGCCGTTTCTGCGAAGGTTTGATAATTTTCAATCGGCGTCGCGGCCGGATCAAGCGGAAAAGCAATGTCGCGCGTCGCCATCGGACTTGTCGTGCAGCCGATTGCGGACAAAACGACGGTGAAAAATGGGACTGATTTGAACAGGATTTGCGTGCGCATCGACGGTCTCCCTGATTGCGGAACCGTTCAATGATTGCGCTGCCCGGTCGAATGATCCTGACGATCAATCGATTTTTTCCTGATGGATATCTTATGACACCTATGTCCCGAAAATCCTTGACGAAATTTCGCGGCGGACGATTTCACAAAATCCCGGCGCGGCGCTAAGTTGCAGGGGGGTTTTTGAGGAGTGGGTCGTTTGTCGATCGAAAAACCCACGTCGTTCGGTAACGCGCCGTTTGCGGTTGACGATTTCGAAATAGACCCGAGAGCGAACAACGTCACAGCCCGCAACGGTGCGACCAGCAACGTCGAACCGAAAGTGATGCGATTGCTTGTGGTGCTCGCCGCGCACTGCGGCGAAGTCGCGCCCCGCGATATGTTGATCGACGAGGTGTGGGGCGTCGAACATGGCGGCGATGAAAGCCTGTCGCGCGCGATCTCGCTATTGCGCAAAGCATTTCACGACGATCGCGGCGCGCGTCACATTATTGAAACGATACCCAAGAGCGGGTATCGCTTGAACGCGGCCGTAAGGGAAATCGACGCTGGCGCCGCCGATAATCGCGAGCGCGTCCCTCGCCGCCGCTCGCCATCTGCGCTTTCGCCCGGACTTACGGCGATATCTGCTATCGTCGCCGCGGGGGTGATTGGGGCAGCGGCCGCCGGCTATTTTCTTATTGTGGCCGACGGCGAAAACGCACCGCCTGATCGTTCCGTCGCCGTATTGCCCTTCGCTGTCCTGTCGTCTGGCGAGGAAGACGCTTATTTCGCCGACGGGGTGACAGAAGATATCATCAACGCGCTTTGGGCGCTTCCGGAACTTACGGTCGTCGCGTCTCCGATCGTCAGGGATGGCGATGATCAGAATGGCTCGCGCCTGAAACTCGCCCGATCTCTTGGCGTCGCTCATCTGGTCGAGGGCGCTGTCAGGGTCGATGAAGAAAAGGTGCGCGTGACGGCGAAGTTAATTCGCGCCTCTGACAATCGCCAGATCTGGTCGAACGGCTATGATCGCGCCTTGCCGAATCTGTTGGACATTCAGACTGACATCGCCAGGAGGATTGCGCAGGCGCTGGATATTGTCCTTGACGAGGACAAGATTGCAGCCATGAACGCCGCAGGCCTGCGCAATATCGATGCATATGTTCCTTATTACAGAGCGAATATCCTTCAAGCTAAAGCCCATGGCGAGCTGCCGCAAATTCCGACCCTGATCGAGGCGAATAAACTCTTCATGGAGACGACGTCGCATGCGCCGGGGTATTTTCCAGCGTATTTTGTGCAAACGGATCTCTACACGCACATTCTGTTGGACGCCGCCAGCGGTTGGAGTGACTCCCATGCTCCTCATCATACGCCGGAGACAGCCAGCGCCGAGTTTTCTTCGTTGTTGAAAACTGCTTATGCCGCAGCCCGATCCGATCTTGAGCGCGCCTATGTCGGCGCGATAAGATCGCTTTTTTCCGATGATTGGTCGGCTGCCGGCAGTTATCTTGACACCGTTCTAGCAACAGAGTCTTGCGCGATCGACGAACAGTGGACGCAGATTTTGTCGATCGCCTTCGGGCGCGCGGAAAAAGCCCGGCGGTTTTTCGAGCATACGACAAGATGCGCGCCCGCCTATAATATTCAGTGGATCAACGCCGCAATGGCGAGTTTGTATCTGAATGACCCTGATCGCGCGCAAAGCATCCTTGAGGAAGGAAAGGTCCATGCAGGCTTTAATCCGCTTTTGGAGAGAACGCGCCTTCAGGCCTATCTCGCTGCAGGCCGCGACGATGATGCCGAACAGCTTCTCAATAACTTCTCAGGACGCGCGCGAACGATTGAGCAAATTAGTCTTCACGCATTCCGCAACGAAAGGGAGGCCGCTTCCCGTCTTGCTGCACAATTATATGCGTATGACGGCGATGAGTCGTTCGATGATCTCGCCGGTCCGCTGGGCGACAGGGAAGACGCGCTGATCTTATTGCTCGCCCCCATTCTGGGCGACCGTGATGCAGCGAACGATGCGGCCGCGCGGATCGATGCGCGCCCCTACGGTCCGACGCAGCTCGCGATTTCGGTTTATTACTGTCTTTGCGGTGCGCCGTTTGATCTTGAAGCAACGCCCAACTTCGCGGCCCGGCTTTCCGAAGGCGATCTTAAGTGGCCGCCTTCCTCGCCAATTGATTATCCGCTGAAGACCTGGTGATGTTTGCGCGCGCCGCGATGGCGCCTGCCTGATCAGCGAAACTCATTGGCGGAACTTATCGCGCATTTTTACGGGCCACGCTGCGTCGCAGTGAGCTTTCGCCTGCGCCTCATTGCTTGATGCGCGCGCGCAGGGCCTCAACGCTGGCGGACGGATCGAACGGGTCGTCCGCAATGGGAATGTCAACGATGATCCGCGCGCGAGACTGGTCGGCGTTCGGACGACGGAAAATATAGAGCGGCGCCAGCGCTTCCAAGCCTGTATTCGGCATTTCGAAAATCTGCACCTGGCCTGTCTGGTTAGCCGGGCCGAGCGGCGCCTCGCCAGCGATCTGGCCGAGACCGTAGTCCTGGATGGTTGTGGCGAAAACGATGGTCGCCGAATAGGACATCTTTCCCGTCAAAACATAAACGTCGCCGTCGAACCGGTTGGCGAGATCCGCGGGCGGCGTGACCGTCTGCTGCAGCGGCAGATCGAGCGCCATGCCGACCTCGACGCCGTCGACGGGCACGAGCTGGATATTGTCTTCCGTGATGCGCGCTTTCACGCTGGAGATGACGGAGAAAGGCTGGTCTGTCAGGTAAAATAAAAGGAGCTCGGAAAGGTCGGTGGCGCCGCCGCCATTCGCGCGCACATCGATGATGAGATCCTCAACGCCGTCAGCTTCGATCGCCGCGAATGCGCCTTCCAGAAAAGCGCGGAATTCCTCCAGGCGCTCTATGCTGAAGGTTTTCGCTTGGAGATAGCCAACGCGATCGTCGAGTGTCTCGTAGGAGAAATCGTCGCCGGTCGGCGCATAGGCCGTCGCATCCGCCAGTCGCACTGTTGCACGGGCGCCGTTTTCTTTCTGTAAGAGAACGGAATAGTCCTCGAAGCCGCCATTTTTGACCCAGTAGAAAACGGGAAAGTAGAGCTGCATCACCAGCCGGCCGAGTTCCGGCGTCTCGCCGCGCATGCGCGGCGTAAAGTAGGCGATGGTCTTGTCGGCGGGGACGCCGTTGATTGCGAGGATTGCATCGCCTTGTTGAACGCCCGGGCCGGAGGCCGCCGCCCTTAAGGTTCCGTCCGCGCCGATCACGATTGGGAGCGGGAAGAGGGCGCCGCCGGCCTCCTCGTATTTTTCAAGCGCCGCGACGGGGCGACGGAAACCCACATGCGCGTCGGCGAACAGCGGGTTCATGAGCGCCATTTGCGCCCATGCCTCGCGCGCCGTTGCGCCATCGGCGAGTTTCTCCCGCACCAGCGCCGCTTGCGCGTCAAGGTCTGCGAGGTTCGCTGAGTAGGAGAGATCGGGATGCGTTTCTTTTATGAACGCCAAGCCTGCATCAAAATCCTCGATGAGTTCAGCGCGCGAAAAGGCGTCTTCGTCGCCGGCGACAGGAACGACCGTCGGCGCGCTCACACACGCCGCTAAGCTGAGCGTAGCGACGCTCGCGATGCTGGTTTGTAATTTCTTACCAAACATGGCGTAAGTTCCGATTTACATATTACGCTGCATCCTCAGCAGCGCACTCGGCGACGCGCTCTGACATCGACAGTCTTTCTAGCGCCTCAATCAATCGAAGCGCGCCGTCAGATGCGTCAAAGCCGAGCTCGTCATTCAACGCCTGCAGCGCGCGGTTGGCGTCGTGCAACACGCCGCGCAATCGCCTCGCTTCTTGTTTGCCCTTGGCGGTCAGCACCAGGACTTTTCGCCGGCCGTCATTCGGATCCGCCTTGCGGACAATGAAGTTCAATTCTTCAAGCGCCTCGAGGCGTTGCGCGATCACTTGATGGGGCATGCGCAAGGCGCCGGCGATGTCCGCCATGGAGCATCCGGGCTGCTCGGAGATGAAGAGTAATGTCGATGCGGCGGCCGGCGCGATCGCGCATTTGCGCTCTTTCAGCAGAGCGCCGCCTTGCGCTGTGATGACATTGACCGCCCGCTCAAGCCGATTCCCTAGGAATGCGTGCATGAACGCATGCCGGTCGACGAAATTTCCGGAGCGCGCCATTTTTACTCCATCAAATGCGCAGTTAACTGCGTAATTATAGGCGCGCAGCGAACTTGTCAATGAGATGGCGCATCAGAACGCGACATCCGCCTGCGGCGCGCCGCATCGCCTGATCGTTTTCCTATCGTCAGCGGCGCCGCCCCTTTTGCTTGAAACGCCGCTTCAGACGCCCACATCAAATCGCCGAATAAAACAGAGAGGCGAAAAGATGTTGATTGCGGCGGCGGCGCTTTTAATCGCGATGGCGCTCTTTCATTCCATCATCGGCGAGCGGGCGATCCTGCGGCCGATCAGCCAAGCGGATAATCTGCCGAAGATCTGGAACAGCCGGCAAGCGACTTTCCGCACGCTTCAGGCGACCTGGCATCTCGTCAGCATTCTATGGATCGGTATCGCCGCGCAGCTTCTCGCAATGTCTTTCTATCCTGAACGCGGCGCATCGAGCTTCGTGATTGTCTTCGGCGCTGTCTTCGCCGGCCTCGCGATTACGCCCCTTGTCTGGAACGCCGGCAAACACAAGACCTGGATTCCCTTCGGCCTAATCTCGATCCTGCTCTTCGCCAGTCTTTTTGTTTAGTGCGATCGTTGCGCTGCGAACCGCTCAAAACGAAATCGTAACCGATCCGCGGACCTGGCGCGGCTCGACGGGGTGAAGATGAATATCCGCAACGGGCGCGGCCTCGCCGGGCAATTGCGATTCAAAGAAATAGGTGATGTCTGCGTCTTTTGAATCGAAAAGGTTCAGAATGTCGAGGCTGAGGCGCGCCGGCCCGATATCCTGATAGAAGCCGAGATTAACGATCGTCGTCGGTTCGGAAAAGACAGAGCCGTCCTCGATCAGCGGCGCCTCGCCGAAACGGCGCAGGCGCAGCGTCGCGGTGAAGTCTTCGATCGGTTCAATCGAGACGCCGGCGCCGAAAACGCTTTCCACCGCCTGCGGAATGAAATTGCCGCCATCGACGGGGCTTTTGAAGCGCGCATCCGTATAGGCCGCGGTTGCGTCGAAATGGATCCAGTCGGCGGGCCGCCAGAAGGCGTTGAACTCGACGCCGAAGCGCCGCGAGCCGTCATTGGGCTCGGTCGTGCCCGCATCGCCGACGAAGACAAGCTCGCTGTCGAGATCGAGCCAGAAGCCGACAAGGGTTGCGTTGAAGGGCCCGCTCTCGAGCCGCGCGCCAATCTCGGCGCCTTCCGCGCGCACGAGGACGTCGACCGGATCGGCGGGCGCGCCGGTGACGGGATCGACGGAAATCGTCGCGCCGCGCACGTCGTTCGAGTGAAAGCCCTGGCCGTAATTGGCGTAGAATTCGAGCGCATCGGCCGCGCGCCAGGCGAGCCCCGCGGTCGGCGTGACGATCGCCTCGGACCCGTCGCCTGAATTCGCCGCAATCGACGCCTCGACGTCATAGGCGTAGACATCGCCGCGCAGCCCGGCCCGGGCGCGAAGCCGGTCCGTCAGCGCGACCTCCATTTCCGCAAAACCGCCGGCGGAAAATTCGCGCACCTCGTCATCGCGAACCGTGCTGAGGCGCGCCCGCCCGGCGGTGTTGAAAAGCCCGAGATTGAAGATATCGTCATAGCGGATATCGCTCCCGATGCGGAGCGTCGCCGGCGCGCCGGCGAGCCTGAGGGGCGCTTCATAGGTCGCGGCGCCGCCAAGGGTGAAGCGTTCGTCGCGCTGTTCGAACTCATCGCCATTGACGGGATCGTTCGCAAAATAAGTGAAATTCGAGAATAGCGCGAAATCGTAATAGATCGCATAGGCGCTCGCCGACCAGCGGCCGATATCAACACCGCCCGAAAGCGCGATGCGCGTCGTCTCGCCGCCGAGATCGGGGTCGATGAAGCCAAGCCGCGGGATCGTCCCGTTTTCAATGGCGCGCAACGGAACCTGATCGGTGGACGTCCATTCGGCGTCATAGGCGCTGAGCGAGACCCGCCAGTCGGCCGCACCGGCGCTGCGCGAATATTTGACGAAGGCGTTGTATTTTTCGAGGTCTTCTTCAAGCAGGAACGGATTGTCGTAAATGAGCGTCTCGCCGGCGACGAGAAGATCGCCTTGTGCGACGTCGAGCGAGGCCGCAACGAGCCCGCGCCGATAGCCGTTCTCGCCGATCGCGACTTGCGCAATGTTGGCGGGCAGGGCGTCCTCGGTCTTGAACGATGCGGTCGCGGCGGCGGTGAAGTCGCCGACATCTGCGTAGTAAGGCCCTTTGCGGAAATCGATTCGCTCGGTCAGCTCAGGGATGATGAAATTGAGATCGAGATAGCCTTGCCCATGGCCATGGGTGCGAAAATTGATCGGCGCATCGTCGATGAAAGCGGCGAAGTCCGTGCCGTGATCGAGATTAAACCCGCGAAGGAAATACTGGTTCGCCTTGCCGGAGCCGGAATGCTGGGTGGCGATGAGGCCCGGGATCACCTCGACGAGTTCGCCGACGCGCGACAGCGAACGCCGCTCGAAATCGGAGTAACCGACGACGCCTTCCGAACCGGCCGCGGCCTCTCCGATAAGGTCGAGGGAGCGGCCGAAGACGATAATCACGTCGTCCGTCGGCGCCGGCGCGTCCTCAGCGAATGCATTGGCCTGCACGAATGCAGTCAATATCGCCGTGAGGCGCAATGCCGCGCGGCGGCATTCAGTACGCGCTTTCATGATTTCTCGTCCTCTCCCACAGGCGCCGGTTCGTAAGCGCTTCGCGCGCATTGTCGACAGAGCCTCCGATGAAAGCACTACCGCACGCGTGATCTAACCGTCACCCCAATTACGCGCTCAGCTCTGATTAAGTTGCGGCCGCGGTCGCCATCGCCAAAAGGCGACCGTCGATGTAGGAACATTCATTATCAAGCAGGCGCAACGAAAGCGCGCGGCGCAGTTGCGCTTTGACTCGCCTTTCCCGCAGCCATACGTTCTGGCGCCTTGCGACGCTAGGGGACGATGCGCAGATTTAAGGTTTTAGGATGGGGCGCTGCCGCGCTCGCTGGCGCCGCGCTTATTCTTGGCGGCGCACATCTTAGCGTTATCGCCGAGACGGTCGCCGGCTATAAGGCGCGCATTTCGTGTTCGGAGATCTTTGTCGCCGGGCGGGATCCAGCGTCCGTCGAAGGCGATTTCGATCATGTCGACCCTCGCTTCAGACGTATCCGCCTTAGTGTTGACGACGATGCGGAAACGGTGCGCGCGTCATTGTTCGGCGTCGTCTTCGCCACGATGAAACATCGGCCAGGCTATGGCTGCGCGCGTGTCGGCAATGCGCCGGAGCCGGTCTTGCCGGCGCGGCCGGTGATCGCCGATGAGCCGTGGCGGTTGTCTGACGATGCGGCGTTGCGCGCAGAAATCGATCAGATTCTCACCCGCGCGGTCGATGACGAGACGGGCGGACACCGGGCGTTTCTGGTCGTCAAAGATGGGCGCCTTATTGCGGAAGCCTATGCCGATGGCTTCGACGCGTCGACGCCGATGTTGAGCTGGTCCATGGCGAAGTCGATTACCGCCGCGATGATTGGCGTCGCCGTGCGCGAAGGGTTGATCGACATTGACGAAGCACCGCCGATCCCGGAGTGGCGCAAACCAGGCGATGCGCGCGGGGCGATCACCTGGCGCCATCTCTTGCAGATGCAAAGCGGGTTGGCGTTCAATGAAGAGGGCTACGCCGATCCGGCATCGGACATCAATCAAACCTTGTATCGCGCGCAAAGCGCCGCTGATCTCGGAATCCGCCAGCCTCTAACGAATCAGCCTGGCGCCATTTGGCGATATGCAAGCGGCTCAACCAACGCTCTTCAGCGCGCGCTGCGTCTGACCTTGGAGAGCGTCGGTCGCGACTATCATCGGTTCGCGCATGAAGAAATCTTCGAACCGCTTGGTGCAGCGAGCGCCGTTTTTGAAACCGACCCGGCGGGCGAGTTTGTTGGCTCTTCCTTTCTTTATGCGACCGCGCGCGACTGGGCGAAGTTCGGTCAGCTGTATTTGCAGAATGGTGAATGGGCGGGCCGCGCAATTCTGCCCGCGGGCTGGGTTGATTTCGTGCGTGCGCCGGCCGCGCAATCGGACGGGCGCTATGGCGCGCATTTTTGGCTTAACGCCGATGGCGCGGACGGGCGGCGGCGCTATATGCCGCCGCTGCCGGAGACGACCTTCACTATGTCGGGCTTTGAAGGTCAGTATGTGATGATTGTTCCCGATGCGGAGCTTATCATTGTGCGCCTTGGCCGCACGCCAGATCTGCGCAATCCGGGCGGGCCGGTCAATCCCGTCCTCGCCGAAATCATGGCTGCGATCGGAGAATAAAGGCGCACGCAACTATTGCAGCGTCATCGCCGCGAACCGGCTCAGCTTATCCGGGTTGCGCATGATGAAAATGCCGTTGGCTTTGCCATTTTCGTCGAAGGAAAAGGAAACCGTTGCGTGGACGCTGTTTTTCTCACCGACGACAAGCCCGCGCGCGCCATTGATTTCGCGCTCTGCGCACTCAAGACGTTCCCAATAGCGCTTTAACGCCGTCGCAACGAAGTCGATGACTTCCGTCTTGCCTTGAACGGCGTTGAGGATCGCGGGGACCTTGCCGCCGCCATCGGCTGAGAGCCGCACATCGTCCGCCAGCAAATGAGCGAGCCCGTCTGTCGCGCCCGTTGCAAGCGCCGAGCGGAAGGCCTTCAGCAACTCGTCCTGGCGCGCCGCCGGCGCTGCTGCGCGAATCTTGTCGCGCCCGACATGGCGGCGCGCTCTAGACACCAGTTGCCGGCAGGCCGTCTCCTTAATGTTCAGCATCTGCGCGATCTCCGCATATGGCGTCTCGAAAACATCGTGCAGCACATAGGCGGCGCGTTCTCTCGCGGTCAGCCGCTCCAGCATCAGGAGGAAGGCCGTCGTCAATGAACCGGCGAGATCAAGATCGCTCTCAGCTTGCGGATTATCCGACGACGTTTGCATCGGCTCGGGCAGCCACGCGCCGACATAGTCAACACGCGCGCGGTGCGCCGAGCGAAGCATATCGATACACCGACGGGTGCAGGCCGTTGTCAGCCAGCCGCCGGGATTGTCGATGCTCGCGCTGTCAATTTGCGACCATTTGAGCAGCGTGTCTTGTACAGCGTCCTCTGCATCCGCGACCGAGCCCAACATCCGATAGGCGAGGCCGATCAGCCTCGGCCGCAAGTCTTCAACTGACTGCGCGTCTTTCGGATCGATCATCTCAATGCCTCGAAACCTGAATGCGGTTCCACAGATTGATCATGCCAATCGTTGCGGTGAGCACGCTGATCTCCTCTTTGGAGAAATGCGCTTTCAAGCGGTCGCGAAGCGCGCCCCGTTGCGCATCCGGGGCGAGGATCGTCAGGTTCTCGGTCCAGGCGAGAGCTGCTCTTTCCTTATCACTGAATAGGTCAGACTGATCCCAGACAATCACCTGGTCCAGCCGTTCGCTGGTCTCGCCGTCCTCGCGCGCCTCGCGCGTGTGCAAGTCGACGCAGAACCAGCAGCGATTGATTTGCGACGCGCGGAGCAGCACCAGATGCGATAGTTTCCGGTCGAGCCCGTAGGCGTCCATGACGTTATGAACGCGCGCCAGCGCCTGAAATACATCCGGCGTCGTCGGTTCGTAATTGAAAGATTGGGTCGTTTCCATTGATGGCCTCCAGCCGTTTACGTCGATCATTAACTGAATGACGCGGTGGGGCCTGCGATTGTGACATGGGGTTGGCGAAAATCGTCCGCGTTGCGGTCAGTTTGCTCGGCCGGCGCTGCTTACGGCGCGCCGCAACGAACGCGCCCGCGCGAGCGCCCGCCGCCCCGCTGCAACAGCAAGGATGTCAGCAGCACCGCGACGCCGGCGCCCGCCATCACGAACGCCATGGCGCTCGCACCGGACGCATCAAAAAAGCTCACCAGATAGCTGCCGACGGCGCCGGCCCCGGACTGGAAGGCGCCATTCAGCGCCGCGACCGCGCCGTTGTCCTGAGGGCGAACGGAGAGCGCGATGATCACCGCATTCGTTTCAACGAAAGCGAGGGCGAAGAAAAAGCCGATGACGGCCATGATCAGCGCCGGGAGGCCAAATCCCGCAAACGCAGCGAAGAGAAGCGCTGCGCCGGCGCCGGCGAGCCCGAGGGCGCCGAAAACAATCTTCCTGACCGGGTCAACGCTCGCCAATGCGCGCCCGTTGACGAAATTGGCGATGACCATGGCGGCGGCGTTGAGCGCGACGAGATAGCCGTAATGCTCTGGCGCAGCGCCGAAATGCGTGATGTAGACATGCGGCGATCCGGCGACAAAGGCGAACAAGCCGGCGAAGGCTAACCCGCTCGCAAGGACGGGCAGGAAGATGCAAGGCTCAGCAAGGACAAGGCGATAGCGTGAAATCAGGAGCGGCCTATTGTGAGCCCGCGCCGATGGTCGATCGCTTCTTATAAAGAGAATTGTCGCTGCAAGAACGGCGATGCCGATCGCGGCAGCGAGGGCGAAAATCGCGCGCCAGCCGGCGAAGAGAAGGACATAGCCGCCGAGGATCGGCGCGACGATCGGCGCAATGACGATGATCGCCATCATATACGAGATGACGCGCGCGCTCTCTTGCGGCCCGAAGCGTTCGCGCGCGATTGGAAAGACGGCGACGGACCCGGCGCCGCCCAGGGCCTGCAAGAAGCGCCAGAAATAAAAATCGCCAAGCGTTTCGGATGCGCCGATGAGGAGCGAGGCGATGATAAAAAGCGCAACGCCGCCAACAAGAACGCGCCGGCGGCCATAGGCGTCGGCGATCGGTCCCAGGACCAACTGCCCGATTGCCGATCCCGCGAGGTAGATCGCAATCGTCGCCTCGATATTTTCAACGCGGGTCGCAAAGCCGTCGGCGATGGCCGGAAACGCCGGCAGGTAAAGATCGATCGCGAAGGGCGCGAGCATCACCGCAGCGCTGAGAACGATTACGTAAGCAAGTCTTGATGGCATGTCTTATGCGGCGAGGCCGCCTCGTTCCAAGCGCAATTGGTCATTTGCGCTTGTGACGATTGAGGCTCGCCGTCTGTGACATGGAGGAGGCGCGATCAGCGATCGCGAACGGGCCCCGCGCCGCGTCTTATTTCCCTTCGGCGGGCGTCTCCGTTTCGGTTGCGCCCGCTCCGCCGGTTGCGCCGGCCATCAGGCAATAGCCGGTCTCAAGGGCGCCTTCGTCGGTCCGGCGCACGGGCACCGAATAGCGCTTGCCATAGTCGAACCGGACGCCGCATTTGTCGGCGCGCGAATCGTGAAGAACGCGCACGCGCTCGCCGTCGAGACCGGCCTCATCCGGCGCGCTCAAAAGCGAGAAGATCGTCGTCTGGAGATCTGCGGCGCTGCGCCCGTCGGGGCCGAGACGCAGCTCGGCGTCGACGACGATCCCCTCGACGACGAAGCTGGGCCCCTGCGCTTTCGCGCAACCGCACAGAATCCTTTGACCGCGTTCAAAATCCGGCGGCGCGGTAAGATCGGGCGTCGTCGCGACCGCGCCGTCGCCCGCACCGCCGCCCGCATCGGGGGCGGTCGCCTGTCCTGCGGACGCGGCGAGAAGACTAGCGAGGATAAGCAACATCACAATACTCCGTAGACGGCCAAAAGAAGCATATGGCTGGCGAGCCGGTCAGACCGGCGGATGGGTGCGCGGCGCCTTGTGCGCGTCATGCAGCAGCGTCAACGCCGGTTCATGGCCGGAGATATCAAAGCCCGCGGCCCGCGCCTCGTCGATGATCTGGTCGACCGGTTTGCCGAAGCGGGCCTCGGCGTAGGACCAGACAAGGATCGAGCGCATGCCCGACCGGCAGAAGGCGAGGGTCGCGCCGTCCTCGGCGTCGTCAATGGCGTCTTCAAGCCCGCCCGTATGGGCCGGCGTGATACCGCGCGCATCGACGGGGAGATAGGCGTAAGCGATCCCGGCCTGTTTCGCCGCCGCTTCAAGCTCGGCGTGCGTCGGCTGACCCGGCGCCTCGCCGTCAGGCCGGTTATTGACAATCAGGGTCACGCCCATGGCCGCGGCGTCCTTGATGTCGGCGGGGCTCAATTGCGGGGCGACGAGAAACGTCTCGGACACCGGCTTGAATTTGTCGGACATTGCTGTCTCCTTGAGCGACGTTGCGTCGGCGGTTATGACAATCGAAATCGCGAGAGCGAGCCCCAGGAAAGGGGCCAACAGGCGGCGCGGCTTGATGGCGAAGGGTCGTGTTTTCATCATGGGCCCTTTTCCCCCGGCCGCGCGAGGCGCGCAAGAGCGCCGTCGTCGCGCCTTTTCGCCGGCGCCGATCTGGAGAGACGAATGAGCAGTGACTTGCGGCCCTTTCACCTTGCGATCCCGGTCGATGATCTCGCCGCGGCGTCCGCCTTTTACGGCGAGCTTATCGGCTGCGCGCGGGGGCGGTCGTCAGAAACCTGGATCGATTACGATTTTTTCGGCCACCAGCTCGTCGTTCACCTCTCGCCCGAGGATTGCGCGCGCGCCCACACCAATACGGTCGACGGCGAAGCAGTGCCGGCGCGCCATTTCGGCGTCGTCCTGACGCGCGCCGACTGGGAGGCGCTGGCGGAGCGGTTGCGCGCGGCCGGCCAGACATTCCTGATCGAGCCGCAAACGCGCTTCAAGGGCGAGCCTGGCGAACAGGGAACGTTCTTTCTCTATGACCCGGCCGGCAACGCGCTGGAGTTCAAATATTTCGACGACCTCGGGCAATTATTCGCCCACTGACGGATGACTGCTCTCAGCGATTCACCGATGTTTCGGAATTACGCCAACCGAGCTGCGCGAATTTCACGCCGATCGCCAGGAACCAGATCACGAAGAACGCCCACCACCAAAGATAGAGAATGCCGAGCTGGCCTTTCAGCATGGCGCCGACGAGGCCGGCGAAACAGGTGAAGAAGCCAAGATAAGCGATCCAACGCGCGAAGGCGCTGCGCAACATCGCATAGGATATGACGGCGATGCTGATTGCGAAGATGCTGTCGCTGGTGCCGTAGACATTGTTCATCGCCACAAGCGCTTCGGCGCCGCCGACGAGAGAGGCGCGATAGGCGGGGTCCGTCGCCTCAACATAGCGGTCGCTCAAGTAAAACAGCCCGTTGACGACCGGGAAGTAAGCCATGAACAAGACCTGACAGCTGATCGCCAGAACGATTCCGATCGCAGCGACCGCCTGATCACCATGCTTTAAGGCCGGATAAAGCGCGATCAGTGGTATGATCAACAACACCATCGAGCCCATGGTCAGCGTCTGCAGCCAGATCCACCATGTGCGGTGCTCGGCGATGAATTCCAGGAGCGCCTTCCCGGGCAGTTCGGTGTCATAATCGACGCTGGTGAGAATCAGCGGCGGCGCAATCATTCCGACAATGACGAACAACACGACCGAGATCGCCGCGATCCGATAAAGCCGTCGCGATTGCGGGCCCATATCGGCTCGCGGCGGCTTAGCGGCGTCGTTGAGATCGGCGGCGTTTGGCATCTGTGACCGTTGTCTGAAAGTCTGTTCAGCTTGCGATCGATGCAACGAGGTTAAAGTCGGCGATCGCGTCGTCTTTGATCAGGGTCAAAGGATGCTCGGCGCCGGGCCCCGGCGCGCCGCGTTTCGCGGGCAGGCGTGGGGAAGGCTTTCGAGGCGTCGCCAGACTTGCGTCTGGCACAGGATGCGCGCCGCGCAGCCGCGCAAGTGAAGCCTGTCGGCGTCGATCGGGGTGATCTTGCCGCGGTAAAGCCGGCCGTCTTCCGGATTGAGAAGCTCGCCGCGGCGGAAGGCTCCGTCGTCGAGCTCGGCGCCGGACAGCATCAGGGACCCGATCGCGGCGGACGGAATCTCCTCGTCGTCCCAGGCCCAGCTCAAGGTGCCGCAGAGCTTTGCGGGCGCGTCCGCGCAGGCGTGAAGGTCGACGACTGCGCCGAAGCCCTGCGTCGCCCACCGGCCGGCGACGGCCTCGATCATGGCGACGGGGTCGTCGCTTGAAAGAGCGGCGCTAGACGGCTGGCTGACCGCGGCTTCCGCAGCAAAGCCCGCGCCCGCCATGAGCGCGATGATCGGCGCCCATCGATTGCGTTTATTCATGTTCGGGTTCTCCTTCTTTCAAACCCGAACAAGCCGCGAAGAACCGCGCGTCGTCTGGTCGATCCCGAAATTGACGATCGAATTTCAGATTTGCGGAAGCTTTTTCAAAATCGACTAGCGGGACGGCGCGTCAGGCGGCGCGCCGCTTTCTAGGGCGCGCAGGAGTTCGCCCTCGCGCGGCGGGTCGGCGAAAAGGCGATGGATCGAACCGTCGGCGCCCGCAAGCGCGTGTTCGACCATCAAATGATAGCGCCGGTAAAGCCCGCGCCTTGCGGCCGTCTCGGTCAAAAGCGCATCGCCCTCGCGCAACCGGCGACGGTTATCGGCCGCGTCAAACGCGCCTGCCTTGGCAATGTGGTCGGCATATCCTTCGACCAGCCAGCGCGGCGATCGCACGCTCATCAACCGGCCGAACGCTCTGGACTGGAGGATATGGGTCGCCTCATGGGCGATGAAATAAGAGAGCGTCCTTGCGTCCGCATCGGCGAGGCTGTCGCCGGGCGGGACGATCCGGTTCTCGCCTGCTACGGATTCGCGAAGAAAAATGCCGCGGCTCATGAAGGTGTCGGCGAAGCCGCCGACTTGCTTGTTGCGCGTGAAAAACCAAAGCCGCCACGGCGCGTTACACACATAGAGGCGAAAGACCGCATCCGGGTCATATAGCGCCGACGTCGCGAGGCGGCGTTTCGCATCGCCCAGAACGGCGTCCCATCCCGGTTCGATCGGCCGGTCCGAGCGCACCACGAAACTGCCATAGCGATATTCATGGGGAAATAGCGGGTCCGGATACATCGATAAGCCGACGCCGAGACCGGCGAGAATGACGGCGCCGAGCGCGGCCAATCTCAACGCGATCGATTTTTGAAATAAACGGAACATCGCCGCCAGAAGGATCCTTCATTCGCGCGCGAGCGCCCGCGCGGACGCATCAACAAACCCCGTCTGGCGAAGCGTCATAGGTGACGGCGGACGCAGCGCCAAGATCAGCGCTTTCGGTTTTTTTCTAGTCAGGCGAGGGTGAGTTTAAAATCGAGCGTTTGCGTTCAACAGAGCATCGCGATCCCAAAGCCCCCATTCGGGATAAAGCGAGGCGCGCGGTCTTTCAGCGCCGCGGCGCTTACTCGTCGTCGCCGATTTCGCCAAGGTCGAGGATTGCGCGCCAAATATTCCAGACCACGAAGACCGCAATCACGACAAGGATGATGAACTGCCAAAAGGTCATAGCGTCCATATGGGGTTGAGCCGCCGACGCGGCCAGTCCCGCCGGCGGCCGTCGCCTGATTGTGATCGGCGAGCGTGGCGATTTTGCGGCGTGCGCTGAGCCCCGCAAAAACGCTGCGAAACGGCCGAAAAGCGGCGCGCCTGCGGCCCTAGCGCCCGTCAAAGGCGATCTCGCCGTCGATGACGGTCATCACCGTTTCAACGTCGAGGATCCGGCGCTCGGGCACGGTCATGATGTCGGCGGAGAAGACCGTAAAGTCAGCCCGCTTGCCAGGCTCGACCGTCCCCAGCGCGTCCTCCTGAAAAGACGCATAGGCCGGCCAGATCGTGAACATCTTCAGCGCCTCTTCGCGGGTCACCGCCTCGTCGGGGCGCCATTCTTCCGTCTGCGTCCCATCAAGGCCGCGCCGCGCGACGGCGGCGTAGAACTCGATGCGCGGATCGCCCCGTTCAACAGGCGCGTCGGAGCCGCCGGCGATAATCGCACCGGCGTCAATGAGCGAGCGCCACGGATAGGCGCCGTCAAGGCGGTCAGGGCCCAGACGATCCGGTGCAAAGAAGAAATCGCCAATGGCGTGGGAAGGCTGCATGGAGGGAATGACGCCCAACTCAGCGTAACGGGGAATGTCTTCAACATGCACAATTTGTGTGTGTTCATCGCGCCAGCGCGCGTCGCGCGCCGCCTCCGGGTTCGCCGCGAAGGCCTCTTGATACCAGTCAAGGAGCAGGCGGTTCGCTTCATCGCCGATGGCGTGCGTGTTGACCTGCACGCCGGCGTCGAGCGCGCGCTCAAACAGCGCCATCGCTTTTGCTTTTTTGATCAGAAGGAGGCCGCGCGAATCCGGCCGGTCGCTATAGGGCGCGGTGAGAAGCGCGCCGCGGCTTCCGAGCGCGCCATCCATATAGAGCTTCATCGCGCGGGTGATGATCTTGCCATTGTCGCTAATCCGCGCGCCGTTCGCCTCCATGGCGGCGAGGCCGTCGCTGTCGACGGAATTGTAAACGCGGATATTGAGGACGCCTTCTGCGGACAGCGTCTCCATCATGGAGAGGTTCGCCGGGTCGACGGACATATTGTGCAGGCCGGTCCATCCGTAGGCGGTGTAAACGTTTGACGCCGCGCCATAGGCCTCGCGCTTCGTTGCGGCGTTAGGAGCCCCGACAAGGGCCTCGACGGGGTCCTGGGCGCGGTCGATGAGAACGCCCGTGGCGCGGCCGTCGCTGTCGCGTTCGATCGCGCCGCCGGGCGGGTCCTGCGTTTCCGCCCCGATGCCAGCGGCGTCGAGAGCGGCGCTGTTGGCGACGAGCGCATGGCCATCGGCGCGGGTCAGGATCACCGGATTGTCTGGGCTGACGGGGTCGAGATCGTCGCGGCTCGGCATCCGCCCTTCCGGCCAGCCGGTCTCGATCCAGCCGCGGCCATAAACGACCTCGCCCGGCCGGGCCTCCTTCACGGCCTCTTCGATGATGGCGATGAGATCGACAAGCGAGGCGACGCCTTCAAGATTGAGCGTCAACTCGCGCATGCCGATCCCGAGAAGATGCGCATGGGCGTCGACGAAACCCGGATAGAGATAGGCGCCGCCGAGATCGACGATCGCGGCGTCGTCGCCGGCGGCGCTGACGATGATGTCCTCATCGCCCACAGCGAGAATGATCCCGTCCGCCACCGCAACGGCGCCCGCCGTCGGCGCGCCCTCGACGCCGGTATAGATCGTCGCGCCGGTGAAAATCGTCTGCGCCTCGCCCGCCGCATCCCCGCCCGTTGCGGGCGCGTCTTCCCCAATTTTTCCACAGGCCGCCAAAAAGGCTGCGAGCGTCAGGCTTGCTGCAATTTTCAGATGTCGACTGTTCATGATCTCACCGGCGAAAAAGGAAAGGCGTTCCGCGCTCTTAAGGTGCGCGCCCGCCCATAGGCAAGGCGCCAGACAAGACAGGTCCCCGGCGCGGGCGCGGCCGGGGAGGGACGTCGGCTTCGGAGGCGCGAGCATGGTTAAAGCTCGCGCAACGCGAGTACCCTACCGGGCGAGCGCTCGCTTTGCGTGTCTAAGCTATTGAAAATAAGTCACTAATAAAAAATATCCAATTTGACCGGATTGACTCTGCCAGCCGAGATGACAAAACGTACATGTTTTCGTGACGCTTCCGGAACCGCGTAGGGAGCGTTGAGTTTAGTGTGCGGTGTGGGGAAGGGACTTATGAAAAAACTACTCACGATCGCTGCGGCTCTTGCGGCCGGCGGCATTCTTTCATCGGCAAGCGCGAGCACAGTGTTCGTCTTCAAAGGCAATGGCGGCAACGTCACGCCGGAAGGCACGCTCGGTACGGATTTCGTCACCTGCGCATCTGGCGGGGCGAACCAGGATTTCTGTTCTGCAGCCTTGGGCGGCGATCATACCAACGGGCTCTTGTTTGAGCGCAACAGCATTGAGGTTCGCGCCATTGCGCACAAGGACCACAATGCGGATTCGCAAACGATGCCGTCGGACAACACCGCGGTGCGCATCATCCAGGACCGCACGCCCGGCGATTCTGGCCTTGGCGCGTTTTCGGAGAACAATAGCTCCGACGACCAGACGCAGTTCGAGTCCGGCGAGGCCATCCTCTTCGACCTGCGCAGCAATGGCCGCGACTTCACGATCACCGACGTTGAGTTCAATGCTGGCGGCGACGTCAACTGCACAGCGAACGGCGGCAACCCGGGCGAAGGGCCTTGCGGCAAATTCCGCCTTCAGATCTGGGACATCAACGATGTGCTGACGCTCGACACCATGATCGACATTCTCGCGTCGACGTCGCTTGTTGGCGGGCAGGACATCCTTCCCATTCTCGGCACCGGCGCGAAGTTCCTTTTGACCGCGCTCGACATTGATCCCAACAATCCGGGTGGCTTTGCTATCGCGCAATTCAAGGTCAATGAAATCCCAGTGCCGGGCGCCTTGCCGCTCATGCTGTTGGGCCTCGGCGGGCTCGGCTTTGCGGCTCGTCGCAAATCAAAAGGCGCGGCAACCGTTTAAGCGTCTTTGGGGCGAGGGGAGTTGAACGGCCGCGGACGATCCGCGGTCGTTTTTCTCGTTTTGGCGGGGCGATCCTAGCGGTCGAAGCGCTGTTTCCAATAGCCGATCTCCTCGGCGTATTTGCCGACGACTTCGTCCATTTTTTCGCCCAAGAGCAGCTTGTCGAAGCCGCGCCAGTCCTGGTCGTCTAGTTCGGTGGTGATAACGGGCGCGAAAATCCGATTGATGTAGAAAAAGATCAGCAAGGCAGCGCCGATTGCGACATACCGGCCGGTGTCGCTCTCCAAATAGACCGACAAATCGTAATAGCCGAATATGTGGCCGGACGGGATCAACAACACGACGACAAAGAATATCAGCGCGAAGGCGAAGAAAGCATAATATCCGCTGTTGCGGCTGATCTGATATAACTGATTTCGCAGAAACGTCTCGATAAAGAATGTTCTGAAGGCTATCCAGACCATAAGTTTGGTCCATACTTTCGCATTCTCTGCGAGCGTGGCGGAGTCTTTTTCATTGCCGACGGTCACACCGCGCGCCTCGCCGGTAACGTCGCGAAAGCGATCGCTCAGATAGCCGACATATAGGTTCATGAACTTTCCGAGCGAACGGATCGAATGTTCCTGCTGGGTCTTGTAGGCGTATTGCAGGAGGACCATCAGGCCGCCGCCCATAATGATCGGCGCCGCGCTCCAGACTGTTTGCTGCGTGCGAAACAGAATGACGCCGAGGCAGACCAGAATCACGATCAAGAACGACATGATGAGCTTCAAAGCGTTGGCGTTGATATTCTTGCGCGCCTCATTAATGGCGTTGTAGGCGGACAGATCCGCGTTGGGTTTGCCGAAGAGATAGATTGAGTGCGCGCCGTCAACATCTTCATATAGCGCCTGGTCGTTAGCCGAAAGATCGACCTGGCCATTGAAGAATCCGTCGGCGCTTTCTCGGAACTCTTCGACCGTGTCGGCGGTCAGTCCGGCGACCATCCAGGGCGGCTGATAGGTTGGCGGAATATGAATTCTCTTAAAAAACCCGCGAGAACGAATGATATAGCGACGCTCGATTTCCTTGCCGGATTTTTCGAGTTTCTTGAGCGTCGCCTCTTCCGGCTCAACATTTTCCCCGGGCTTGAAAAGCCCGTGGCGCTGCAAAAAGATCGCTTTTTCGATCTCCGTCTTGCGGTCGAGCACCGAGATCGACGCGGAGCTCGTAACGGCGGCGTTGCGGGCGCTCTTTATCCGACGGGTCGCCTTGCCGAAAAGGCCAATGCGGCGCAGCGGCGTGGAGAGAAAGCGGAGCAGGTTGTGGGCCCAACGCAAAAGGCGCGCCGATCGGCTTGCAATGACGACCCCAAACAATAGGCCCACCGCGAAAACAAGGACTGACGCCAACACCGCGTCCTGTTCAAGAATTGCGTTGAAGTCCATAGCTCCCCTTTGCTTTCAATTGGCCTCGCTTGCGCAAGCACGCCGCTGCGCAAACGACGTTCGTTAATGATATAAGAACGCGAAAGCATTGCGCCAATGCAGGCTGGCGCGATTTGCATCACTACTTCGCCAGTTGATGCATTTATGACGAATTGAAGAAGGTGGTCGGAGTGGGGTGATTCGAACACCCGGCCCCTGCCTCCCGAAGACAGTGCTCTACCAGGCTGAGCTACACTCCGACAAAGGGACCCGCCGGACGGCGCCGGCGGGGCAGGGGCGCTTCCTATAACGGCGCGGCGCGCGCCGCGCAACGCCGATTTTGCGGCTAATCGCGAACGCGCGCGCCATGCGCGGATTTTGCCGCGCGCCAAGGATTGCGCGCCGACAATGAAAGCGCTATCTCCCGCGCTCCCATGAGGCCCGACAGGCCGGCCTTGGGGCGTCGCCAAGTGGTAAGGCATCGGTTTTTGGTACCGACATTCCCAGGTTCGAATCCTGGCGCCCCAGCCAACATTTCCAACTTTTCGGCCCTGTTCTAAGAGGCCCGGGCTGCGCCGGCCCCGGAGCCGCGCGGTCTATTGGTATTCAAACCGTCGTAAATTCGCCGTTGCCAGCCGCTGGACCTCTTGTTACAAACTAACTTCCTGTTGTTGCGCGCCGGGCGTGCGCGTCATCGGGACTGCTCGGTCTGATCGTTCGGGGACAGGCTGTTGCAGGACGGGACGCACCGAAGCGAAGCCGGGGTCGAACGGGCGATCTTCGGTCAAGTCAAGATGAGGGGTCGTAACGCCCTGCGGATGATGCAGCGGGCGAGACGATGGGTAGAAAGGCGCGGGGCGTAAACCAAAGGATGGGTTCTCTCTGATTAGCAGCGAGACGCGGCCACGGGCGCGGCGGCAAAAGCGGGTGATTTGACTCCGTCCTCGAAACGGATGTTCTATAAAGCCTGTTGCGGCTTGCTTCGCGGTGAGTTTGGCTTGGACAGCCGGGGCGGATGCGCCGCAAACGGACGAAAGCCGATCGGGTCGGGGCCGGTCGGATGACACGAATAAGCGGTCTTTATACGAAGAGGCCAAAACGCACGGGTATCGGGACGAAAAAAAGTTAGCAAAGAGGCGAGGGTCAGGACATTCAGCGGCGCCGTTCTTGCGCTGGATCGGTTGGGAACTGGTCGATTGACGCCTGGCGAGAGGCTCGCTAACGGGGACGAAAGAGCGAAGATCAGCAGGGTAAAGACGATCAGTAGAGTAGAGACGGGTAGGGTTAAGATCAGCAGGGCGAAGATCAGCATAGCGCGAGCGAATTAAGCGCAGATCTTTCGGGGACAGATCGACTGGGGATGGCACGAGGGTGACGACACTGACGGTAAACGTCGAAAAATCAGATTTTCAGAATTCGAACGCGCTTGCGTTCGGTACGGCGCCGCCGCGCGCATTTTCATCGGCCCGAGCGCCGTTCCAATCAGCCGCAACAATCCGGTAGGTGAGGCACATTATGAAGAAAACAGCAATCTTGGGATCAGCGGCGGCTATGCTTGCCGTGCTTGGCGCGCCTGCCCACGCGCAGTTTTCAGAGGCTCTTTCCGTCAGTGAGCGGACGGCCAACGAATCAAAGGCGTCGCAGCAGCGCATCGACCAGCTCGACAATCGCACCCAGGAGCTGCTCAACGAGTACCGGGCGAATGTGAAGCAGCTCGACTCGTTGCAGCGATATAACGCGTCGCTGGAGCGCAACATCGCGGCGCAGGAGCGTGAAATCGATCGCCTTCAAACCGATATCGACAATGTCGAGGGCCTGCAGCAGGCGACGCAGCCGCTGATGGAAGACATGGTCGAGCGGTTCGGCGAGATCGTGGCGGCTGACCTGCCGTTCCTCGAGCAGGAGCGCGGTTTGCGCGTCGATCGTCTCTCGGGCCTCCTGGACGACTCAAGCATCTCGGCCGCACAAAAATACCGCCTGATTGTCGAGGCTTATCAGATCGAAAACGAATATGGCCGCACCATCGGCGCCTATGAAGGCGTCATTGAGGACGACGAAGGCGAATTGACCGGCGAGTTCCTCCGCGTCGGCCGCATCGCGCTGATCTTCAAGACGCCCGATGATTCGGTTCTGCGCATCTATGACAAAGCCGTTGGCGATTTCGTCAATCTCAACAAAGGCGCTTATCTGCAGGACGTGAAATTCGGTCTTCGGATGGCGAAAGAACAAACCGCGCCGGACGTCTTCTTCGTTCCGGTCAAGCCGCCGGCTTCGGCCCAGTAACGGCAATCTGAGATAGAAGGGATATATAGAGCCATGAAAGTTTTGAAACTTGCAGGTCTGTCTCTGATCGCCGGCGTCGCCGCGATGAGCATGGACGTCAGCGCTGTTGCGCAGGAAGAAGCGGTCACGCTGCAGCAAGTGCTGCAGGCGATCCGCTCAGAGCGAACGGAAACCAGCGCGGAGAACCAGGAGCGCGAGGCGCGTTTCCTTCGTGAGCGGAACAATCAGCAAGCTGCGCTGAACCGCGTTGTGGCGCAGGTCGCCGCGGAAGAGGCGCGTTCGACCCAACTTGAAACGACCATGGAAGAGAACCAGGCTCGCATTGACGAACTCGATGCGGAGCTCGCCGCGGCGCAAGGCGAGTTTCAGGAGCTCTTCGGCGCGGCGCGATCGGCGGCCGCCGATCTCAATGCGCAGGTCAGCCGCTCGATCATTTCAGCAGAGGTCGGTTCGGAACGTAGCGAACAGTTGCGCGAACTGGCGCAGACCGAACAGCTTCCCAGCGAAGAGCAGCTAAGCTTCTTGTGGGAGACCCTGGTCGAACAGATCGTGCAGCAGGCAGAGGTCTCGACCTTCAGCGCCGACATTACGCTCGCCAATGGCGAAGCGCAGACCGAAGAAGTGACGCGGATCGGGCCTTATGTGGCCTTCTCCGACGACGGCCGCTTCCTCACCTATAAAGAGCTTGAAGGCTCGGACGCGTATGTCCTCCAGTTCCTGGCGCGCCAGCCGGCCGGCAACATCACGGGCGCTGCGCGCAATGTCGCGAACGCATCCGGCGACGGCTTTGTGAGGGGCGCGATCGACCCGTCGCTCGGCACCCTTCTCGGTCTGATCGTTGAAACGCCGACCCTCGGCGAGCGCATCGATCAGGGCCGCTTCATCGGTAAGGTGATCCTCGTCGCCGCGGGTCTCGGCATTCTCCTCGGCATCTACAAATGGGTGACGCTGACGATGACGGCGGGCGCCGTGCGCGGCCAGATCCGTCGCAAGAAGCCGTCGAAATCGAACCCGCTTGGCCGGGTGATGATGGCCTATGAGCAGACCCAGTCGAACGATGTTGAAACGGTTGCGCTGAAACTCGACGACGCGATCCTGAAAGAAGTTCCGAAGCTTGAGGGCGGGCTCAATCTCGTCAAGGTGCTCGCCGCGACGGCGCCGCTGCTCGGCCTTCTCGGTACGGTTATCGGCATGATCAACACCTTCCAGGCGATCACGCTCTTTGGCACCGGCGACCCGCAGATCATGGCCTCGGGCATTTCCGAAGCCCTGGTGACCACGGTCCTCGGTCTCGTTGCGGCGATCCCGCTTCTCCTGCTCCACGCCTTCGCCTCCGGAGCGGCCAAGCGCGTCTCGCAAATCCTGGAAGAGCAAGCCGCCGGCATCATCGCCGAACATGCGGAAAGCGGCCGGGCGTAAGCGCCCGGTCCTTTCGGTCAACGCGAAAGGGAACGGTTCCAACAAATGGAGTTGTTAAACCCAACCATAGCTTTCGATGCGCTGCGTGATTTTTTGGCGGCGGGCGGCAACGTTCTTGTCATCATCATGTTCACCACATTCTTCATGTGGGCCCTGATCATCGAGCGGCTTTTCTACTGGTCGAGCGCCCATGCCGGCGTCGCCAAACGCGCCCAGCGGGCATGGGACGCGCGCTCGGATCATAATTCGTGGGCGGCGCATGCGGTCCGCGACCGGCTGATTTCCGAGGCGATGCAGGAAGCCGCGCGCTTCAATAATGTGATCAAGGTCCTGGTGGCGGTGACGCCGTTGCTCGGGCTGCTCGGCACCGTGACCGGCATGGTCGAGGTGTTCGACGTGATGGCGGTGACCGGCTCGTCGAACGCGCGCCTGATGGCGGCGGGCATTTCCAAAGCCACGATCCCGACCATGGCCGGCCTCGTCGCCTCGCTTTCGGGTCTGATCTTCATCAACACCTTTGAACGCAATGTCATGAAGGCCTCTCACGCAGTTTCAGATTCATTGCTGGTCGGAGGCGCGAAATGAGGAAACGGGCCACTCATCAGGGCGATGCAGCGGACGTCAACATCACGCCGCTCCTCGACATCGTGTTCATTCTGCTGATCTTCTTTATCGTGACGGCGACGTTTCTGCGCGAAAAAGGGATCGATATCCGGACGCCGGAAGACAATGAGGACGAACCGGACACCATTCCGCCGCCGGCGCTTGTCTTGGCGGTGCAGGAGGATGGTTTTGTGCGCGTCAACAATCTGCGCGTCATTGATCCTGGTTCGGTCAAGCCGACGGTGCAGGAGTTCATCGCTCGCGAGCCGCGCGGCGTGGTCCTTGTCAGCGCAGCGCCGGAATCGCCGTCAGGAACCGCCGTTCGCGTGATGGATCAAGCCCAGGCCGGCGGCGCGAGCGCCGTGTCGATTGCGTTGCAGAAAGAAAATTAGGGCGGGCGCGCATTAGCGGCCGCTCTCGAAGACCGCAAATTCAGTTTGTAGGCAGATAAAAATGGCGAGACGAAACAGTTTCCAGGCGGCGAGCGAAGAGGAAGACGTCAATGTCACCCCGCTTCTCGACATCGTCTTCATCATGCTGATCTTTTTCATCGTTACGTCGACCTTTGTGAAAGAGCCCGGCATCGAGGTGGAGCGCCCTGACGCTGAATCGGCTGAAGAGCGCAAGCTGGCGTCGATCATCGTCGCCATTTCCGCCGAAGACGAGATCTGGATCAACAAGGAGCAGGTCGATCTCGATGAGGTTCGCATCACCGTCGAGCAGCTCAAGCGTGAAAACCCGAAAGGCACCGCCGTCGTTCAGGCGGATTCGGATTCAAAATCGCGCATGCTGGTTGAAGTCGTAAACCAGATCCGCGACGCCGGGGTCGCGGAAGTCGCTGTCTCGACAGAAGACATATAAAGGAGCGCGTCAGAAATGGGTTCTGCATTTCGACTTTTCATCGGCGTTCCCCTGGCGATGCTCGTCACCGGCGGTCTGTTTCTCTTCATGGCGGCGATGATCCGGCAGGAGACGCGCCTCAACGAGTCGCAGGACGCTGTCAGCATTAACATCACCGCGCAGCTCGACGATACGGATCTGTCGAACGCCAACAAGGAATTCAAGCGGCCGACCCTTGATGCGCCGCCGCCGCCGCCGCCCGCGGTCAACGACCCGTCCAACCGGCCGGCGCTTGACGGCGTGCGCGCGGAAATCCCCGAGATCAACGCCGATCTCAATATCGGCTCCGGCTTCAACCCGGACCGCGACGCGCAGCCGCTCGTGCGGATTCCGCCGCAATTTCCGGATCGCTGTCAGGGCCGCGCCAGCGCAAGCGAGGTCGTCGTCATTCAGTTCGACGTCACCCCCGACGGGACGACAACGAATATTCAAACCATCGATTCAAGCAACAGCTGCTTCAATCGATCGGCGGAACGCTCGGTCGAGCGCTGGAAATACCAGCCGAAGATCGTCGACAATGAAGCGCAGTGGCGCCGCGGCGTTGTCACGCAAATCGAATTCCAACTGGCGGAAGAGTAAGCGCGCTGCGCCGGGCGAGGCGCAAACAGTAAAGACATAAGGCGACGGGATGAAAATGATGCGCTGGAAATCGGTAAAGGTCTTTCTTTCGGCCTCTGCGGCGGCGATGGTCGCGAGCACGCTCGTCGCGCCGAGTACGGCGCTGGCGCAAGCGGGCTGCCCCGGTGAAGACGACGGCCCGTCCAAGACGCTGTCGCCGCGCATCGGCCAGTCGCTGCAAACGCTCTATGAGCTTCTGCAAAACGACCAGCAGCAAGAAGCGATCGCCGGCCTGACGCAGCTCTTGCAGCAGCGCGGCGATTCCATGAGCGCTTATGAAAGGTCGACCGTGCAGGAGATCCTCGGATCGGCCTATGCGCAGGTTGAAAACTTCGCGGGCGCGCGCCGGGCCTTCCAGTCGGCGCTGAATGCGGGCGGCCTGCCTGAAGCGCGCAACAATCAACTGCGCTACTTCATCGCCCAGTTGCAATTCCAGGCCGAAGAATATCAAGCCGCGATCCAGGGTCTGAATAACTGGATCCAGAACGCGCAGCGCTGCAACACGCCGGTCGACAACAGCGCCTGGTATCTGCTCGCCGCCGCTTACACGCAGCTTGCGCCCCCGCAATGGGGCCAGGCCGAACGTCCCGGCGAGAACGCGGTCGCCGGCCTCGACCCGGCCAACCCGAACAAGTCCTATTATGATTTGCTCAACCTCGTTTACTCAGAGCTCGGCCGCAGCGAAAAGCGGGGCCCTCTGCTTGAGCGGATGGTCAATATTTGGCCCGGCGTGAAATCATACTGGACGCAGCTCTCCGGTCTTTATTCGCAACAAGGACGCGACCAGCAGGCCTTCTCGGTGATCGAAGTCGCTTATCGCGCAGGCCTTTTGACGACGGAATCCGAACTTATCACTGTCGTTAATTACTACTCCTTCTTTGAAAACCCGTATCGCGGCGCTGAGATGCTGGAGCGGGAAATGAATGCCGGCAATATCCGCCGCACCCAGCAGAACCTGGTGCTGCTCTCTCAGCTATGGAGCCAGGCCCGCGAGCATGAGAAGTCGATCCCGATCCTGCGCGAGGCGGCCGCCAACTCTGATGACGGCGAGCTTTATTACCGGCTCGGCATGGTGCTGCTCGCTGACGAACAATACGCTGCTTCCGAGCGTGCGCTGACGTCTGCCCTGAACCGCGGCGGAATGGACCGCGACGATACGGGCGATGCGTGGCTGCTGCTCGGCACCGCTCGTTTCAGCCAGGCCGGCCCGGAAGACACGGAGATCTGGGCCAACGCGCGCGAAGCATTCGCCAACGCCCAGCGGTATGAAGACTCCCGGTCCCGCGCCAGCGGCTGGATCGCCTATATCGATGCGGTTCGCTCCACCTATGACGCGCAGCGCCGGCTTGAACGACAGCAAAACATCGATCGGTGCCTCGACGATCAGGGCCGTATCGAACAGGCCGCGCGCATCCGCGAGTTGCGCAACTCGCCGATTACGCAAGAAGAGCGCGCTTTCGAACAAGAGTTTGCGGAGCGCTGCAACGCGCTGCTCGGCCTCGCCGACGCATCGGGCGCTGGCGGCGGCGGTGGTGGCGAAGGCGGCGGCGAAGGCTCCGGCGGGGACGGCGGCGACGGCGAATAACCGCTTGCGGGCGCATGCCGGCGCGGGAGCCGCGAACAGCGAAGCTCCTAGATTGGTGGCGACTGTAACGTCACAGCCGATAACAATGCGGCCCCTCGCTTCGAGGGGCCGTTTGCATTGACGGGGCTTGTCGGCTTGTTCGCGCCCATAGGCGCGCCCGCAGGCTGACCTCTCAATACTCGTCGCGTTCGCCCAGGATGCGACCGCCGTCATTGATGTCCCGCGCCGACTTATTGCATTGCAGATAGCCCTGACGCCAGCCGAAGCGATAGGCCTCGTCTTCGGCGAAGGCGTCTGAGTCGCGCGCGGTTTTCGTGGAAAAACTCTTTTGTTCCTCCATCGAGGTCGTGCAGCCGTCATTGTAGCCGATAGAATAGCTCGGCATTTCGCGCAGCAATTCAAGATCGGGATCGCTGGCGCAGGCGGTCAAGGCGGCGGCGAGGCTCGCGAAGAAGCCAACGCGGATGGCGCTAAAGGCATGGCTTTGCGTCACAATTACTCCTTTTGGTGTCCGGCGGGGGGAGGCCCGAAGGTCAACCTAACAAAGCGCGCGCGCCCGGTCTTGGAAAATCGCCGATAGATTGGCAATCCCTCGTTAACGGTGTTCCGTTTACAACGATCCCCCGAAATAGCTGGCGGAAAAGCCCATCGATGTCTGATTATGACGCCGCAGGCGGCTCAGGCGCCGCGCCTGATGCGGAAACCATGCTGACACCCGCCTCGCGCGAGGGCGCGGGCCCGCGAGCGCAAATGGTGCGCAGCCTTTCCGATATTGTGGTGCTGCCGCATGGCCGCATTTCCGCTAACGAGCGCTCGCTCGTCGCCGACATCCTGTTGCAGGTCGCTGACAAGGTGGAATTGGGACTGCGCATCGATCTCGCTGAGCGGATTGCGCGCGTCGCCGAATGCCCGCCCGCGCTGATGCGCATGCTGATCCTTGATGTGCCTGAAGTCGCCGAGAAAATTCTTGTCGGCGCGGAGCATGTCGCAGAAGCGCTGTTGATCGAGGCCGGTCGCGAAGGCGACACCGCCCACCGTTTGCTGATCGCCCGCCGGCCCGAACTTTCGACCTCCGTCGTCGACGCCCTTTTGCAGTTTGACGAGGTCGATGTTTTTCGCGCGGTTCTAAGGCGCGATGACTGCGTCTTGTCTCCGAACGCCGTCAATCGCTTTGTCGCGCTCTCCGCGACCCAGACCGATCTTCAGGCCCCGCTTCTGCGCCGGCGCGAACTCGAGCCCGCTCATGGCTTCATGATGTTCTGGTGGGTCGGCTCCGAGCAGCGCCGCCGCATCCTGTCGCGCTTTGCGCTCGACCGGAAAATCATCCAGAGCGCGCTTGGCGATCTTTACGCGAAAGTCTTCCGCAGCGGCGCCGATCCCGATCCGCTGGTCAAGGATATCCTGATCCTCGCTGAACGCCGCCATCGCCCGCGCGGGCTTAATGGCGAGCAGGTCGCGATGGATGTCATCCTGCGCACGCTAGGCGCGGCGAGGCGCCACCCCAATCAGGAGATCGTTCACGCTGTCGCCATGATCGCCGGCGTCACCCGCGAACTCGCGGGCCGGATTTTGCGCGACCCCGCCGGCGAGACCTTCGCCGTCATGTGTAAGAGCCTCGCCATGCCCCGCGACGATTTTTACAAGCTCTTCAATATCGCCGAGGATTCCGACGGCGAAACGCTGGAGCGCGCCGATTATCTGCTGTCGGTTTTTGACGGACTCGCCCGCGACTATGCGCGGGCGATCCTGCGCTACTGGGATTGGGATTCTAATCCGCGCATCGCCTATATCGCGCATTTGCTTGGCGTCGACGGGGACTATGCGCCCTGAGCAAGCCGCGCCCCGGCTCGTTCATCCGCCTGCGGTTTAATTGTCGATTAAGCTTATTGCGGCACAACGCTCTTACGTCGGCGGCGGCCTTGCGTATCTAGGACGTCGCCGGCCGCATCATTTCTCGCGCACTTTCCCCGCGCGCTGCGCTCCCCGGGCGTCTCAATAATTTAAAGCAAATTTGCGCAGGCGTTCTGGCCTAGCGTTAACACGCGTTGTGTCATTGTTATCGAGGGGCCGTCGCGGTCCGCAATGATCTATTCGGAGGGCGCATGTTCTCGTCGATGCGTGTAATTGTCTTCGCCTCGCAGAAAGGGGGATCGGGCAAGACGACGCTGTCCGGCCACATCGCGGTCGAGGCGGAGCGTCAGGGCGCCGGCCCGGTCGCGCTCATAGACACGGACCCGCAAGGCTCCCTCGCGAAATGGTGGAACGTGCGCAAAGACCCAGCGCCGGCCTTCATTCAATCCGTCTTCTCCAACCTTTTCTATGATCTCGACAGCGCCCGCGAAGAGGGTTTCAAGCTGGTCGTCATCGATACGCCGCCCGCCGTCACGCGCGCCATTTCAGAAGTCGTGAGCTTCGCTGACATTGTTGTCGCGCCGACGCGTCCGAGCCCGCATGACTTGCGCGCCGTCGGGCCCACTGTCGACATCGCAGAGGCGCGCGGCAAGCCCCTGATCTTCGTCATCAACGCCGCAACACAGCGCGCGCGCATCACCTCTGAAGCGGCGATCGCCCTTTCCCAGCACGGCACCGTCGCGCCGACGACGATCCACCACCGCGTCGATTTCGCAGCCTCGATGATCGACGGGCGCACGGTGATGGAAATCGATTCTCTTTGCCAGTCGGCGCAAGAGATATCGGGTCTGTGGAAGTATCTCGAAAGCCGGCTCGACCGCGCCGAAGGGGGCGGATATCGCGGCGCTGACGATGCGGCGGCGGCCATGCACAATCCGCAGGCGCGGGTCTTTGGCCGTCGGGCGGTGTAATGTCAGCATATACGCCCAATCCTCAGTCATCGAACGAAAAGGCGCCTCGATCGGGGTCCGGATTGTTAGCGCGCAAGGGCGCGGCCGCGCCGGCGGTCGACGCGGTCGCCCATGAGGGCGTCAACATCGATCTTTTGCCGGGCGGCGGCGCGGCTCCCCAACGCCAGGCATTCGCCGGACAGCGCGCAGCTAATACAGCAACAGCAAGCGCAGCGGCGCGCGCGGAAAAAACCGAAACGGCCCAGCGCCGGGCGGCGCGCCGGGCGGAGTGGTTGCGCGAACGCGCGGCCAACGCCAATCAGCGCCGCGCGGCCGACCAGGACGAGCGCCGGCCAAAGACGAAAACGCCTGATAAAACGCCGGACAATGTGATCGATATCGCGCCGGGCGACTTCACGATCATGTCCCGTTCAGCGAGCGCGACCCATGGCGGCGCGCGGGTGAGGCCCATGGTTTCAGCGCCGCGCCTGTTGGCGGCGCCGGGCGCGCCGGCGCCGGAAGGCGACGACATCGCGGGGCCCGTCGATCCCGACGCAATCTCGGGCGGACAGGGCTCTGCAGTGTTCTTTTCCTCTTCATTGCCGCTCGCCGAAGAAGAAAAAACGGGGCCGCCGCCCAAGGCGCCTGATCCGTTTGATTTCGACGATGATGAGGACGCGGACGAAGCCGAGGCGTCGGCCGGGCCTAAGGCTGAATTGGAGACGGCGCCCGAGCCCCAGTCGGTATCGGTGCCCGAGCCCGCGCCCGAGTCCAAACCGGCCCCGTATATAACAGCAAACGCGCCGGCGGCGGATCCGTCGGTTGAACCGCATGTTGTCGACAGCGCCGATGAGGGTCGTGACAACGGCGATGACGCATCCGCGGCGGTCTTTCCGCAAACCCCGTGGCCGCCGCGCGAATATCCCCTGCGCTCGGTTCCGGCGGCCGCCGATGAAGCGCGCGGCGACATCGCCATAGATGCGCTATCAGACACGCCATCAGACGCCCTAAAAGACACAGTTGCGGACAATCCCGAGCAGCAGGCCGCCGGCGAACCGGCGCTCGATCCTGCGCGCGCCGAAGACAATTTCTATCAAGGCGCGGCCATAGCGCCGGCGCGCCGGTCCCTGCGCGCGCTGATCAAGTTCAAGATGTCAGCGCCGGAATTGATCCGCCTGCGGCGTGCATCAGAAGCGCTCGGCGAATCCTGCCCGACAATTCTGCGCGACGCGCTATCGGCCTATCTCGACGCCAATGACGTCGAAACGGTCGATCCGGCCGACGCGGCCGCTGAGGCCGAGCAGCTGGCCCGCCGACGCGGCTAATCAGGGGCGCCGGCGGCTATGGAACCGGGCGCGGCAGCATACAACCATCGAGCGGCAACTCGTCATTGACCTCGCAATAGCTGAACGGCCGCGGCGCCGTGTCGGTGATCGAACCGTGCACTGTCGTCGCTTCGGTCCACCAGAAAACATTCGCAGAATTGTCGTGCTCGCGTCGGAGCATATTGCCGGTCGCCGCAATTAGATCGCCGACGAGGATCAGGCTGCCGTCATCGTCCATCGGGTTTTGATCTTCACCCTTGGCGGCATGTCCGCCGATGGCCGCGCCCGCCAAAACGACCGCCGCCGCCACAAGCGCGGCGACGATGATCGCAAGTACGCAAAAAATAATTGTCGTGCAGCCAATGAGGGCCCCCATCGCCGCCGCAGCAAGGACCGCCGGCACAGCCGCGACCGCCGCGCCTGTCGCCGCGCCGTTGGCCGCCTCGCAAACCCGCCGATCGTAGTAGTAGCAGCGCAGAATTTCGGAGCGACGAGGAATCGGATCGTCAGTACAGAATACGAACGCCTGATTGCTTTCGACGATGTCCCAGTAATCCGACTTCACGATCAGGTCGACCCGGTCGTGCATCGCTGTAAAGGGGAGTAAATCGTCCAGCGTTGAGGAGAAGCTGTTCTCGATATGGGAAATGACGCCGGCGACGCATTGTCGAGAGCCTGAAACCTTGTTGCATCGATCCGCGGCGAAGGTGATGACCGTGTATAAGACAACGGCGGCGGAGATGATGCCCGATATGCCGCCGACGACCACGCCGGTGCCGATCGCAGTTGAACCTATGAATAGTGTCTCTCCGGCGACCTTGAGTTCGCCATAGAAGCCGGCGATTCCCAATACAACAGTGATAATAAGATATACAAAGCCAAGCCCGCCAAAAACGTCGGTAATGGGCGTTGTATCCACATCGCCGCTATCGCATCGCGGAGGTCTGTCGATGCACGCCATCTATTTCACCCTGAAGATGCGTATAGGAAGTTTGCAGAGCAATATGCCGATCAACGCGCCGATCACGGGCCCGAAAATCCAAGCGAGATTGTAGACGGAGAACATATCGCTAATGAGAAGGATCAAGGCGACGACCAGCGCGACGTTGAAAAGGCTCGGCAGAAGCAGGGGGCCGATCCGCAACCGGCCAAAGGCGTAGAGAATGAAAAGGATTAGCGCCCATGCGAAAACGGTCAGGGTCAGGAAGACATAGAGTAATTCTTCCTGTGTCGGCGCAAGGCCGCCATGCATGAAATCGATCAACGACAATGAGCCTCCGGCGATCATACCGGCGATCGCGCCGATCATGCCGCAAAGTCCAAGGCGTCGGCCCAGGCTGGACATCGGTTCGAAGAATTTCAACAAGAATGCCATGGCGCCTCGACGTCAGGTGTCTATGCGCAGCAAGCGCGTCAGGCCGCCGAGCAGCCCGCCGCCGGCGAGGACGCCGATGACGGTGACCGCTTCGTTGATTTCGTTGCCGGGCGATCCGACGATCGTCGCCGGAACAGAAATGTTGAGCGTCGCCGTCACCTCTTGAAGCGGGGCCAGCGAGAAAGAGTTTGGCGTAACGCTAGCCGTCAGATTGGTCGGCAGGACCTGCAGCGCGATCTGTCGCGTGAAGCTCGAATTGTTGACGACGGGAAAGCTGATCGCGTGATTGCGGCCGACTTCCGACGTATAATCGCCTTGATGGACTTGCGCTCCGGAATTGTTGATTTTCTTCGTGTCGTGACGATGTTCGATCTCGATGAAAACGCCGACCCGCGGATCGCCGTTCAAGACGGCTTGTTCAAGCGGAAACAGGAGTTCAGTTTCAGCGCCTGGGGCCAGTGAAATCCGGCGCGTCGCTTTCAACTCGCGCGGCGCGCCAATGCCGAAACGCGAAATGTAATAATGAACCAGGGCATTCGCCGCCGCCGCGTTTGGCGACAGGTTGCGGACCTTCACGCGCGCTTCGGGCATCAGGCGAAACGGCCGCCAGTCGTTCGTGGTGATGTCGGGACTGTCCCAGGTCGGCTGTCCGCCGGCCGCGATCACTTCGTTCTGGCTGTAGATCGCCAGGTCGGGGCGTTTGATCTCGTCCTCATTCACGCTTGTGCAGCAGGATGGCGGTCGGGGCCGCGCCTCCGCCGGGCAACGACACCAAGGCCGGGTGCTTCGGGGTAGGTGAACAGTTGGCGGGGAACCAGACGCTACTTCAGACATAGGCGCTCCTATGCTGAGGCGCGGGGATATTAGCAGCGAAATTCAATAAAGCGAGATTATTATTTCAATAATATTGCACATCCATTCAAAGATTCTTTGTGCGCTGCAGTACTGACGACGTCGCCGCCATCGTGGGCGGCTTTCCCCAGCGCCCGCGTCACTTTCCGCATCTCAACGCATTGATTTTCGCGTGAAATCTGCGAAATTCGCGCGCGTTTGCCAGAGGCCGCGTCCCTTCGGGTGTTGAATAGGGGATCGCCGGCGCGGCGCGCGTCAGCGCCGCTTCATATAAACAAGGGGTTATGCGATCGGCGGCGCGCGCCGGCGCGAAAGATCGAAAGGGCGATGGGGCGGTTATTCATCCTAATTGTAGCGCTGGCGGCGCTATGGCTTTTGTTGTCGGGCTATTTCGACAAAACGCTGCTCCTCTCGCTCGGGGCGGCGTCGATCGCTTTCAGCGCCTATCTCGCCCACCGCGCCGGCATGATCGACGCCGACGGCGTGCCGCTGCATATTTTTCCGCGCATTTTCGGCTATATGTGGTGGCTAACCTTTGAGATCGGCAAGGCGAACCTGATGGTCGCGCGCCAGGCACTCGCCGTTGAGCCGAAACTCTCGCCCAAGCTGTTCCTCGTCAAAAATCCGCCGCGCAGCAATGTCGGCAAGGTTATTTTCGGCAATTCCATCACGCTGACGCCGGGCACGGTGACGGTCGACGTGCGCGAGGACGAGATCCTCGTTCATGCGCTGGCGGAGAATTTCGCCGATATCGAGGCGATCGGCGAAATGGGCCGGCGCGTCGTCGCCGTCGAGGGGGAGCAGAAACGCTAATGTTCTCCGCCGCCACAGCCGCCATCATCCTCGCCATGGTGCTGGCGCTGATCCGCGCCTTTGCGGGTCCGTCGCTCTATGACCGCGTCCTCGCCGGCAATTCCTTCGGCACCAAGACCGTGCTGCTGCTCGGGCTGATGGGTTTTCTCACCGGTCGGCCGGATTTTCTCGATATCGCGATCCTCTATGCGCTGATCAATTTCGCCGCGACCATCGCCATCCTGCGCTTTTTCTCCTACCGCACGCCAAAGGGCACGCCGGCCGAACCGCGCGAAACCGCGCGCCCCATGGGGAGCGACGCGCCATGACCATCGGGCCTGTGGATATCGCCCTGGTGCTCGACATTCTGTCCTGGGCGCTCTTTATCATCGGCGGGACCGGCGTCGTCGTCGGCATTCTCGGCATGGTGCGGTTTCCCGATTTCTACACCCGCCTCCACGGCGCCGGGATCACCGACACCGCCGGCGCCGAGCTGATGATCCTCGCCATGATCTTGCAGGCGCCGAGCTGGATCGTGGTCGCCAAACTCGCCTTTATCGGCTTTTTCCTCGGCATGACGTCTCCGGTCGCGACCCACGCCATCGCGCACGCCGCCTGGATGACAGGCTTCCGGCCCATGGAAGGCGCGGACCTTCGCTATGAGAAGGACAAGCCATGAACACCTTCCATATCGAAGTCTCGCCGATTGTCCTCGTCGATCTCTCCTTGCTGACCATGCTTCTTCTGGTCGCGATTGCGATGCTCCGCTCACGGCATTTGTTCGCCGTCGTCATGCTGTCGGGGATCTATTCGCTTCTATCAGCTGCGTTTTTTGTCTCCCTCGACGCCGTCGACGTCGCCTTCACCGAGGCTGCTGTCGGCGCCGGCGTCTCCACCGTTCTGATGCTCGCCGGGATGCTCCTGACCGCGCGCCGCGAAAAACCGTTTGAGCCGCGCCGGGTGCCGGTCGCGCGTCTCGCTGTCCTGGCGACCGGGGCGGCGCTCATCTATGCGACCATCGACATGCCGGCCTTCGGCGATCCGAGCGCGCCGGCGAACGCCTATGTCGGCCAGGCCTATATCGAGCAGACGCCGAGCGACATCGCCGTTCCCAACATCGTCACCGCCGTTCTGGCGAGCTATCGCGGCTTCGATACGCTGGGCGAAACGCTGGTTATCTTCACCGCCGGCCTCGCCGTCATCTTGCTGCTCGGGATCGGGTCGGCGCGCGGCGGGCGACAGGTGTCCGACGTCGACGAGGAGAAACGCTGATGGAGCGGCTGATCCTCAAGGTCACGACCAAGATCTTCTTCGCGCCGATCATTCTCTTTGCGCTGTATGTGCAGTTTCACGGCGATTACGGTCCGGGCGGCGGCTTTCAGGCCGGCGTCATTTTTGCGGTCGCCTTTATCCTGCACGCATTCTGTTTCGGCATCGAAGAGACCAAGAAAGCAATGCCGCCGCGGGCGCTCCATATCGCCATGGTCATCGGCGTTCTGTTCTTTTCCGGCACCGGCGTCGCGACCATGCTCCTCGGCGGGAATTATCTGGGTTACGACGCCATCGATCCGGAATCGACCCATCACGCCGGCCAGCATTACGGGATCATTCTCGTTGAATGGGGCGTCGGCGTCACCGTCGCCTCGGCCATGATCACCATTTTTTATCTCTTCGCCGGCCGCGAGCCCGACATCGATCAGGAAGACTGGTAGGCATGGACGGCTGGACGGTATTCATCCTCGACCGGTATAATTACTGGATCGTCATTGTCCTGATGATGCTTGGGCTCTACACCGTGTTCGCCCGCGGCAATCTCGTGAAGAAGATCGTCGGGCTCAACATTTTCCAGACGTCCGTTTTCATTTTCTACATCACCATCGGCAAGGTCGCCGGCGGCACGGCGCCGATCTATATCGGCGACGAGCTTTACGGCGGCCATGGCGACGAGGGCTATGGCGACAAGGGCCATGGCGACGCTCACGAGGCGGCGCCCCATGATTCAGGCGAGGGCGCGGAAGCCGCGAGTTCGCTCCACGCCAAGATCGAAAACGAATTCGGCGCCAATGATCTGAAAGCCGCCGTCAACGCCCTTGAACCGGCTCCGGTTGGAGAGACGCCAAGCGAGCCCTCTTTGCATTCAGCGCCCGAGGGCGCCGAAATCGGCAAACTCGCCAATGACGCCTTGCTCGACGCCGCCAAAGAGCCGGCGACAGACTTCGAGATCGTCGGCGAGGCGGTGAAGGCCGCGGCCGACGCCGCCAGCGCCTATCATTCCGAAGTCATCTACACGAACCCCTTGCCGCACGTTCTCATTCTCACCGCCATTGTCGTCGGCGTCGCCGGCACCGCGGTCGGCCTGGCGCTCGCCGTGCGCATCCGTGAGGCCTACGGCACCATCGAGGAAGACGAGCTTGAAGCGCTCGACAGCGTCGCGGAGTTCGGCGAAGGCGGGGCGCCGAAATCTGCCGGGGCGCGCGGATGAACCTAATCGCGCAGCTTCCTGTCCTGCCGGTTGTCATACCGCTGGTCCTGGGCCCGATCGCCATGATCCTGCCCAAGGGCCGCGCGCCCTGGGCCTATGCGACGATTGTCAGCTGGCTGACTTTTGCGGCCTGCGCCTTCCTTCTCGCCGAAGTCGAGGACAAGGGCGTCATTTCCTATGCGCTCGGCGACTGGGCGCCGCCGCTCGGCATCGAATACCGGATCGATCTCGCCAACGCGCTCGTCCTCTTTCTCGTCTCCGGCATCGCGGCGCTGGTGACGCCCTTCGCCTATCGCTCGGTGCAGCTTGAAGTCGACGAGCGCCAGACGCCCTTTTTCTATTGCGCGCTCCTGATCTGCCTGACCGGGCTTCTCGGGGTCACGATCACGGGCGACGCGTTCAACGTCTTCGTGTTTCTGGAAATCTCATCGCTCTCAACCTACGCCCTTGTCGCCATGGGCGCGCGGCGCGACCGCCGGGCGCTGACCGCGGCCTTCAACTATTTCATCATGGGCACCATCGGCGCGACTTTCTTCGTGATTGGCGTCGGGCTTCTCTATCAGGCGACGGGCACGCTCAACATCGCCGATCTCCATGACAGGCTGGCCGGCCAGTCGAGCCGCGTCGTCGATGCGGGCTTCGCGTTCATCGTCGTCGGCATCGGGCTGAAGCTCGCCATGTTCCCGTTGCATCTATGGGTGCCCAACGCTTACGCCTATGCGCCTTCGGCCGTTTCGGCCTTTATCGCGGCGACGGCGACCAAGGTCGCGGTCTATGTCCTGATCCGCTTCATCTTTTCGGTCTTCGGCTTCGATTTCGATTTCCTGGGCGCGACCTTCACCTATGTCCTGCTGCCGCTGGGGCTCGCCGGCATGTTCATCGCCTCGCTGGTCGCGGTCTTCCAGGAAGACGTCAAACGCATGCTCGCCTATTCCTCAGTCGGCCAGATCGGCTACATGCTGCTCGGGATTTCCTTCGGCACCGTCGAAGGGCTGACCGCCAGCCTCGTCCATGTTTTCAATCATGCGTTGATGAAGGGCGCCCTCTTCATGGCCGTCGCCTGCGTCGTGTTGCGCGCGGGCTCGCATTCGATCCAGGCCTTCTGCGGGCTGTCGAAACGCATGCCGGTGACGACCTGGGCGTTTATTCTCTCCGGCCTGTCGCTGATCGGCGTGCCGTTGACCGTCGGCTTCATCTCCAAATGGTATCTCCTGGAAGCCGCCTTCGCGGCCGGTCACTGGTATGCCGGTTTCCTCATCGTCGCCTCCTCGCTGATCGCGCTTCTTTATGTCGGGCGGATCGCCGAAGTGATGCTGCTCCGCGAGCCCCATGAAGAGGGGCAATACGCGATCCCGGCCAAAGACGCGCCGGCCTCGATGCTGGTCCCGATGTGGATCCTCGTCTTCGCCAATCTCTATTTCGGCCTGAATACGGAACTGACCGGCGGGCTCGCCGCGCGCGCGGCTGAAGCGCTGATGTTCATGGCGGGAGGGCAGACATGATTTCGCCCGCGCTCGCCATTGGTCTTTCCGTCGGCCTGCCGCTGATCGGCTGCCTCGCCATCTGGCTCTTCGACAAGGCGCCGAACCTGCGCGAGGGCGCAACACTGCTCACCGCTGTCGCGCTCGTCGCCTTCGCGATCATCGTCTTCCTCGCCGTGGGCGAGGGCGGCTCGCCGCAGCTTTTCCTGTTCGAGGTGGTGCCCGGCCTGCCCATCGCCTTCCGCGCCGAGCCCTTGGGCGCGATGTTCGGGCTCATCGCCAGCGGTCTGTGGTTCGTCAATTCGATCTATTCGATCGGCTATATGCGCGGCCATGACGAAAAGAACCAGACGCGCTTTTACATGTGTTTCGCGATCGCAATCTCAGCGGCCATGGGCGTCGCCTACGCGTCGAACCTTTTCACGCTCTTTATCTTTTACGAAGTCCTGACGCTCTCGACCTTCCCGCTCGTGACGCACTATGGCGATGAGAAAGCGCGCAATGGGGGCCGCGTCTATCTCGGCGTGTTGATGGCGACCTCGATCGGTCTTTTGCTCCCCGCCATCGTCTGGACCTATGCGATCGCGGAATCGACGGAGTTCATCCCCGGCGGGCTGTTGAGCGCGCATTCAGAAGCGCTTGGCCCAATCGCCGGGGTGTTGCTCGGCCTTTATGCGTTCGGCGTCGGCAAGGCGGCGCTGATGCCGGTCCACCCCTGGCTGCCCAACGCCATGGTGGCGCCGACGCCGGTCTCGGCCTTCCTGCACGCGGTTGCGGTTGTCAAAGCCGGCGTCTTCTCGGTTCTCAAGATCGCGGTCTATATTTTCGGCGTCGATTTCATGCGCCAGGAGGGCTTTTCAACGCCCTTCATGTGGATCGCGGCTGGCTCCATTCTCCTCGCCTCGCTGATTGCGATGCATAAGGATAATCTGAAAGCCCGGCTCGCTTACTCCACCGTCTCGCAGCTTTCTTACGTCACGCTTGGCGCCATGCTCGCGACTTCCATGGGCGTCATGGGCGGGGCGATGCAGATCGCCGCCCACGCGGTCGGCAAGATGACGCTCTTCATGTGCGCCGGCGCGGTCTATGTCGCGGCCCATAAGTCTCTGGTCTCGGAGATGCGCGGGCTTGGCCGGGTGATGCCCTTCACCTTCGGCGCGTTTTTCATTGGCGCGATCTCGATCATCGGCCTGCCGCCCATGGCCGGCTCCTGGCCGAAATTCCTGTTGATGCTCGGCGCGGCGGATGCGGGCGAGCTTCTGATCATCATCGCCTTGATGATCTCCTCGATCCTCAATGTCGTCTATCTTTTGTCGATCCCCTTGCAGGCCTTTCTGAAGCCGAAACCCGGCATGGAGCCGCGCAACGAAGAGACCTGGTATGACGGGCCGCTGACGACGCGCCCGCCCTATGCGGACGGCGCCAAAAACGTCATTCGCGAGGCGCCGGCCTTTTGCCTCGCGGCCATCGCCATGACGGCGGGCGGCACGCTTATCCTCTTTTTCTTCTCCGACCCGCTCTACGATTATTTAAGCCCGCTGATCGCGGAGGCAGGCCGCCCATGACCGATCATCCGAATAAGGACAACCCGCAAGCGCCTGCGGACTATAAAGAACGCCCGCGCTGGCTCGACGAGAAGAAAAATGTCGACCTCATCTGGTACGGCCTCATCGGGATCTGCCTCCTTATCGGCGCTGCTGATTTCCTGATCGAGAAGCACCCCTATTTCGATATTGAGAACGTCCCCAATTTCTACGGCATTTACGGCTTTATCGGCTGCGTCTTTCTCGTCCTCGCCGCCGCACAGCTCCGCAAGATCCTGATGCGCCCGGAAAATTATTACGAGAAGAAAGACGCGATCATCGAGAAGAAAAACTTCGGCGACACCGGCGGCGACGCCGACGCGCCGAATGCGCCGATTACCGGCCACATTCACTATGAAGCGGCGAAGAAGGGAGAGGGCCACTGATGGGCGACTTCTCTCCGGCGCTGATCCTTTTCTTCGGCGGCTTCGCCGCGCTCGCGGTGCCGAACGGGCGCCTGCGCAATGTCTTCATGCTCGCCTTGCCCGCGGTCGCCGCGTGGCAGCTCTTCACGCTCGGTTTCGGCGAATACGGAACCTATTCGATGTTCGGCGAGACGCTGACGTTGACGCGCATCGACGGGCTTTCCCGCATCTTCGCGGTCATCTTCTTGATCGCGATCGCGCTCAACATCATCTACGCCTGGCATGTGCGCGACGCCGTGCAGCAGGTCGCGGCGCTGATCTATCCGGCCTCGGCGCTCGGCGGCGTTCTCGCCGGCGATCTCATCACGCTCTTCATCTTCTGGGAGCTCGCCGCGATAACGTCGGTTCTTCTGATCTGGGCGAGCCGCAACCGGCGCGCCTTTTACGCCGGCATGCGCTATTTGTGCTGGCAGATCGCGTCGGGCGTCTTGTTGCTGGCGGGCGTCGTTCTTTATTTTCGCAGCGCCGGCGGGCTTTCCTTCACGAACTTTCTCGATCAGGGCTTTCAGCTTTCCGACCCGGCGGTGCTCCTTATTTTCCTCGCCTTCGGGATCAAGAGCGCCTTTCCGCTTCTCCATAACTGGGTGCAGGACGCTTATCCGGAATCGACCGTCACCGGCACCATTGTCTTGTCCATCTTCACGACCAAGATGGCGGTCTATTCGCTGGCGCGCGGTTTCGCCGGCGCTGAGCTGCTTGTCTATATCGGCGCGGCGATGACGGCGTTCCCGATTTTCTTCGCCGTCATCGAGAACGATCTGCGCCGGGTTCTCACCTATTCGCTCAACAACCAGGTCGGCTTCATGGTGGTCGGCGTCGGCATCGGCACGCCTCTAGCGTTGAACGGCGCGGCCGCTTACGCCTTCTGCAACATCCTTTTCGAAGGCCTCCTCTTCATGTCCATGGGCGCCGTTCTCTATCGCACCGGCACCATCAAGGGCTCAGAGCTTGGCGGGCTCTACCGGACGATGCCGCTGACGGCCTTTTTCTGCATCATCGGCGCGGCGTCGATCTCGGCTTTTCCGCTTTTTTCGGGCTTTGTCTCCAAGGGCCTCATCATCGGCGCGGCGGCGAAAGAGCAGTTTTACTGGGTGTGGCTGACGCTTCTTTTCGCGGCCGCCGGCGTCTTCCACCATTCGGGCATCAAGATCCCGTTTTTCGCGTTCTTCGCCCATGATTCCGGAAAGCGCCCGAAAGAAGCGCCGCTGCACATGCTGATCGCCATGGCGATCACCGCCATTCTTTGCGTCGGCATCGGCGCCGCACAGTTATTCACCGGGCCTCTGGGCGACCCGCTTTACGCGCTTTTGCCTTACGAGGTGGTGATCAAGGATTCGCACTCGGCCTATATCGCCTATACCGGTCCGCATATCGTCACCCAGCTGCAGATCCTTCTTTATTCCGGGCTCGCTTTCGCGGTGCTGCAAAGAACAGGGCTTTACCCGCCCGAACTCAAGTCAACGAATCTCGACAGCGACTGGTTTTATCGCGCGCCGGGACGGGCCTTTTCAGGCTGGGTCAGTGGTGCGTCCGGCGCAACATTTAACGCGCTGTGGGGGATTTTCGCAGGCCGCATACACGCAATTGTTGAACGCATTTACGCCGTCCACGGACCGGAAGGACAGATGGCGCGTTCATGGCCGATCGGCTTCATGGCCCTATGGACCGCGGTTATTCTGGGCTTTGTGTTGGTGATCGCGCTCTTTGCGTAAGGCGCGCGCGGCTAAGCATTAACGTTAAGCCTTAACGGGGCGTCAACCAGCCTCGCAAACTTATCATCAACTTCAATTCAAGTCTTATCATACGGCATACGGACGAATTTTTGTGTCGTCCGAGGGGATTCGTATGTGAGGGAGGCAAGAATGCCGCTGAGCGACGACGCCTATTGTGATCGCAGCCGCCGGGTGATCGCCCGACTCGCAAAAGAGGTTGTCTGCGAGACCCACGGAATCGCCCATAGCGAGCTTCTCGATGCGCCTCGCGGCGGCTCGCGCCTTGCGCTCGCGCGCCAGACCGCCGCCTATCTCGCCCATGTGGTCGGTCAGCTGACGCTCAACGAGATCGCCGCCTGTTTCAACAAATCGCGGACCACGATTTCACATGCCTGCATCTCGATCGAGGACCGGCGCGACAGCCCGATTTTCGATCTGGAGCTTGAATATATGGAAAAACGCCTGCGCGAGCGCATCGCCGATTTTCGTCGCGGATTCTCCAATCGCAAAAAACCTCTCGACCCGGCCGACATTTTTTCGCGCCCGCGTTAACAGACCGGTCCGGCGACGGCGCCCGGCGCGTTCAAAAGTTAATCGATGAAGATGGCGAGTGGCGCGCAGCGCCCGCGTCGACTGTTGTTTAGCGTATTTTGAATGCCGGATGGGTCAAAGACGCCTTTATCCTGAGGAGGGATGTTTCCATCGTCCTTCGAGACGAGCCTTCGGCTCCCTCAGGATGAAGGAAAAACCTCGTCCCGAAGGATCGGAAACGTGAATGATGTCGAGTTCAATCGAGACTAGAACCGGCCCGAGATGGTGAACCGCGCGTTGACGGGCTCTCCGGTGGTGATGTTGTTGTTGCTGTGGGCGGCCGGGAAGTAATCGGTGTCGAGAAGGTTTTCGATATTGACCTGCAGGCGCACCGCGTCGGAAACGTCATAGTAGAGCGCAGCGTCGAGGCGCACAAAATCCGGAACCAGGACCGAGTTGTCTTCCTGCGTGAAATAGCTCGACTGATAGGTTGCGCCGAAGCCGATGGAGAGCCGCTCCGTCGCTTCGAAATTGTTCCAGATCGAGAACATGTGTTCGGGCGTCTGGCGCGTGCGGTTGCCGTCATCGCCTGAGCCGTCGGCGATCTCGACGCGTCCGTCGAGATAGGAATATCCTGCGCTCGCGTACCACCAATCGGCGATGTTGCCGGTGAGCTGTACTTCAGCGCCGCGCGTCTCAGAGCCGTCGATCACGATCACCTGGCCGACATCTTCCGGATCGACCGAGGTGAAGCTTTCCCGGTCAAGATCGAAGAGCGCCGCGGTGAGCGCGAGGTCGGATTTCAGGTCCCATTTGAAGCCGACTTCGGTGTTCTTGAAAAATTGCGGGCGCGTGCTTTCCGTATCGAGGTTAAGCGTCAGGAACTGATCGCCTGAGCGCGGTAGGAAAGTCTCGGAGTAGCTGAAATAGAACGACATCCGCTCAACCGGCTTGTAAATGGCGCCGAGCCGCGGGGTCAGCTCGTTATCGACGCGCGCGAATTGCGTATCGTTGAAGATGTCATCGACGGAAATATCAAAGCGGTCGTAACGCCCGCCGAGGACCAGCTTGATCTGGTCCGTCACATCGATCTGGTTCTGGATATAGACCGAGACGAATTCAACGAGCGAGGCGCGGTCGCGCGCCGGCGCGTCAAAGCCGAAGGCCGGAATGTCGAGCGGATCGATGAAGGGGATCACGAGCTGGTCGTCGTCATTGGCCGCGAACACATTGTCATTGCGCGCATTCGCCGTGTCCTGATTGCCATATTCCGCGCCGACGAGGAGCGTGTGGACGAAGGGCCCCGTCTTGAACTCGCCGACGAGATTGCCCTGGATGATGAAGTTCTGGCGCAACGTCGTGTCGAGATAACCGTCAAGCTCAACGCTCGGGAAGGTCCCGTCCATGACATCGACCGCGTCGCTTGGGAAAAGGTTCTGATAGGCTTTGTCAAAGTCCGCATATTGCGCGGTGATGTTGCCGCGCAGGGCCTCGGTGAAAGCGTGGTCGATGCGCCCACGGACGATATGCGCCTCAAGCGTCGTGAAGTTCTGGTCCGGCGAGCCAAAGAACGTGTTGTCAAAGCCTTCCAGCGGAACATTCGGACCGTCAGCGACGGTCCGCGAGGGCACGCCGCGATCGACGACGCGGTCGTCATTCACATATTCATAGGAAAAGACGACTTCCGTCTGGTCGCCGGCCTGAAACGCGAATGTCGGGTTCACTGCAAAGCGTTCGCCGTCGAAGAAATCGCGGTGATTGCTGAGGCCCTCGTAAAAGGCGTTGATGCGAAAGCCCGCCGCATCGCCGATCGCATAGTTGACGTCGCCGGCGAAGAGATGGGCGCCGAAGGTATCGACGCTCGCCGTATAGCCGACAAACTGCTCGCCGAACTCGGGACGTTTCTGCACGCGGTTTATGACGCCGCCGCCGCCGCCGCGCCCGAAAAGAAGCGCGTTCGAACCGCGCAGGATTTCGATCTGTTCAAGATTGTAGAAGGGACGGAAATACTGAACGTCGTCGCGCAACCCGTCGATGAAGAAATCGGCCGTGGTCTGATTGCCGCGAATGATGATCGCGTCACGATGGCCTTCGCCCTGGCTGATGGCGACGCCCGGCGTGTAGCGCAAGACGTCGCCGAAATCGGTGAAACCCTGGGCGGCGATCCTGTCTTCGGGAATGATCGAAAGACTCTGGGGAATGTCGACGAGCGGGGTCGGCGTCTTCACCGCGTTCAATTTATCGATTGAAAGATAACGCCCCTCAACCACGATCACATCGTCGATGGCGGCGATCGCTGCGGCGCTGGCGAGAACGCCGGCGTCAGATGCGGTCGTCGCAGCGGCGGGCGCTTCGGCCATGGCGGCTGTGGAGACAACACCCGCCGCGAGGCTGGACGTCAGAAAAAGCTTCGCCCTGCGCGAGCGCTGTTGGATCCCCATTTTAAGAATGCCTCTCACTTTCACCTGAAAGCGCGCTACCTAGCCTCGCCGCAGTTGATAATCAATATCAATTAGAAAATTTCTTTGATCCGATTGTTCCCGCCAGTTGCGCAAGCGTCCGGCAAGCGTGGCGGAGACGATCTGAAAGGGCCCGGGACCGGCCTCATCAAGAGGCGTCCTTTCGCGGCGCCCCGCGCCAGAACAGTCAACGGTTTCAGGGCAGGCCGGGAGTTCGGGGCAGGCAAGGAATAGAGCGGCGCGCGGGGCGCTCAGGCGTTCTGCGCCGCCGTCTCGCCTGCGATCTCGCGGATGCGCTTGATCATGGAGGCAAGACCGTTAGAGCGCTGCGGCGTCAGATGGTCCTGCAGATCAAAGGGCGCGAGCGCGGCCTGCGGGTCTGTCGCCAGGATATCGTCGGCCGACTTGCCGGAATAAAGCGCCAGCAACAGGGCGACGAGCCCCTTGACGATATGGGCGTCGGAATCCCCGGCGAAGCTGATCGCGCCGTTTTTCCGGGCCGCATGCAGCCACACCTGGCTAGCGCAGCCGCGCACCTTGTGGGCCTCATCGCGATGGGCCTCCGGGTAGGGCGCGAGGTTGCGCCCCAAATCGATCAAATATTTATAGCGGTCGTCCCACTCGTCGAGGAACTCAAAATCCGCCCGGATATCGTCAAAACTCGCCATGGCCCGGAAATAGGCGGGCGGGGCCGCCTTCGCAAGCGAGGCGCATCGGCGCGGGGGGCGGATGGGAGACGCGTTGCGGGCTTTTGATCAGGGTCAAAACCGGGCCCGGCGGGATTTGCGATCATAGCGCTCGGCGGGGCGGCGAAGGGAGAGCGCTATGAGCGATAAAAAGCACGACGCCAACGCCTGGGACGCCATCGTCATCGGCTCCGGCATGGGCGGCATGGCCGCAGCCGGCGCGCTCGCCCGCACCGGGCATAAGGTTTTACTGCTGGAGCAATTTGAAAAGCTCGGCGGGCTTACGCACAGTTTTTCCCGCGGCGACTTTCGCTGGGATCCGGGCGTTCATTACCTCAGCGGCTATGCGCCGGACGAGCCGGACCGCAAGGTCCTCGACTGGCTTTGCGATACGCCGCTTGAGCTTGCGCCCATCGGGTCTGTCTTCGACGTTCTGCATATCGGCGAAGCTGAACCGCTGTCCGTATCGCGGCCCTATGAGGCGCAAATTCTCGATCTGAAAGAGCGCTTTCCTGATGACGGCCCCGCTATCGAGGCGTGGTACGGCGCCGTGCGCACGGCGCGCGAGGCGGCGATCGCGGTCCTGCAGACGCGGGCGATCCCGCAGCCTTTCGGCGAGATCATCGAGTGGTGGAAGCGCGGCGACATCAAACGCTGGTGCGGGCGCACGACGGCTGAGGTCGCTGATGAAATCACCGACAACCCCGATCTCGCGGCGGCGCTGTTTGCTCAGTGGGGAGATCATGGCGGCCGTCCCAGCAAGGCGAGTTTCGCCGTCCATTCGCTGATCGCTCACGCCTTTCTCGAATGCGGCGCCTGGTATCCGGTGGGCGGCGCCGGCGCCATTGCCGAGGCAATGCTGCCGGTGATCACGAAGGCCGGCGGCGAGGCGCGCGCGGGCGTCGGCGTTGAGACCTTATTGATGGAGGACGGCCGGGTCGTTGGCGTACGGACGGAAGACGGGGAAGAGATGCGCGCCCGCGCCGTCATCTCGACCATCGGCGCGCGCGAGACGGTGGACGCGCTCCTGCCCGAGGGGCACGGCGCCGAGGATTGGGTCCGTGAGATCCGCTCCTTCCCGCCGAGCATCTGTCATTTCTCCCTCTATATGGGATTTGAGGGCGACATCGAGGCGGCGGGCGCGACCAAGGCCAATCATTGGTTTTATCCGAGCGGCGAGGTCGATGCGGTGTGGTTAGAGGCGCCGGAGGGAACGCCGCCGCATATGTTCGCCTCCTTCGCCTCGCTAAAGGACCCTGCGCACGACCCCGGACCGGAACAGCGCCATTTCGGCGAGTTTGTCGCCTGGACGGACTGGTCCGTCGCCGAGCGCTGGGCTGGCATGAGCCGGGAGGAACGCGGCGAGGACTACGCCGCCTTCAAAGCGGCCGTCGAGGCGCGCCTGTTTGAAGAGTTCGAGGCCCGTTTTCCGGATGTCGCCAGGCTCAATGTCTTTCGGGAGCTCGCGACGCCGCTCTCAACAGTGGCGATCACCGGCCACCGCAAAGGCGGTTTTTACGGCCTCGACGTGACGCCCGAACGGATGCTCTCCGACGCGCTGCGCATGAAGACGCCGGTAAAGGGGCTCTATCTCGGCGGCCAGGATCCGGCGACGCCGGGCATTCCCGGCGCCATGTGGGGCGGGGTTCTGTGCGCGGCCAGCATCGAGCCCAAAGTCTTCGCGCAAATGCGCGGGTAGGGGGCGATCGCCTCGCGGGCGCCGGTGCGCAGCGCTCAGTGTTTTCGCCCTGTCCGTTGACCTGCGTCAAAACCCGGCGCGCATGAAATTGCAATCTGGCGCCGCAATCGGGTGATCGAGGATAGGCGATATGCGCGCGCGTCAACGGCAAGCCTTGCGGTGGGTCGCATGCTTCACTGCGGTCGCCATCACCGCTTGCGCGCAACCGGAGCGCGCCGATCGCGACCTTATCAGGATCGCCGATGTCGCCATCATCGATGTCGATGCGGGAACGGCGACGCCGGACCAGGATGTCATCATTCGCGGCGATCGCATCGCCTGGGCCGGTCCGGCCGGCGCGGCGCCCTTGCCGAAGGCGGGCGCGACGATCGACGGCGCGGGGCTTTTCCTCTCGCCCGGCCTCTGGGACGCGCATGTCCACGTCTATTCAGCCGAAGGCGAGCCGGACTTCGCCTTGCCGCTCTACATTCTGAACGGCGTCACCAGCATTCGCGATATGGGCGCGCTGATCCCGCTCGCGGCCCAGCGCGCGGTCAATCTTGAGATCGCCGCCGGCGACCGTATCGGCCCGCGGATCATCAACGCCGGCGCCATGATCGACGGCCCGCCGGGCTCATGGCCGGGCCAGATGGTTGCGGCGACGCCTGAAGAAGGACGCGCCCGCGTGCGCGAGGCCGCGGCGCTGGGCTGGACCTCGGTCAAGGCTTACTCGTTGCTCGACAGGGAGGTTTATGTCGCCGTCGCCGAAGAGGCTGACGCGATTGGGCTGCCGCTCTACGGCCACATCCCGGAGGGTGTTTCGCTGGCCGACGCGCTCGCCGCCGGCCATGACGTGATCGAGCATGTCGGCCGCGTGACGAAGGCGTGTTCCACGAAAGAGCAGGAGATGATCGAGGGCGCGCGCACCGCGCTCGCCTCGCCGGCGCCCTTCGATGCGCTGATGACGGAAATGGCGGGCCATGCCGTCACCACCTTTGAGACATGGGACGAGGCGCTTTGCCGCGACGTCGTTCGCTCTCTGGCCGAGGCCGGCGTCGCCGTGGCGCCGACGCTGATGGTGGCGGATTTCTATCTTGGAAATGATCCGTCTCCAGACGATCCGCGCATGCAGACTGTGCCGCTTTCCATTCGCGCGCAGTGGGGCGCGCCGGATTTCCGGCGCGCGGCGATGAGCGAGGATCTGCTGGCGATCGCGCCGGATGCGGTGCGTCAGGATCGGCGAACCTTCAAGCTCGCCCATGACACCGGCGTGCTGGTGCTCGCCTCGTCGGACGCCGCCGCGCTTAATCCCTTCCTGTTTCACGGCGCGACCCTCGTCGATGAATTGGCGCGTTATGTCGAAATCGGTCTGACGCCGCGCGAGGCGCTGGCGACGGCGACGACGAACCCGGCGCGCCTTTTCGGCGAACAAGGCGAGACCGGGCGGATCGAAACCGGCGCCCGCGCCGATCTCATTCTCCTGCGCGCCGACCCGCTCGCGGATATTTCGGCGGTTCGCGAGATTGAGGCCGTAATTGCGGGCGGGCGCGTGTTCTCCGCAGAAGCGCTTCAGCGCGTCAGAGCCGATCTCATCGCCGCTGCGAAAGACGACGCGGAGTGAACGGCTTTTAATGAGCGCGCGCGCAATCATTTTGGTCCTCTTTGTCTTCGCTTGTGGCTGCGCCCAGACAAAGCTTGCGCCCGACGCCGTGCGTCTGGCGCCCGGCTCCGAGATCGCCGGCGAGGCAAGCATCGAAGGGCTGAAGGCGCGTTTTGCGCGCATCGGCGAAGACGGCGCGCCGATGCGCGTCCTTGTCGTCAACGGCATGGCGACCAACGCTCACGGCTATTCATTCGACACGCAAAAGCGCATCGCCGCCGCACTCGGACAAGGCGATTGCCGCGCAGACCGGGTGTTGACCCTGCACCCGCCGGTCTTCGTCGTCGGCGCCGGCGCTGAACGGTATGAGTTTCCGCCAGCCTCCTTGCGCATCACCGCCTGGGCGGCGGGCGAGGGCGCGCCGAAAGTCATTTTCTATGAAACGCTGTGGACGCCCTATGCTGATGCGTTCACAGATCGTTATGTCGCGCCCAGCGTTTCAAATCTCTATTATCGTGCGGTTCGCGATTGGGAATATTGCGCCGGCGACGACGACATCGAGACGGCGCCGAAGGCCCGCGACCCGGAACGCGAGGAGGCGCGCCAGGCTCTTGTCAATCGCGTCTTGATCGAGGACTTGATGGTCGGCGGCTTCACGGACGCCGTCATTGCTGTCGGACCGCTCGGCGTTGCGGCCCGCGACGCCATTCGTCAGAGCCTTTGCATCATGGTCGCCGATGCGCTCGCCGCGCCGTCCCGCACATCCTCGAACCCGCGCTGCAGCCTCACCGCCGAGACGCTGGCCCGCTTTGACGGTGCGGCCGGCGTCGCCGCGCATCTGTCGGGCCAGGAGTTCGCCATCGTCACCTATTCGCTGGGCAGTTTCTTGCTGCTCGACACGCTCGATGAATTCAGGCTGTGGCCGGGCGATCTCGGCCCGCCGGAAACGACCTGCGCGCTGATGCCGGCCGTTCTCGATGAAACGCCGGTTTACATGTTCTCCAATCAGGTGGCGCTGCTCCTCGCTGCGCATCCGCATTTCGGCTGCGACCCAAACGGCGCCTGCACCGTCTTCAGCGAGTTCGGATCCGATCGCACGCGCCTTGTCGATCCGCGCGCCCATGGCGATGCGCCCGACGCGGACGCCGCCTGCAAGGAGACGGCGCGGCTTAGGCTGATCGCGTTCAACGATCCCAACGATGTTATGGGTTACCGGTTGCCCGACATTCTTCTCGAAAGCCCGCTCATCGGCGACGTGATCAATGTCCGCGTCCGCAATCCCGCGTTCGGCGTTCCGGGCCTCTTCGTCAGTCCCGCAAGCGTCCATTCGAACCATGGCGAGAACAAGGCCATTATCGATTTCATTCTCGACGGCTGGCCGCTCGCGCCCGGATTTTGACGGCGCCGTCGCGCGGGCCGGCTCAAATAAACGACCAGACGAAGTTGAAACCGCTCAATAGGCAGATGACGGCGCCGACAATCACGGTCAGCAAACGCCGGGGCGCGCGCTTTGCGCCATAAGCCGCGATCGGCGCGGCGATCAGCCCGCCCGCGACGAGGCCGGCGGCGGCGACCCCGAAAGTCGGGCCGAGCGCGGCGAAGAAAGCCGCCGACGCCGCCGTCGTCATGAAAAACTCGGCAAGACTGACGGTGCCGATCATGCGCGCCGCGTCGCCGCCGCGTGCGATTAGGTTGGACGCAACGGCCGGCCCCCAGCCGCCGCCGCCAAAGGCGTCGAAAAAACCGCCGAAAAATCCGAGCGCGCGCACCTTGCCGACATCCGTCACCGGCGCATGGCGCGCCATCGCCTTCCGGATGACGACAATCCCCATCATGAACAGATAGGCGGCGATCACCGGGCGCGCCCAGTCGAGCGGGGCGATGCTGACGAGCGTCGCGCCGAGCACTCCGCCTGCAACGCCGACAGGCGCCAGCGCGCGCAAAAGGCGCCAGTTGATATTGCGCGCCGCCGCGTGCGACGCGCCGGAGGCGGCGGTCGTAAAGATCTCGGCCGTGTGCACATTGGCGCTCGCCGCGGCCGGCGACATGCCGAGCGCAATCAGCGCCGTCGTTGACGCAACGCCATAGGCCATGCCGAGCGCGCCGTCGATCAATTGCGCGATAAAGCCGACAAGCATGAACAGGAAGAACGACGTTTCGGCGTCCGCCATTATTTTATTTCCATAGGAACGAATTGGATTTAAAAGGCGCGCCAGCGTTCCTATATGGCCGCAATCGTATGGCAAGGCTCAAGCAATGAAAACGGGTTTGTTGGAAGCTGCAGCGACCGCGCTCTTGGTCGCGTCGGAGGCGTTCATTTTCGGTTTTGGGGCGGTCTGGGTCGCGCTCTTCAGTCTCGCGCCCGGCGTGCCGTGGATTGCGCCCGCTGTCGTCGTCGGGCTCGCTTTGGCCGCGTGGTCGGCGCTCGCCGTTTTCGGCATGGCGAAGCGGGCGGCCGATGAGCGCATCGCGCAAGAGACCGGCGACGTCGGCCAGGATTGAATTGCGCCGGCGCTAGGGCGCGCAATCCAAAAAAAGCCCGACCCTTGAGGGGGCCGGGCTTTCTCTGGCGGAAGCCTTTGTATTAGGCCGTAGGCGGATTAACTGCGCGCCGTCTTAGCTGGCGCCGGCGCCGCCGACCCAGCCGGTGCAAGTGGCGATGTCGATGAGCGCATGTTCGCCGAGGCAGAAAGCTTCTTCATAAGGCGTTCTGGTCGCGGCGATGCACTGGTCGAGGGTCAGCCTCGACATTTCAAGGCAGCGCTCCGTCTTGTTGTTCTTCGCATAGACGCTGACCATCTTCCCGTTGAGAGTGTTCGTTGAATAACGCGCGGCGAGATTGAGGATGCGGTCCATGATGACTTCCGCATTGGCCTCGGTCATGCGGCCGGCCGGCGCGGTTGCGCCCCAGTCGGCGGACCACTCGCCCTTGGCGCTCGCCAGCGAGGGCGCAATGACGCCGTCATCGGCCTGGTGCACGAAAGTCGGCGCGGTCGCCCCGCCGCGCGCGCGCGCGAATGATTGCGCGTCGGTGAGGCGTTCGCTCGGCGGCGAGATTCGCTTTTTGCCCCAGGCGGTGCGCTGCATGGCGTAGGCTTGTTCTTTGAAGGCTTCGCCCAGCGCGACGATGCGCGCGCCGTCCTGCGCGGTCATGGCGAGCACCGCGTCCATGGCCGATTTGGCGCCGGGCAGGGAGCGGGCGTAAGTCGGGTCTTGCGCGAGTCTCGAAATGAGACCGTCGCGCCCGCCAAGCTCGCCTTTGCGCTTGTTGCGCTTGCGCTTCATCTCTTTTTTGAGCGATTCGGCGAATTCCGGCGTGTCGGAGGCGACAAGCGCGGCGTAGGCGACCCAGCCGGCGGTGATCCCGTCGGGCTGATGGGCGGCGAGCAGGCGGTGGGCCTCGCGCGTCACCTTGGCGTTGTCGAAGGGCATCGCCTCAACGGCGGCGACGTCCTCGCGGAAGCGCACATAGTCGGCGGCGGCGCGCTCAAGCGAATCATCTTTTGGCTGGGCGAGGGTGTCGGCGGAAACGCCGGTGGCGGCGAACCCTGCGATGAAAGCCGCGGCCAGCCCGGCGGCGCGGCGCGAGCGGGCGTGAAGCGTCTTACGCAACATAAGTCTGGTCTCCCAAGATCCTGTCCAATCCCTGCGCATAAACCCCATGCGCCAGAGAAGCGCCACGCTACCGCCCAAGTCTTTAAGCCACTCTCAATGAGTATGGCCAATTTCAAAATAAAAGCGATCCCGGCGCGGCCCTCGACCCCAGCAAATCCCGCGCCTTCGCTTGCGTTTAGCATTTATTAACGACAATTCGGTCAAGGTGAAGGGGCCTTAATGAGTGTAACCGATTGGTTAAGGCGCGCCGCCTCGCCCGAGCCAGGCGAAGCCAGTCTGTCCGGGAAAGACCCGCTTGGTGAAAGAAGAGATGCCGTTTCGCCCCTCAACCCTTTACGCCGCCGTCGCCAGAGCTGTCTCTGGCGAGCCGGCCTGGCGGGCGGGCCCGGGCGAGATTGTCGCGACCCTTTATGAGGACGGCGCCATTGCGGCGGCCTCGCCATCGGCCCGCGACATGATCGGCGCCGCCGGCGATCTCGCCGGGCGCTCCCTCTTTGACTTCATCGCCCGCGACGACCGCGCGCCTGTGCGCGCGGCGCTCGCCCACGCCGCCGAGCGCGGCAAGTTCGCCGATCCGGCGCGGCTCGCCGTTCCGTTCTCGCTGCTTCGCGTGCGCCGCGCCGCCGCCCCGGCGGAGATCGTTTTTCGCCCTCTTGGCGGTCGCAAGGTTTCGGCCCTCATTCGCGAACGGGTTCCCGGCCTTCTGACGATGCCGGAGGCGGCCGCGCCGCAAGCCGATCATGCTGACGACAATGGCGCGCCCTTAACTGAAGCTGCGCCCGCGCCCGCCAGCCAAAGCCCGAGCCTAAGCCAAAGTCAAAGTACAAATCCGGGCGGTCCGCCGCCGGTCGATCTCATGGCCGATCTCGCCCATGAAATGAAAACGCCCCTGAACGCGATCATGGGCTTCGCCGACGCCATGCGCGCGGAGACTTACGGGCCGCTCGGCGCCGACATCAAAGGCGCCAAGAAATACGCTGAATATATCGGCCATATCCACGCCGCCGGCGCGCATTTGACGAGCCTTATCGCCGCCGCCCAGGACTTCGCGAAGACGCAGGCCGGGCGCTATGCGATCCATCGCGAGGCGACCGACCCGGGCGCGATCCTTTCCGAATGCGCGGCGATGATCGGCGGCTCGGTCGATGCGGCCGGTCTTAAGCTGATCGTCCGCAGGGAGACGGAATTGGACGAGGCGCTCCTTGATCCGCGCGCCATTCGCCAGATTCTGATCAACCTTCTCTCCAACGCGGTGAAATTCACCGAGGACGGCGAGATCGAGCTTTCATTGAGCGAATGCGCGGGCGGCATCGAATATAAAGTGCGCGACACCGGCGTCGGCATGTCGAAGGTCGTCCTCGCCAAGCTCGGCGGGCGCTGGTCGGACACCCACAAGGACGGCGTGCGCGGCGCCGGCGGATCCGGCCTCGGTCTTTCCCTCGCTTTTGAACTGGCGCGCCTGCATGGCGGGACGCTTGAATTCGCCTCCGCCCCCGGCGAGGGCACCACGGCGACGCTGTTCATGCCCACGGGCGCAGGCGCCGTCGCGCCGGGCGAACAGGCCGACGTGCAAAGCCAGCTCGACCGCGTCAACGCCTATCGCCGCGAGCGCCAGAGCGCGGCTTAAAGACCCAAGGGCCCGCGCGCATCGCCATCCTTCTAGACAATTTTCCCTTCATCCTGAGGGTTTTCGGGAAGCGGAAATGTCACGAAGGATGAAGGGGAAATCCCTCAGGATGAAGCGATGCTCTCGCCGCAAGGGCGTCCCTTGTCGTTTGACAATTCAAAGACAAGTTTTCCCCATGTCGCGCCGCGCCTGAATTGAACGGCCGGGCGCTAGACAGCGTCATCTTCGCAGGCGCAGAATACAGTGCGCGCGATTCTTTGCGCGCCCGCTTGCCAGACGAACGCCAGCCAAGGGAGCTTCCACCATGGCGATAACCCTCAAAGTGAATGGCGAAGACAGGACCGTGGAGGCGCCGGACGACGCGCCGCTGCTCTGGGTCCTGCGCGACGACTTGCGCCTTACGGGAACGAAGTTCGGCTGCGGCGTCGCCCAGTGCGGCGCCTGCACCGTTTATGTGAACGGGCAGCCCCGGCGGTCTTGCGTGACCCCGGCCGCGGCCGTCGCCGGTCAGGAGGTCACCACCATCGAGGGCCTTGAGGGCGTCGAGGCCGAGGCCGTGCGCGAAGCCTGGGCCGCGCTTGATACGCCCCAATGCGGCTATTGCCAGTCGGGCCAGATCATGACCGCCGCTGCGCTTTTGGCGCGAAAACCGAAGCCGAGCCGCGCCGACATCGACAACGCCTTCGCCGGCAATATCTGTCGCTGCGCAACTTATGTCCGCATTCGCCAGGCCGTCCTTGACGCCGGCGAGAAACTGGAGGGCTAAAGGTCATGGCTGGATTTGAAACCCCTACAGTCTCGCGGCGCGGCCTTCTCGCCGGCGCCGGCGGTCTCGTCATTGCGATGACGCTGCCGCTGCGCGCCCGCGCGCAAGCCGGCGCAGAGGCGGGCGAAGCCCTTGCGCCCAACGCCTTCATCCGCGTCGGCGAGGATGATATCGTTACTATACTGAGTAAACACATCGAATTCGGGCAAGGACCTTTCACAGGGCTTGCGACCATCGCGGCTGATGAAATGGACGCCGACTGGGCGAAAGTGCGCGCCGAGCACGCGCCCTCTAATCCGCAGCTTTACGCCAACGCCGCCTTCGGCATTCAGGGCACGGGCGGATCGTCCGCGATCGCCAGCTCTTTCGACATCATGCGCAAGGCCGGCGCCAGCGCCAAGGCGGTGCTCATCGCCGCCGCGGCGAAAACATGGGGCGTGCCTGCGTCGGAGATTACCGTCGCTAAAGGCGTTGTTTCGCATGCGGCCTCCGGGCGGAGCGCGACATTCGGCGAGCTTGCGAGCGCCGCGGCTGAAGAAACCCCGCCCGCGGACCCGACACTGAAAACGCCTGATCAATGGGTTTATATCGGCAAGGAAGACCTGCCAAAGCTCGACACCGCCGCTAAATCGACCGGCGCGGCTGACTTCACCCTCGATCTTTATCGCGAGGGCATGCTGACGGCCGTCGTCGAGCATCCGAAAAAATTCGGCGCCGTTGTCGGCGCGTTCGACGATGCGCAAGCGCGCGCGGTCCCCGGCGTCGTCGACGTCAAGGCGGTGCCCGACGGCGTCGCCGTGATCGCGGACAACACCTACGCGGCGCTGATGGGCCGCAAAGCCCTCTCCGTAACCTGGGACGAGGCGAACGCCGAGACCCGTTCGACCGAAGAAATCGCGGCTGAGCGCATCTCCGCGGTGCGCGAACGCGGCGATGTCGCGGGCCAAGCCGGCGATGTTGACGCCGGCTTTAACGAAGCAACGACCATTCTGCAGGCGGACTATGTCTTTCCTTATCTCGTACACGCGCCGATGGAGCCGCTTGACGCGGTGATCGAGCGGCGCGCCGATGGCGGGATCGAGGCGTGGATGGGCAGCCAGATCCAGACCACCGATCATGCCGCCATCGCCGAGATCTGCGGCGTCGAGTTTCCGCAAGTGACGCTTAATACCGTGTTCGCCGGCGGCAGTTTCGGCCGGCGCGCGCAGCCGAAATCGGAATTCGCGCGCGAGGCGGCCCATGTCTTCATGGCTGCGGGCGGCGAAAGGCCTGTCAAACTGATGTGGACCCGCGAGGACGACATTCAGGGCGGGTTCTATCGTCCGCTTACGGCGCATCGCCTGCGCGGCGGGATCAACGCCGCCGGCGACATCGTCGCCTGGGAGCAGACCGTCGCCGCGCAGTCGTTCCTCGTCGGCTCGGCGTTTGAAGGGCTGATCCAGGACGGCATCGATTCAACCATGGTCGAGGGCGCTTCGGAAACGCCTTACGCCTTCGCCAATCATCTGATGACGGCGCATATCGTCAACAATCCGGTGCCGACCTTGTGGTGGCGTTCTGTGGGCCACACCCATACCGGCTACACGGTCGAGACCTTCCTCGACGAGTTGCTCGAGGCGGGCGGCAAGGACGCGGTCGAAGGCCGGCTCGCCTTGATGAGCGATGACTATGCGCGCCTCGCCGGCACGCTGACGCGGGCCGCGGAAATGGCGGACTGGGGCCGGGCCGCGCCCGAGGGCCGGGCGCTCGGCGTCGCCTCGGTCAAGTCGTTCAACTCCTATGTCTCGCAGGTCGCCGATGTCTCGATCGAGAACGGCGTCCCCCGCGTTCACAAGGTCTGGTGCGCGGTCGATTGCGGCGTCCCCGTTAATCCGGAAGTCATCAAGGCGCAGATGGAGGGCGGAATCGGCTACGGCCTTGGCGCGGTCCTTTTCAACGAGTTGCGCCTCAAACGCGGCGGCGAGGTCGCGCAGTCGAATTTCCACGACTATCGCTCCTTGCGCATAGGCGAGATGCCGGACGTCGAGGTCGCCGTGATCGCGTCCACGGAGGCGCCCACCGGCGTCGGCGAACCGGGAACGCCGCCGATCGGCCCGGCCGTCGCCAATGCGGTTCGCAAGCTCACCGGCCAGCCGGTGCGCCGCCTGCCCATGGTCCAGGCGCTGCAAGCGTAGAACGGGGAGAGGGAGAGACCCATGTCGAAACTGATGGGGCGCGCCGCGCTGATCGTCGCCGGGGCCGCCGCGATGCTCGCCGCCTGTTCGCAAGAGACGTCAACGCCGGCCGCAACAGGACCGACCGAGGTCAACGGCCTCAAGACGCCGGCCGCCTTCGCCGGGCTTGAGGGCGAGGCGCGCGCGGCCGCCCTGTTTCAGGAAATGGCCAAGGTGATGCTGCATCCGCGCTGCGCGAACTGCCATCCGCGCCAGGGCGGACCGACGCAAGGCGACGATTTTTCAGCCCATGTGCCGCCTGTCATTCGCGGCGACGGCGTCGGCGCGGCGGCCATGGAATGTTCGACTTGTCACGGTACGGAGAATGTCGAGTTCGCGTCGATGGAGGGCTCTGTCCCCGGGGCCGAGCCCTGGCTGCTCGCGCCCGCCTCCATGGGCTGGCGAGGCGCGAGCGCAGGCGAGCTTTGCGCGCAAGTGAAAGATCCCGAGCTCAATGGCGGCCGGTCGATGGAAGATCTCGTCGAGCACAACAGCGTTGATCATCTCGTCAACTGGGCCTGGCATCCGGGCGCAGGGCGCTCGCCGGCGCCCGGCGATCAGGAGACTTTTGGCGCGCTCACCGAAGCCTGGGTCGAGGCTGGCGGCGCTTGTCCGACGACGGAGGAAAGCTGAGGCGCCGGTGGTCGCCTTGTCGGCGCGCCGCGGTCGCTATTTGCGCAGGAACAGCGTGTAAAAAACGAGAAAGAAAAGCGCCGTGCCTGTAAAAAACAGGAACATCCCGTTCTCTGATGCGAGCGCGCCGGCTTTCTCGGCGAACGCGCTGGCGTTCCGTCCCAGGATCATTGCATAGTCAGACATTTCAACCCCGCCCTTTACCCCGGGCGGAAATCTATCAACGGAATCGGCCCCGCGGCAAGCGCAAACGGGCCCAGAGTGCGGGCGAAGATGGACCAACCGCGATTGAAAACAGGCATTCGCGTTTCCGCCCATCTCCGCCGGGCGCGCGCCGCTGGCGCCTTTGCAACGATCGCGCGCAAAGGCGATGAAGACGCCGGCGCGGTGGCGGTCAAAGTCTATATGGGCGCAGGCGCAGCAAAACTTTTTGTGCAGAGCCGCGACCTTGACGGCAATGCGGTCTGGCGGGATCCCTTCGAGGAAGGTGATCCGCAAGCGGAGGGTGCGGAGGCGCGCATCGACGCTTGGCTGGCGAAAGAGACCGCAATCGACCCCGATTTGTGGATTGTCGAGATCGAGGATCGCGCGGGCCGCGCTTTTCTTGAGGAATCGTGAGGGTTTGCAACACGCGCACAGGGCGTGCTTGGCTTCTCTGAATAAATGTGATTTCCTATGCACCTTGTGCTGATGAATGCGCAAGCGGGGAAGTGGGGCGTCTTCATGAGACTTGTTATCGCGCTAGTCGCTTTTTTTGCACTTGCGTCCTGCAGCGAGGATTCCGGGTTGCCGGAGGGTTCGTTCATGGGCGATGTTCGCACATTTTGGGATTCAACCAATTGGGACGAGGGGACCTGGCAATGAAGAAATCCGTCTCTCTTATTTGCTGCATTGCGGCGGCGACTGGGTTCGCCAGCGCGCAGGTGCCGAATAATTTTCAAGCCGGTCAGCCAGCGCGCGCCGCCGAAGTGAACGAGAACTTCGAAGCGCTCGATACGCGCATCACGGATAATGACGCGCGCATCACCGCCAATGAGACGGCGATCATGAACGCAAGCAGCGGCGGTGGCGCACTCGGCATCGGTCTTAATCTTGTCGCAGACGACAACACTATCATCGGGCCGATCCTGGATATTGGTCCGCAGAGCGGCGGTTTCGGAACAGTGTCGTTTCTGGCGCAGATCAGCGCGGCTATGGGCGATCTCGACGTTATGCTGACCATCACGTCCAACGACGCCGACTTCGGAAATTTTTCTAGCCTCATTTTTTCCGGCGCGAACTGCACAGGCGACGCCTATGTCCAAAGCTTTGGCAACCTTGTCACGTTTGGCGCGCCTTACGCCGCCAATCGGGTTACAGGAGAGATTTTTGTCTCTACGAATTCGGCGGACCCGGCGCCGCCAACCTTCAACAGCACACGGAGCGGCTTTAATGGGAACTGCTCGAACTCAACGTTCGCGCCCGATCCCGCGAGCGAATATTTCGTCGTCACCGACACCATCGATTTCGAAGCCGTCTTCCCGCCGCCCTATCGGGCCGAGGCGCCGTAACGCCGCGTGACGCGGCGGCTCTTGAATGCCGCTCCTTACAACAACGACCACTGGCCGGCGGCGATGGCCCAGGCGGCGATCACGGCGTTTGCGGTCATATGCGCGACGACGGCGCCAGAGAGTTTGCCTGACCGGTAAAGCGCGATCGCGAACACGGCGCCGGCGATCATGGCCGACAGCCACCGCTCATGCAGGACGCCGAAGAGGACGCTGGTGACGAGAAACGCCTTCCAGGCGAAGGCGCCCTCGGCGACGGTTTCAAACTGGTCGGCGATGAGCTTTCGGTGCAGATAGCCGCGAAACGCAAACTCCTCCGCAATTGGAACAAGCGCGACCGTGCCAATAACGCGCAGGAACAGCCAAAGGGCTGCGAGACCCGCGGGCATCCCGGCGAGCCAGGCGCCGAGCGCGTCCTCGCCGCCGCGGGCGGGATCGGTGACAATCCAGACGGCGCCGACGAGAAGCCCCAGCATCGCCGGCTCAAGCCCGGCTCGCCAGTCGAGCGCGCGCAAATAAGGCGCGACCCAGACAATCGCCGCGCCGACGGCGGCGACCCTGATCAGATAAGTCCATTCTCCGCCTGCGGAGAAAGCGGCGGCGAGGATGCCGGCGCTCGTTAGGGCCAGAAACGGCGCGAGCAGCGCCAGCGCTTGCCGATAGGCGGGCGAGGGCTCTGCCGGCGCGCGTGATGCGGCGTCGTCGCGGCGCAGGAACGAGAGCTGATGCGCGGCCAGCATCAGCGCGATGGTGACGATCAAGAACATCATCCAGCCGGCCTGGGAGTGAAATCCAGTCAGGGCGACATCTTGCGAGACATGCTCGCCAATCAGGATCAGCGCGGCGATGCGCACGCTGTTCAAAGTCCAGATCGCCGCGACGCCGATCGGCAACAGCGCCCAGGCGTTCGGGAATTTCAGCTCCTTGCGGAACACCCAGAGATAGATCGCGAGGAAGGTGAGAACGAGGCCGACGCCCTCATAGCCCGAACAGGCCGCCGCGATGTTGACCTTGAAATCGCCCGTCCCGAGGATCCGCTCGGCGGGACGGGAGATGACGTCGTCGGTGACGAGACTGAGAAAGAACGCCGAAACGTGAAAGGTTGCATCGGAGAGCGCTGACCAGGATTGCTGCGACAGGCGCGCCGCTGCGAGGACAAACCCGCCGACGCCGGCCGCCGCCGCGCCGTGCCAGCGATAGTCGCGCGCTGATTGCGTCCAGAAAGGAAGGGGCGCCGCGGCGAGGGCGAGCAGCAGGTAAAGTCCGCCGACGCCCGCCGTCCACAACATGAACAACGCCCAGGGCGGCGAGGCGAGACCGGCGCCGAAAAGGTTGAACGCCTTTGTGAGTGCAAGCATCGCGACAAAGCCGACAAGGTTGGCGATCAGAAAGGGGCGCGGCCGATGGTTTTGCATCGCCGCGTCGCGGCGCGCAGCGAGCGCCCGGCGCTCCGGCGCCAGCACCATGGCGAGCGCGGCGAGCGTAAAGACAGCGGCGGGCGCAATGGCGCGCAAGGCCGACTGCACGGCGCGCCAGGCTGGGTCGGAATTGTCGATCAGGAACGGGTCATAAACGAACGCGATCAGCGGGAATTCAATAAGGGCGAGCAACAACAAAAGCCCGAGCGCGGCGCGGTCGCGGGGCCGGTCGCCGGTTGCCGCGATATCAGGCGCGGGCGAGGACGTCATGTCGCGCATCGCTCATCCTCCTCACCGTCACCGACATGCAATCCGCGCCATGCAAAAAAGCCGGCCCCGCCATTAAAGCGAAGCCGGCCTTTCACTTGCAACCGACCCGATTGCCCGGTCGGCGCTATTTGCGTTTGTTCCGCTCACGAATAATCGCGACAGCGCCCGCGAGCAAGGCGATCGCGGCAACGCCGGCGCCGGCGCTCATTTCTGGCACCACGAATATGCCGGCGAAGGCCGGGCTCGCGACAAGGCTGAGCGGCGCCGCCAAGATCAATTTATTCATAAGCACTCTCCCTGTGTTGGCCGGCGAACCGCCGGCGCGCATTGAAACCAGCTGTTTCGAATGCGCCCGGCGTGCCTTCAGGCGGCCAGGCTGGCAAGAGGATCGTGATCGTCCCCCATATGCGCCTGAAAGAAGAGCAAAATTCAGTGATGCGCGCAAGCGATCGCCGGTTTCGAGCGAAGAGGCTGCGCTAATTTCGCTCGAAACGGGAAAAGATTAGCCGTTTCGGCTAACATAGCGACGCAGCCGCTTGTCCGCCCGCAAAGAAATGCGCATGAAGGCGGGGGATGGAGTTTCTGACCGGAACCAGCGGGCTGTTCGTCTTCTTCGCCGTTTTGGCCGCGGCGATGGCGATTGAGCGGTTGGCGCCATGGCGGCGCGCGCCCGTTGATATCGCCCGCTGGACGCGCAATGGCCTGATGAGTTTTTACGCCGCCGTCATTCTCGGCCTGCTTCCCTTTTTGTCCGCCGCCGGCGCGGCGCTGGCGGCGCAAGCCCGCGGCGCCGGCCTGCTTCATCAGATCGACGCGCCGCTCTGGGTCGGCGTCCTCGGCGCCGTCGTGATCCTTGATCTTGTCGCCTTCCTCCAGCACCGCGCGCTGCACCGGTTTTATTTTCTGTGGCGCACCCACCGCACGCACCACACCGACGCCGCCATCGACGCGACGACGGCGCTGCGTTTCCATCCCCTGGAAACGGTCTTTCGCGCGGCGACGGAGGCGCCCGTCATCTTCGCCCTCGGCCTGCCGCTGGAGGGCGTCTTGATGTCTTACGCTGCGTTTCTTGCAGCGAACATGTTCACCCACGCCAATATCCGCCTGCCTGCCCGGATAGAGCGGGCCTTGTCCCTCATCATCATCACGCCGCGCGCGCATCGCCTGCATCACGCGGCGAACGAGGAGTTTCGCGAATCGAATTTCGGCACCATCTTTTCGGTCTGGGACAGGATCGCCGGCGTCTTCAAAAGCCCTGGTAAACTGCACACGGATGAAGTCTTCGGCGTGACCGGGCCGGAAGCCATGGAGGCGGAGACATTCGCAAACATGGCGCTCGATCCTTTTCGTCGGCGCCCGCCTGAAGCGCCGATCGCTTCCGGACTTGGGGAAGAACGCGCACCGCGCTCAGCCCTTGAAGATTAAATCGCCGTCATGTCGCTTCGCGCGCCGCAAACCGGCCCAAGTCTTTTTTACACATCGCCGACGCGCGCTTAAGATGGCGCGACGGAAAAAGAAAAGGAGATTTAAAACATGAAAACGGCTGCGCTCTCACTCGGTCTCATGGCGATGGCGACGCCCGCTTTCGCCGGCGATCTCTACGTCAAGGCCTTTGGCGGCTACACCCTCGGGTCGGAACAGGAATATGGCGGCATCGACTTTGACACCGAAGGCGATTTTTCCTTCGGCGGCGCTGTCGGGCTGGCGGAGCTTTTGGGGCCGCTCGATATCGAAGTCGATGTTCTGCATACGGACAGAGAGTTTGAGAGCGCGCCGACCTCGCTTTCATCGACCAGCGTCATGGCGAATGCGGTCTTCCGTTTCGATCCGCCGGGCTTGCCGATCGGGCCCTATGTCGGCGCCGGCGTCGGCATGATCAACACCCGCTATGACGGCGCGGGATTGTTCCCGGCCCTGACCGGGGACGACTGGACTGTCGGCTGGCAGGCGCTCGCGGGCGCGGAATACCAGGTCTCGTTGAGCCCGCTCCGGGTCTTCGCCGAATGGCGCTACCAGCAGGCGGGCGACGCGGAAATTCAAGGGATCGACGATATCGAATACAGCGCGCATTCGATCCTCGGCGGCGTGCGCTTCGAGTTTTAGGCTCAGCCGAGATCGGCGCAACAGACGAAGCCGACATTGAACATGGCGCGCGTTATCATCAGTGCGCCATGTGTTCGATGGAGGCCGCTTTGGAAATCAGGATTGCAACTACGCCAGATGACGTCGCCCGCGCCGTTTCGATAGACGAAGCGCTTCGTCAGTCGAATGACAGGGCTCTCTACATTGCGTCAGTGGCCGACAATGGCGGCCTCAGCGTCGCCGCATTGCGCGGCGACGTCCAAGCCTTCTGCTGCGTTGATCACGGCTACTTCTTTCGCAAGCCGTTCGTTTCCCTGCTCATCGTCTCGCCTGATGCGCGAAGACTTGGCCTGGGCGAAGGCTTGCTTTCGCATTGCTCAAGCGCGCACCCGCAGGTCTGGACGTCCACAAACCGATCAAACGCCGCTATGCGAAAGCTCCTCGACAAGGCGGGCTGGCGATATTGCGGCGAGTTAGTCGGCCTCGACGACGGCGATCCTGAACGCTTCTACCGGACCGCTTAAAAGGCGCTTTCGGGCCGATGGCGATCGTTTGATCTTACGGCGAAAAGCGGTTCGGTATTGCTGAAAGAAGCGGACTTATGTAGCAAGCGCACCAGCGCAAACTAAAGAGGTCCGGAATGCAGAGCTCTCGCGCACGACTAATTATGCGGACGCCTTGTAATCATGATTAGAACGTCTGGATACTGAGGCGCTCCAGCAATTTTTTTTCGAGTTTCTCGCGCTTTCGTATACGTACTTTGTAACACATCCACTTCATAGCCCGCCGCCTCCAGCGTCGTCTTTGCGAGACTTTCCGCGTCTGTAAGATTTATTTCGTCCCACGCCTGGATGGCTAGCCCCGCGGCGGAAAATGGCGGGCCCTGTACGGCGCCTATCTCCTCAATGCTCCACGCGTCCGACTTCGCGAACGCCGACGCAATGTCTACCGCAAAATTTCGGCATTCGTCGCACCCAATCTCAGCAGAGAAACCAATAGTGTGCGCACTCGCTGCATTCGATGCGATTTGCGTAATCTGTATCTGCTTTTCCAAAGACAAAGTGCGGGGGCGGATCGCTTCGCGTATTGTGGCCACTTCCCTTTCAGCGATCCGGCTTTGATACGGACCAATTAGAGAGACTGACACAATTGCACCAACGACGGTGGCCACGAAAACGAATATCGCAGCTTGAAAGCGATGGGCGTCAATCCATCCTAAAACTGCAACACCAATACTACGACCAAAATTGAATGTATTTGGCCCGAAGCCACCTACGGCGGCCATGATCGCCATTCCTATGACAATGTCGCTAGAGAGGACGGCGCCTATGCTCTGCAAAATCGGCAGGGCTTGTCGTTCTAAAATCTTTTCCCAACCGAAGGTTAGGCCGCGCTCCAGAAGCCAAATGGCGCAATACGCAGATGCGCTGCCTGCGGTAATCCGCCGACCATTGGGAAGTGAGCGCCAATATGCAACGAAGCGGTGCATCATCCCAGATATTTGCCGCATTTTTCCAATAAAATGGAGTCTCGTATTTAAACGTCGCCTTTCAGCGGCTTACGCAACAAGCGCTGGTGCGCTTGCTACATAAGTCCGGAAAGAAACAAGCGACGTCCGGCCGCCTGCATCGGCGATATTCGAGCAAAGGCCCTGTCCTGGTCCCCGGCTTGCTCCCCCGACCCCGGGGCGCTTGGGGCGACGGCGGTTTGTCGCGATCCGCCGCACGGTCCGGCCCGTAGACTGCCCATCTCGCGCGGTTCCCGCGCATAAGCCTTGAAAGAAAGAACAAGAGCGCGACCCGCGCGCCGACCATGTCCCGTTCGCCCGAAAAATCCCTGACCGACGGTCCGATCCGCAACCGGCTCTTCGATCTGTGGCTGCCGATGATCGGCGGCGTCCTTGCGGTGAAAGCGATCGGTCTTTCAGACGCCTATTTTGTCGGCCAGCTGGGCGAGAACCAGCTCGCCGCAATCAGTTTCACGTTTCCCGTCGTCATGACCCTGATTAGCCTTGCGATCGGGCTGTCGTCTGGCGCGTCTTCAGTGCTGTCGCAGGCGATCGGCGAGGCCGACGACAAGGCCGACCGCTGCGCCATCGTCGCCGGCGCGCTCTCCATCGGCGCGGTATTCGCCGTCTTCATTCTCGCCCTCGGCGTTGCGCTCGTCGATCCTCTGTTTCGGATCATGGGCGCCGACGGCGCGATCCTCGCCGAGGTGCGCAGCTACATGCTGATCTGGTTTTTCGGCGCCGCGCTCCTGATCCTGCCGATCGTGATCAACGGGATCTTGCGCGCGACCGGCGACGGCGCCGCGCCGGCGCTATTGATGACGGGCGTTGCGATCCTCAATATCGCGATCAATCCGATCTTCATTTTCGGCTGGGGGCCGGTTCCCGCGCTTGAAATTCAGGGCGCGGCGACGGCGACGCTCATCGCGCGCGGCGCTTCGCTCATCGCTGCCGTGGCGCTTCTCTTGCGCCGTGAGCTGATCGTTTTCTCTTTTGATGTCTGGAAGCGCGGCTTTCAGCAATGGCCGGAAATCCTGCGCATCGCGGGGCCGGCGGCGGGCTCGACGGCGATGAACCCGCTCGCCATGGGCGTCGCGACCGCGGCCGTCGCAAGTCTTGGCGACGCCGCCGTCGCCGGATTTGGCGTTGCAACCAAAGTGCAGTCGATAGCGCTCGTCCCGCTGCTCGCCCTTTCCGCGGCGACCGCGCCGCTCGCCGGCCAGAACAGCGCCGCCGGCGAGACCGAGCGCACCCGCCGCGCGCTTTACTGGTGCGCGGGGATCGCCGGCGCCTGGTCAATTATCGTGGCGCTATTTTTCTGGGGTTTTGCGGACGCTCTCGCCGCGGCCTTCACCGAATCGGACGGCGCGCGCGAGACGGCGGCGCTTTACCTCATGATCGCGCCGCTCACCTTCGCTGGCTACGGTCTCGTCGTCGCTGTCAGCGCCGCTATGAACGGGCTCGGCCGATCCATCACCGCTTTCGGGCTCGCCGGCGGGCGCGCCATGGCGCTCCTTGCGCCCGGCGCCTGGATCGGCGTCAGTCTCGGCGGCTTCGCCGGCGTCGCCGGCGCCGTCGCCGGGGCCAACATACTTTCCGGCGCGGCGGCCGTCGCGTTGACCCGCTTTCATTCGCTGACGACGCGGCGCAATGGCGACACCGCCGATTATGGCGGGCGTGAGGAAAGCGAATAGACGCGCGCGCGGACGAGCCGCGATGGCCTCGATCGACAGTATGCAGATTGAACGCAGGGCCGGGGCGGGCGGCCTACCCGGCGGCGCGGTCGGCGGTCTCGTTCAAGGTCACGCGCCGGGCGTCCTTATCGTCCCGTCTTTCGTGCCTCGCCGCTGCTGATTGCGAGCGCACGCGCCAGAAGCGCATCACGCGCTCAGCCGATTCAACAGGAATTTTGAGATAGAGATCGAGAATGCGCAGCGCCTTGTTCTGTTCCGCCCCGTCGCGTTGCAGGCCGAAAACGATCTTGGCGAAGGTCGCGCGCTCAAGACCCGCCGCGCGCGAGGCGATGGCGATCGACTCCCATGTCCGGTCTTTCAGGATCGCCTGTGCGGTGGAGGTGTCGATGCCGGCGACATGCGAGAACGCATAGAGAAACGCCGTCGCTTTCTTTGACTCGATCAATTCTTTGAGGAGGCTTTCGTTCACTTCATTGGCGCGGGCCTTGTCGGCGATGAATTTGCGCGCATTGTCGACTTCCGCTTTCGCCTCGCGCACGGCCTCGTCAAGGATCCTCGCGCGATTGGCGCTCACCGCCTCGTCGATGAGGGCGGGATCGAGCATGTCGGAGCGTTTGAGGATTTCGCGTTTGAGCGCCGAGGAAACGAAGAAATACATCTTCGTCAACAGTTTCGGCGGCAGGTCGAAGCGCTCCATCATCGGCTTTTGCATCGCTCTGATGCTGCGCGAATGATCGACCATCTTCTCCATGGAGTCCGTTGAAAATTTCGCGCCCTGATTGCCCGCAAGGCTGACCAGAACGTCTTCGCCGCCGCGCTCGACAAGCTCGCTCGTGACTTTTTCGCCGACCGAATTGCGCTTCGAGATGGCGGCCATATGCTCCTGGCCGCGCTGGCGGATGACGCCGACGAGGTCTTCCTCCGACAACGCCTCTGAGCGGCGCAAGACCGGTTCGGCGACGGAGATTTCATCGCGCGCCAGCTGGCGGATCAGCGTCGGGGGCGCACTTGGCACGTCGGCGAGTTTCTCGGCGAGTTCGCGGCGCAGCGCCGTCTCGACCTCTTCGGTGACGCGCGACATGATGACGTCGAAATGCTGCATCTCCGAAGAGGTGTAGCGGTCCGGCTCGGTCATGAAGACGTCAGTGATGTCGCGCAAAAGATCGCGGCGCTTCTCGCTCGACCCTTCTTTTGCGACGGCGATGAGATCTTTCAGACGCGAACTCGACTGCGCCATTGATTGCCCTCCATCTGGCCTTTAACACTGCGTAGGAAACGTAAAAAATTCGTCGATGCAGGGCGGCGAAGGATTAACGGATGCGAGGCTTTATGGTCGATAATCTGCGGTTAACCCTGTTGGGCGTGATGGCGGCTGGCTTGGCGGCATGCGAAAGCTTTTCCGCGTTTGACGGCGGATCGGCTGGCGGCAGCACGGATTATGCCGCCGGCTCTCGCCTCGCCCCGACGCTGACCGGCGCCGGCGAACGCGCGCTCGCCGCCGCCTTCGTCGCCGCCATGGAGACCGGCGCCCCGCAGCGCTGGGCCGGCCGGCACGCCGCCGGCGAAGTGATCCCCGGCGGGTACAGCCTCGCCAATCTGCGCGCCGATCCGACGAGCCGCATTCCCGCCGCGCGCGCCGATCTCGTGCTTGAGCCCGTCCTCGAAACCGAGCTCGGCCTATTTGCGTTGACCCGCAATTCCAATGTTCGCCTCGGGCCCGGCACAAACCACGAGGTCACGCAGACATTGCCCTCCGGCGCCGGCGTCGATGTCGTCGGCAAGGTCGCCGGCGGCGACTGGATGCTGGCCGCCGTCGACGGCGTTGTGCGCGGCTATGTTCACAAGAACCTGATGATCAAGGCGCCGGGCGCGGAGCTTGAGCTCGCCGGCGGCCCGCGCCGCCAGGCGCGCCTGTGCCGCGAGTTTCGCCAGACCATGCGCCGCTATTCTGAGGACGACGCCTGGGCCGGCGCGGCCTGCTTGAGCGAGAGCGGCGAATGGCGCCTCGCGCCTGAACCGACCGACGAATTCGAGCCGGCCATATTGCTGACGGATTAGGGGGCGCGATAGCAGTCAGCGCCCCTATTTGACATTATTAGCACTTTATTAATAATCCGCCTCCGACTGGAGGGGGGAGTTTTTGACTACGCCGGATTTCGTTGATACGCCGCCGGAGAAATTCGCCTGGGCGTCCGTAGAGCGCTCGCTTGAATTCTCGCGGGCGCTGTCTGAAGTCAGGGTCGGCGCCTCGGCGTTCAGCGAAATTGAATCCCATGAACTTGAAAGAGCGACAGTCGAACGGGTTCGCGCGGTCCTTGAGATCGTCCACCGGTTCTCGCCGGTCAAGCTTGCGACGCTGTGGGCGCTCAAGGAACGCGCAGAATGCGGCTCGCTGATCGCCGCGACCAGTAAATACGAACAATATCTGTCGCCGGAGAATGACGATCAGCATCGAAACTTCGTCTGCGGCTTTCGCGAGTCCCATCTCAACGCAATATTGAACCAGTATCGCGATAAGATCGGCGCGAGGGACGATAAGAAATCGCGCGGCCGCGTCCATTTTGAGGACATTGGCGCGCTGCCGCCGGAAAAAACATTCATTCCCACGGAGCAGATTTCGAAACTGGGTCTGAAGCGCGTTTTGTGCCTGCCGTTCGGCGTCGCCGACGAAAATCCAGGGCTTTCCCGACAGACGCCGCATTTTCTGCTCAACCTTTATCTCTCCGATTATGCGGACCCGGACGTCGATGCTTTTTTGCGCGACGATTTTATCGCCGCCGTCGAAGCGAAACTGATCTCCGGCATCCGCGCCTTGTTGAACCGCCGGCTCGTCTTGATCACGGAGGCCATGTCAGAGGTCGATCTGCGAGACGCCAACACCAGCGCGCGCAACGCGATGGACCGCGCGCTGCAACGCGTCTTGCCGAAATTCGTGATGTGCGAACAGGTGATGCGCCTCGATGTCGCCGGCGACGGCGGGTTGCGCGCCGGTCCGCCGGTAACGCTCGACGCCAACAATCATCCGGTGCGCGCCTCTGACAATTTTGACAAGCTGCCGGACGATATCGCCAACGGATTGATGTCGCTCATCGATGCGCTGTTCGAGCAGGACCATGAGCGCGCGGTTCTCCCCGACACGCGGATCGCCCTGCCGTCTGACATAGCGGCGCATCTGGGCGGCACAGCGCTAGGCGAAGCAACGTCAATGCTGATCGGGCGCGTTCACAATCGCGCCGAACCCGACCAGCCGCGCGGCTATCTGATCCTGATCAATCGGCTCAATGATTACGCGATGCATTGCCGCGCGAACGCCAAGATCGCCGATCAGTTCGACTGGCAGGATGAGCGCGTCGTCAACCACGTTTGCTCCATTCTCGATTTCATCGCCGAATTGTTTACGGCTGAAGAGACGCGCTTCAACCGCGCGCAGATCCTCGGCCACGAAATGCATGCGCCGACCGGCTTCATCCGAGACACCGCCGAGCGCATTCACCTGTCAATGAGCGGCAAGAAAAAGGCCCTGCCGCCCGGCATGCTGGCGAAGGAAATCTCTGACATCATCGACACCTGTGATTTTCAACGGCTCTTGATCAACAGCCTGATGTTCGGTTTCCAAAAGCGCGATCTGCCGCCTTCAAAACTCTACAAGGTGAAGCGGCTCGACCTGAATGAGACGGCGAAATATGTGAGCCGTCTTGCGATTCCGGTCTGTCGCGACGCCGGCGTTGATCCGAACGCGGTCAATATGCGTGTTTTCCCAGAACTCTATTTTGACTCGACGGCGGCGGTTCAGGTGTTCTGGAACATTCTCGCCAATGCGATCAAATATCGCGATCCGAAAGACGATGGCGCCTTCTCCTATCGCGGTTACGCCGAACGCGTTAGCCGCGGCGAATTAGAAGCGTCGACCAGCGCATCAACGGAATTCATCGCGCGCCTCGCTGAGCTTGGCGTGACCCACGGCCATCTCATCAGCTTTGAAGATCAGGGCATCGGCGTGCCCAAGGCTTTCGCGGAGCGCATTTTTCGGACGGGCGAACGAGCAGATACGGACGAAGTGCGCGCGCAGCGCGGCGCCGGACTCGGTCTCGCCGTGACGCGGGCGATCGTCAATGACCATTTTGGCGACGCATGGCTGGAAACGCTGAAAGATCCGACGACGTTTTGCGTTTTCCTGCCGGATATCCTGGAGCGTCCCGATTATCAGAATCTGCCAGCATGGCGAAAGCGCAATTGACGGGTTGGATTAGCAATGATCAACGGCAAACCGCTTCTATGGATCGATGACGATGTCCGGTATCTGCGTCCGCAGGTGAAAAACCTGCAGGACGAAGAAATCACCGTTGAGGTCGAGCGCAACGTCGATCAGGGGCGCGCGAAGGTCATGAATAGCGAGGGCGCCTATGCCGGCGTCATTCTCGACGTGATGATGAGCCCCGGCGAAGCTTATCGCAATATCGACAACCGGGGCGGACTGATCACAGGGCTTCTTTTTGTTCGTGAAATGCACATGCTGGGGCTTCTTGCGTCGCTGAAAATCACTGTACTGTCCCATCGCAACGATGTGGGCGCCGAGGAGGAGATCAAATCACTCGGCGTTGATTATTGCCACAAGGCCGATCACGCCGGTATCAGGATCGTCGACTTCGTGCGTGATCAATTCGGGGGCTAGGAATGCCCGACGGACAGCGACCCGATGACGATTTGGTCAGTAAAACGACAATGTATGCGATTGTCGCCGGCGTCGCGGTGTTGTTCACATCGTTTTGCATTTTCGTCGTCATGCACGGGGCCGGCCTGCTGACGTCTGATCATTCCGAAAGCATTCTTCAGTTTATCGTGATCGCGATCGGTTTTTTCACGGCCGCCTTCACATTTGTGCTGGCGTTGCTGGCGGTCAACACATTCGGCGCCATGCGCGAGGTCCGCGAGATCCGGCGTGACGCTGAAGACATGGTCACCGACATGCGAACGCGCATTGAGGAATCGGAGCTAATTGTTTCGATTCTGCCGGAATACTTTGCCGAGATGCTGCACGCATCGGAAGACGCCATGCAGGGCGATGCGCGCGGGCGCCGGCGCGCGCATATGACCTACATGCACCTCGGTAACTGGTTCGAGATGCTGCGGCTCGACCCAGTTGATCCGGGTCGGCTCGATTTCTGCCGCGAAATCATTGGCGGGATGTCCGACATCGAGAATGCGAACCGGCGCATCCTCGAAGAAACGCTGCTGGCGCTGACGCATCTGGTCGCCGCCCGGCCTCAACTCGCCGGCGACGCCCGCCCGCTGATCCGCGAAGCCCACCGCATTTTATCGGAAATGAAGGACCCCGTCCTTTAGCGCCGCCACGGTGTAGATCAGGCCACCGCTCGCCCAGCCGCCTCTCACCCCGCAATAGCGATGCGGCCTTCGATGACATGCTGCTGGAAGGCGTCGAAAGTCAGCGTGAAGGCGCAGGCGCCGTCGCACTGGCAGAGCCCGATGCATCCCGAACGCCGGTCGATCTCGTATTCGCCGCGCGGCGCGACGGCGGGAACGCCGCCTTCGCAGTAAATAACGGAACCTTTTAAGACGGCGCGCGCGCCGGTGGTCTCGCCCATGATCAGCCTTCTCCTACGCAACGAAGAGCGCAAGTTGATACGCGCCGCGACGCGCAAGGTTCAAATATGATCCCCGATTTGGGTCAGCGAAGGGTTAAAATACGTTCGTTTTGAGACGCGAGTGAAATCGACGAAAGGTTTTTGGGCTCGCGAGAAGCGAAACGCCTAGCGCCGGTAGCGGCGCGGGTCGCCCTCGCGCGAGACCCGCCGCAAGCCGCGGTTCACATCCGCGTAAAAATCGAGAAGCGAGTTTTCTTCAGCATAGGTCGCCGCCGGAAAGGCCCCGTCAAGGGGGCGAACCGGGAGGCCCTGATGCGCGGCCAACATGAAACTGCGCCAGATTTCCGCCGGAATGGTCCCGCCCGTCACCTTGTCCATGGGTCGGTAATCGTCATTGCCGACCCAGACGCCGACCGTCAGCTGCGCCGTGTACCCCATAAACCACGCGTCGCGCCAGTCATTGGTGGTGCCGGTCTTGCCGGCGGCGGGGCGCCGGCCGAGATTGGCCCGCCGGCCGGTGCCGGAATAGACGACCTGGTAGAGCATGTGGTTCATCTGGCGCGCGGTCTTGGCGTCCATCACCACGTCGGGGGAGACCGCCTCACGCCGGTAAAGCGGGCGCCCGTCGCGGGTCTCGATGGAGACGATGGCGTAGGGCTCAGGCTTGGCACCGCCTTGCGCGAAGGGAAGATAGGCGCCGGTGAATTCTTCCAGCGTCACATCGACGGCGCCGAGCGCAATCGCGCGGAACGCCGGCACCTTGCCAACGCCGAAGCGCTCCGCGGCGGCGGCGACATTGGCCGGCCCCACGCGCTCGGTCACCTGCGCCGCGACCGTGTTGATCGATTGCGCCATGGCTTCAGTGAGGCGCACCGGTCCGCGATAGGTGTCGGTGTAATTGGTCGGCGCCCAGTCGCCGAAGGAAACCTTCTGATCGATAAAGCGCGAGCCCGGCGTCAGGCCCGCCTCCATCGCCGCGACATAAACGAAAGGCTTGAAGGCCGAGCCCGGCTGGCGGCGCGCCTGCACCGCGCGGTTGAACTGGCTCTCCTTGTAAGACCGCCCGCCGACCATGGCTCTGAGCGCGCCGTCGGCGTCATAGGCGACAAGGGCGCCCTGTTCGGCGCCTTTCAGGCGCGCCTCGACCGTAAGCCCCGCCTTGACTGCGACTTCCGCATCGCGCTGGAGTTTCTGGTCGATGGTTGTCCTGACGATCACGTCGCCGGGGACGGCGGGCGCAAGCGCCTTGGTCTTGGCCGCCACATAATCGAAGAAATAGCCGAGATCGTCATCTGTATACTGAAACGCGACCTCGGCCGGGTTCTGGCGCGCCTCATGCGCGTCGAAAGGCGTGATCGCATTGACGTCGAGAAGATTGTCGATGACGACGGCGGCGCGCCGCTCCGCGCCTTTGGGGTTTTGCGTCGGCGCATAGGTTGAGGGCGCCTTGGGCAGCCCGGCGAGCATCGCCGCCTCGGCGAGGCTGACATCGCGCGCCGACTTTCCAAAATAGGTGAGCGCGGCGGATTCAACGCCGTAAGCGCCGGCGCCGAGATAGATGCGGTTCAGATAAAGCGAAAGGATCTCGTCCTTTGTGTAGTGACCTTCGAGCCACAGCGCGAGCAACGCCTCGCGGATCTTGCGCACATAGGTCTGCTCCGGCGACAGGAAGAGGTTCTTCGCCAGCTGCTGGGTGATGGTCGAGCCGCCCTCGACAACGGCGCCGGAGCGCAGATTGGCGCTCGCCGCGCGTAAAGTGCCGCGCAGATCGACGCCGGTATGCTCATAAAAGCGCCGGTCCTCCGTCGCCAGCACCGCATCGACGAGATAGCGGGGCAGTTCATCGGGCTCGACCTGTTCGCCGTAGCGCGCGCCGCGCGCCGCGATCTCGTCGCCATTGCGGTCGAGAACGATGATCGCCGACTGCCGGTTGACGTTCCAGATGTCGACATTCGCCGGCGCCCGCGGGGCCATGATGACGAAAGCGAAGGCGAGCCCGCCGCCGAGCCCCAGAAAGGCGAGCGAGCCGGCCGCCGCGGCGAGAGAGCCGGTGAGATCGCGCCAGGCGCGCCCCTCGCCGGGCTCTTTTTTATATTTCTTCGTTTCCTCGTAAGGAGAGGGCTTGGCGGGCGGCTTGGACCCGAACAGGCGGCGGATGAGGGCGCGCGCCTGCGCCATCGCGCCCGTCGCCGCAGCGACGGCTCGGTCGCGGCCGGTTTCGCCTGTATCCGTCGGTTTGTCCGTCATCTCCCTCGCACCGCCAACGACATGTCCCGCCTTGCAGGGCGCGCATCGCCCGCAGGCTTGTTGTCGATAATCGCGGCTGCTTCATGGCGCAAGCAGGGAGGATTTTGGGGCGGATTTATTGAGGCGCGGCGCGGTTTTAAGCGCGTGGGCCCGCGGCGTCGCCAGCGGCGGAGGGCGCGCGCCCCAGCCTCGGCGTCAGCGCGCCGAGAGGAGGGCTGAGGAAAGGCGCATCACCCGGTCGCGTTCGGCGAGGCGGCGCTTTTTCAGGCGCTGCAATTCGCCCGCGTCGGCATCGGCGCGGCGCTGGCGGGCCTCGACCTCGGCGTCGAGGCGGCGGTGATGATGGCGCGCCCGGTCAAGGCGCTGCAGCAACATGCGGGTCGCTTTGCTCATGTCAGATCTGTTCAAGTCAGGCCCTCACGCATCGTGGACGCGCGGAATATCTTCCCATTGCGCGATCGGGGAGAGCGCATCGCGCAGGCGTTTTTCGAATTCGGCGCGTTCTGCTTTGAGTCGCGCATCCGGGCCGATGTCGCCGTGATAGAGGAACCGGCAGAAGAAGCGCTTTCGCCCGTCGGCGCCGGAAAACGCTTCCCAACATTCAATCAGCTCAAAAGGGGAGGCGGCGCTCGCATCATAGACAGGCTTGCGCAAGTCTTCTTCCGCGCCGTTCCAGACGGCGAGGAGATCAAGCAAGGCGTCCGGGGGCGCGTCGCTGACAAGGGGGGAGACGGGTTCGGCGTGGCGGCGCAGCCAGTCTAGCCGGGCCAGCATCAACGCGTGAACCAATTCGTCGTTTTCGTCCGTGAAAGCAGCGGCGGATTGCGCGTGGCCAGACATCACCATCGATTTCCCATCACTCCATCCAAAACTTTGGGGTCGCGCATACCGGCTGTAAATCGAAGGAAAGGATGCATACTGATCGGATTTTCCAATGAGTGCGACATTGTGACAGCTTGAGAGCCTATCGTGCGAAACGAGCGCCGGGGCCCGCCGCGCCTGACGGCGAAGGGGCCCCGGCGCATTCCGGGCTTCAGGCGGAACTGGGGGCGGGCGCCGCCTTGCGCGAGAGCGCGGCGGCGAGCACGGCGCAGCCGGCGGCGGCTGAGGCCGCGGAGCCAACGAGGACGCCAAGGCGCACTTCATTGAGACGGGCCGCGTCGTCAAAGGCGAGGCCGCCGATGAAAAGGCTCATGGTGAAGCCGACGCCGGTCAACCAGGCGACGCCGGCGAGCTCCATCCAGCCGACATCTTTCGGCAGGCGCGCAAGACCGGTCCGGACTGCGAGGAACGACATCAAGAGAACGCCGACGGGCTTGCCGACAAAGAGGCCGAGGGCGATGCCGAGCGGGATCGGGGCGAGAAGCGCCGACGGCGACATGCCGGAGAAAGAAAGGCCGGCATTGGCGAACGCGAAGAGCGGCAGGATCATGAACGCGACCCAGGGGTGGAGATCATGCTCGGCTCGGTGCAGCGGCGACTGGCCGCCCTCTTCGCGCGGGGTGATGGGGATGGCGAGCGCGGTGACGACGCCGGCGAGCGTCGCGTGGACGCCGGACTTCAGAACGCAGACCCAGACGATGAGGCCGATCAGCGCATAAGGGGTTATGCGTTTGACGCCCATGCGGTTCAGCACAAACAGGCCGACCGCGCCGATGGCGGCGATCACCAAAGCCGTCAGCGACAGATTGGCGGTGTAGAAGAGCGCAATGATGACGATGGCGCCGAGGTCGTCGATGATCGCGACCGCGAGCAGGAAGATTTTAAGGCTCACCGGCGCGCGGGCGGCGGCGAGCGCGAGAAAGCCGAGCGCAAAAGCGATATCGGTGGCCGCCGGGATCGCCCAGCCGTCAATGCCGGCCGGGTTCGAGGCGTTGAAGCCGTAATAGATGAGCGCCGGCGCCGCGATGCCGCCGATCGCGGCGAAGATCGGGAGCGAGGCCTTGTCGAGACTGGAAAGCTCGCCTTCCAGAACCTCGCGCTTGATCTCAAGACCGACGAGGAAAAAGAAGACGGCCATCAGACCGTCATTGATCCAAAGGAGCAGCGGTTTGGCGATTTCAAGCGCGCCGATCTGCACCGCGACGGGCGTCGACAATAGTGCGCCATAAGCGCCCGTCAGAAGGGAGTTGCTCGCCGCCATCGCGGCGAGCGCCGCAAAAATGAGAAGGATCCCGGACGATGATTCGAGCCGGAGGAATTCCTGAATCTGGGCGACAAGTCTGGCCATTATTTGATCTCTATACGGTCTAACGATGCCGGGCCCGTCGCAGTGCGATCAGGCCGGCGGGAAAAGCTTTCGGCGGCGCCGGCTAGGGCGCGGACTTAAGACGCTGACGTCTCCGCAAGGCCCGCTTGCGGCGCGTCGCGGAAAGTCGCGAGCCCGGCGAGGGAATCGCGCAGACAGGATTCAAACTGACCGCGCGTCTGCGCCGAGGCGCTGCCTGCGGCGGGGCCGTGATAAATGAAGCGGCACAAAAACAAGCGGCACCCTCTCGCGAGCGGGGACATCGGTTTGCACTCGGCGAGTTCAAACGGGCCCCAGTTCGACAGGGCGTCGATCCCTTCGCGCAGCGACGTCGCATCGCCGTCCCATTCTGCGACAAGGTCGAGAATGCGCTCCGGGCTGTGGTCGGCGAGCGCCCCTTTGGCGCGGGCGGGCGTTGCATCAAACATAAGGCGCTGTCCTTCGAAATAACTGACGCAGCGAATATGGGAACGCGTTATGAATATGAAAATCGTATTGGAAGGTAGATTTCGATAGAATTATTCGATAGAAGGGGGCGCATGTCCAGCTCCCCCCAACTCACCCTCAAGCAATTGCAGTGTCTTCTCGCCATTGAGGAGACGACGCATTTCCGCCGGGCCGCCGAACTGATCGGCGTCACCCAGCCCTCCTTAAGCGCGCAGATCGCCAATCTTGAATCGGCGCTCAGCCTCCGCCTCGTTGAACGCAGCCGGTCCGGCGTCGCCCTGACGCCGGCGGGCCGGGAAGTCTCCGCCCGCGCCCGTCGGCTGGTTGACGAGGCGCAAGGCATTATTGATTTCGCGGCCGGCGCCCAGGACGGTCTCGTCGGCACCTTGCGCCTTGGTTCAAAACCGACGCTTGGGCCTTATCTTTTGCCCCATGTCGTCGCAGCCCTGCGCAAGGAAACAAAAGAGCTGCGCCTTTACGTGCGCGAAAGCGAGCCGCGCAGCCTGGAGCTTGAGCTTGCGACAGGCCTGCACGATCTCATTCTTACGCAGCTTCCCGCATCCAGCGCCGAGCATGTCTCTGAGCCCCTGTTCCTGGAGCCGCTTTATCTCGCCATCGCCGCCGATCATCCGCTGGCAGAGGAAGAAGAGGTCTCCCACAAGGCGCTGAAAGGCGTCGACGTTTTGTCGCTGAACCCGAACTTTCACTTGCACGATCAGGTTCACGCCCTGTGCGATCAATTCGGCGCCAAGCTCATCCGCGACTATGAAGGCACCAGCCTCGACGCCCTGCGCCAGATGGTCGGCATGGGCATGGGCTCGGCGTTCCTGCCGGCGCTCTATGTTCATTCTGAGATCTCGGCGCGCTCCGAAGTCGTGGTCAAAAAGCTCGCCGGGCGCTCGATCACGCGGCCCGTCGGCCTCGTCTGGCGCAAGAGCGCAGGGCGCGCCGCCGCCTATCGCCGCTTCGCCGGGATCATCCGCGACGTCGCCTCAAAGCGGTTCAAGGATCTCGTCATCCAGCGCGGCTGAGACGATAGGAAATTCTGATCAAAATACCCATTCGATGCTGCTTGTTTAAATCAAGCCCGCGCCCATTTTGCAGGTCATAAGAACAACACAAAAGGAGAAACCACCCATGACCCGCATCGCAGGCGCCGCCGCCATCTTCACCCTCCTTGGCGGTTACGTTGCTGCACTGGCCGCGTTTTTGTAAGGCTCCCCCGGCCTTAGACCCCTGCAACAAAAACGTATGCCGCCCAACGGCTCCGCGTTCCCCCCCGCGCGGAGCCGTTTTCTATTTGGCGAAGCTCATTGAGAAAAATCCGGGTCGACAGAGCCGACGCGCCCGCCTCGCCGACACGCTAGTCCGCCTGCACCTCGTCGAGGCCGCGCCCCGTGAACGCGGCGCCGGCGCACATCGCCGCCATGATCGCGAGAACCGCGCCCGGACCCGCGAGGCTGGCGACAAGACTGAAAACGCCGCCGGCGATCAGGACGATCCCGATCACCGTGTTGGAAAGGGCGGTGAAGGCGGCGCGCGTCTCCTCGCTCGCCATGTCGACGAGATGGGTTGAGCGCCCGAGGCGCACGCCCTGATAGGCGATCATCAAGACAAAGAGCAGGACGGGCAAGAGAAACGCCCCGGTCAGCGCGCCGGCATAGGCGAGCGCGGCGGCGACGGCGAGAACGCCTGCGCCGATCGTCGCTGAGAGGATTAGGACCTTGCGGCTCGATTTGTCGGAAAGCCGGCCCCAGACGAAGCTGGAGATGAGGCCGGCGCCCGCCGACGCCAGCACCAGGAGGCCAAGCTCGCCATAAGCCGCGCCCTCGCTCGCCCCGGCGGCGACCATGAACGGCGGGGCGAGCGCCGTCGCGGTTAAAAGCGCGCGCGTTGCGATAAAGCGCTGCAGCTGCCGTTCGGTGCGCAAATAGGAAAAATTATCCATGGCGGCGGTGAACGCGTTGGCCCCGCCCTCGGCCGCGCCTTTTTCCTCCGTAAGCGTCGTAAAAAGAAGCCCGCCGGCGACCCAGGCGAGCCCGGCGAGGATGATGGCGGCGATGACAAGGCTCATGCGGTCGAAAAAGCCGGACGTTAAAATAAGCGCAAAGACGATCGCGGCGCCGGCGGCGACGGATCCGGCGAGCCCGGTGGCGCGCCCGCGCCGGGATTTGTCGACTGTCTTGCCGAGAACATCCTTATAAGAAACCGAACAGACGCTGCGCGCGAGCGCCAGGAAGGCGAGGGCGGCGAGGATCGCCCAGCCGGCGGCGGCGCCTTCAAGCGTTACGGCGGCGAGCGCGATCATGAAGGCGCCGAGCCCTTGCGCGACCGCGCCGGCGGCCCAGGCCCATTTGCGCCGCGGCAGGCGGCGCAGCGCCCCGGCGGTGAATAGCTGCGGCAACAGCGCGCCGGATTCGCGGATCGGCACCAGCAGCCCGGCGAGCGCCGGCGCGCCAAGCGCGGTCATCAGCCAGCTGAGCACCAGCTTCGGATCAATCAGCGCATCGGCGCTCTTCGAGAGCGACAGCGCGCCGGCATGGGTGAAGAAATTCCCCGCCTCTTCTTTGCAGGCGCTATCAGGGATGTCGCGGCAGGCGCGCCCGTCATCGTCGATGGCGATCGCCGTGAAGGCGTCGTCCAGCCAGTCTTTTTCTTGCGTCATTTTTGGTCCCGGAAGTCGAACGGCCCTTGCAGGCGTGAAACGCGCAAGGCCGCGATTTGGATCAAGAGGGCCCTGTCTCGACCCGGCGCGAATCGCGGGGCGCGCATCGCGCAACGCCCGCCAAACGGGGCTTTGCACGGCGCGTCAATTTGCGCAAAGATTTTGAGGATCGCAGGCAGCGATCCATGTCGGCATGGGGCGGTGATGACAGGTCTGACGATAGGCGAGCGGGCGCCGGGACAAAGAACGGACGAGGCGATGCGCACGGTTCGCTCTCTTGCGGCGGCGATGGCGGTTTTCGCCGCGTCGACGCAGGCCGCAATCGCCGCTTCCGAAGGCCCGTCGCCCTCCGACGCCCTGCCGCCCTCATTTCTCGCCGCGTGTGATGCGCGCGCGCTGAGCTTTCCCGCCTATGACCGCGCCATTGAGAACGCCGTCAACGCGCTTGACGAACTTGGCGTCTTTGCGCGCGCCGATTTCGCCGGCGTCAGGATCGGCTTTTGCGATTTGCGCGCCGCCAACGGGCCCGCCGCGACGACGGCCTGCGCCAGCGACACGATCCTCCTCGACGCCGGCTATGGCGAAAAGGATCAGGCGCTCATTCTGGCCGGCACCCTCGCCCACGAAATGAAACATGTTCTTCAGCACCGGGCACGTCGCGCCATGCATGGCGCTGCTTATTGCGAGAGCGACGACTACGCCGCCGCCAGGCCCGCGCTGGAGATCGAGGCGGACGCCTTCTCAGACGGCGTCGGCGCTTTGTTGTTCGCGGGGCGCCGTGTTGAAGTCCGCAATGACTGTCCGGCGCCGGTCCGGGTTTATCTTGAGGCGGACAAACCGCGCTATGGGAGAGCCGGGCCCGCAGCCTTCGTCGAGCTTGCGCCGCAGGCGACGACGCAAATGGAGGCGCGGGCGCTCTCCGGCGTGTTCCGCGCATACGCAGAAAAATCATCGGCCGCCGACGAAACGACTCTGGGCGGGCCGATCTGGGGCGGGCCGCGCATTAAGGAAAAGCGCATCATCGAGGGCGCGCGCTACGGGCTTCAGAGGATCATCGCCACAGTCTCAGACCCGGCCGCCGGTCCTTTCCAGCTGCGACTTGATTGCGCGGCGGGCGCTCCTAGTCACGATAAAACGTCAGGGTAAAGACGGAACGGACGATGCGTCAGGCGTTCTTTTTAGGCGGGCGCGGGATCAGCGTGGGCGTGCGTTTGAGATAGGCCTGATAGGCCGAATCATCGCCCCATTTCTCTCGGCCGTGTTTTTCGAGAAGCGGCACGCCGCTCACCTTCAACAGCAGGAAGGCGACAAAGACCGGCGAGACGAGCGCGAGCCACAAGCCCCCGGCAAGGACCGGCAGCGCCATCACGGCCATGCCGGTCCACAGAACGATCTCGCCGAAATAATTCGGATGGCGCGACCACGCCCAGAGCCCGGTATTGATGAACTTGTCCGCGTTCTCCGGGTCGGCGCGGAAAGCGCGCTTTTGCGCATCGGCGACAACCTCGATGAGAAAGCCAGCGAGCCACGCGCCCGCGCCGACAAAAAAGAAGACCCCGAGCGGCGCGCGCTGCGGCGAGACGATAATCGCCAGCGCGCAGGCCGCCGTTAAAACGGTCCACAAGGCCTGCAGCGTCCAGGCGACGAGAAAGCGCGCCGGCGCCGTCTTGATTTCGTTGAAGCGCCGGTCGTGGCCGTCCTTGTTGATGCGGGTAAAGAGAAAAAGCCCGAGCCGGCCGGCCCAAGCGGCGACCATGAGGGCCGCGACCGAGGCGCGCGCATCGAGCGGCGCCGATAGCACGGCGGCGACGGTGATCATCGTCAGATAGGTCGCCGCGCCCGTCAGGTCGTAGAATTTCTCGCTGCGCATCAGAGCGGCGGGCACGAAAGCGAACCAGTTGATCGCAAAGGCGATCAGCGCGCAGAGGAAAAACACGGAAAGCCCGCCAAAGCGCGCGTCGCCCATCCCGGCGAGGAAGCCGAAGCCAAGACCGATGGCGGCGACGAAAAGGACGACAAGCATTGCGCGCATGAGGAAGGTCAGCCAGATGGTCCGGCGATGGCCGCCGGCGGTTGAACGAGCCGTCAGCCTATAGCCGTTCGGCGGCGCGGCGCAAAACGCCGATACAGTCTGCACTCGCCATTTCCGCCGGACGCGGCTAAGACTTCGCGCGGCGGGGCGGCGGTTCGCCCCGCGCGGCATCAAGAGGGGAAAGCGGGCGAAGGCTCCTCGCCCGCGTCATCAAATCAGGCAGCGACAGCGATTAGACGAACATGACGGGCGCGGCGCGATGGGATAGCCTCACGGCGCCTTCAACGCCAACGCGATTTCAATCGCCGAACAGAACGCCGGCGCAATCGCAAAAAGGGGAGAACATGATGCGCTTTTTCCTGATCCTTGTCCTAGCACTCGCCGCGCTCATCGCCGGCGCCGTTGTCGCCCTTCAGGCGCCGACAGAATGGACGGCTGGCGACGTCATTCAAACGCCCGATGAACGGTTTGAAAATCTGGAGGGTTATCCGTTTGCGCCGCATTACGTCGACGCGCGCGGCTACCGCGTGCACTATGTCGATGAGGGCCCGCGCGACGGCGAGGTCATCTTGCTGATGCATGGGCAACCCTCCTGGAGTTATCTCTATCGCCACATGATCACGGATCTGGCGGCCGCGGGGTATCGCGTCGTCGCGCCTGACCTTGTCGGCTTCGGGCGCTCCGACAAGCCGCTGAAACAGTCCGACCATTCCTACCAGATGCATATTGACGTGATGACCGCGTTCGTTCGCGAGCTCGATCTCGACGGCGTCACGCTGTTCGCTCAGGACTGGGGCGGGCTCATCGGTCTGCGCGTCGTTCCCGAAGCGCCGGACCGTTTCGCCCGGATCATGATATCAAACACCGGCCTGCCCGCCGCTGCGGGCGTCAGAGGGTGGATCGGCTATCCGCTATTCAAGCTTGCTGTCTGGCGTGAGGGAACGCCGACGGCGCCGGCCGTCGCCGGCGAGCCGTTTCGCTTCACGCGTTGGGTCGCCTGGGCGAAAAATGTCGAGGACTTCGACGTCGGCGGCATCTTGCAAAGCGCCAGCGAAACGACGCTCTCGCCGGGCGCGCTCGCCGCCTACAATGCGCCGTTCCCGGATGAAAAGCATAAGGCCGCCATTCGCATCTTTCCCTCGCTCGTTCCGTCGCAGCTGCGTCAAAATCAGCGCGTCATGGATGATTTCTACAGCGCCTGGGAAAAACCTTTCATCACCGCGTTCGGCGACAGCGACCCCGTAACGCGCGGGTCTGAAGCGATCTTTGAGCAAATCGTTCCCGGCGCACAAGGCCAGTCGCATGCGACGGTGGTTGGCGGCGGCCACTTCATTCAGGAGGACCGGCCCGAAGAGCTTGTTCGTCTTCTGACAGCCTTCATTGAAAATAATCCCGCGCGTTAGAAGCGAAGCGGAATGCTCCTGCGCTGGATGATCGAACACGTCAAAACCCAGAACTGGACTGTGGCTGCGTTCAATGATCCTTGGGGTAAGTCCCAATCAATTTGCGACGAAAGGAGGGGCGCAGGGAAATGGATGCAAAGCGACGGTTTGAGCACATCAATAGCTGGCTGACGCTCGGCGCGAATGTCGGCGTCGTACTAGGGCTGATCATATTGATCATTGAGGTGCGCCAGAACGCCAGTCTCACGCGCGTCGCCCTGGAAACGGGGAAGAACGATCAACTCGCCCACATTGAATTGAGCATTGCGTCACCGGCGGTCGCGGCCGCATGGGCGAAATCGATTAGGGCGCCGGAGACGATGAGCGACGCCGACGTCAGAATGGTCGAATCCCATCTGGTCGCTGTGATGTTGCAATGGGACAATCTATTCCAGATGGAGGCCAGCGGACTGGCTAGCCGGACGCGCACCGAAAGCCATATAAGAAACAGCGCGCCGTATTACTTTGGCAGCGCCTACGCAAAGAACTGGTGGCGTCTGCAAAAATCCGGCTGGAAGGATACGCCGATGATGGAGGTTGCGGGACCCGTCATTGAGGCGCTCGATCCAAACTTCCTGCGCAACTATCTGGATAGCAGTCGGCTTGAAGCGCCGTCTTCTGCGACCGAGGGGCGTGTTGAATAATGCTCCTGCGGCGGATGATCGAACACGTCAAAGCCCAGAACTGGATTGCGGTAGGGCTCGACTTCGTAATAGTCGTCGTCGGCGTCTTCATTGGCATACAGGTTTCGAATTGGAACGAGGCGCGGGCGGAATACAAAGAGTTCGAGTTGGCGCGAGAGCGGCTGCGGGCGGAGGCGGCGGCGAATCTCGAAACGCTCGACAGCATAGATCGCGAAATGCACGAGAGGCTGTCGGTTGTTCGTGCGGCCTTTGACGCGCTTCGTTCGTGCGTTGAGTCGGAAGACAACAAAGCGTTGATCGCTCGGGGCCTGTGGCGCATTACGGGTACGACGGGGGTGAACCTGCGCATGAGCGCATTGCAAGAAATCACCGAAGCCCCCCACCTGTCTTCGCGTCTTTCAAATCCGCAACGTAAACAGTTAGCCGATCTGAAATACGCCATGACCGTGTTAAAGCGCGAATCCAACTGGACTGAAGACCTCCCTTTGCGCGAGCGCGCCGCCAACAATCCGCTTGTCGGCGTTGGCGAGCTCACATCAATCAGCGGCACATATAGCGGCATCGAGTTGGCGGGAGACCGGCGCGATATTCATTTGAACGCGCCAGTTGATGTGGCGTGCCAAGACAATGTGCTCATCAAATCCTTCTATCACTGGGAGCGATGGCAAGAGCAGGTGCTTCGATACACAGCGCTGCAACGAGCGATGATCACAAATACGATGATTGCGCTTGAGGGCGGAAACTGGGTAGAGGCGCCATAATGCTCCTCCGCCGCGTCATCGAACACGTCAAAGCCCAGAACTGGACCGCGGTCGCGCTCGACTTCGTCATTGTCGTCGTCGGGGTCTTTGTCGGTCTTCAGGTTCAGCAATGGGCGGAAGAACAAACGCGAAAAAGTCAAGAGGCGGCTTATCTGCAGCGCCTTCATGACGAAGTTGAAACGCTAATCGCGACGCGCAATCCGATTATCGAGGAGCGTGAAAAATGGCATATTGAGATGCAATCGGCGTTGCGGGCTATTTTCTCAGACGCCGACGCCGAACTGACGGACGATCAGTGCCGCGGCATCGCCTACAATTACTTTGTCTCCAATCCGACCGATCATCTGGGCTCGCTTCTTGAGTTGCAATCATCGGGTCGCATATCCATCATCCGCAATGAGAGAGTGTCTGAGGCCCTGCGATCTTATCTTCTGACCCGCGCCCGCGCCCGCGATTCGCAGGAACAAATCAGCGTTCTGATAAAACCGCTCGGTCCGGCCTATCCGCAATTGATGAAAGTCGACACGCCGAGTCTGGTCGGCGCTCGCGCGGTCACGTCCGCTCGTTTCGTTTGCGATCTTGAAGCCATGCGCGCGGATGATCGGTTCTTGCAGGACTTGGACATCGCGCAAAGTCACGTCGCGTTTCATACCTTTGACAACGCCCGCGTCAGCGCGAAGCTCGATGAGTTGCAAAGGGTGTTGCTGGACGAGCTCGGATCAAGCGCTCTGGAGGCCCGCTAATGTTGTTACGCCGCATCATCGACGATGCGCCAGCCGGAAAGGCGTGCGGGCGATGACGTTAGAGAACATCTATTATATCGGGCAGACGGTCGCCGTTATAGCCATTTTGGCGTCGCTTGGCGCGATCTGGGGGCAGATGCGGCAGGCCAATCGGCTTGCAAAGCTCGAGACAACCAGGGCCATCTGGATGGATGCGGGCGCGCGCGTCTTGTCTCAGGTCGAAGACGCGGAGAAAACGGAGTTTCTGCAACGCGCGCTCTTTGGCGCCGGCGATCTGACCGATGCAGAAAAAACACGGCTCTATCTCACACTGGCGAGCCTGTTCATCACTTTCGAAAATGGATTTGCGATGCACGAAAGCAAAATGATGAGCGAAGGCTTCTGGCCGCGCATGCGCGATTCCATGCGCGATTACATCGCGCCGGCGCGAGCGCAGCGCTGGTGGCGACTTGCGCGCATGCGGACTTTCGCCGGCAATCCGGAATTCGTTGCGGAAGTCGACGCCGTCATCGCGGAACTTGATCAAAAGGCAGCCGACTGATGCTCCTGCGCCGAATGATCGAACATGTGAAAGCCCAGAACTGGACAGCGGTGGCGCTCGACTTCGTCATCGTCGTCGTCGGCGTATTTGTGGGTATTCAGGTTTCCAACTGGAATGACGCGCGCGCCGATCGGATCGAAGAGCGCCGCATTCTTGAGCGACTCCACGATCAGTTAGTCAACGCGCAATCGGTGCAGACGGCGCTTGGCGAATATACCGGCGAAAGCCTCGCGGCGCTTAGTACGGCCCGCGAAATCCTTTTTGATTTCTCCGACCGAAAAACACTGACGCCGCTGGAATGCGAGGCGATTGGCGCGAGCTACGTTGTCGCGACGTCGGGGCCTAATCTTCCGATGCTGGAGGAGTTGGGGGCGACCGGCGGTTTGGCGTTGATCAAGGACGAGGCGGTCGTGAACGCCGTCGCCAACCTCGCTTTGTTCACAAAGGCGGAAGCCGCATTGATTGCCGACACCCAACCGACGCGCGTCGCGCTCGCCACGCTGTTCCCTGATCTTCTCACTGTCGATTTGAAGCCGGACGAGAACGTTTCCGGCGCCATGCCTGAGATCGGCGCGTATGACAGCACATTTCGTTGTGATGTGCAGGGAATGCGTGAAAACCAGGCGTTTCTAAACGCAATGGGCACGAATGCCACAAACGTGTTGACGGTATTCGAGATTGGCACCTCCCCAAAAATCGAGGCGATGGGGAAACTGCGCAAGGCGGTCGAAGCGGCTCTCGGTATTGATGATCGCGAGGCGTCCTGATGCTCCTGCGCCGAATGATCGAACACGTCAAAACCCAGAACTGGACGGCGGTCGGGCTCGACTTCGTCATTGTCGTCGTCGGCGTCTTCATCGGCATCCAGGTGTCGAACTGGAACGATGCGCGGGCCAATCGGGGGATCGTTGCGGCCCACCTCTCGGAAATCGCCGAGGATCTAAGAACGCATCTCGATTTTCACGACAAGCTTTACGATTCCGCCATCGCCCGCATTGCGGCCGTCGACTATATCTACGCAGAGGCGTTCGACCGAAAACTCCCCGATGTCCTTCGCTTGTCAGTCGAAGCCTGGCCCGTTCCCGAAACGCCGCCGGTCGCCGGGGAGGATCTAGACGTGCTCATGGGCTCGGTGAACCTCATCCGCATCACCGTCGGCTCGCGCAACGGATATGAATCGCTGATCAATTCAGGCCATCTCGGCCTCATTGAAAATCGCGAGCTCGCGCGCAACATCCAGCAATATTACAATCAGTATGACGACGTTCGCGACACGGCCGGCGACGTCTTCCGGCCGTTCCGCAATGACGGCGTTCTGGCCAATTACAAATATGGCGTCTCGGTGTTCGACGAACGCCCGGCCGCGGAGATAATCGAAATCGCCCGCGAAAATGAAGAGTTTGCAGCCTATCTGCGGTCGGCGCGCGAATGGGGTGTCGTGCACGCAGTGTTTCTGGAAGAGCTCAAGACCAGCACCGAAGCGCTGCTCGGCGAAATCGAACGCGAACTGGAGCGGATCGCATGATCGCGCGCTGCGTCATCGAGCACGTAAAAGCCCGGCGCGGGTGCGCGGGCGCTGACCTTTTTCATAGGCTGCAAAGGATACTGAAATTGACCCGCATTTTTCTTTCCGCCTTCGCGTTCCTGTCCGCTTGCGCATGCTCAGCCGACACCGCGCCTGAGCAATCATATGCAGACG
>JBCBSE010000002.1:0-175491 GCA_039819305.1 Pseudomonadota bacterium
AAAGCCTGGGCCGTCGGCGCGGTCTGACCTGAAACGTTTAACCCCCCGGAGTTCGTAGAGATGTCCGTATCCCTGCACCAGCAAGCCCGCGTCGGCGCTTACGTTTTGAAACAGACGCTGATGGGCCGCAAGAAATACCCGCTGGTTCTGTTTCTGGAGCCGCTTTTCCGGTGCAATCTCGCCTGCCCGGGCTGCGGCAAGATCGATTACCCGGCGCCGATCCTCAATAAGCGCCTGACCGTGCAGGAATGCCTCGACGCCGTCGACGAATGCGGCGCGCCGGTCGTCGCCGTGCCCGGCGGCGAGCCCTTGATCCACAAAGAGATCGGCGAGATCGTCGAAGGCATTGTAGCGCGCAAGAAGTTCGTCTCGCTGTGCACCAACGCGCTGCTTCTCGAAAAGAAACTGCACCTCTTCAAGCCGTCGCCGTTCCTGTTCTTCTCCGTTCACCTCGACGGGCTGGAGGAAGAGCACGACAAGGCCGTCGACCAGGAGGGCACCTTCAAGATCGCAGTCAACGCGATCAAGGCGGCGCAGGAAGCGGGCTTCCAGGTCAACGTCAACGCGACAATCTTCGACAATATGAGCGCGAAGCAGGTCGCCGACTATCTCGATTTCGCGACCGATCTCGGCGTTAATATCTCGATCTCGCCGGGCTACGCCTATGAGCGCGCCGAAGACCAGCAACATTTCCTGTCGCGCAAGAAAACGAAGGATCTTTTCCGCGACGTCTTCCGGCTGGGCAAGGAGCGCGGGAAAGAGTGGAACCTGTCGCACTCGACGCTTTTCCTGAATTTCCTCGCCGGCAATGAAGAATATCACTGCACGCCCTGGGGCTCGCCGACGCGCAACGTTTTCGGCTGGCAGAAACCCTGCTATCTCCTCGGCGAAGGCTATGTCTCCTCGTTCAAGGAATTGATGGAGACGACGGACTGGGACACCTACGGCACCGGCAAATATGAGAAATGCGCCAACTGCATGGCCCATTGCGGCTATGAGCCGACAGCGGCCATGGATGCGGTGAAGAACCCGATGAAGGTGTTTAAGCTCTCAAACATGTTCAAGATCAAGACCGAGGGCCCGATGGCCCCCGAGATCGATCTCACCAATGCGCGGCCCGCAGTCGATGTTCACGAGAAAATCGTCGCCGACGAGATGGACAAAATCCGTCAAGAGAAAGAAGACGCCAAGGCGCGCAAGGCGGCGACCCTGATCGACAACACCAAGGAACGCGAAGCGGTCGCCTAAAGGTCGATCTGCGCGGCGAGCTTCTCAAAGATCGGGCCGAGTTCGCGCCGCAAGGTCTTTGTCGCGGCCGCGCTGTCGGCGCCGAGTTTCATCAGGGCAGGGAATTGTTTGGGGTCGCGCAACGCGGCCCCAAGCGTTTTCAGAACCTGCGTCGAGCCGTCGGGCGCGACCGCGCTCAGCGCGGCGGGCGGCAAGGCGCGGTCCGCAGGATCGGCGATGGCGCGAATGGCGATGAACGGAACGCGCGCCTCTTGCGCCGCGCGCGCTGCACCGTGACTCTCCATATCGACCGCCAATGCCCCATGATTGGAGAACAGCGCGGCTTTCTTGGCGGCGCTGTCGATGATGGCGTCGGCGCCAAAAAGCCGTCCAACTCTCGCTTCATCCTCAGGAGCCCTGTTCCCTTTGTCTTTCGAGACGCGCCTTCGACTCTCCTCAGGATGAAGGGAATAGGGCGTCGCGAAGGACGAAGCGATTGAGCTCATCAGATACCGGTCGCTCTCAAAGAGTTCGCCGCTGTCGGCCATCACTGAGTCACCAATGACGAGGGCGCCGGGCTTGAGCGCCGGGTCGAGCCCGCCCGAAACGCCGACGCTCAGGATCGCGGCTGCGCCCTCATGACAAAACCGACGCGCGATCTCCTCGGCCCGCGCCGCGCTGGCGCCGGAGACGCCGATACGGATCGCACGGCGCCCTGCAACGGCTCGCACGGCGGTTTTCTCGGACTTCAGTCCGCAGACGATTCCGATGAATTTCTCTTTTCCGTTCACAATACAATTACCGCTCATCCCGGCGAAAGCCGGGATCCAGAAGTCCCATCATGATGGATTCCGGCTTTCGCCGGAATGAGCGGCGGCATAGCAATTTTCATGAAAAATTGAGCGAAGTTAGAGCCAACCCCGCCGCCGTTTCGCCCGACCGGATTGAGCCCTCAATGGTCGCCGGCACGCCGGTGTCGGTGTGATCGCCGGCGAGGAAGAGATTGCGAAACCGCGTTTCAGGCTTCAGGCGTTTGGCCGCGCCTTCGGGCGACTGGTCGGGCGTTGCGCGTTTTTCCCGGATGACGCGCACGCGCACATAGTCGGTTCCACTGAGATCGAGGGCGGTCGCGGTTTCGCGCCAGATCTGCGAGACGACGTCGTCATTGGCCTGATCGTCGGCGCCGAGGGCGTTTGACGCAGACGTCGTGATAGAGACGACATCATCGCGCACGAACGCCCACTGGCCAAGGCTGCCGGTCATCGCAACGAATGCGCCGCCGCCGGTAATTTTTGCTTCCCGATCCAAGCGATAATGCACGTTGAGGATAGAGGCGTCATCCGTCGGCGGATCGACATCAGGCAGAATTTGTTTCAGCCGCGTCGGCGGAATGGCGAGGATAACCCGATCGCCCTCTTCCAGCGTCACGGCGTCGTCTGAAAAAACAAGGCTCGCCGCCTCGCCGCCTTCCGTCACCAGCTTTCTGAGCCGCGCATTAAAGCGCACCACCGCGCCGCGGGACGTCAGAAAATCAATCGCCGGATCGATAAAGGCCGGGCCAAGCCCGCGCTTCGCGACGAGGGGGCGCGAGGCTTTCCCGCCTTTCAGAAATGTTTCTCGGATGACGCTCCATAAAAGCTGCGCCGAGCCGCGCGACGGCGTCGTGTTCAGAACCGCAAGCGTCAGCGGCTCCCAAAACCGCTCATAGAGCGGCGAGGCCTCATCGACGACGTCGGAGACGCGCTGGCGACGACCGGCGATCGCGATCTTCGCCGCTTTCAGATAATCGCCGAGCCCCGTGTCCGGCACGCGCGTTTTCTCGTTCAAGACCCAGGTCGGGATCGGCCCGTCGTTAATGTGGACGCGCCAGCGCTTTCCGCTCGGCACATCGACAAAGGGATAAACCGCGCCGCCTTCCGGCCAGATCAGCGGATCGACCGCGCCGATGCGATCAAGATAGGAAAGCGCTGCGTGGTTCCCCGACATGATGAGGTGATTGCCGTTGTCGATGTCGCGTTCGAGGTGCTTGTCGTAGAAAGAACGGCAGCGCCCGCCCGCCTGGCCCGCGCTTTCATAAACCGTGACCGGAACGCCGCGTTCCGTTAGCTTCACAGCCGCCGACAGGCCGGCGAGGCCGGCGCCGATAATATGAACGCGGGGCATGTCGGTTACCGTTTAGCGAGCCGGGGGGCGAGGAACCAGCGCGCGGCGATCATCGCTTTTTCGGGTTTTGAAATAGCAACGCGCGGTTGGCCATTGTCCCAGCCGCGCGCGGTCATCTTGTCGAGATAGCGCTCATAAACGCCCATCATCAACAAGGCGGGCCGCAAGACGCGCCAGTCGAGATGGCGCAAAGCCTTGCGGGTGTCGGCGAATTTCTGGCGCGCGGCGGCAGCGAGCTCGGCCCGCACCCTTGGCAGGCCGGGTGCGTCTGCGATGATATCCGGCAGCGCTGGCACGGCGTATTTTTTCAAAAGCTCATGGGGCAGATAAATTCGGCCCTCGCTCGCATCCTGCTCGACGTCCCGCAGAATATTCGTCAGCTGCAGCGCGTCGCCCAGAGACAGCGCAAAGTTATCGGCCTCAGTGCATTTCGGCGCGCCGAAAATCGGCATGGAAAGCATGCCTACGGCGCCGGCGGCGCGGCGCGTATAGGCGTTGAGCGCCTCCATGCTCGGCGCAACGATGGGCCCTGTGGCGTCCATCTCCATGCCTTCAATGACAAGAATGAACTCCTCATGGGGCAGATCAAAACGCCGCACGGTTTCCTTCAAAGCCAGCCCCGTCGGCGTTGTCGGCGCGCCGGCGTACACCCGTTCAATTTCGCGGCGCCATTCCTTGAGGCCGGCCATCTTTTCTTCGGCCTTGCCGCCCTCGTCGGCGATGTCGTCGACTTCGCGGCAGAAGGCGTAAACCGCGTACATCCCGTCGCGGCGCTCCTGGGAGAGAATGCGCATGCCGGCGCCGAAAGATGTTTTCGAGCGCCTAACCGTCGCTTCGGCGTGCCGGCGCGCCGCATCGATGGTCATTTCCGTAACGCTCACCGTTTCTCCCCCGTCGCCCTGTCATTTCCGCCGGCCGCGAAAAACCCCCAGACTGCGCCTGAAAGTCCCGCCGCCGCGAAATCAAGCTTTGAGAGGGCGACGCGGGTCGCGAGCGGATCGCCCTTGCGCAACAGCGCAATCAGCCGTGCGGCGAGACGGACGATGATGGCCGACTCCATGGCGAGATGCTTGGACGTCAGCGCCGACGGAAGCCGGCGCGCGTCCTCCATCAGGCGGTCGCAGCCGTCAAGCATGCGGTGTTTGACAAGATCCAGCGCCGGGCTCGACCGGTCTGCATCGAGATCGCTGATCGATCCCCCGGCGGCTTCCAGCCATGGCTCGATAACGTAAACCCTGTCGAGCTCGCGCCGGTCGTCGCCGCAGTCCTGCAAGTGATTGACGATTTGAAGCACCGTACACAGAGCGTCGGAATAGCGATAGCCGTCGCGGTCTTCGCCATGAAGGTCGAGAAGATACCGCCCCACCGGATTGGCGGACAATTCGCAATAGCCGAGCAACTCCTGCCAATCCTGATATCGGTTTTTCTTCGCGTCCTGCACAAAGGCCGCAATGAGATCGCTGCCATGCTGGGTCGTTACGTTCATAGCCTCGAGGCTCTCGCGCAGGGCGTGGGCCTTCGCGTATTCGGCTCCGTAGCCCGGCTCGCCTTTCAGCGCCGCATCGAAGGCGCGCAGCCGCGCGATCTTGTCGTCCGACGAAAGCTCCGGGTTGTCTGCAATATCGTCAATCGCGCGGGCGAAGGCGTAAAATGTGGCGACATGCGGGCGCAGGCGCTTCGGCAACAGAAACGAGCCGACGGGAAAGTTCTCATCGCCCGCGCCCTTGCCAGACGGCGTCTCCGCCGGCGGGGGACCGGCCGGTTTAGACGCCGGCGCCGCGGCGATTTCAGCGTTGTCTGCGAGGCTCGACATTGCCGCGCAGCTTACCGAATTCGCGGCGCAATCCAAGCGCTTGACGAGGCCTCCTCGCGTCATCGCTGGCTTTCCCTGGCGCGCCCGGCCAATTATAGATGCGCGCCGCCATGATCTTGTTTTTCGCCGTTCTTTCCCTCGCCGCGTGGCTCTATCTGCTGCTTTTTCGCGGCGGTTACTGGCGCTGCGCGGAACGCCTTGAGACGCGGCGCGACGACGCTGCGTCCCCGCGGCCTGCGCCGCCGCGCGTCGTCGCCGTCATCCCGGCCCGCAATGAAGCAGACAGCATCGCGCGCGTTGTTGCGGCGCACCTGAAATCGGACCTGCCCGGCGGCTATCCCATCATGCTGGTTGATGACGGCTCGACCGACGGCACGGCTGACCTGGCGCGCGCCACCGCCGCCAACGCGCCCGGGCGACTGACCGTCATCGACGGCGCGCCCCTGCGGCAAGGGTGGACCGGCAAATTATGGGCGATGCGCCAGGGCATCGAAGCCGCGCGCACGCATGATCCGGACTATCTCCTTTTCTGCGACGCCGATATCGAATTTGCGCCGGAGACCGTTTCCCGATTGACCCTCAAGGCCGCGTCGGACGGGCTCGATCTTGTTTCGCTGATGGCGCTGCTTGACGCGCGCGGCGCCTGGGGCGGCCTGCTGGCGCCGGCTTTCGTCTATTTCTTCCAGAAGCTCTATCCCTTCGCCTTCGCCAACGACCCCTTCAACAATGTCGCGGCGGCGGCGGGCGGCTGCATGCTGGCGCGCGCAGACGCGGTCGACGCCATCGGCGGCGTTGACGCGTTCAAAGATGCGTTAATTGACGATTGCGCCCTCGCCCGCGCAATCAAGGACCGCGACGCCGACGCCCGGATCTGGATCGGCCTCGCCGATGATGAGGCGGTGAGCTTGCGCGACAATCGATCCCTGTCATCGATCTGGAACATGGTGGCGCGCACCGCCTTTGCGCAGCTTAATTTCTCGCCCATGCTCCTCGTTGGCGCGCTCCTCGGCATGGCGCTGCTTTACATCGCGCCGCCGCTCATAGCCCTGGGACTTTTCGCTCATGGCGACGTCGCCGCCTCCCTCATCGCGCTTGGCGCCTGGGGCGTCATGGCAGCAACCTTCTGGCCGATGCTGAAGCTCTATCGCCAACAGCCCTGGCAATCGACCCTCTTGCCTATCGCAGGCGCGCTTTACACAGCGATGACGTTCGCCTCGGCCCTGCGCCATTGGCGCGGCGCCGGCGGTCAGTGGAAGGGTCGAACTTATGACCCTGCTAACACTCTTTAAGCTGCGGTTAATTCTCGATCACAACCGATCCCGATACGGATGAAATGAAACCACGCATTAACCATAAGCCGGTCTATTGACGCTCGACGAAAAATTGCGAGGCGTCATATGACCCAATCGTATCAACCCTTCGGACCCTTTTATCTGGCACTGCTGATTGAGAGCGCTGATCAGACCGAACCGGCGACCGTATACATTGACGGTTTTCGCGACGAGGCCGCCGCCTGGCGGGCCTGCTATGAAATCGGACGCGAAGACATCAAGGCGATCGACACAGATGGAACGGAAACCGCCATTCCTGGCGGCGACATCCTGCAGGTCGTGATCGCCAAGTCAGCCTTCGCCGACGAACGCAAAGACGCGGTCGCCGTCAACGCCTAGACTTTTGCAGCGAACGCCTTGGTGACGACGAACACGGCGCAGGGCGCGTCGTGAATGACATTGCGCGATGCAGAGCCATGCACCAGCGCGCCCCAGAAGCCGCGTTGATGCGATCCCGTGACAATCAGGTCAGCATTCGTTTCCTTCGCATAGTCGGCGGCGCTGTCGGCCGGATCGCCATCCAGCATGACCGTCTTCGCGCCCGGCGCGATTTTCTTCACAAGCGTGTCAAGCGTGTCCGAGCAGGCGGTCCGGCCAACGGAATGCTGCTCGAGGATCGCTTGTGAGGCGACCGCCGCGCTGGCCCCGCCATCTGCGCCTGCGCCCATAGCGCTCGTCGCCGGCGGCGGCCAGACGCAAACCGCCTCTAGTGTGGCGCCATCGCGCTCCGCAAGACTGCGCGCGACTTTTAAAACCTTTTCAGCGAGATCGTCACTGACGTCGATCGTCGCGATAATGCGTTTAAATTGCATCTCTGCGATCCTCCCTATACTGCATATGTTGGCATTGCAGCGGCAGATTCAATACTGATAATCGTCGTCGCGCAGCAGCGCTTTCTCGGGGTGACGCCCGTCCACATAACCCATAAAGGGCGGATGAATTGAATAGCCGATCAGCTCGCGCGCGCGTTTCGGCAGCTCCCGCGCGACTTGAGGCGGCGTCGCAAGCGCCATATTTTCCAGCTGCCGCGTCCAGCCCGGACAATATTGCGGCGTAATGACCGTGCGCGGAGACCCTGAATGGTTGGCGCCGCCGCGATGCCACAAAGTCCCCTTCGCCAGCATCAAAGAGCCCGCCGGCATGACGACTTGCATCGCGTCGGCGCGGGCGCCGGGATCGCCTTCACGCCGGCCGTCCTTGGTGAAATCGCCCTCTCCGACCGATCCTGAAATGACGTCATCGGACCAGAGGTGACTCTCCGGAATGATTTCGGTGGCGCCGTTCTCTTCGGTCGTATCGTCGATCGCCCAGAAGGCGCTGACGCCCAGCGAGCGCCGCGGGCGCGGCCATTGATAATGGCTGTCGTCAAAATGCCAGGGCTGGGGCGTCTCGCCTGGATTGATGCGGATCGCGAGCAGCGCCGACAGCAGGCATTCTCGCCCGAGATCGGCTTCTGCAAAGGCGAGCGCCAGGGGATGGGTCGCGAGCTCCGAAAAGACAGCGCCCTTCGCAAGTAATCCGTATACGCGGTTCGTAAGCCGGCCTTCGAATTCATTGCGCCCTGCAACCTCCGCAGCAAAATGCGGCGCCAGCCCGCGACGAATGTCCCGCAAGGCGTTCTCGCTCAGAACGCGATTGAAAATGATGTAACCGTCGCGGTCGAATTGCGCGCGCCAAGCATCAAAGCTGCGCCCGCTTAACCAGGTTTCGATGGCGGTCTCCATCGAACGCTCCTTACTTTTCGACATGGCGCAGAGGCCGACAACCTCATGCGCTTGAACGAACCGTAACGCCGCGCCGCGGCGTCGGTCAATTCATTACAACAGACCCGATTTTCGAAACGCCTTAATGGTTGCCTGAAGCGCGGGGCGCCACGGGTCTGCACGCCAGCCGAGCTCGCGCGCCGCTTTTTCTGAGGAAAATTCAACCTGTCGGCCAGCGAGGCGCACGCCGGTCAGCGGCGCCGTCGGCGCCTTTCCGGTGACGGCGGCGACAAGCTTGGTGTCGATGACGCCGACGCCGAGCGCCACCCAGTAAGGCATCTTCACGCGCGGCGCCGGCGTTCGTGACGCCTCAGCAATTTCGGCGAGCAACGTCGTCATTGGCGTGTTTTCACCGCCGAGGAGATAACGCTCGCCGGCGCGCCCCTTCGCGCCCGCTGCGATCATGCCTTCCGCGAGGCTATCGGCGGGAACGAAATTCAACGTGCAATCGATGTAAGCAGGCGTCGCGCCGCGGGCGAAATCCAAGATCATCTTGGTCGGCGGCGTCAGATTTTCATCGCCCGGGCCCAGCGGCTCGGTCGGCAAGACGATTACAGCGTCCAGACCGTCCGCGGCGGCCTCTTCGACGATGCGTTCAGCCTCAAGCTTTGAACGCGGATAGGCGCCGAGCATATCGGCGGGCTCCAATCTTTTCGTCTCGTCCGCCGTCGAGCAGCCGACGGGCGTTTGCCGTCCGACCAGTGTTGTTAGGCTGGAGCAATGAACGAAGCGCTTGACGCCGGCCTCGCGCGCGGCGCGCACCGCGAACGCGGTTCCCTCGCCGTTGATCTTGTCAAACCGCGCCGGGTCGCGCGCCCAGAGATCGGCGATGCCGGCGAGGTGATAAACGACATCAACGCCCACTGTCGCACGCGCCAGCGCACCGGGATCGGTCACTGAGCCCTGAATGTCGTCTTCGTGCCTTGGCGCGGCGAGATCGAAAGAGCGAACGCGCGCGCCTGTCGCGCGCAGGCGGTCAACAAGGTAGCGCCCGACGAATCCAGCGCCGCCGGTAACCATCGCAACGCCGCTCATGGCGCCTTCTCGCACAGCAAGAGCCCCGCATCCGTCACCGAACCTACGACGAGACCACGCGCTGTTTCAACGCCGACGGTGGCGGCGCTGAAAATCGCGCCGGCGGGATCGTTGAAAAGATATTGCGTATCGCCCGTCGCTGGATCGACCTTGACGATGCGCGAACCGGCGCGGCCGAAACCGAGCTTGCGATTTAACGCAAGCCGAAAGAGCGACGGGTGAAGGGCGACAATGAGCGCGCCGTCGGGCGCGATCGAAAGATTGTCCGGCGCGCCGGGCATTTTCAACGCCGGCCCGGACCCGCCACCGAGCCAACGCAGCCGTTTCTCGCGGGTCGCGGCGACGATAAGGTCGCCGCCCGGCGCGGCAAGACCATTGGCGAAGCCCAACCCCTCCTCGATGACAGCGCCGTCTTCATCGAACACGGCGCTTTTCGTTTGGCCGAGCACGTCCTCGAGCCCCGCGCGCCACCCGCAAGCGGCGTGATCTGCGCTTATGGCGAGCCCGCCGTGGGCGTTGATGGCGATGTCATTGGCGGCGCAATGCGCCGGCGCAGTCGATTGAACCGCGCCCCCGCTGTCGAGACGGACAAGGCGCGCCTCTCTCTGCCATCGGCGATCCGATGCGGCCCTGACATAGGCGCGGTTGATGAACAGAATGTCCCCCGACGCCTCATCGAGGGAAAGACCGTGCGGGCGCAGACCGTCGTCTATCCCGCGGCGATTGACGAGCGACTGCAGGGCGAGCGCGTCCTCGGCGTCAAACAACCCCTCGACGCTGAGTGCGTAAATGCCGCCGTCCGGCGGCGCCTCGCTTGAGCGCACCGTGCGTTCCGCTGCGCGACGGTCATAGGCGGAGATGATGAGGCGGCTGTTTCGGGAATCAAACGCGATGTCTTCCGCGCCGATGATCGGGGCGCCCGTCTCAGCATCGATAATCGTCGCGCGCCGGCAATCGCCCGGGCCGTAAAGCGGCGCCGGGGCATCACGCGCGCAGGCCGCAAAGAGGCCGGCGCCGACGCCGAACGCAAACGCTTTAAGCAGCGCTTTCCTGCTTCGCCGCCGCCTTTTCGCCGGGCCGTTCATAGTTCCACTTTTTGATGTAGTGCTGGAGACGCGCCTCAACTTTGGACGCCGCTTCCGGCGAGTAGGCGAATTTGTTTTTCTTGAAGGTTTTCACTGACGCCAGATAAGCCTCGAACGCCGGCTGCGAGCTCTCGAAATTCGGCAGGGCGAGCCCCTCATAGATGCGCGAAAGCGCCGCCATCGGCTCGCTGTCGAGTTCGTCATAGCCTAGCTCGACCAGCTGTCCGGCCGGAACGCCTTCTAAGTCAGCCTCGCAATCGCGCATCATCCGGTCGTATACGGAGAGGATGGTTTCGTCGATATCGACATGCGCGTAGCTCTGCAGCGCAAATTCGCCGAGCAGTTTCTGATAGAAATTCCGCATCGACAAAAAGACGTCATAAGGATTGCGGTGGATATGAATGAACTTCGCGCCTGGGAACATCTTGCGCAGCATCGCCACCCGGCCTGTATAGACAGGGTTCTTGATCAAGAGCGGCTTCTCGCCCTGATGCAGGTAGAGCTTGCGGAGAAAATAGGCGAACTGCTTGCGCCAGGATCTGATTTCGGCCGGCGAGCAGCCGTCAAAGAACAGCCCGCGCCGCACGTTTTCCGCAAAATTTCGCGGGAAATAGATTCCGTGATAAAACGACGCCTCGCTCATATTGGCGATGGCAATTTCGTCTTCCTGCGGACTTTCCGGCGTCACCGGAATGTTGTCGATATAACGGTGCTCAGGAAGCGCGCGTTCCAGGAGCGGGTTGAAAACCTTCGCAAGCCCGAACAAGTCCCAGGGCAAGCCCGTCGCCACGGGCGGCACAAAGCCCCATTCCCCGCTCTGGCACATGATGTTGTAAAGATGCGTCGTGCCCGAGCGCCAATGGCCGAGAATGAAAACGGGCGCCGGCATATCATCGACGGAGGGCAGCCGGCTCTCCATCAACAGCTTCTCGCCGGTTGAAAAGGGCCAGCGGGCGAGCGCCGCGAGGGCAATCACGGCCGCGGGCCCGGCTTTCGACGGCAGGCCCGACCGGCCGATCACTGTCGCCAGGGTGCCGAGATTGGCCCCGCTTAGAGGATGCGCCATAGGGAAATACTCAGTTGCAATCTGTTACCGGCCCCGACTTAGCGCAGTCCGCTACGCTAATCCAGAATGCCCGCCTTTGCGTCAATTCGCAGCGGGCAGCCCGTCGCGCAAGCCTGTTTTCCGCCTCAATTCCCGGCGATAGGAAGCGCCCATTAAGAAATCCGTGACATGGTGATCAAAACCTTAACGCCGCCGGCGGAACGGGCCAAAACCAACGCCGCCCTGGTCCGTTTTCCGCGTTGATCAATCAGCCGGCCGTCAGTCGATATGTACAGTGTTTTGAAGCGTCAATTTTTGATCCGGTCGATCCTTGCATCCGCTATCGTCGCTGCATTTTCAATCTGCGCGATCCCGGCGCATGCGCAAAATTACGATGTCAGGATCACCGGTGTTGATAACGGGCTGCGCGCGACGCTGGAGCTTGTGTCTGATCTGAAGAAAAACCTGCGCGACTACCCGACGATCGCCTCGCTCCGCCGCGCGGCGCTGCGCGATCAAAAGGCGCTGGACGAGGCCCTGACGGCGGCCGGCTATTATCTCGGCGAGGTCTCTTTTGAAATTGAGCGCGGCGACGGCGATGCGGCGCCCGTCGTGACTTTTATCATTGAGCCGGGTCCAGCTTTCGTCGTCACCGAATACGAGATCCTCTATCGCGACGACGAACCGGACCGGCCGGCGACGCTTAAAGACGCGAAGATCAAACCGGACCGTTCCGCGGCCGGCGCTGCGATTCGAGACGTTCAGCTCAAGTTCCTCGACCATCTCTGGAACAGCGGCTATCCGGGCGCGGAGATCGCCGGCCGACGCGCGATTGCACTGCCGGAAAAAGCTGAAGCCAGCGCGGTTCTGGTTTTCAGGAGCGGACCGCGCGCGCGCTTTGGCGAAATCGACGTCCGCGGCGTCAATGACACAAAGCCGGATTTCGTGCGCGATCTCGCAACATGGGCGCCTGGCGCGGAATATGACCGCGGCAAAATCGTTTCCTACAGAGACAGGCTCGCAAACACAGGCCTGTTTTCAACGATCAGCGTGGCGCCGGGAACACCCGGCGAAGACGGCGCGGCGCCGGTTCTCGTCGACCTCGCCGAACGCCGGCGGCGAACCATTGGCGCAGGCCTTTCCTATTCAACCGCAGAAGGCCCCGGCGGGCGGCTATTCTTCGAACACCGAAATCTTGCAGGACGCGGCGAAGATCTGCGCATTGATCTGCGCGGCAATGAGTTCGAGCAATCGATTGATTTCGCCGCGCGCAAGCCCTTTCCGGAATTGCCGGGGTTTGTGTTCGCAACCCTCGGCTTTTCAAACGAAACGACCGAGGCTTTCGACGCGCGCTCGCTGCGCCTCGCCGGCGGCGTCGCGAAAGACTGGCTCGACGACCGTCTTGAAACCCGCGCCGCGCTCGCGCTGGAGACCTCAAACGTGAAAACAAACGGTGTCGAACAGCGGACCTATTTCGTTTCCGCGCCCTTGAGCGTGATTTGGGATTCAGAAGACGACCTTTTGGAGCCGACCAAGGGTCTCCGCGCCAGCGTCACCATGACGCCCTATACCGGTACGGACACCTTCGCGCAGGTCGAAACAGCCGCGCGCTCGCGTCTCTTCATCGGCACGAACGATGTGGTGACGCTTGCAGGCCGGGTCGGCGCTGGCGCGACATTCGCAAACAGCCTCTTTGATCTTCCCGCCAACAAGCGCTTCTTCGCCGGCGGCGGCGGATCAGTGCGCGGATTTGGTTTCCAGGAGGCAGGACCTTTGGACGCCGACAACGATCCGATCGGCGGGCGTTCTTATTTCTTCGCGGGAACAGAACTGCGCGGCATGATCACCGACAACATTCAGCTTGCCGGCTTCGTTGACGCCGGCACCGTGACGGCGACGCCGCTGCCAAGCTTCAATGATCGATTTTTTGTGGGCTATGGCGCCGGCGCGCGTTACTTCACGCCCATCGGTCCGATCCGGTTCGATATCGCCTTCCCGCTCGACGCGCGTCCGAGCGACGCCAATTTCCAGATTTATATTTCAATCGGGCAGCCATTCTGATGCGCCGCATCTTGATCATATCCGGTCTCGCTGCACTGGCGCTCGTCAGCGTTGTCTCGCTTGCGACGCTCTTCGTTCTCCACTCATCGCCTGGCCGCCAGTGGATCGCGAGCATTGCTGAAGGCGCCGTCGCGGGGGTCCTCGGCGGCGATGTTGAGATCGGATCGCTCAATGGCGCCCTGCCCGGTCATATCATTTTAGAAGACGTTTCCTTCCGGAATGAGGGCGACGTCTGGGCCCGTGTTGAACGAGCCGAAGCGCGATGGCGCCCATTCGCGCTTCTCGGCGGCGCCATCCGCATCGACAGCGCAGCACTTACCGGCGCGACGCTCTATGGCGAGCCGCCTCAAGACCCTGAGCCCGACGATGACGAGCCTTTTTCCATTTCACTGCCGGGCGCATTGCCTGATCTCGCCATCGGCGATCTCACAATTGAGAACTTCCGTTCAGAGATTGAAGGGGCAAGGACGCGCCTTGACGGGACGGGAACGGTCGCCATGGCCGGCAGCCGCCTCGACATTTCGGTGAGCCTCGAAAGCGAAAACGCGTCGGACACGGTCAAGATCGCCGCGGCGATCGCGCCGGAGACAAACCGCGTTTTCATCGATGCGCGAATTGAATCGCAGCCCGCTGGCCTCATTTCATCGCTGGCCGAGCTCGGCGGTCCGCTGCAAGTGGAAGTCTTAGCCGACAGTCCCGCCGACGCCGCTGAAATCGATATCGACGCGACGATCGGCGCCTATGGCGCGGTCGAAAGCATCATCCTCGCCAATCTCGAAAACGCTTTGTCGATGAATGTCGACGGCGTTTTCACCCGGGGCGATGCGCTCGGCGACATTGAAGAACTCGCCGATCCCGTGCGGTTCAATTTCTATGTCCTGGATGAACCGGAGGGCGGGCGCATTACCATAAACCGTCTCGTCACCGCGGCCGGCGCCCTCGCCGGCGACATCGTCTGGCGGGGGATCCGCGAGAATGCGAATGTTTTTGAGGCGGACTTGCGCGCTGATTTCGCTGAAGGCTATCGCGAGGAGATTTTGCGCTTTCTTGGGCCGGAGGCGACGCTGGCGGCGCGCCTTGAACGGCGCGAGGACGATTACGGTCTTGACGCGCGCCTGCGCGGATCGGAACTCGATGTCGAACTGGCAGGCGGCGCCACGAACTTGCGCGATCAGTTGCGGGGCGATGTCGCCATCGATCTCGCTGCGCAGGACGATTTTCCCATCGGCCGCACGCGTCTCGAAGCGTCAGCGGATTTCATTCTCGATGACAGCCTTTCGCTGCGGGCGTTGAAGCTGTCCTCCGATGAAGGTCTGACAGCGCAAGGGGATGCGGATTACCGCTTTGCGAACGATCAATTGCGGTTCGAAGGCGAGATCAACGCCGAGCCGGCCGTGGTCACGGCGCTCGCCCCATCTGTAGAGCCGTCAGGGCCGCTGTTCGCCGCGCTCATGGTTGAGGGGGAACCTGAGCGCTTCACATTGAACGCCGACATTGACGCGCCAAGCATTCGCATGGGCGAGAATGAAGCGCCGGCGATCAATGCGACAATTGCCCTTGCCGGCCTGCCACGCTTGCCGACCGGCGAGATCGCTGCGCGCGCGGCGCAAGGCGACGGCGCATTCAACGCAACCTTGCGCTCGTCAACGGACGGCCGCATCGCGCTTACGAATATCGATTACGGCGGCGAGGGATTTTCGCTCACAGGCTCAGGCGCATATCATCCGGAGGCGGAGCGCGGCGAGCTTGATCTCACCTATCAAGGCGCCGCGGCGGCGACGCCCTGGCCAGGCGTTGCGCTTAACGGCTCTTTCACGGCGAAAGGCGACTTCGCCCGTCGCGGTCGCGCCACGAATCTGAAGATAGAAGCGCCAGCTCTGCGGGCGAACGATGTCGCCTTGGAGGCGTTTTATCTGGTCGCCGAAGGCGATCCGAGCGCGATCGCCGCAAACATCCGAGCCGGCCGCATCGCTTTCGGCGACGGCGCAGATGCGAAAGACCTGAAACTCGCCGCTGAAATCAGAGCAGGCGACGACCCACGCATTCTCCTGACGGCTTTCGAGAGCCTGATTGCGGACAACCAGGCGACGCTCGCCGCGCCGACGACGATTTCATTCGCTGACGGCGTCGTCATCGACGATGCGCGCTTGAAATGGGGGCGCGAGGGAACAATCGATCTCGACGCCGCCTTCGCGGAAACCCGCTGGCAGGGCCGCACGCGCCTCGACAAAGTCAACATTCCGCAGTCAGACGGCAGGCTCGACCTGGCCCTCAATTGGGATACGGCCGCAGAACGACCCGCTGACGGGCGCTTCACCGTGCGTTCGCTGGTTGGGGAGAGCGAAGCGTCCATCGCCGGCGCGGTGAACTGGAACGGCGAAACGCTTGTTCTTTCCAATGAGGCGGCCGGCGACGAGCTCGATATGCGCATCGCCATCCCGGCGCGGCTGACAAGAACGCCCGGCGTCGGCATTGAGACCGGCGGCGCGCTTGAGGGCGCGCTGCGTTATGATGGCGCGATCGATCCTTTTGCTGCATTTCTGCCGCCGGACTTCCAGACCATCGAGGGAACGCTCACGGCGGATGTCGATTTAAGTGGAACGATCAACGCGCCGGCGCTCGCGGGCTTCGTTGAACTTTCCGAGGGCGGCTATACCGAAGTGCGCTCCGGGCTGTCCATCACTGGCCTTCATGCGCGCGCTGATGCGCAATACGCTGACGGCGCAAGCCGGATTGATATCGAAGGCGGCGCCCGCGGCGGCGGACAGACCGGCGCCGACACAATCACGTTTCAAGGGGCAGTCGCTCTCGCCGAAGAAATAGACTTAAGTCTTGATCTCGTCATGAACGGCGCGACCCTTTCGGCCTTTCCCGTTTCGTCGGCCCGGGTCGACGGCGCGATCAAGGCGAGCGGGCGCGCGGGCGCCATCGCCGCCTCCGGCGACATCACCGTTCAGGAGCTGAACGCAGAAATCGTCACGCCTGAAGACACAGGCCTCGCCGCGATCGAGGTCGTCAATATTGATGACATGCAGGATATCGACCTGGCGCCGAGAGAGCCCGATGACGTCATCGACTTCGATATCGCCATTAACGCCGACGACCGGATATTTGTTCGCGGACGAGGGCTCGAAAGCGAATGGCAGGCAAACATTCGCGCTGTCTCGGAAAAGGGCTCGCCGCTTATACTTGGAAGCATGACGATCCGGCGCGGCTGGCTCGATTTTTCCGGGCGCCGATTTGATCTGACGCGCGGGCGCATCACCTTTGACCGCTTGTCCGCGAACAACCCAGTCCTCGATATTCGCGCCGAATTTGAAACCAGCGACGGCGTCACCGCCGCGATCGTCGTATCGGGGCGCGCGCAGGAGCCGTCTATCGAACTCGTTTCAACACCGCCGCAGCCGGAGGAAGACATCATGGCGCTTGTCCTTTTCGGCAAACCGGCGAGCGAGTTGACCGCCTTTGAGTCTCTTCAAACGGCTCAGGCCCTCGCCTCCCTCGGCGGCATCGGTCCATTTGGCGGGTCTGGCGGGCTGACAGGCTCGCTTCGCGAAGCAACCGGTCTTGATCTGTTGAATGTCGATATTGATCCTGAGAGCGGCGGCGGGTCGCTCACGGTCGGCAAATATGTCGCTGACGGGCTGTTTGTTTCCGCGACGCAGGACGCGCAAGGGCGAAACGGCGCTGTCATCGTGGAGTATGACATCACCGACAATATTTCGGTCGAGACGGAGCTTCGCCAGGACGGCGATCAGACCGTTTCCGCCAATTGGAAAAAAGATTTCTGAGGATCAAGAGCTCGCCGGTTGCGCGGGGCCGCGCAGTCCCGGCATAAGCGTCAATTGTGATTACGCCGCCATCAATCGATGTCTCTGATCCCGATCTCTGGGCGCGCCGCGAGGCCGCGCCCTTGCTGGCGAGGCTGCGCCGCGAAGACCCCGTTCATTATTGCGCTGACAGCGCCTACGGGCCCTATTGGTCGGTCACGCGCTATGAAGACGTTTTGGCGGTTGAAACCAACCATAGCGTCTTTTCATCTGCGGCTGAGCGCGGCGGCGTCGTTATTCATGACGCGCTGACCCAGAAATGGGCGAGCTACGTTTTGGAAGGGTTCATTTCCATGGACCCGCCGCGGCACGGCGAACAGCGCGCCGCCGTCGCGGACATCGTCTCGCGGCCCAATCTCGCGCATTTCGAGACGATTATCCGCAAGCGCACGGCCGCTCTCCTCGATACCTTGCCCATCGGCGAGACCTTTGACTGGGTCGAGCGCGTCTCGATCGAATTAACAACGCAGATGCTGGCGACACTGTTCGATTTTCCGTTTGAAGACCGACGTAAATTGCTGCGATGGTCGAATGTCGCAACGTCAGAGCCAGGGCTCGGCGTTGTCGACACAGAAGAAGAACGCATCCGCGAAATGAAGCAATGTCTCTTCACGTTCGCGAAGCTGCGCCGCGAGCGCGCGACGCGGGACGACGCATGCGATCTTGTCTCCATGCTTGCCCGGAACGATGCCACCGCCAACCTCAGCCCCATGAACTTTCTCGGCAATATTCTGGTGCTGATCGTCGGCGGCAACGATACGACGCGAAATTCCATGTCCGGCGCAGTCGTCGCTTTCCACGAGAACCCGGACCAGCTTGAGGCCTTGCGCGCCGACGCCTCGCTGATGGAAAATGCTGTTTCAGAAATCATCCGCTGGCAGACGCCCATCGCTCATATGCGGCGCACCACCGTCGCCGAAGCCGAGATTGGCGGGAAAACTATGCGCGCCGGCGACAAGGTTGTGATGTGGTATGCGTCGGCCAATCGCGATGAAACCGTCTTTGCAGACGCGGAAGCGTTCGACATCCGCCGCGAAAATGCGCGCCGGCATGTCTCTTTCGGGTTCGGCATTCATCGCTGCATGGGCCGGCGCCTGTCGGAACTGCAGCTTAAGATCCTGCTGGAAGAAATGCTGGGGCGTTGGCGCCGCATTGAACTCGCCGGCGCGCCGACGACAGTGCGCTCAAATTTCGTTCACGGCTACGACGCCTTGCCCGTGCGGATCATCGCCTAAACCCGGTTTGACGGCGTGATGCGGCCATGATTACGTCTTGGCGCGGTCGCGGGGAGTGACGAGCATGGCGGTTGATCGACGCTTTATTCTGATGACAGGGGCCGCGGCGGTGGTCGTCGCCGGCGCCGGCTGGGCGTTGACGCGCGAACCGAAAGCGGCGCGCGCGCCCTGGCGAAAGGCGAGCGAGGGCTTCGGCGATGCGCGCCTCGATATCCTCGCCTACGCGATCCTCGCGCCAAATCCGCACAATATGCAGCCATGGCGGATTCGCCTCGAGGGTGACGACGCCTTCACGCTCTATTGCGATAAGGAGCGATTGCTGCCCGAAACCGATCCGCCCAATCGGCAGATCACGATCGGATTTGGCTGCTTTCTCGAGCTTGCGAACATGGCGGCGGCGGAAAAAGGCTACCGGCTTGAGATCGATCCGTTCCCCATGGGCGAACCCTTTCCAACGCTCGACGACCGGCCGATCGCGCGCGCGCAATTGATCAGAGACGACGACGCGACGCGCGACGGATTGTTCTCGACAGTTTTGACGCGCCGCACAAATCGCGCGCCGTTCGATCTCGCCGCGCCTGTCGATGATGAAACGCTCGCTGCAATTAAAGATGCTGCGCGGCGCGTTGATGCGAAAACATCGAGTGATCCGGCGCTTGTTGAAACCTTGCGCGCGCTGACGATCGACGCGTGGCGAACCGAATGGATGACGCCGCAAACGCGCCGCGAGAGCGTCATCGTCACACGGATCGGCAAGGCCGCCATCAACGAAAATCCTTATGGAATCGCCGTTTCGGGCCCGATGATGGAAGCGTTGAAGACAGCGGGGTTTGTGACGCAGGAGAAAATTGACGAACCGGGCGCCACCGCTTTCGAGCAAAGCCTTTCTTTTTATGAGGAGGCGTGCGCGAGCGCGATGGCCTATGCGTGGATCACGACGCCGGAGAATACGCGCCTTGATCAGTTAAATGTCGGGCGCGCCTGGGTGCGGATGCAACTCGCCGCCAACGCGCTCGGCGTCGGTTTTCACCCATTAAGCCAGGCGCTTCAGGAGTTTCCCGAGATGGCCGGACATTATGCGCGCGCTCATGAATTGTTGGCGCCGGTGCAAGGACACACTGTGCAAATGCTATCGCGTCTCGGCTTTGCGAAAGCGCCGCCGGTTTCGCCGCGAGAACCGCTGATGGCGCAAATTATCGCCGCGTAAACATCATCGGTTCCGCGCGCGGCGGGTTCGCTTGTGAGAAATCGGGAGTTAATCCGGATCCGATGGATAACACTCCGCGCTCACCGGATTGCCGACCACCTGCCGGCTCATCCAATTCTCGGCGGCAGCCTGACATTCGGCGCGCGTATCATAAACGCCGATGAGTTCGCCCTGGCCGGTCGGCGCCGGCGACAAGAAACCGTAAGCGCCGAAAGTCTGCTCAACCTTGCCCGCACATGATGCTGCAACTGCGCAAAGACTGGCGACAAACGCGATCGCAGACAATCGCATTTGAACTTTCGGATGGTATTGCATGATCGGACCTCCTTCGATCGGCGCGGAAAAACTGTTGCTGTCCGAACAAAAAAGTAAAGCCCTGACGGTTATCCCGAAGGGGAAAGCGTCAGGGCTTTGATGCAAGTTCGTATTTTGAACTCTGCGTCCGACAACAGTCGGCTCGGAAGTCTTGTGGCGGAGTTTCCCCCCGCGTGACGCCGGCGTTACAACCCGTACCGACGTCGAGGCCCCTGTTTAACTGAATTCGACGGGTCAAAGCATCGAATTCGTGGGCGAAAGCCGTTGATTTGACGTTGAAAAGCGGGTTTCCGCCTTCCAAGCGCCGATCTACCGTCTTTTGCGCGTCGTCTTACGCTTAGTCGTCTTACGCTTTGCGGTTTTGCGCTTCTTCGCCGGAGCTTTACGCTTGGCGGTTTTGCGTTTCGTCGCTTTTTTCTTGGTGGTTTTGCGCTTAGTAGCTTTTTTGCGCTTAGCCGGCGCTTTTCTCTTCGCCGTTTTTCTTTTGGCCGTCTTGCGCTTCGCTGTTTTGCGTTTCGCTGTCTTGCGCTTCGCTGTTTTGCGTTTTGCGGTTTTCTTGGCCGTTTTACGCTTCGCGGTTTTTCTCTTCACCGCTTTACGCTTTGTCGTTTTTCTTGCCGTTGTCTTACGCTTGGCTGTTTTACGCTTTGTCGTTTTACGCTTCGCGGTTTTTCTGGCCGCTTTTTTTCGGGTCGTTTTTCTTTTGACCGCCATGGTTCACCTCCGAATCATGATTCGAAAGCCGTAACATAACTTAATTTACTAAAAAAGTATTGTTTATGCGGAGCGATAAGCATCCGCACGCGCACTTTTTCGCATTTTCTGATTCGTTTTTGATTCGTGTTGCGAATTTAAAACGGAATGTCGTCGTCTAACTCGTAGCGTTGTCCGCTTGAAGAGCCACCGTTATCGGAAATCGAATCGCGTTCGAAGTTTCCGCCGCCGCCTGAACGACTATCGAGCATCACCATCGATGAATTGAAATTGCGCAACACGACTTCGGTCGTATAGCGGTCATTGCCGTCTTTATCCTGCCATTTGCGCGTTTCAAGCTGGCCTTCGAGATAAACCTTCGAACCCTTGCGCAGATATTGCTCCGCAACGCGCACAAGACCTTCGGAGAAGATGGCGACGTTGTGCCATTCGGTTTTCTCCCGGCGTTCGCCAGTGTTGCGGTCTTTCCAGTTCTCGCTGGTCGCGACGCGCAGATTGCAGACTGACCCGCCATTTTGAAACTTCCGCACTTCCGGATCGGCGCCGAGATTGCCGACCAGAATGACTTTGTTGACGCTGCCAGCCATGATTTGTCTCCGATTATCTGCCTTGATGAACGCTATTCGCTTGGATTCGCGCTTTCCTCAACGCCTCGTTATCCCCAAGCGAAACGCCGCGCGCGGGGCAAATGTTCACACCTTGTTCTCTGTGTCAACGGCGATATAACCATCTAAAGCGCCTGCGCGCGCGTAGGTCAGCGCAGGCAATCACGCGGCACCATAAAGAGCATTCATGAGTTTGAAATCGATCCGCGTCGCAGGCGCGCGCGAACACAATTTGAAGAACGTCACGCTGGAATTTCCGCGCGACAAGCTGATCGTGATGACGGGTTTGTCCGGCTCCGGCAAGTCCTCCCTCGCCTTCGATACGATCTACGCCGAAGGTCAGCGTCGGTATGTTGAAAGCCTGTCGGCCTATGCGCGCCAGTTCCTCGAATTGATGCAAAAGCCCGATGTCGACCAGATTGAGGGTCTGTCGCCGGCGATATCGATCGAACAGAAGACAACATCGCGCAATCCGCGCTCCACCGTCGCCACCGTCACCGAGATTTACGACTATATGCGTCTGTTATGGGCGCGCGTCGGGGTTCCCTTCTCTCCCGCCACCGGCGAGCCGATTTCTTCGCAAACCGTCACCGAGATGGTCGACCGGTTGATGAGCGAGCAGCAAGGCGCGCGCTTTTATCTGTTGGCGCCGATTGTGCGCGCGCGAAAAGGCGAATACCGCAAAGAGTTCGCCGAATTGCAAAAGCGCGGCTTCCAGCGCGTCAAAGTCGACGGAACCTTCTACGAAATCGCCGACGTTCCCGCGCTCAACAAGAAGATCAAGCACGACATTGAAGTGGTCGTCGATCGCGTCGTCGTCAAAGCGGGCATTGAATCGCGCCTCGCCGATTCATTTGAGACGGCGCTGGAGCTCGCCGACGGGATCGCCATCGCGGAGAGCGCCGACACGGACGCCGCCGGCGAGCGCATCATCTTCTCCGCCAAATTCGCCTGCCCGGTCTCCGGCTTCACAATCGACGAGATCGAGCCGCGGCTTTTCTCCTTTAATGCGCCGGCCGGCGCCTGCCCCGCCTGCGACGGGCTCGGCACGGAAATGATCTTCGACGAGGATCTCGTCGTGCCCGACGGCGAGCTCGCCCTCAATAACGGGGCCATCGCTCCCTGGTCGAAGGGGACTTCGCCCTATTACGCGCAGACGCTGCAGGCCCTTGCGCGTCACTACAAGTTCAAGATCACTGTGCCCTGGGACCGCCTCGACGAAGAAGCGCAGCATGTCGTCCTTTACGGCACGGGCGAAGAAGACGTGAAATTCATCTACGCCGACGGCAGCCGTAAATATGAAGTCGTAAAGCCGTTTGAAGGCGTCATCCCGAACCTTGAGCGGCGCTGGCGCGAAACGGACTCCGCCTGGGTCCGCGAAGAGCTGTCGCGCTTTCAATCGGTGATGCCGTGCGAGGCGTGCAAGGGCCTGCGCCTCAAACCCGAAGCGCTGGCCGTGAAGATCGGCACGCTGTCGATTTCCGAAGCGACCGCGTTCTCCATCAAGTCGGCGGCGAAATGGTTCGACGAACTCGAAAAGGTGCTCTCCAAGAAGGAAATGGAGATCGCCGCGCGCATCCTCAAAGAAATTCGCGAGCGTCTGCACTTCCTCAACAATGTCGGTCTTGACTATCTCACTCTCAACCGCGCGTCGGGCACGCTGTCGGGCGGCGAGTCCCAGCGCATTCGCCTCGCCTCGCAGATCGGCTCCGGCCTCACCGGCGTTCTTTATGTTCTCGATGAGCCGTCCATTGGCCTCCATCAGCGCGACAATGAACGCCTTCTCGAAACGCTGAAACGCCTGCGCGATCTCGGCAACTCGGTCATCGTCGTCGAACATGACGAGGAAGCGATCCGCGCCGCCGATCATGTCGTCGACATCGGGCCCGGCGCCGGCGTCCATGGCGGCGAGATCGTGGCGCAAGGTTCGGTCGCGCAAATCCAGCGCGCCAAAAAGTCCCTCACCGGCGATTATCTCGCCGGCCGGCGCGAAGTGCCGGTGCCGGACGAACGCCGCGTCTTCGACAAGAAGCGCGTCATCAAAATCGCCGGCGCGCGCGAGAACAATCTCAAAAATGTCACGGCGGAAATTCCGGTCGGTCTTCTCACCTGCGTCACCGGCGTTTCCGGCGGGGGTAAATCGACCCTCGTCATCGAGACGCTATACAAGGCCGCCGCGCGCCGGCTCTACAATTCGAAAGACGCGCCGGCCGAGCATGACAAGATCGATGGCCTTGAGCGCTTCGACAAGGTGATCGACATCGACCAGTCGCCCATCGGGCGCACGCCGCGGTCAAACCCCGCGACCTATACCGGCGCCTTCACGCCGATCCGCGACTGGTTCGCGGGCCTGCCCGAAGCGAAGGCGCGCGGCTACAAGCCGGGGCGCTTCTCGTTCAATGTGAAGGGCGGGCGCTGTGAGGCGTGCCAGGGCGACGGCGTCATCAAGATCGAGATGCACTTCCTGCCCGACGTCTATGTCACTTGCGACGTCTGCAAGGGCGCGCGCTATAACCGCGAAACCCTGGAAGTGAAGTTCAAGGGCAAGTCCATCGCCGACGTGCTCGACATGACGGTCGAGGAAGGCGCGGAGTTCTTCAAGGCGGTGCCGTCGATCCGCGACAAGCTGGAAACGCTGAACCGGGTCGGCCTTTCCTACATTCATATCGGCCAGCAGGCGACGACGCTTTCGGGGGGCGAGGCCCAGCGCGTGAAGCTCTCCAAGGAGCTCTCAAAACGCGCGACGGGCCGCACGCTTTATATTCTCGATGAGCCGACGACGGGTCTTCACTTCGAAGACGTCCGCAAGCTGATGGAAGTCATTCAGGAGCTCGCCGAGAACGGCAACACCGTCGTCGTCATCGAACATAATCTCGACGTCATCAAACAAGCCGACTGGATTCTGGACTTGGGCCCCGAAGGCGGCGACGGCGGCGGCGAGATCGTCGCGGCCGGCACGCCGGAAGACGTCGCCGCCGAACCGCGCAGCTACACCGGCGCTTTCCTGGCGCCGATGCTCGGCGTCAAACGCGCCGCGGCAAAAAGCGCGAAGGCGAAGGCGGGGGCGAAGGCGTCGAACGCGAAGCGGAAGCGGAAAGCGGCTTAGGGCGATTGGTTTTGCAACGCAATAAAGCACAATTTGTCTATTGAAAATCTAAGCAAAATACATTTTGCATCGCAGTAAATATTGCGCAGGTGAATCTCGGAATCGGATCGTTTGACATGAATACCAATAATAGGCTGTATTTCTCAAATAAAATACTTGGGGGGAAATCATGCCTCTACCTAAATGCGGCGTTATCATCGCGGTCTTTGCGATGTTGTGTGGGTGTGCGTCCAGCTACGCGCCCTTAGTCATATCACCTGAAATCCAAGCGACTGAGGATGACCAACAACAATCGCTCTCACAAATTCTCGATACTGCACAAGAGCTTCAGAAAGATTATAGAAGTAAATATATCAACAGCAGCCGCCTAAGCGACGTGGGGGGCCTTCCACTGATCCTCGCAGCGGCTGCTTCCGCTGTCGTCATCTTGGCGTCGCCAAGCAATGCTGCTGAAGCGGCCGGTTATATCGGGATCGGCGCTGCGGGCTACACGGCGGCGCGCAACACGATTTTCCCTAACACGCTACCTGATCTATATTTGGAGGGTTATGCTGCTGTCGCATGTGTTCGGGACGAAGGCCATCTTTTCGTGGGCGGATCGGCGGCCACCGCTTTTGACAATTTTAACAACGCAATCACACTAACGCAAAGAAAACTAGCGGACGCAAAATTCAAGTTCATCAATTGGAATTTAAGCTCTGGCGCAGACGCCGAAGTTAAGGAAAGATACCAGCAAGCCCGAACCAATCTCAATCGCGCGATCACTGAAGCCAGTCCGATCTACGCGTCCGCGATTTCTGAACGCAATGTGCATGACACGGCGGAGACCGCGTTTTCTTCCGCCGTTTCCGCGATTTCGACAAAAGTCGCAACAAAAGGACGTACTGGTCGCAATGTGACCTTTGATCAGCTTATCGCTCAATTTGAAGCGGCTCGGACGCCGGCGCCGGAATCGGAATCCGGGGCCCAGAGCGCGGCGGGCGCACGAGACGAAATTATTATCGCCGATCTGAATGCAGCGGCGGCGGACTTGGATCAAGCGGCGATAAATCTTAAAGATCATACGCCAAGTTACAGCACGGCAATTGAGCGCGTTACGAAATGTTCAAATCAGATATCGTAATGCAATCTGTTTTAGTCTTCACCCAATCGAACACTCGTACGAATTAATCTGAAAATGCTAAGCGAAGCCAAATCCGGAGAATGAGCGACACTTCCCAACGTATAATGGTTCAGTCAGGCGCTTGGATTCGAAACCCCCGGTGGGGGACGCTCGGCGCAATTGTCAAGAGGCGATTTTCGCCTGCACCTTTTGCGCTTAGCAATTGGCATGTCTTGATGGGGCGACACGGTGTAATTGGTGATCCTGTCGAATATGCGTTTCACAGAAAAAACAGATCAAGCCCTCAAAGAATTGGCGGGCTCATTGATTTTGAGTTCAGTGCAAACGGCGACGCTGCACTTTCATCTATAGATGGACATGCCGTGGACCCGCGCATCGCCGGACTCGACGTGATCATTCAGCGCGTCGGGCGCGCGGCGCGCGGCATGCGTGTCATAAAATCTGGAGCCGCCACGGGTATTACGTATGGTGTTATAGAACGCGCGCAGTTTCAGAATTCATTTGTCAGTCCGGGAGGCTTGGAAAGAGCGATTGACAGTTTTTTAATCGTCAAAGACCAAGAACGCTCGCCCAACCGCGGCGAAATAACAAAAAAAGGCGATTCGGGTTCAGCTTGGATGCTTGCTGATGACAATGGCGAACCGACGAACATTATCATAGGCCTGCATTACGCGATTGACCCTGATCGGGCTGATAACCACGCAATCGCATGCCATGCAGAATCAGTTTTTGACGCCTTGAACATAGAACCGTACCCGTCGGGCGTCACGCCGGAGATATTGACGACGCCGACGACGCAACCATCATTCGCCAGGCCACCGACGCCAATTGCGCCAAAAGCGATGCATGTGCCCCCTCCAGAGCAGAGCGACGCATACGTCGTCACCGCGCGCAATGGTCTTCGGTTACGCGCCAATGCATCGGAAGAGTCCGCAATCATCAAAGTCCTGCCGGCGCGCTCGATTGTGTATGTGGCCGAACGCACGAACGGCTGGTCATTGGTGGACGTCCTTAACGACGGCCAGACGGACGGCTATGTGGCGACAGGCTTTCTAAGAAAGCTTGGCGCGGCGCCGGCTGCGCCGAGCGGCGGCGAACAAGCGTTGCCCGAAGCCGGAATGACAACACATAGCGATGCAACACCGTTCTTTACGGTCGATCTTGTCAGTCAAATGTCTCCGTCGACGTCGGTATCGAACATTCAGGCGAATTTGCCGATCATCATGGCTGCTTTGCGCGACCAGGCCCTTGGCGATCAAGGTATGGCTTTGATGGCGCTTGCGACAACAATTACCGAAACCGGCCAATTTGAACCTGTTGATGAACGACAAAGTACTTCCAACACACGCATTGAACCGTTTGACATTTATGAAAATTCTTCGATCCTAGGTAACACCCAACCTGGAGACGGCGCGCGATTTAAGGGCCGTGGTTTCGTTCAGATAACCGGGCGCTGGAATTACTCTAATCATGGCCGCAAAGTCGGCGTTGATCTCGTAAGCCATCCCGAAAGCGCGAACGAACCGGAAGTCGCAGCCCTTGTGTTGGCGTCATTTCTCAAGTCAAAGGAATCGATGATACGCAATGCGTTACGCCTGCAAGACCTACAAAAAGCGCGCTGGCTTGTTAACGGCGGCCGCCACGGGCTCGACCGCTTCGTAAACGCGTACAATACCGGCCAATCGCTTTTGACGCGAAACTCCGGCGCGCAAGTAATCGGTTATTGACGCCTGATGGCTGCGTCTTGTTTCCAATGGCGCCACGACCAGGACCGATATTCGTCGCGCATTTTCGCCGCCCTATAAATCACGATAGAAAATGTTGGCCGAACGTGGAGCGGCTCGTCTCGTGGCGTCGCAACAAAGGACGGCCTCAATCCTTCGCCGCGAAGATCATCGCGTCGACTTCGCCGCCGGCGTCGAGGGCGACGGAGACCACAACCCGCACATATTCATTACCCTCAAATGCGTCGAGGCGCGGCCAGTGGCCCGGAAGGTCGGCTGACTCAAATACATGCACGCGCACCGGGTCGGCGCGACTGTCGAGGATGATCGCGGGATAGCCCTGCGCCGCGCCCCAGCCGAGCTCCACCAATCGTCCGCGCACGGCGCCGGTCAGCCACCGCCCCTTCAGCCGGGACAAATGATGATGGTTCGGCTCGCCCGGCGCCAGCGTGCCATAGGTCGCCAGCCGGTGTTCCGCGCGCAACGCTTCAGACACGGCCCAGCCCGCCGGTCAGGTCCGCGGCATACGGACCATCGGCGTCATCACCGGCGAGGCGCCGGCCTGGATTTCGCCGACAACTTCAAAGCCGTGCCGCTCATAAAGCGTGATGTTGCGCGGGTTCGAACTTTCAAGATAGGCCATCAGCCCGTCCTCATCGCAGCGCCCCAGCGCGTGTTTCATCAGCGCCGCGCCGAGACCGCGACCGGTGAATGCAGGATCGGCGGCGATCAATGGCAGATACCAACAGGGCCGGTCCGGGTGGTGCTCGTCCATTTGCCCGAAGAAATCCTCGATCTCTTCTCCGCGCTCCAGCGGGATGGTCTCGGCCATCACCGCTTCGATGGCGTCGCTGTCGGGCTCGATTTCCGGCGGCAGCCACATCGCCGCGGCCTTGCCGTCATCTGCGAGATAGGCGGTCTGATGATCGAAGCTTCGCCCGCCAAAGGCGGCGGCGAATTTCGGCATGGCGGTAAGATAGGTGTCCGGATCGGGCCACACCCAGCGCGCGATCGGATCGGCGACGAAGCCGAGCATTATGGTCTGCATCACGCGCTCGCGGTCAGCGGCGGCGGCTGTTGTGACGGATGTCTCCATTTTGATCTCTCCCGGCGCTTTTTTATCCGAAAACCGCCGCGGGGGATAGGCGCGCGGCCCGCGCCGAAGTTGATCGGGATCAAGGCTTTCAACAGATTCCGCCCGCCGCTATCGTATGACAAACGCAAACAGGGAGAGAAAGATGGACATTGAACGCAAAAGCCTGCCCGAACAGCACTATCTCTATGTTGATCGCGAGGCGTCCTTCAGCGAGCCCGGCGCCATCGCAGACGCCATGGCCTCCGGCTTCGGCGAGGTTTTCGGGTTCACGCAAGAAAAAGGCGTCAAGCCGCTCTCCATGCCGTCTTCAATTTATCTGGAGATGCCGGCGGGCGACAAAATGGCGTTCCGCGCCGCCGTCTTTGTTTCGGCTGACGACGCCGCGCGCGCCGAAGGCGCGGTGAAGGCGGCATCCATCTCGGCCGGCGACGTCGCCGCGGCGACCCATGTCGGCCCTTACGCCAATCTCAGCCAGAGCCACAAGGCGGTGTGGGATTACGCGGATCAAAATGGCTTCGCCAAGGCGATGCCGGTGTGGGAGATCTACGTTGACGATCCGACGAGCGTGCCTGAGCCCGAATTGCGCACCGAAATTTACCGCCGGCTCGAAGACTGACGCGCGCATGCCCCGCCGGCGCAGCGACAGGCGGAAATGATAAGCGTATTTTTTATCGACGGATTGAGAATTTTCGCGCGTATAATGTTGGCAGATAAGAACAAAGGCCCGAGCATATGAGCGTCCACCACTACCTCATGTTCTTTCTGCCGGTTTTCGCGGCGATGATTTTCATCGAATGGCGGGTCGGGAGGAAGCGCGGCCTGAAACTCTATTCTCGCGACCAGTCTATCGCCTCGATCGTCATCGCGGCCGGCCAGCGCCTCATTAGTTTCATTCCCTTAAGCCTTGTCGGCGTCATCTGGTTCTACGCTTTCGACAACCGCCTCTTCGACATACCGACCGGCGCATGGTGGTATATCCCGGCGCTCTTTCTCGCCGTTGAGTTCGCCTATTACTGGTTCCACCGCCTCTCCCATGAGATCCGGTGGCTGTGGGCGACGCATTCCGTTCACCACTCCATTGAGGAAATGAATTTCCTCGCCGCCTACCGCTTCGGCTGGACCGGGCGGCTCTCCATGGGCGGTCTTGTTTATGCGCCGCTTTGCCTCGTCGGCTTTGCGCCCGGCCACATAGTCATCATGCTGGCGGTGAACCTGATGTATCAGTCCTGGCTCCATACCAATCTCATTGGAAAGCTTGGGCCCCTGGAAGGCGTCGTCAACACGCCGTCGGCGCACCGCGTCCATCACGCCAAGAACGCTGACTATCTTGACCGCAATCACGGCGGGGTTTTGATGATCTTCGATCGGATCTTCGGCACCTATGTCGAAGAGCGCGATGACGTTCCAGTCGAATACGGCCTCATCAAGCCGTCCGGCTCGGCTAACCCGTTTCGCATCGCGTTTCACGAATGGGGCAATATCGTCAACGATCTGAAGCGACAAAAATTGCGGCACTGGCCAATGCTCCTTTTCGGCCCGCCGGGCTGGGGGCCGAACGGCGAAGGCGCGACCAGCGCTCAGCTGCGCGCGGCGTATCGCCAAGAACATGGCGAGCCCGCCGACGCGCCTTCGCCTCCCGCGTTGCGGGAACGCAGCGCCTAAGGCAGGGCATTCTGTCGCAGGTGCGACAATAATACGACAGGGTATTCTATTTGGTCTGTATACAGTTTTATTTTTCTGTATACTGATATATATGTCAACGCCCTTGACATCAACACGCATATTTGCTATGTAATTAGCATGTTTTGAGATTTAAGCATCTTATCACACCAGGCTCGTTTTAACGAGCGCGCAAGTTTCTGCGCTTGAAACAACCCAAAAATTTTGAAAGGAGCTTCTCTTGAATACGCAAGAAGCATATCAACAGAAATTCGAAGCCAAATTGAAAGAAGCGGACGCGGAAATTTCGCGGCTATCGGCTAAGGCCGAGGGCGCGACCGCCGACCGTAAGCTCGAACTGGAAAAGCAGGTCAATGAGCTGCGCTCGAAACGCGATTCGATCGGCAGCAAGCTATCTGAGCTTAAAGACAAATCCGGCGACGCAGCAGGGGATGTTCAATCCGGCCTTGAGAGCGCGTGGGACGAATTTACGAATTCGCTCTCTTCGGCGCGCGACCGTCTAAACTAAGCATTGCGGTATCCTAACAGTGAAAAATCCCCGGCTCATGCAGCTGGGGATTTTTTGATTCTGCTTCCGGACTCGCTAATCAATCATCCGCCTGGCAAGCATGTTGCGGCAATAGGCGTAACGATCTCTGGCCAATCGCAAATCCGATTTCGCCTTGGATAGCTCCTGCATTGCGACCTCGATATCCGAGCCTTTGATCCACGATCGCAGCGTCTGAATGTCATCGAGATTCTCCGACACCATGTTCGAAATATCCCCCTCCAGGATCTCGAACCGATGGACGCAAAACTCGCCATGCTGGGCGCTGCCGCACGTACAGTTCGCCTGAAGATTGGCGCTGTTGTCCGTCGCGCGCGAAATCGAGACTTCGTAGATGTCGTCCTTCTCACTCATGACCGAAAACCGTAGCTCATCCGACATAGTGCATGACCTCCCTCCGTATTCGCAATTTTCTCAAGAAGCGCCTGCAGACGTTTTGCTCAACCAGCCGGCACCGCCGCCGCGCAGGCATGGTCCGGCGGCGCTGACTGAATCGCATAAGCATCGGAGAACCATTTCGCTTCAAGCTCATACCAATAATCGTCGAGATCGCGTTCAATCACCCAGGCATTCAGCGCTTCGCGCAAGCTCTCGCTTTTCTTATCCGTCGCGTAAGCTTCAATCGTGCGCATAAGCGCAAATTCATGGGGGACGCGATATTTGTGCTCCCTGATTTCCTCCGCCATTTCGAGATAGGGATCGAACAGGACCGCGCCGTCGATGGCGCCGCGCTCAAGCGAGTCGAGGATCTCGGTGAAAGACGAAAAGCCTTTCAGGTCCGCGCCTGGAAATTCGCCTTGCGCGACCATTCCGGAAACGCCGCCGAACTGATAGCCGATGGAGATATCCGCGCGATTGAGGCCGCGAAGCGTTTTCGCCGCCCGCGCTTTCGATCGCTTGACGACGACGTAATATTCCGTGTCGTGATAGGGCAGCGAAAATCCGAGCAGCCGTCGGCGCTGGGGCATATTGGAATACCCCGACGCGATCATATCCGCCTCGCCGGACAAAACGGCTTCCGCGAGTTCGCAAAACGGCTTCTGGACGTAAACGACATCAAGACCGAGCGACGCTGCGAAGGCTGTCGTCGCCTCAATTTCGAAACCGGTCAGCTCGCCGTCATCGCCCTTGATGACGAATGGCGAAAGCGGCGCGACGGCGACCCGCAGCGCGCCGCGCTCCTTGATTGCATCGAACACACTGGCTTTCGCAACACTGTTGCCCAATCCGAAAACACTGAGGGCGACTACAATCGCCGCGGCGAACCATCGCATGAAACTCTCCTTAGACGCGCCGCCACTATGCCATGGCTCGGCCAAAACCCAAGACTTGAAAGGCGGGCGCGCTTTGTGCTTCCTGTTCGATCATGGCAGCCGATCCCGCCCCCCAGATTGCGAGCGAGAAAACGTTCGGCGATGCGCCGATCCTGATCTTCTGCGATCACGCGACGAATTGGATGCCGGACCGGTTTCGCTGCCTCGGTCTGCCCGACGACCTTCTGAAAACGCATATAGCTTGGGACATCGGCGCCGGCGCTTTGGCCGAGGCGATTGCTCGGAAACTCAAAGCGCAGCTCGTGACCTGCGGCTTCTCCCGGCTGATTGTCGATCCCAACCGCGACCTCGCTTCGGGCGATCTGATACCCGCCGTTTCCGATCAGATCCCGATCCCCGGCAATCAAATGCTTGATGACGAGCAGCGCGGCGCGCGGATCAAGGATTTCCACGAGCCCTACCACCAGCAACTCGGACGCGCGGTTGACGCGCTTGAGACGCGCGGTCCCTCGCCCATCGCCGTCAGCATTCACAGCTACACCAATCGGCTGATGGGCGCCGGCGACGAGCGCCCCTGGCCTGTCGGCATGCTGTGGCGCTGGGATGAGCCAGCCGCGCGGTCGATGATTGAATGGTTGGAGCGCGAAACAGACTGGCCGATCGGCGATAACGAGCCCTACGATGCGCGCCTTTTTAACTATTCCGTAGACCGTCATATCGCGCCGCGCAGCCTGCGCCATCTGACGTTTGAAGTCCGCCAAGATTTCGTTACCGAGGCCGACGGCCAGGAACGCATCGCAACGCTGTTGGCGCGCGGAATTGGCGAATTGCAAAAAGCGCTTTAGGATCGACAATTCGCGGCGATGGAGCGGATGTTATGATGCCGACATTGACCCTTGGCGTTGAGGAGGAATATCTCCTCGTTGACCCCGAATCCCGGGATCTCGTCCCCGATCCCTCGCCCGATTTTCTGGCCGATTGCAAAGAACAACTCGGCGAACGGGTGACGCCGGAGTTCCTGAAATGCCAGGTGGAGATCGGGACGCCCGTTTGCGCCGATATCTCCGAGGCGCGCCATCATCTCACCGCCCTGCGCAGCGTCATCATCAACACCGCCGAAAAACACGGCATGCAGCTTATGGCGGCTTCAACCCACCCTTTTGCGCAATGGGGGCGCCAAAAACACACGCCGGCGCCCCGTTATGACCTTCTCGATAAAGATATGGGCGGCGCCATCCGTCGCATGCTGATTTGCGGGATGCATGTGCACGCCGGCATCGAAGACGAGGATCTGCGCATCGATCTGATGAACCAGACACGGTATTTCCTGCCGCATCTCCTCGCTTTGTCCACCTCGTCCCCGTTCTGGGGCGGGCATGAAATGGCAATGCGTTGCGCGCGGCTCGGCATCTTTGACTCCATGCCCCGCACCGGCGTGCCCGATCGTTATGAGAGCTGGTCTGAATATCAACGCGCGATCGAACGGCTGATCAGCGCCGGCGTGATGGAGGACGCCACGAAGCTGTGGTGGGACATGCGGCCCTCGGCGCGTTTTCCCACGCTTGAGATGCGGATCACTGACGTCTGCACGCGCCTCGAAGACGCGATCACCATCGCCGCCTTCTACCAGTCGATCCTGCGCATGCTCTCACGTCTGCGCCAGAAAAACCTCCGCTGGCGGATTTATCCGCGCATTATGCTGGAGGAGAACCGCTGGCGCGCGCAACGCTACGGCTGCTCGAAATCGATGATTGACCTCGGACGCGGCGCATGCGTGCCGTTTGGCGCGCTGATAGAGGAGATCATTGAGATGATCACGGAGGACGCGACCGCGCTCGGCTGCGCCAAAGAGATCACCCATGCGCGTACGATCCTGAAACGCGGCACCAGCGCCTGCCGCCAGCTTGAGACCTTCGCCCAGGCGAAAGCGGAAGGCGCCGATGAGCGCGAAGCCCTGATCGCCGTCGTCGATATGCTGGTGCGCGAAACCGCCGCGGACGTTCCGGGCGCAGTCTGAAAAATAGATGGCGTTTCGCCCTTGCGGCGGGCGGCGCGCTTCGCTATATCGCGCGTCTCGTCGGTTCGAGGCGCAGCTTTTGCGCACCCTTCCGCCGTTGTCGCGGGGTGGAGCAGTCCGGTAGCTCGTCAGGCTCATAACCTGAAGGTCAGAGGTTCAAATCCTCTCCCCGCACCCAATACTTTGAATATCAGTCAGACTTCGCCTTGCGGTTCTTCTTGCGCCGTCGTCTGCGCCGGCGGGCGCGCCTTGCGTCGCGTGCGAGATCGGCGAGCAGGCCTTCGCGCAGGCCCCGATCGGCGACGCGAATGCGCTGCGTCGGCCAGACCTCGACAATTGCTTCAAGGATCGCACATCCGCAGACCACAAGATCGGCGCGCTCGCGTCCGATGCACGGTTCGTCAGCCCGCGCCTCAAACGACATCGCCCGCAATTGATCAGAGACTTCTTTGGCGTCCGTGATGTCCAGCCATATGCCGTCAACCTTATCGCGGCGGTAACGCGGCAACTTCAGATGCACGCCGGCGATCGAAGTGACGGTTCCGGACGTGCCGAGCAGATGCGCGTCGCCCGCCACAAAATCCGCCTTTAGATGGTCCGCGTCCGAAAACGCCGACAGCGCCTCGCGCGCTTCCCTAACGGCCGCACTATAGGCGTCGGCCGTGAGATCGCGCCCGTTCCATTTTTCGGACAGACTGACGACGCCGATGGGCATCGACATCCAGGCGGCGAGCTCAAATGCGTCGCCGCGCTTTTGCAGCCACGAGAGTTCAGTTGATCCCCCGCCAATATCGAAAATCAGGGCCGCCTTCGCCTCTTCATCGATAAGTTCGCGACACCCGGAAACCGCGAGCCGCGCTTCTTCCTCAGGCGTGATGATCTCGAATTCAAGGCCGGTGCGTTCCTTGACGGTCGCAAGGAAAGCGTCGCCATTGCGCGCCGTGCGGCAGGCTTGCGTTGCGATACATTTGATGTGGGTTGCGCCGCGCCGTTCGATTTTATCGGCGCATTCGGCGATGGCGCTGATGGCGCGCTCCATCGCCGCCTCGTCCAAAGCCCCCGTGGTCGAGAGCCCCTCGCCAAGGCGTACGATGCGCGAAAAGGCGTCGATGACGCGAAAGCCCCTGCCGCGCGGCGCGGCGATCAGAAGCCGGCAGTTATTTGTCCCAAGATCGAGTGCGGCGTAGCGCTCGCGGCGGCGCTGGTCATGGCTGCGTTTGCCCGCGCCGCGCTCGCCTGGCGTTGACGAGCCGGCGCTTTCGTTTGCGTACGTATCGGCGCTGTAATCTGACTCGTCGGAACTCACTCGCCTTGCGTCCTCGCTCGCGCCGCAGATCTACAACCGCAGCAGCTTCGGCGAGAATAGAAATCGAGCGGCCTTCGGGCAAGCCTATGCAAGATTTTTCATATAATGGCGAGATAGCATGAGGGCAGCGCCCGCCCCAGGCATTGCGCTTCCGCGCTCGCCGCTAGGTCGACGCCGAGGAAAGCTGCAAATGCGATGAACGCGGCAAAGGCGAGAAAGATAAGCCCAATGGTCTTTGCAAATATGATCAGCGCGCTCATGCGGACGCACTCCTCTCCCGGCGCGGCTCGGACAATGAGCGCGCCCCCGAACATTTAACTTTCCAGCATCCAAGATCCGTCCCATCGGATCTCGGAAAGGCGCCTTATCCGCGCTCCAGGTCGCGAAAGGCCTTGCGCAGCCCATATTCGTCCGACGTGACGGCGCGCTCGATCTCGGCGAGGCGCGTGTCGAGCGCCCGGAACCGGTGTTTGAGCTCGGAGAAGGTCACGCGCGGCCGGGTTGAAAATGTCCGCCAGAACCGCTCCTCCTCGGGCGAGCTGTATTCCGGTGCGTTGGGCGCATTCTTCATAAATAGCACAGCCGCGATGTAAGCGAAGATCGTCAACGGGCCGACGAAGAAGAATGAAATGACGAGCGCAATACGCAGCCAGCCAACGCTCCACCCGTAGTAATTCGCGATCCCGGCGCAAACCCCGGCCAACATCGCTCTGCTTTTGTCTTTATAAAGACGATGTCGGTTCGGTCCCGGACCCGGCGAGCCCGCCTTGTACGCGTAGCCCGAGCGATCGCGCCAATGGTGGTGATGGTGGTGATGATAATGATGGTCACGCATGGGGGCGCTCCGGGTAGTCCTCGCGCCAATCGGGCGCTTCCTTGTCGAGGATGGTTTCCAGCGCCTCGACCCGGCGTTCCAGCCGTTGCGCCGTACGCCACAAATCATCGACCAAACGCTCATCGTCCGGCGAGATTGACTTCGTTTTTCGAAGCTCTGCCTGGTAGTGCAAGAAGACGGCGGGACACGCGACGAAAATGATAGCGACGATCGCGGCGGCCCAAAAAAGTTCACCCATGGTCTAAATTCCCTCTCTCCGATCAAGACGATGTGCGCGCTGCGATGCGGGCTTTCAAGGCTTCAAGCTCGGCTTTGACCGCGTCCTCCGCCTCGAGTTCAACGAACTCGTCTTCGAGCGTACGCGCGCGCCCAAGCGCAAAGCTTTCCGCCTCGCCTTCCAATTCGTCGATCCGCCGCTCATAGCGGTCGAAACGCGCGAGCGCGTCGTCAATCCGGTCGTCATGGACCTGACGGCTTATGCGCACGGCGTCAGAAGCTGCGTTGCGGCGCACCGCCAGCGATCGCTGCTTGGCGCGCGCCTCTTTCAGCTTGGACTGCAGTTTTTCGAGATCGCCATTGGTCTTCTCGACGGTCTCGTCGATCGTGTTGAGCTCTTTCTCGAGGAGATCAGCCATTTCTTCGGCCTTGCGCTTTGCGCCGATGGCGCCGCGAGCGAGGTCCTCGCGGCCCTTCGCGATCGCGAGTTCCGCCTTGCCTTCCCATTCATGCGCGCGCTTTTCAAATTCGGCGCGTTTGCGCGTGATCTCTTTTTTGTCAGCGATGGCGCGCGCGGCGTTGGCGCGAACCTCGACCAGCGTGTCCTCCATTTCCTGAATGATCAGACGGACGATCTTTTCGGGATCTTCCGCCTTGTCGAGCATGGAATTGAGATTGGAATTAACGATGTCGCTCAGGCGCGAAAAAACACCCATGTCTGATTTCTCCTAAAAAATGATGCCGCCAAGAATGAAGCCGATGAAGAATGCGCCCCAGGCAAAGCCCGACCGGCCCGATAAGGCGCGATCAAGCCGGTGCTCCCAGTCGCGGTCGTCATATCGGTATCGGCTCATCACGGGTCTCCTTTTCCCTTCGGCGTTGATCGCCGTTCGGCTTAACCATAGCGAGAAACGTGCCAAGTTTCCGGAATGCGAATAAGATATTGTTTTTATTGTGTTTATAGTCTTGCGCCGTCCAGGAGTCTTCACTATTCGGTAATTTTCACCGCCTAAATGGTTTTAAAAGCCGGAATAGTCGGGTAATTCACGCCAATGCAATCGCCGCCCAAACAGCCTGATCTCATTGGCGAAAGCCGCGTTTTCCTCGACGCCATGGAGCATGCTTCAGCCGTCGCCGAGATTGACCGTCCCGTGCTTGTCGTCGGCGAGCGCGGCGCGGGCAAGGAGCTGTTCGCTGCGCGCATTCATTTCCTGTCGCCGCGCTGGGGTGGACCGCTCATCAAGGTCAATTGCGCGGCGATGAGCGACGAACTCCTCGACAGCGAACTTTTCGGGCACGAGGCGGGCGCGTTCACGGGCGCCGCGAAAAAGCATCGCGGCCGGTTTGAGCGCGCCGAGGGCGGCACATTGTTTCTTGACGAAATCGCCGCGGCCTCAAGCCGTGTTCAGGAGAAGCTTCTGCGGGTCATTGAATATGGCGAGTATGAGCGCGTCGGCGGCGAGAAAACGCGAAGCGCAGACGTTCGCGTCGTTGCGGCCGCCAATCTCGATTTGCGCGAGGCCGCGCGGCAGGGGGCGTTTCGCGCCGACCTTCTCGACCGGCTCGCGTTCGATGTCATCGAAGCCCCGCCCCTGCGCAAGCGATCAGAAGATATCCCGTTGCTGGCGGCGCATTTCGCCGGGGCTATGGCGGCGGAGATCGGCGTCCCCTATCCCGGCTTTTCATCATCAGCGATGAATACGCTGCGGGCCCATCACTGGCCGGGCAATGTGCGCGAGCTCAAAAACGCGGTCGAAAGAGCGATTTTCTATTGGGCGCGCGAACAGGCGACCAAGCAGATCGACGATATAGAAATTGATCCGTTTCCGGATTTCACGGCCGACGGCGAGGCCGCTAGGGAGACGCGCTCGCCCCGACGCGCACCCTTGCCTGGCCCGCAAGCCGGTCCGCCTCATGATCTGCGCGCCCATCTCGATGCGATCGAGAAACAACTCGTTATAGACGCGCTGCGCGAGGCCGGCGGCAGTCAGACGCGGGCCGCGAAATCCCTGTCGCTTACCTATGATCAGCTGCGCGGCGTCGTTCGGAAATACGCGCTGGAGCCCAGAGCCATTGGGGCGGCCGCACAATGAAAAAGCCCGCCGGCGGAGCGACGGGCTTTATCGTTTTCGGATTGCGAAGATTGGATCTTGCGCTGTGCTACACAGCGGTCGCGACAAGCGCCTGACGCTTGGCGTAAGCCGACAACTCGCCCTTCTCAAGCGCGCCGTCTTGATCGAAATCGGCGGCTGCGAATTGCGATTTCTGATAGGCGAGGAACTCATCAGCCGAAAGCGCCACATCTTCGCCGGCGAAAGCGTAAAACGTCGCTCGCGACACCGCATTGATGCGGGCGTGCTCAGCAAACCCCAAAGACGCGGGCTCGTTTGCGACAAGGCGCAAAGTCTGCGGGCCGCTATGGGTTTCGATCACCACAAAACCATTCAGGCGCGCAAGTTCAGCCGAGACAATCGACAGCGCGGCGAATTCATGAACGTCGATGACGCGATCTTCATTGCGGTCCGCGCGGGCGAACAAAACAGCGGCGTGGCCTTCAATCGCGCGCGCATCAAGACTGGAAAGCTCGGCGCCCTCATAAGGCGAGCCGGCCGTGAAGTCGTCAGCGGCCGTATAGGCCAGCCCGGCGGCGGCGGCGATGGCGGCGGCGGTTTTCAAAAGGATCGGCGTCATGGTCCATTCTCCCTCGCGACCATAAGAAAGTGACGGCGCATTCGGTCAATCGATGGGAGAAATTTTGATTATTTGTCGGCGATTGGGGAAGCTTCGTGGCGGCGGGGCCGCCGCCGCCCCTATTCCGCCGCAATCGGGGCTTGCGGTTCGCGGGTTTCCTGCTCTTCTCGGGCGATTTTTCGCCAGCGGTCCTTGATCATCTGAGACGTCATGCGCGAGCCGTCCGGCGACCAGCCGGGCGGGCCGAACGTGTAACCGATGACGTCGCGCAGGGATTTCGCCGAGAAAACGTCTTTCGCGATACCGATCCACTCGTGAAACGAGATGATCAGCGGATTGAAGGTGCCGAGGTTCTTCACAATGCCATATCGCGGTTTTTCATCGTCGCGCTCCGGCGTGAAGGTGCCGAACATCCGGTCCCAGATGATCAGCGTGCCGGCGTAATTCGCGTCCAGGTAGCGCGGGTTTGTCGCGTGGTGCACCCGGTGATGACTTGGCGTGTTGAAGACCCATTCGAAGGGCCCGAGCCGGTTTATGAGCTCGGTGTGAATCCAGAACTGGTAGAGGAGATTGATCGCCCCGACGAAGAGCACCATCAACGGATGGAAACCTAAAAACACACGCGGCGTCTTGAACAAGATCGGCCCGAGAATTTGCCCTGTCCATGTCTGCCGCAAGGCCGTCGTCAGATTATAGTGCTGCGAGGAATGGTGAACGATATGGCTCGCCCAGAACCAGCGTCGCTCATGGCTGATCCTATGCCACCAATAATATCGCAGATCATCGAGCACAAAGCAGATAAGCACCGCCCACCATGTGTTCGGAATATCGAACAGCCGAAATTCGTAAGCCGCAAAGAACACGGCGCCGACAATCGCCGCGCCGCCGAGGAGCGGCGCAATCTCGCTGCCAAAACCCATGAAAAGGCTGGCCGCGGAATCGCGCGCCTCATAGCGGCCGCGCTTCAGCATCCGCGCCGCAAAAACTTCGATCAGCACAAGGATGGCGAACGCCGGCACCGCCCAGGCGATGATATTGGGGTAATTGAATTCCATTGCGCTAATCTATCACAAGCCCCGCAATTTTTGAGCCCAGTCGGCAGCGTCCGGCGCGCGCAGGCGAACCGGCGGAAAACCCGGATCGCCGAAACGCAGGACGAGCGTTTCTGCGCTCATTTTAGCGTCCACCCGGTCAGCGGCGAACCGGCGCGTCGCAAGATCGTCCCCTTTGCGAATTATGATGGCAAATTCCCCAGCGCCGTCCGTCGCTAGCGCCGCATAGCCGTCAGCGTCGAAGAGCCACTCAGCAGGGTGAAAATCCGGCTCGTCGAACGCCAGTCGGTCGCGCGCGGCTCCTTCGCTCACCGGTTCGCCGGACCCGCCGAAAAGGCGCCATACAAATCCGACCATCACCGCGATCGCGCCGAGGGAAATAAGCGAATCGAGAAGAAGGTTCCCGGTCAATTCCGCGCCGTCGCCTCTAAGAGCGCCTTGAGATGGTCCTCCCACTGCGCCGCCACGGTATGCGTGCCGTGACCGCGCGTTTCGTCGGTAATCGGCAGCACGACCGCTTTGCCGTTTTCGACCTTCTCGATTTCCCGTTCGAGGATCTGAAGCTCCGGCGGATTGACCTGGTCGTCGGCGGAATTCACGGCAATGAGCGGCGCGGTGATCTTATGAAGGTGCGGCGCGGGATTGTAATTGCGCGACGCATCGAACGCATAGATGACGTCATTCGGATCGTATCCCGCCGTATACCGATCGACCAGACGATCCAGGAAGGCTTCGGCCTCTTCCCGGGTCGGCGCCTGCTTTTGATATTGAAGCGGGCTCGAGACCATGAAGATGAGCGGATACATCGCCGCCGTAAGACCCGTCATTGGCTTTTCTTCGTAGTCGCCGCCCGCCCATGCCGGATCGGATTTGATCGCGTCGATCACCATCTTGCGGAGCATGCGGTTTCGGCCGGCGATTTCAACCGGCAGGCTGGCGAGCGGCATCGCCGCGTCGATGAAGTCGGGATAGGCGTACGCCCACATCCAGCTATGCATGCCGCCCATGGACGTTCCCATGACGAGGCGCAAATGATCAACGCCAAGCCCCTCGGTCAGCAACAGATGCTGCGCGCGGATCATGTCGTCGTAATCATATTCCGGGAAATCCATGCGCATCCCGTCTGATGGTTTGGACGAGGCGCCATGGCCAATGCCGTCAGGAAGAATGATGAAATAGTCCTGCGCGTCGAGAAGCCCGCCGGGCTGAAAGAGATATTCGGCGAATGTTTCGCGCAGCAGACTGGCGCCAGACCCCGTCGTGCCGTGCATGATTAGGACGGCGTTCGTCGCGCGGCCGTTTTCGTCCCGCTTTAATTTGCCGATCGTGCGATAGTGCAGCTTCAACTCGTCGAGGCTTTCGCCGCTCGAAAACTGAAAGTCCTCAGCGATGAAATCGCCTTCGACAGGCGTCGGATAGGGCGTTTGCGCATTTGCGGCGACACTTGCGAAGACGCCGAAGCAAATCAGGAAGGCTCCCGTCAGCACGCGCATTTCTCACCTCCAGTGCAGCGCCAGAATATAACGTCGGCCGCAGGCGACGCCGACGCCACTCGTCTGTCACCTCTCATGCAACCGTTGCAAGGGCTGCAGGCGCCTTAGCCCGTGATCTCGTCTTCGGAGAAGAAGAATTTGATTTCGTCGCGCGCCGTATCCGGACCATCCGAACCGTGCACGGTGTTTTCGCCGATCGATTCAGCAAACTCAGCCCGAATGGTGCCGGGGGCGGCCTCTTTCGGGTTCGTCGCGCCCATGATTTCGCGATTGCGGGCGATGGCATTCTCGCCTTCGAGCACCTGAACGACCACCGGCTCGGACATCATGAAGTCGACAAGTTCGCCGAAAAACGGTCTTTCTTTGTGCACCGCATAAAACCCTTCGGCTTGCTGGCGGCTCATGCGGATGCGTTTCGATGCGACGACGCGCAGGCCCCCCTCTTCGAGTTTGGCGATGACTTTGCCGGTAATATTGCGGCGGGTTGCGTCCGGCTTGATGATGGAAAAGGTTCGTTCGATGGCCATGGAAGATATCCTTCGTTAGGATCGGTATGATTAGCGGGCGGGCTCTTATCAACGCCCGGCCCCACGGGCAAGCCGACGGGACAAGACCAGGGCCGTCGGCCGCGCGGGCACAGGGAAGAAGAGAAGATCATGTCTGAGCCGACATCCGAGCCGACTATTTCGACCAACCCGTCAGAAAGCGGCAACGCCAATCTGATCTACATCCTTTATCTCGTCGGCCTCGCCGCCGGCATCACGGCGATCATCGGCGTCGTCATGGCGTATATGGCGAAGAACGACGCGCCGGATTGGCTGAAGAGCCACTACCACAACCAGATCAACATATTCTGGAAGGCGATCGTCCTGTCGATCGTCGGCGCCCTCCTCGCGGTGGTGCTGATCGGGTTTCTGATCCTGATCTACGCGCTGATCTGGTACATCGTCCGCGTCGTGAAGGGATTGCAGGCGGTGGGCCGTCGCGAGGCGATCGCGGCGCCGTCGAGCTGGGGCTTTTAATACGCGACGCAGCGGCGCGCGGCCGCGAGGGCGACGCCGGCCGCCACCGCGACATTGAGCGAACGGGCCCCTTGCGCCATCGGGATGCGCAGCCGCGCTGAGGCGCTTTCATGAATCTCGTCAGGGACGCCGGCGCTCTCCCTGCCCATCAAAATGATGTCGCCCGCCTCAAACTGAAATTCCCAGAGCGGCTGCGCGCCTTTAGTCGTTAACAAAACAATGCGAGCCTCGGCGTTCGCCTGCTGGAACGCCTCCCAGCCCGAATGCGCGGTGGGCGCCGCGAGGGCGCCATAATCGAGGGCGACGCGTCTGATCTCGCGATCGTTCAACGGAAACCCGCAAGGCTCAATGATATCAAGCCCGGCCCCGAAACAGGCCGCCGCCCGGATAGCCGCGCCGACATTTTGCGGGATATCGGGCTGATAGAGCGCGAGACGCAACATCGTGATATTCCTCGAACCTCGCCCATTCTGGTATGGTGTTTCGCGACGCTAGGCCGCAGTCCGCGACCGCCGAGATTTAGTACATAGGGCATGTTGCACGCACCGCGTAATTTTCTTCCCCTACTGGGCTATTTTCTGCTTAGAGGCGTCAAACAATGACAACTAACGATCCGACGACTGAATCCGAACCAACACGCCGCGATTTCATCCACATTTTTGCCGCCGCCACAGCTGGCGTCGGCGCGATCGGCGTGGCTTGGCCGCTCGTCAGCCAAATGAACCCCGACGCCTCCGTTCTGGCGCTGTCGACGAAAGAAGTCGATCTTTCGAGCGTTCAGGTCGGCCAAGCGATCAGGGTTTTCTGGCAGGGCAAGCCGGTCTTCATCCGCCGGCGCACGCCGGCCGAGATTGAAGCGGCCGACGCTGTCCCGCTGTCGGCGCTGAAGGACCCGAATGCGCGCAACCCGAATGTTCAAAGCAGCGACGCCACCGACGGCAACCGGACAACGCCGCAAGACGGCGAGGCCCGCCCTGAGTGGCTGGTGCTCGTCGGCGTTTGCACACACCTCGGCTGCATCCCGCTCGGCACGTCTTCGGGCGAAGTGAAGGGCGACTATGGCGGCTGGTTCTGCCCCTGCCACGGATCGCACTACGATACGGCCGGCCGCATCCGCAAAGGCCCGGCGCCCGAGAACATGCCCATACCGCCGTTCCAGTTTATTTCAGACACCACCATCAAGATCGGTTAGGAGAAGCTTGACCTATGAGCAGCCATCCATCGACCTATAATCCGTCCACGGGCTTTGAAAAGTGGCTCGATAAGCGCCTGCCGATCGTGCGCATGAGCGCGGACTTTATGGATTTCCCGACGCCGAAGAACCTCAACTACTGGTGGACCTTCGGCGGCATTCTCGTTGTCTGCCTGATTATTCAGATCATCACCGGCGTCGTTCTCGCCATGCACTATACGCCGCATGTCGATTACGCTTTCGAAAGCGTCGAAAAGATCATGCGCGACGTGAACTATGGCTGGCTGATGCGCTATGTGCACCAGAACGGCGCGTCGATGTTCTTCCTCGCCGTTTTCATCCACATGATGCGCGGTCTTTACTATGGCTCCTATAAAGCGCCGCGGGAAATGTCCTGGATCCTCGGCGTCGTGATCTTCCTGTTAATGATGGCGACCGCATTCATGGGTTATGTGTTGCCCTGGGGTCAGATGTCCTACTGGGGCGCGACCGTTATCACGAACCTGTTCTCAGCGATCCCGCTGGTCGGCGACGACATTCGGACCCTGCTTTGGGGCGGTTTCTCCGTCGACAATCCGACGCTGAACCGGTTCTTCTCGCTTCACTATCTTCTGCCTTTCGCCATCTTCGGCGTCGTCGTCCTGCACATTTGGGCGTTCCACACGACGGGCAACAACAACCCCACCGGCGTTGACGTGAAAGACGTTAAGAAAGACACTCTGTCCTTCCACCCCTATTTCACGGTGAAGGATGGTTTCGCCATCGGCGTCTTCTTCATCCTGTTCGCGATCTTCGTCTTCTTTAACCCGAACGCGCTCGGACACGCGGACAACTACATTCCGGCCAACCCGCTGTCGACGCCGGCTCATATCGTGCCGGAATGGTACTTCCTGCCCTTCTACGCGATCCTGCGGGCGGTCACTTTTGACCTTGGACCGATCTCGGCGAAGCTTGGCGGCGTCATCGCGATGTTCGCGTCGATCCTCGTGCTCTTCGTCCTGCCGTGGCTCGACACGTCGAAAGTGCGCTCCATGCGCTATCGCCCGGTCGCGCGGCTGTGGTTCTTCCTTTTCGTCATTGCATGCATCGCGCTCGGTTATCTCGGCGGCAAGCCGGCGGAAGGCGCATACGTCATGTGGGCGCAGATCTTCACCGCCTACTATTTCGCGTTCTTCCTGATCATCCTGCCATTGCTCGGGATCATGGAGACGCCCAAACCATTGCCGCGCTCAATCGCTGAGTCGGTTCTCAAAAAGAAAGATTCGGACGCCGATAGCGCGCCGCCGCAGGCCGCTCCAGCGCCTTCGCCCGCGGAATGAACAACTATAACTGATGGGATTCACCATGAACGCTCTTCGCGCTCTTAGTATTCTCGCCTTGGCCGCCCTTCCCGCTTTTGGAACCGCTCATGCGGCCGGCGGCGACGTCAAGGAATACAAAACGAAGGACTGGCATTTCTCCGGGCCCTTCGGCACCTATGACCAAGACGCCTTGCAGCGCGGGTATCAGGTTTATGAAACCGTTTGCTCGAACTGCCACGGGCTCGACTACCTCTCTTTCCGCAACCTCGGACAAAAGGGCGGCCCGTTCCATCTTGACGAATGCCCGGCCGGCGTCCCGGACACCATCAACTGTTCGAACCCGAACGATAATCCGATCGTCAAATCCATCGCCGAAAACTACAAATTCAAGGTGATGGATGGGCCGGACGAATTCGGCGATATGTTTGAACGCACGGCGCTTCCCTCCGATCGCTTCCCGGGCCCGTTCCCGAACGAGCAGATCGCACGCATGGCGAACAACAACGCCCTGCCGCCGGATCTTTCCTTGATTATCAAGGCGCGCGCCAACGGCGCCGACTATGTCTACAGCCTGCTCACTGGCTATGTCGAGCCGCCGTCAACCGTCGAGATCGCGCCGGGGCAGTATTACAATCCGTATTATCCCGGCGACATGTCGCAAGCCTTGAAGCCGGAATATCTGGATGCTGAAGGCAAGCCGCAAAAAGGCGTTGAAGTTCCCTATGGCGGCGTCCTGGCCATGTCGCAGCCGCTCTATGACGGTGTCATCGACTATCCCGACGACTCAACGCCGGAAACGGTCGAGCAGTATTCAGCGGACGTCGTTGAATTCCTGACGTGGGCGGCTGAGCCAAAGATGGAGCAGCGCAAGTCGCTCGGCGTAGCAACGCTTATCTATCTCGTGATCCTGACCGGCCTTCTCTACTGGTCCTACAGGAAGATTTGGAACGACGCCAAATAGCCATTAGGTGCAGCGTCGCCTGACCCAACGAAATCATGAAAGCGGCGGCCATACCGGTCGCCGCTTTTTTGTGCTTTGATTGCGGACATGACCATCACGCTTTGCGGTTTTGGCTGGGATGCAAGCTCGTCGCACGCAAGGGGCGCGGGCCTCGGACCTGCTATTATTCGCGCTGCGCTTTATTCAGACGCATCAAGCCCCTTTTCGCTTTCCGGCGTCGACTTTCGCGACGCGATTTCAGCCTTCGATTTCGCAGACCTTCCCGATGAAGCAGAAAAGGCGCGCGAGGCGATCGAAGCGCGAACAAGAGCGGCGCTTGAAACAGGAAAGGCGCTTAGCCTCGGCGGCGACCATTCCGTCACGTTTTCCATCCTTAGGGCCTTTCGCGACCGCTTCGGCCCCGTCAACATCCTGCATATCGATGCGCATACCGATCTTTACGAAGAGTTTGACGGCGATCCCTATTCGCACGCCAGTCCCTTCGCCAGAGCGATTGAAGATGATTGCGTCAAGTCTCTGGTCCAGGTTGGCTTGCGCAGCGTCGGCCCTGAACAACGCGCTTTCGGGCGCCGCCATGGCGTTGTCATGCTCGGCGCCGATGAGATCGATGACATTCCTTTCCATAAGCTCGCCGAGCCGCTCTATGTGTCGATCGATCTCGACGGCCTTGATCCCGCTTACGCGCCGGGCGTTTCCCATCCTGAACCGGGAGGCCTTTCGACGCGGGATGTTCTCGCCATTCTGAAAAAACTGCCCGCATCGCCTGTCGGCGCCGATATTGTCGAATTAAATCCTGAGCGCGATGTCGCCCTCGCCACCGCCAATGTCGCGGCAAGGCTCGTCAAGGAACTCGCCGCACTCCTGCAATAAAGACGAGGAACGATCGCCGCCTTGGTTCGCGCGGCTGGCGCCGGGCTACGGAGCAGCGTAATGAAACAATTATGGCGAACGCCGTCACTCTCGCTCGGATCGCGCTGATCCTGCCCTTCGCGCTTGTTTTTCTCGCGAATGCGGAGTGGAATATGCGCGCCGCCTTTGTCGTCTTCGCGATCGCGGCGGCGAGCGATTTTCTCGACGGCTGGATCGCCCGGGCGCGCGGCGAGGTCTCCGCGCTCGGCGCCGCGCTCGATCCTATCGCAGACAAGCTTCTGATTGCTGCCGCGTTGATTCTTCTCTTGCGAAACGGCGTTATCGCCGGCGCCGGCGTCTTCGCGGTGATCGTCATCATCCTGCGCGAGATTTTTGTCAGCGGATTGCGCGAGGCCGTCGCCGGGCGTGGCGACGCACTTGCTGTCACCGGCATCGCCAAATGGAAGACCGCCGCGCAGCTCATCGCCGCCGGCCTGCTTCTCGCATCGGCCAATAACGGCATTGTGGGCGAGGCGCTTCGCCCGCTCGCAAGCGCGGCGCTTTGGTTCGCGGCCATTCTCACGTTGTGGACCGGTCTTGATTATGCGCGGCGCGCCGCCCGCTTGCTCAAATCGGAGGCGAGCCCATGACCGCTCCGCCGCCGGAAGACGCCGGTCATCTGTTGATCGTCGATGATGATGAACGGATCCGCACCCTTCTGAACCGGTATCTTTCTGATCATGGATTCCGCACGACGACAGCAAAAGACGCGGCCGAGGCCAAGCGCATGATGCGCAGCGTCGATTTTGATTTGCTGATCGTCGATGTGATGATGCCGGGCGAGTCCGGCTTTGACTTCACGACATCCGTTCGCGCGAGTTCGAGCGTTCCGATCCTGCTTCTGACCGCGCGGGGCCTGCCGGAAGATCGCATCAAGGGTCTTGAACAAGGCGCCGACGACTATCTCTCAAAGCCGTTCGAACCGCGTGAACTTTTGTTGCGCGTCAGCGCCTTGCTGCGCCGCGCCGGGCCCGGTCCGATCAGCGCGCAGGAACTCACATTCGGCGAATGCACCTTTTCGGCGGGGCGCGGCGAGTTGCGTTGCAAGGGCGAGCTTGTGCGACTCACGGCGGGCGAGGCAAGCCTTTTAAGGGCGCTAGCGCGAAAGCCCGGCGAGCCGATCTCTCGCGAAGCGCTGGCGAAGCAGACCGACCTCGCCATGGAGCGCTCCGTTGATGTTCAGGTGACGCGCCTGCGCAAAAAGATCGAAGAAGACCCGCGCGCGCCGATCTATCTGCAAACCGTGCGCGGCGTCGGTTACGCGCTGATGCCGGACTAGGCCCCTTATGTTACGCCGCTATGCGCCGAAGAGCCTTTACCTGCGCGTAATCTTAATCGTCGTTCTGCCGATCTTCCTGATGCAGTCCTTCATTACGTATATCTTCTTTGTGCGCCACTGGGACCGCGTCTCAGCGAACCTCTCAAACAATGTCGCCGGTCAAGTCGCTCTGCTCACGGAACTCCATGATGAGACAACAACGCCCGCCGAACGCGACGTCCTAATCGCGCGCGCGCTCACTGATCTCGATATCGTCATGCGCCATGAGCCGACCGGCGCGCTCCCCGGAGAAGACCGCCTGTCGCCCTTTAATGTTTATAATGTCGTTCTCAATAACCGTCTTAAAACGCGCATTAATGAACCCTACTGGTTCGATACGCAAAGCTGGAAGGAGTATGTCGAAATTCAGGTACAGACAGCTGACGGTCGTCTCGTCTATCTGGTTCTGCGCGATCGCGCCTTCGCAACAACCGGACCCATCTTTCTTTTCTGGCTGATCGGAACATCGATCCTCTTGGGATGGATTGCGACAATCTTCATGCGCCGGCAGGTCAAATCAATTTTAACGCTCGCCAACGCCGCAGAAGCTTTCGGCCGCGGACGCGACGCGCCGGACTTTCGCCCCTCAGGGGCCACGGAAGTCCGCAGAGCCGGCTACGCCTTCATCGCCATGCGCGAGCGCATCAAGCGCCATCTCGATCAACGCGCCTCTATGCTCGCCGGCGTCAGCCATGATCTGCGCACGCCGTTGACGCGCATCAAGCTTGCCTTGGCCTTGCAGGAGGACACGCCGGAAATGGACGAGCTGCGCCGCGACGTTCTGGAGATGGAGCGCATGGTGAGCGCTTATCTCGATTTCGCCCGCGACGACGCCGCCGATGAGGAGCCGGCGGCCGTTCGCATCGCCGCCATGATCGCCGAGGTCATTGAAGAGGCCGCGAGGCTCGAAGGCGACGTTAGTGCTGAGATCGATGACCGGCTGACGATCACGGCGCGGCCGATCGCCCTTAAACGCGCGGTCGCCAATCTCGTCGCCAATGCGCAGCGCCATGGCCAGCGGGTCTGGATATCAACCCAAGCGGACGACGACAGCGTCACCATCGCCGTCGACGATGACGGGCCGGGAATTCCCCCGGAGAAATACAAGGACGTTTTCAAGCCGTTCACGCGGCTTGATGAGGCGCGGTCGTTGAGCGAATCCGGCGTCGGCATGGGGCTCACCATCGTGCGCGACGTCGCGCGGTCCCATGGCGGCGACGCAACCTTGAACCAGTCGACGCATGGCGGACTGCGCGCGGAGATTCGCCTGCCGCGGTGAAGGGCTGAACAATCTACGAACTCAGATCATCGGCGCGCTTGCGCGCCGCGTCGACGGCGCGCCGGACGAGCGCGCCCAGATCGCCGTTTCCGGCGCCAAGCGCCGCCAGCCCGGCCTCGGTCGTGCCGCCAGGCGACGTCACGGCTTTGCGGATGTCGCTCAGCGCCCGATCGTCGCTCTCGGCATAGGCGCCCGCGCCGATAAGCGTTGCGCGGGCAAGACGCATCGCCGCGTCGGCCGGCAAACCGTTGGCCCTGGCCGCTTCAGCAAGACATTCCGCAAACTGAAAGAAATAAGCGGGACCCGAACCTGAAACCGCGGTCACGAGATCGATGTCGGCTTCTGACCCGACCCAAAGGGTCTCGCCCACCGCCGCCAGAAGCGCGTCAACGCTATTCCGGTCGGCGCTTGTCAGCCCCTCATTGGCGAAGACGCCGGTTACGCCTTTTGCGATCGCGGCCGGCAGATTCGGCATCGCGCGGGCGATCTTCGCTGGTCCGCCGAGCAAGCCAGCGATTGTCTTAATCGTGACGCCCGCCATGACGGATATGACGATCGCGCCGCCGGCGATATTCTCGTGAGCCGGCAAGGCGTCGGCGACGATCTGCGGCTTGACGGCCAGGATCAACACGTCGAAGCGGCGCGGGCGATCTGGGTTCAGTGAAACGCCGGCGCTCTTCGCGAGAGAGCGCATTCGCACCGGCGGTTTGGGATCGAAGATGGCGCTTGCGGGCGGATCGATAACGCCGGCTTTCAGCCAGCCTTCCAGCATCGCGCCGCCCATGGAGCCTGCGCCCACAAGCGCAACGGAGATCGGTTTTCCCATGGGCGGGAGGTTAGGCGTTTCCGGCTGTCTCGAAAAGCGACGCCTCAAGCGCGGCTTCGGGTTTTTTGCCGCCCCAGACGAGGAAATTGAACGCCGGGTAGAACCGGTCAACGGCTTCTGCCGCCGCGCGGATCAGCATCTCTGCTTGCGACGGCTCGATGCCGCCGCTCTCAGGCAGAACCGCAGCGTTGCGATAAACGATCGAATTGTCGTCCGTCCAAAGATCGAAATGACCGGCCCACAGGCGCTCATTAATCATGGTGATGAGATGGCTTGTTTCGCTTTCGCGACCCGCAGGCGCCTTTAAGTCCAAGGGCGCGCCCATCTGCAGCGTCGAAAGTTCGTCGCGCCAGGTGAACCACAGGCCAATATCGCGCCAGACGCAGGGCAGCATGATATGAATTTCGCAGTCGGCCACCCGCTCCATCTCGAAATCCAGATGTTCAGCGGCTGCTTCCAGCGCCGACATCGGATCGGCCGGTGCAGAGGGTTTTTGAATCAATTCAATCGACATGCGCGCCCTTTCCATGACCGGCGTGCGGCAAACCGCCTCAACCGCTGATCATGACGAAGCGATTCGGGATTCGTTGAAATGATTCGCTAGCGGCGGGTTTTCCGCATGGAACGTCGAGGCGGTGTCAGGCTTTCGCCTCAAGCGCGTCAAGCCGGGCTCTCAGCGCCTCGTTTTCCTCGCGCGCGGTTCGGGCCATGTCGCGCACCGCCTCGAACTCCTCGCGGGTTACGAAGTCCATATCCGCGACGAGGCGCTGGAGTTGGCTTTTCATCACGGTTTCAGCCTCGCGCCGCACGCCGTCCGCAGCGCCGGCCGCATCGGTCATCAGCTTTGCAATCTCGTCGAAAATGGCGCTCTGGGTCTGCATAAAGTAGTCTCCTTTTGTCCCTATATAGGGCGCATTAGCGCGGGGCGACAGCGCGTCCAAACCGCGCTATTGAAACGCGTCTTCCGCCGTAAACGCTCCTGAGAGTCATGTCGCTTCCCTACCCCGCCATCGACCCAATCGCCGTTCAGATCGGGCCGGTGCCGATCCGCTGGTATTCGCTGGCCTATATCGGCGGCCTCGCCGCCGGCTGGTTCTATCTGACCCGTCTTTTAAAGAATTCATTGATCTGGGGCGCGGCGGGCGCGCCGATGACGCGAACCCATCTCGACGACGTCGTCTTCTGGGTGGCGATCGGCGTCATGGCCGGCGGACGGCTCGGCTTTGTCTTTTTCTACGATCCCCAGCTGCTGCTGGCGCCTTGGCAACCTATCTTCGGGCTTCTGCCCTTCCCGCCGGCCTTGATGCTGTGGCAGGGTGGGATGTCGTTTCACGGCGGGCTAATCGGCGTGACGCTCGCCGGCTGGCTCTATGCGCGCCATCACAAGCTCAACGCGCTCTCCATGGGCGATCTATTCGCCGCCGCCGCCCCGATCGGGCTTTTCTTCGGGCGCATCGCAAATTTCATCAACGCCGAGCTTTACGGCCGGCCCTGGGATGGTCCGTGGTCGATGGTTTTCCCGACCGATCCTCTGCAGGTGGCGCGCCATCCAAGCCAGCTTTACGAGGCCGCGCTTGAGGGGCTTGTCCTCTTTGCGGTGATCAGGATCGGGACCCACTCTCTCGGGCTGTTGAAACGGCCGGGCGCCGTTATCGGCCTCTTCCTCGCCGGCTATGCGCTGTCGCGCATCTTCATTGAGAATTTCCGCGAGCCGGACGCCCATATGCCCGACTTCCCGCTGGGACTGACCATGGGCATGATGCTCTCGGTGCCGATGCTGGCGCTCGGCGCCTGGATGATCTGGCGCACGCGCAAACCCGCCGCCGAGGCCGCTTGATGGCCGGTCCGGCGATGGCCGAACGCACGCCGCTCGGCGAGCGGTTGCAGCAGCTGATCCGCCTAAAAGGCCCGATCACGGTCGCCGACTTTATGACGGACGCGCTGAGCCATCCCCATGACGGCTATTACATGTCGCAGACCGCCATCGGCGCCGACGGAGATTTCACCACCGCGCCGGAGATCAGCCAGATTTTCGGCGAATTGATCGGCGCCTGGCTCATCGAGGCCTGGCAGGGGATGGGCGAGCCCGCGGAATTCAACCTCATCGAGCTTGGGCCGGGACGCGGCGTCCTGATGGAGGACATCTTGCGCACGGCGCGCCTGCGCCCGCGCTTTCTCGAAGGCGCGCAAGTCTGGCTTCTGGAGACGTCGGGCCGGATGCGCGTCGAGCAACAAAAGCGCTTGCGCGCGAGCGGCGTGAAACCCCTTTGGGCCGATGAATTCGCCGATATGCCCCCGGCGCCGAGCCTCATCGTTGCGAATGAATTTTTCGATTGTCTGCCAGTCCGGCAGTTCGTCCGTACGAAGATTGGCTGGCGCGAACGGATGGTGGGTCTTGATGACAAAGGCGCGCTCGCCTTCGTAAACGGCGACGTTCCCCCGCCGCCTGATTACGGCCTGCCGCCGGCGGAGACATGCGCGATAGGCGACATCTTCGAAATCAACTTCGCGGCGCGCGACTTCATGGAGGAGATCGCGCAATTGCTGCGCGCTGAGGGCGGCGCGGCGCTCATTATCGATTACGGACACATCGCCTCCGGCCTCGGCGACACGCTGCAGGCCGTTCGCGCCCATCAATATGCGCCGCCGCTGGCGGCGCCGGGGAAAGCCGACCTGACAGCGCATGTCGATTTCGCCGCTCTGAGCGCCATCGCAATCGACGCCGGCGTCAGCGTTTATGGGCCCATCGCCCAAGGACAATTCCTGAATGGCATGGGCTTGCCGTTGCGCACGGAGATGTTGTGCAAAGACAAGCCTCAAAACGAGCAAGCGCGCATTCGCGCCGGCGCGACGCGCATCGCGGCGCCCGATCAGATGGGTGAAATCTTCAAGGTGATGGCGGTCACCGGCCCCGATGAACCGGCGGTCGCCGGGTTTGACGATCTATGAGCGCGCCGCCGAGACTGACTCTGAGCGGGCTCGCTAGCGATAGGATCGCCCATGGCTTTTTCTCGCGCGTCGGCGGCGTTTCGACAGGCGACTATCTTAGCCTCAACACCGGGCCGGGGTCGGGCGACAAGCCGGCCGACGTCGCCGAGAACAGACGACGCTGCGCTGCGGCGCTCAATGTTGCGCCGGAGCGCCTAGTCACGCTTCATCAGAAGCATTCCGCCATCGTTGAAATCGTCGATGCGCCGTGGCGAGCGGGCCCGCCGGAAGCGGACGCGCTTGTCACCAACACGCCGGGCATCGCCGTCGGCGCCCTCGCCGCCGATTGCATGCCATGGCTGTTCGCAGATCCGGAGGCGCGCATCGTCGCTGCTGCGCATGCCGGCTGGCGGGGCGCGCTCGCCGGGATCCTGGAGAACACGATCGACGCCATGGTCTCGCTCGGCGCGCGAGCGCCGTCAATCCGGGCCGGGCTTGGACCCTGCCTTCGTCAGCCGAATTTCGAAGTGGGGATGGATCTCGTCGACGCCTTCGCCGACGCTCATCCCGAAAGCATGCCATTCTTCAGCGCCGGCGCGCGCGAGGACAAGCGCCAGTTTGATCTCGCCGGCTTCGGCGCGGCGCGTTTGCGCGCCAAGGGCGTTCACCAAATTGGCGATGTGGAGATCTGCACTCTAGCCAGCCAGGACGACTATTTCTCCTATCGCGCCTCGCGCGCCGCTGGGCGCGCCGACTATGGACGCAATCTCTCGGCGATTGCGCTTCTTTAAGCGCCGCAGTGCAAAAAACGGCTTGCACCCCTGTCAAGAAAACGTCATGAAGCCCTTGCCGAGCGCGCAGCCGAGAGGGGCATGGCTATGAAACTGATCGCCGGAAACTCAAACCGTCGGTTAAGCGAAGCGATCGCCGGACGTCTCTCCACTTCCCTCGCCGACGCCGAGATCCGCACTTTCAAGGACGGCGAGGTTTTCGTCGAAATTCAGGAGAATGTGCGCGGCGAGGATGTCTTCGTCATTCAGTCGACGTCGCACCCGGCGAATGACAATCTGATGGAGCTGTTGATCACCATCGATGCGCTGACGCGCGCGTCAGCGAGCCGGGTGACCGCCGTCCTTCCCTATTTCGGCTACGCCCGCCAGGACCGCAAAGCGGGCCCGCGCACGCCGATTTCAGCAAAGCTCGTTGCTAACCTGATCACCACCGCCGGGGCGGACAGGGTCCTCACAGTCGACCTGCACGCCGGCCAGATCCAGGGCTTTTTCGATATCCCGACCGATAATCTATATGCGGTCAAAGAGTTCGAACGCCGGGTCCGCGAGATGCACAATGGCGCTCTCGGCGAGGTCACGGTCGTCTCTCCCGATGTCGGCGGGGTCGTGCGCGCACGCGCGCTCGCCAAGCGGCTAGATGATCGCCCGCTCGCGATCGTCGACAAGCGCCGCGAAGGCCCCGGCAAATCCGAAGTGATGAATATCATCGGTCATGTCGCCGACCGGCATTGCGTGATCTTCGACGACATCGTCGATTCCGGCGGCACCTTGTGCAACGCCGCGCAGGCGCTGATCGACAAGGGCGCAAAGAGCGTCATCGCCTGCGTCACCCACGGCGTTCTGTCTGACAACGCCGCGGCGCGGGTGATGAAATCAGACGCATTAAGCGGCCTCATGGTCACCGACTCCATAGAAGCCGCTGACGATGTCGCCGCGTGTCCGAAAATCGAAGAAGTCTCGATCGCGACATTGCTGGCTGAAGCGATCCGCCGGATCGCCAACGAAGAGTCCGTCTCCAGCCTATTTGACTGAGGCGCCGGGATCAGCGCCGCCAGGCTCCCATAATTCAATCGGGTTGCCTTCCGGGTCCGCCAATCGCGCAAAGCGGCCGTTTGGCTGATCGTCATGGGTGACATCGACCTTAACGCCGTTCTTGCGCAGCTGCGCCGCCATCGCATCAAGATCGCTAACGCGGAAATTGATCATCCATTGCTGGCTTTTCTCGCCGAAATATTCCGTGTCCATTTGAAAGGGTCCGAAAACGGTTGAGCCGGCTTTGGTTTGCCAGGGCGGCGTTTCATAGTCGCCCGGCACGCGCGAGACGCCAAGATTCTCCTCATACCATTTCGCAAGCGCTTCAGGATCGCGCGCGCGGAAAAAAACGCCGCCAATGCCGTCAACTTTTTCCATGAAATCATGCTCCTTTGGTTGAGCAAATCCCATCACAGCGTTTTACGGTCTGCAATCCGTCGAAGGCCCTAGTAGGGCGGAATCATCCATTTGGATGACAACGAATTCGACGGCGGGGCGAGTGCGTCGCCGCGCTCAGCCCTTGCCCTTTGTCTTCGTCTTGCCGAATTTGGCGTTCTTCTCGATGAAGTCGATGACCTGTCCGGCGACGTCGACGCCGGTGGCGTTCTCAATTCCCTCGAGCCCGGGCGAGGAATTGACTTCCATCACGACAGGCCCGTGATTTGAGCGCAGCAAGTCGACGCCGCAGAAATTAAGGCCCATGGCGCGGGCTGCGCGCGTCGCCGTTGAACGCTCCTCGGGCGTGATTTTGATCATTTCCGCGCTGCCGCCGCGGTGAATGTTGGAGCGGAAATCGCCTTCCTTGCCTTTCCGCTTCATCGCCGCGACGACCTTCTCGCCGACGACCAGCGCGCGAATATCTTCCCCGCCCGCCTCCTTGATGAATTCCTGAACAAGGATGTTGGTCTTGACCCCGCCAAAGGCCTGAATGATCGATTCCGCGGCTTTCTGCGTTTCGCCCAGCACAACGCCGATGCCTTGTGTGCCCTCCAGAAGTTTCACCACGACCGGCGCGCCGCCGATCATGTCGAGGATTTCTTCAGCGCGGCTGGTGCGGTGGGCGAAGACGGTCACCGGCAACCCGATCCCCCGGCGAGCGAGCAGTTGCAAGGACCGCAGCTTGTCGCGCGAGCGGCTGATCGCCACCGATTCATTCACCGGATAACAGCCCATCATCTCGAATTGCCGCAGGACGGCCGTTCCATAGAACGTCACCGATGCGCCGATGCGCGGTATCACCGCGTCATAAGCGGTGAGCTCTTCACCGCGATAACGGACGGTCGGGCGATGCGAGGTGATGTTGATGTAACACCGCAGGTGATCAATGACGTCGATGTCGTGGCCGCGGGTCTCAGCGGCCTCGACCAGACGCTTATGCGAATAGAGGTCGGGATTGCGGCAAAGCAAAGCGAGCTTCATCGGCTCTCCTTTTCGGCGTAAAAGTCTTCGTTCAACAGATAAGACGCACCCGGATCAATGACAAAGCGCCGGCGCATAGCGTCGCGCCCGATTAGCAATCGATAGCCCATGGCGTCGCGGTCGGCGAGAGTCAGGTCGATCTTCCAGGTCCGGCCGCCGATGCGCATATGCGTCGCGATCACGTAACGCTCCTGCTCAACGCCGTTGGAGCTTCGGATCACGCGTTTGCCGACGATCGGAGCGCGACAGTATATCTCGGGTTTTTTCCGTCTGCGGCGCGGATGCAGAAAGAACTCAACGCCCGGCGCGCCGTCAATATCAATCGGATGCACGCGAAAGGCATGGATCGCGGAAGTTTTGGCCCCGGTGTCGATTTTTGCATGAATGCGATCAACGCCAAGATCGGGAAAGGCGGCCAGCTCCCGCCAGCCAATCATGGGCGAGGGTTTGCGTTTTCTTTGCTCGCGTTTGCCCGCCAGCCGACGCGCAGTTTCGGAAGTCGCCTCGTCGTTAAGCAATCACGTCACCGCGTGAAGATGAGTTTGCGGCGCTTCCTTGATCGCGGCGCCGTTGAAAACAAAGCCCTCAACGCCGGGCACATAGAGCATGTTGGTCAAGCGGCCGCTGAGCGCGACATATTCCCCGTCGGGGGCGCGCATGCAGACATGAGAAAGCTCCATCGACTCGCCAAGTTGCGATAACGCCTTCTCGCCGACAGCCCGGAAATGCGGAATGTCGTCTTCATGCACAATGGCCCTGGTCGAACGTCCGACCAGCGCATCTGGCGGCGCGCCAAAAATATTCTCTGCGGACGGGCTTGCGTAAATGACGCGTCCCTCGGGCGAAAAAATCATGGTGAGATCTTGGGTTGATTCCACCAGCGCCCGGAAGCGTTGTTCCGCCTCGTGCGCTTCATCCGCCTGGCGCTGCAAGGCGTCGTAAAGCGCGGTGTTATGCGTGTGCAGGAGAATTGACCGGTCGATCATACGCTGCACCGTGAGCGCGAGATACGCAGTCGCGGCGCCGAAGAGAATGACGACGGCCGATATCGCAAGGCCGCCCTCGCCGGCCGCGATCGCATAGGTCGCGGCCAGGGGCGCGAGCGCCGGCACGTTGAACGACAAGACGGCCCGCCATGACGCGCCGGCCGAGACGACCGCAGCAGCTGACATGCCGGCGATGATAAACGGTAAAAAGGCGTGGCTTAGAAGTCCGTATACGGCGAAGATCGGCGCTAACGCACCCCAAAGCGCGCCGTTTAGGGCCATGAAGAAAAGATGGGTGTTGGCAAATTGCGACATCGCGCGCGCCGACGTGCGCGATCCCCAGAACCGCACCCATAGGCCGCCGCGGATCGCGGCCACGACGCCGACGGCGCCGAGCCAGGCGAAAAGAACGGTGTGATTGACCGCGGACCACGCAACCCAAGCGGTGATGGCGGCGTTCAACAACGTAACGCCGATCGCCGTGGGCGCGCCCCGGAACAACAGAGCGGCGCGTTCGACCTTGAGCTTGACCGCTTCTACGCGAGTCAGCTGATCGAATTGCGCGCGGCGGCTCGGCGCTTGCGCAATGGCGGACCTCAGTGGCTTAATCATGGCTCCGTTGGGGTGTTCCTTCCCACCACACCAAGTCTCGAGACGTGACGTTACCCGGTCTCCCATCGAGTTTAGCACACAACCCGTACCCCAAATCAAGAAATGAAAACCCTATTATTTTTAGTGGATTATAAGATAATTCGAAGACAGGCACTGAAGTCCAAGGCTGTGCAAACATGCAGTCTCGAACGGACTCGCCAAACGCCGCATTGCAGCGCACCATAGACTCCCTCAAGCCGCGCCGCCCGCACCCTGAAGGATCCCGAAGATGACAGACTTCACACCGTCGCAGTCTTTGCGCCGCATCAATCCCTCGCCAACCCTCGCCATGACGCAGAAAGCCGCCGAGCTGAAAGCCGCCGGCCGCGACGTTATTTCCTTAAGCGCCGGCGAGCCCGACTTCGACACCCCCGATCACGTGAAGGAAGCAGCGATCGCCGCCATAAAAGACGGCAAGACGAAATACACCACCGTTGACGGGATCCCCGAGCTCAAGGACGCGGTCATCTCCAAATTCAAACGCGATAACGCTCTTCATTTTAAGCGGGAGAACATCTCTGTCGGTCCTGGGGGAAAGGCCGTCATTTACAACGCCCTCGCCGCGTCGGTCAGCCCCGACGACGAGGTGGTGATCCCGGCGCCTTACTGGGTGTCTTACCCTGACATGACCCAACTCGCCGGCGGCGCGCCGGTGATTGTCGACACCCGCGCCGAAGATGATTTCAAGTTAAGCGCGAGCGCTCTTCGCGACGCGATCACCCCTAAAACGAAATGGCTGATCCTGAACTCGCCCTCGAATCCCACCGGCGCGGCGTATACCGGCGACGAGCTAAAGGCGCTCAGCGACGTCCTGCTCGAATTTCCCGATGTATGGATCCTGACCGACGATATGTACGAGCACATCGTCTATGACGATTTCGAGTTTGCAACTCTGGCCGCTGTCGAGCCCCGACTGGCTGAGCGCACGCTCACCGTCAATGGCGCGTCGAAGGCTTATGCTATGACCGGCTGGCGGATCGGTTTTGCGGGCGGGCCTGCGCCCTTGATCAAAGCGATGGCGAAGATCATGTCGCAAACGACGTCGAACCCCTGCTCTATCAGCCAGTGGGCGAGCGTCGCCGCGCTCAATGGCGACCATGGCTTTCTCAAGGAACGCAACAAAGTGTTTCGCGAACGGCGCGACCTTGTCGTTGCGATGCTGAACGAGGCGGAGGGGCTTTCCTGCGCGACGCCGGCCGGCGCTTTTTACGCTTATCCAAGCTGCGAAGGCGTTATCGGCAAAAGAGCGCCCAACGGCGACAAAATCGCGACCGATGAAGACTTTGCCGAAGCGCTGTTGAAGGCGGAAGGCGTCGGCGTCGTATTCGGCGCCGCCTTTGGCGCATCGTCCTTCTTCCGGGTTTCTTATGCGGCAGCCACCGAACAGCTTGAAGACGCGTGTGCGCGCATCCAGCGATTTTGCGCTTCTCTCTCCGCTTGAGCGCGCTTACCTTATCGATTTATCCGTAAATTTCTTTCGGAATTATCTATTTGATTGATGAAGAATTCGCGCCTATCTAGCGCTCATTCGCAGTTTTCACTCCTGGAGGATTTATGACCGCCGTTGATATCGGCATTGACGAGAATGCCCGCAAATCCGTCGCCGAAGCGCTGAACGCTACGCTCGCCGACACCTATTCGCTTTACATGAAAACCCACGCCTATCACTGGAACGTCACCGGCCCGCAATTCCAGACCCTGCATGTGATGTTCGAGGAGCAGTACCGTGAAATGTGGGCCGCCCTCGACGAAGTCGCTGAGCGCGTGCGCGCCCTGGGCGTTTTCGCGCCGACTAGCGGCAAGCAGTTTGCTGACCTCTCCGTGATCGACAGCGCCGACACGACGCCGCCGCCGGCGACAGACATGATTGCGCGGCTGCTTGCTGATCATGAAACGCTCATCAAACGCGCCCGCGAGGGCCTCGCCATCGCCGAAGACGCCGGCGATGCAGCGAGTGCGGACCTATTGACCGTTCGCATTCAGACCCACGAAAAAACAGCGTGGATGCTGCGCGCGATGACTCAGTAACAAGCGTTCTGATTTTTCGCGAGACAATGCCCGCTCCGGTGCGCCGGAGCGGGCTTTCTTTCTACCGCTTATTGATCGGCGTCACATCGCGCTGCTTGACGCCCGTATAGTTGGAGAGCGGACGAACAAGCTTGTTATTGCCAAGCTGCTCGATCACATGCGCCGTCCATCCAGTAATCCGGCTAACGACAAAAATCGGCGTGAACATCGGGATCTCAAAGCCCATCAGGTAGTAAGACGGCCCCGCCGGAAAATCGAGATTGGGATAAATGCCTTTCTCATCGACCATCGTTTCGTTGAGAACGCGGCTGATCTCCCAATAAGTTTTGGCCTCTTCCGTGCCGATGACATCGACCATTTTCTTGTAGGCGTCGGTCATGGTCGGCACGCGGCTGTCCCCGGAGCGATAGACGCGGTGGCCGAAGCCCATGATCTTGCGCTTCTCTTTCAGCGCCGTGAGCATCCAGTCGCGCGCGACGTCCGGCGAGCCCACCTCTTTCAGCATGTGCATCACAGCCTCATTGGCCCCGCCGTGGAGCGGGCCTTTGAGCGAGCCGATGGCGCCGGTGACCGCCGAATAGATGTCCGACATCGACGAAGCGATTGCGCGCGCGGTGTAGGTCGACGCGTTGAAAGAATGCTCCGCATAGAGCGTCATCGAAATGTCAAAGCATTTGATGATCTCCGGCGCCGGCACCTCCCCAAAGCACATATGAAAAAAGTTTTCCGAAAAGGCGAGGTCGTCTGTCGGCGCGATCGGCTCCTTGCCGTTGCGCAGACGGAAGTCAGCCGCGACGATCTGCGGGATCAGCGCAAACATGCGGATTGATTTCCCGTAAAGGCCTTCGGGCGATGAATCGTCCGTCGTCTTATCTTCCTGGCCGAGGAAGGAAACAGCGGTGCGCAGCGTGTCCATCGGATGGGCCTCCCGATTCAGGAGGCCCATGATTTTCATCATGTCGTCAGAAAGTCCGCGCTCGGATTTTTCAGCCTTGTTGAAAGCGTCGAGCTGACCCTGGTTCGGCAGTTCGCCGTTCCAGATCAGATAGGCGACTTCCTCAAAGCGACAATCGGTTGCGAGATCCTGCACCTTGTAACCGCGATAGGTAAGCGAATTGATTTCCGGCATCACTTTTGAAACCGCCGTGTCGTCGGCGAGAACGCCGGCGAGGCCATATTTGACTTCTTCTTCAGACATCGATTTCGTCTCTCCTCATCGGTCCTTCGCCGGCAACCCGCCGGCCCTTGCGCCGGGCTGCATCTGCCGGGCTTCTACATTGTCGCGGCGCGCATTCCAATGCGCAAAACCAGCGCTTTAATCGCCGGTTGGCACGACACCGCGGCGCGCTGTCATCAAGACGATGACAGGCTCGGGCGCGCGGGTTCTGTGCAAAACGCCTTTCGGCACAACGAAGCCCTGGCCGGGCGAGAGCGCCTGCGTTCCCTCTTCGAGATCGAGCAACAACTCGCCCTGAACGACGAAAAAAAGCTCGTCCTCTTCATCATGCTTGTGCCAGTGAAACTCGCCTTCAAGCCTTCCCAGGCGCAGCACTGAGTCATTGATCTCAACGAGCGTCTGGTTGAACCATTTCTCGTCATTGGCGTCGATGACGTCTTGAATGTCGAACTTGGTTCGCGCCGGGTATTTTACGTCGGTTTTGATGTTGTAAACGGTTGAGGCAGCCATCGCATCTCCTCCGGATCGCGCGCTAATCGGTTGGGGTGTCGCTCACCTGAAAATTGTAAATCGACTCATCGAACTTGTTGTAGTCGTGATAGCGCAACAGGTCATAGAGATCGCGGCGATGCTGCATCTCGTCGAGAATGCCGTTCTGATCGCCGTGCTCAAGAATATGATCGAGCCCGCGATCGCACGCACCCATGGCGAGGCGCAGGGTCGTCACGGGATATATGACGACATTGAAGCCGAGACTTTCAAGTTCTTTCTTGTTCAGCAGCCGCGACTTCCCGAACTCCGTCATGTTGGCGAGAATAGGAACATCGATCGCTTCGCGCACCGCTTCGAATTCTGCTTCCGATTTCATCGCTTCGGGAAAGATCATGTCAGCGCCGGCGTCGACATAGGCTTTCATCCGGTCGATCGCGCTGTCGAGGCCTTCGACGGCGCGCGCATCTGACCGCGCGATCAGCACAAAATTTTCATCGCGCTTGGCTTCCGCCGCCGCCTTGACCCGCTGGATCATGATCTCGGTGGGAACAATTTCCTTGCCATCGAGATGGCCGCAACGCTTTGGCATCACCTGGTCTTCGATATGGCAACCGGCAAGGCCGGCGTCCTCCATCGACATCACCGTGCGCGCCGCGGCCATGGGTTCGCCGAATCCGGTGTCGATATCGATGAACGCGGGCAAATCGGTGACGCGCGCAATCTGGCGGCCGCGCTCGACAAACTCCGTCATCGTCGCAATGCCGATATCGGGCAGGCAGAGATCGGCCGACATCACCGCGCCCGAGATATAGACCCCGTCGAAGCCTTTGCGCTCAATCAACTGCGCGCAAATCGGGTTGAAGGCGCCTGGAAACTGCAACAGCTTTCCCGAGGCGAGACCTTTGCGGAAGTCGGCGCGTTTTTCCGCCGCGGATTTCTTGGTGAAGAGCATCTACGCCTCCTATTCAACTTTTCTGCAAGATGGCGCGCATCACGCCGCGCATCCATGTGTTTTGTGCATTTGCGCAGCCTTCAGCCAGTCCCAACCGAAGGCGTCTTCGCTGTCGCCCAGTTTCTGGCGCATCTCTAGGCGTTCGAGCGCCTCATCCAGCGTCGGGCGATGGCCGGGCGCGACCCACCACATGACGAAGTGCATCTTGCCCATGACTTCGAACCATTCATGGCGGCGCTCGTAAAACTGTTTGTGGATCGTGCTCCAGACGAAGGTCTCAAGGCTTTTTACGTCCTCCCAGACGGTAAGGTTAGAAACAAATTGCGGATCGCCGCCGATCGCGTTTTCCGTATTGCCCGTTCCCGGTTCTCCCGAGCCTTCCATCATCCAAACGAAGCCCGGCATGCGCTTGCCGAGACCGTTTACGAGATCGAGATTGTCCATGAAGTCCTTGACGCGCGGATCATCCGTCGGCGCGAGAAGTCGACCAACGTTCAATTCGGCCAGGTGTTTCTTCAAGACCACCTCCGTATTACTTCTCACACTGACTGATCAGCTTCCTGTACAGAAGAAATTGAGCTTGTTGCCATCCGGATCGCGCACATAGCCGCAGGAGACCATGCCGTTTAGCCGCGGTCCGGGCTCGCCCTCGCAAGTCGCGCCCATGGAGATCGCTTTCTCATACATGGCTTTGACCTGCGCCGGATCCTTGACCGCGATGGCGACCATATTGCCGTTGCCGGCGTCGGCCGCCTCGCCGTTCCAGGGCTTGCACAGGGCGAACATCGGCCGGCCCGGAGCCGTGCCGTAGAAGAACGCGCCGCCATCGGGCCGCGCCATCATTTCCTTTGCGCCGAGCTCCGCGAGAAGCTCGCCGTAGAATTGACGCGCTTTCTCAATGTCGCTGACGCCGATCATGGAATAGGCGATCATGGGTGTCCTCCGTAGCCTAAAAGATGCCCTTGGCGTCGTTCTCTACGAGATAGCCGTTCGGCGCCACCGGGTTGAGCGCGCAAACATCCGCCGCCGAAAGATCGGGAAGGCGCTGAACGAGATCAAGGAAGCGCTCGCTTTCCGATTTGTCGAGAATATCGTCAGTCAGCGTCTTGAACTTCTTGATGTATTCCGCGCGGCCGAAGGGGCGCGCGCCGGCCGGGTGCGCATTGGCGACGCCGAGCTCGTCCTCTATGACCTCGCCGTCTTCCATCGTAATGACGACGCGGGCGCCGAAGGCTTTCTTGTTCGGATCGGGGTCGTGATAGCGCTCGGTCCATTTCGGATCTTCGATGGTCGAGACCTTATGCCAAAGCCTGACCGTATCCTCGCGCTTGGCGCGTTCGGGCGCATAGGACTTCACATGGTGCCATTCGCCGTCCTGCAGCGCGACGGCGAAGATATACATGATCGAATGGTCGAGGGTTTCGCGGCTGGCGTTGGGATCCATCTTCTGCGGATCGCCGGAGCCGGTGCCGATGACGTAATGCGTGTGGTGCGACGTATGCAGAACGATCGACTTCACCTTCTCGAAATCGTCAATCTTCTGGCCCATGCGGAAGGCGAGATCGATCAGCGCCTGGCTCTGATACTCCGCCGAATGTTCTTTCGTGTATGTCTCAAGGATAGCGCGCTTGGCTTCGCCATTTCCGGGTAGCGGCACCTGATAAGCGGGATCATAGGGCGATCCGCCCTTGTCGCGCGACGTGCGGCCATTGAGGATCCAGGCGATGACGGAGTCCTCGCCTTCATAAATCGGCGACGGCGCGCCCTCGCCGCGCATGCAACGGTCAACCGCCTCAATGGCGAGCTTGCCTGCGTAAGCGGGCGCAAAAGCTTTCCAGGTGGAAATCTCGCCCTTTCGCGACTGGCGCGTCGTAACGGTCGTGTGCAGCCCCTGCTGCACCGCCTGGTAAATAACCTCCGTATCAAGATCAAGCAGCGTGCCGACCGCGGCCGACGCCGACGGCCCGATATGGGCGATATGGTCGATCTTGTGCTCGTGCAGGCAGATCGCCTTCACAAGGTTTACCTGAACTTCATAGCCCGTCGCGATGCCGCGCAGGAGCGCCCGGCCATCCTTCCCGCATTGCTGGGCGACGGCCAGCGCCGGCGGGATGTTGTCGCCCGGATGCGAATAGTCTGCGGCGAGAAACGTGTCGTGGAAATCAAGCTCGCGCACGGCCGTGCCGTTGGCCCACGCCGCCCACTCCGCGCAGACCCGGTGGCTTTCCGGTAGCCCGAACAGTGTCGCGCCGCCGTCGCGCAGATGCGCGTTCGCCATGGCTCGCGCCGACTTGATCGGTCCCCTGTTGAGGGACGCGATGCCGACGCTCGCATTGTCGATAATCCGGTTGATGATCATGTCCGTCGCTTCAGCGTCGACCTCCACAGGGTCGGCGGCGACGGCGGCGATTTTCCACGCCAGCTGCTCCTCGCGGGGCAGATTGTCCTTGGAGCGATGGGCGCGAACCTCATGAGTGATCATCGACATTTCCTTTGCTGCGGGGCTTAGGGCCGCGTTTTGCGCCGGCTGCGACAGCCTGTCCACAAGAACCGCGGCGTCACAACGCCTCTGGAAAACTTTTATCAGAAAAACAAGAGCTTGACCGCCATGGCCGCAATCGCCGCATAGAAGACCCGCTTGATCAGGCGCTCCCCGCCTTTGACCGTTGCGTTGACGCCGATCCAGCCGCCGACGGCATGACCCGCCGCCAGCGCCAGACCCAGCGCCCAGGCGATCTCGACCTGGCTTGCAAAGACGGCGAGCGACACGATCGAGAAAACCAGCGCGACGAACACTTTGTGCATGTTGGCGCGCACGAGATCGACGCCCATGACGCGATTGAGGATCGGGATCTGAATAAGGCCGACGCCGATCTGGATGAACCCGCCCCAGAAACCAGCCCCGATAAAAAGAATATGGCCAAGGACAACATTCTTCGCCTTCTCCCCGGCTGCGACTGTTTTCTGGCCGAAGCCGGTCATCATGACGATCATCAAGACGAACAAGATCACCGCCAGCGTTCTTTCAAACCAGACGCCGTCGAGCTGGACCCCGACATTGGCGCCGCCGACAGCGCCAACGGATGCGCAGGCCGCAAGACTGGCGCTGAGGCGAAAATCCGAAAAGCCCTTGCGGAAGAACGCCGTCACCGAGGACAGGTTTTGACCGATGATGCCGATACGGTTGGTGCCGTTGGCGACCGGACCCGGCATTCCCAGGAACACCATGATCGGCACGGTCAGCATGGAGCCGCCGCCGGCAAGCACGTTGATCCAACCGGAAACGAAGCCGGCGGCGAACAATATGGCGATGGATAGCGCGTCCGGCTCCATTCGACTCCTTTAGCGCCCTTCGCCGACAAGCGAAGCCGTAATTGCAGCCTCTCGGAAGCGCAGCCTTAACGCAATCGTGGGATTTTCACCACATCGTGATGCTTGAAATCGCGATTTGCCGTGGTAGCTTGCAGATCCCACGGCCAATTTCAGCGATTGGCGTCCATTTTTATGGTATTGGTCCCACGATGAACGATCTCAAGGACTTTTTGAGCGAGGCCCGGCGCGCCGCCGACGCCGCGGGGCTCTCGGTCTCCACCATGTCGCGCAAGCTTTTCAATGACGGCAAAGCGATCGCTCGGCTTGAGGCCGGCGGGCAATGCACGTTGAAAACGCTTGATACGGCCCGGGCGCGGCTCGCTGAACTGACGGCGCCGGCCGCGAGTGAGGCGCCTACCGCAGCCGAAGCCGCGAAAGCCGCGCCTGATCCGAACCGCCTGACCCATCTCGACCGTCTGGAAGCGGAAGCTATCCACATCATGCGCGAGGTAGTCGCCGAGGCGGAGAACCCGGTGATGCTTTATTCCATCGGCAAGGACTCGACGGTGATGCTTCATCTGGCGCGCAAGGCGTTCTGGCCGTCGAAGCCGCCCTTCCCGCTCCTTCATATCGATACGACCTGGAACTTCGCCGAGACCATCGCCTTTCGTGACCGCGTCGTGAAGGAGCTCGGCTTTGAACTGATCGTTCACATCAACGAAGACGGCGTGCGCCACAGGATCACGCCCTTCAGCCACGGCTCGCAGATCTACACCGATGTCATGCTGACCCAATCACTGCGACAGGCGCTCGACAAACATGGCTTTGACGCAGCCTTTGGCGGCGGCCGGCGCGATGAAGAAAAATCCCGCGCCAAGGAACGCATTCTCTCTTTCCGCTCGCCGGGCCATCGCTGGGACCCGAAAAATCAGCGTCCGGAGCTTTGGAACATCTACAATGCGCGCGTCTCTAATGGCCAGACCATTCGCGCCTTCCCGATCTCCAACTGGACCGAGCTTGATGTCTGGCAATATATCTACCGCGAGAACATCGAGCTGCCGCGCGTCTATTTCGCCGCCGAGCGCCCCGTCGTCGAGCGCGACAAAACCCTGATCATGGTCGATGATGACCGCATGCCATTGAATGGGGAGGCGCCAAAACAAGAAATGGTGCGCTTCCGCACGCTTGGCTGTTATCCGCTGACCGGCGGCGTCCTCTCCACGGCGACAACCCTGCCCGACATCATTCAGGAAATGCTGGTCGCCCGATCCTCCGAGCGCCAGGGTCGCGTCATCGACCGCGACCAGTCCGCATCCATGGAGAAGAAAAAGCAGGAGGGGTATTTCTAGATGACCGCCGCCGCGATTTCTCCTTCCGACAACGTCCTCGAATATCTCGCCGCCCATGAGAACAAGGACTTGTTGCGCTTTATCACCTGCGGCTCCGTCGACGACGGCAAGTCGACGCTGATCGGCCGGCTGCTTTATGACACCAAGCTGATCTATGATGATCAGCTCGCCGCTCTGGAAAGCGACACCAAAAAGCATGGCACGCAGGGCGAGCGCATTGACTTTGCGCTGCTTGTCGACGGCCTCGCCGCCGAACGCGAGCAAGGCATCACCATCGACGTCGCCTATCGGTTCTTCTCCACCGAGAAACGCAAATTCATCGTCGCCGACACGCCGGGGCACGAGCAATATACGCGCAACATGGCGACCGGCGCGTCGACCGCAGAACTTGCAATCGTCATGATCGACGCGCGCAAGGGCGTCCTCACCCAGACCCGGCGACACAGTTACATCGCGTCCCTGCTTAGCATTCGCCATATTGTCGTGGCGGTCAACAAGATGGACCTTGTCGGGTTTTCCGAGACGGTCTTTCGGGAAATTGAATCCGAATATCGCGACTTCGCGAAAGCCCTCGGCTTTGAATCGGTCGCCGCAATTCCGTTGAGCGCGCTTGACGGCGACAACATGCTGACCCGGAGCCGGCGTACGCCCTGGTATGACGGCGCGGCGCTCTTGCCCTACCTTGAAACGGTTCAAACCCGGCGCGATGACGGCGAGCGGCCGTTCCGCATGCCGGTGCAATGGGTGAACCGGCCCAATCTCGATTTTCGCGGCTTTTCGGGCACGATTACGAGCGGCGCCGTGCGCCCCGGCGACGAGATTGTCGCCGCGCCGTCGGGCAAACGTTCGCGCGTTCAAACCATCACGACCATGGACGGCGATCTCGCCGAGGCGCGCGCCGATATGGCGGTCACGTTGACGCTTGAAGATGAGATCGACATCTCGCGGGGCGATGTGATCTGCGCAGGACAGGCGCCGGCGGAACAGACCGACCAGTTCGCCGCGCATCTCCTTTGGATGGGCGAGGACAAGCTTTATCCGGGCCGGCAATATCTCCTTAAAACCGCGAACCGCACGGTGTCGGCGACGGTGACCGAGCTGAAGCACAAGGTCAACGTCAACACGCTGGAGCACATGTCTGGTAAGACGCTGGAGCTGAACGAAGTCGCTTTCTGTAATTTCGCCCTCTCCGCGCCCATCGCGTTTGATCCTTACAAGGAGAACCGACGCACCGGCGCTTTCATCGTAATCGACAAGCGCACCAACGCCACAGTCGGCGCCGGCATGATCGATTTCTCCCTGCGCCGGGCGCAGAACGTTCACTGGCAGGATCTCGACGTCCACAAGGCCGCGCGCGCGGGCGCGAAGCATCAGCGCCCTTGCGTTCTCTGGTTCACCGGGCTCTCCGGCTCCGGCAAATCGACCGTCGCCAATCTTGTCGAAAAACGCCTGCATGATCTCGGTCGTCACACCTATACGCTTGACGGCGACAATGTCCGCCATGGTCTAAACAACGATCTCGGCTTCACAGACGCCGACCGCGTCGAGAACATCCGCCGGGTCGCCGAAACCGCGAAGCTGATGGTCGACGCCGGGCTCATCGTCTGTGTGTCCTTCATTTCACCCTTCACGAGCGAGCGCCGCATGGCGCGCGAGTTGATGGAGGACGGCGAATTTATCGAGGTCTATATCTCGACCCCGCTTGAGGTCTGCGAGCAGCGCGACGTCAAAGGTCTTTACGCCAAGGCGCGCCAGGGCAAGATCAAGAACTTCACCGGCATCGACAGCGCCTATGAAGCGCCGCAAGCGGCCGAAATTGATCTTGATACGTCAGAAATTTCCTCCGCCGACGCAGCCGACCAGATTGTCTCCTTTCTGCAAGCGAAGGGATATCTAGACAGGTGAGCGAGACGGCCTTCGCAGAGCGGTCAGCATAAGCCCGGCCCGCGCGGGTGATCATAACTGTCGACCGAATGCGGGATTCGTGACGTAATTTACGGTTCCAGTTGCATGGACCCCGCCGCATTCAACTTGCTCGCGTGCATCCAATTAAGGCCGATACTCCCGAACCTTCTAGACGAAATTCCTCCTTCATTCTGAGGGAGCCAAAGGCTCGTCTCACGAGACAGAAAGGCCATGCCTCAAAAATTGACCGAGCGCGCCTCGCGAAGGCTTAACGCTCAGCGGTCGCTGCGTCCGTCTGCAAGCCGTTCGCCTTTTTCGACGCGCGCCGGCAACGTTCGGAGCAGTATTTCACTTGCTCCCAGTCGCGCGCCCATTTCTTTCGCCAGGCGAAAGGCCGTTCACAGACGACGCAGATCTTCTGTGGCAGGTCGGCCTTCTTCACGCAGCCTCGCCGCAGAGCGCCGCGCGCATGAGTTGAAACCTGTCTTCGCTCGGCGCGACCAGCATCGGCCGGCCTTGCGTCGCCACCGGTCGATAGGGCGCGCCGTCGTCAAGATAGAGCGCGCGACCGCCGATTTCGCCAAGCATCAGGATGCCGGCGGCGTGATCCCAGGGATGGCAGCGTGAATACAGCGCGAAATCCTTCTCCCCGCGCGCCAGGTGAATATAGCCATAGGCGGAGCATTTTACAGGATCGGTCTCGAAACGCGCACGCAGGCGCGGCAACATCGTCGAACGCCACTTGTCTTCGAGATTGCCGACGGCGCGGTAACCCCGAAGCGCGCCGCTTGGGTTCTCAAGCGGCGCCAATCTTTCCTCGCCCCAGCGCGCGCCGTCGCCGATCGAGGCAATAGCGAACGTCTCGTCCGGAATCGCGTAGATCCAGCCGGCGCGGGTCTCGCCGTTTTCGATGAGCGCGACAATGGTTCCAAATTCGCGACGGCCTTCGACAAAATTGCGGGTTCCATCGAGGGGATCGACGACCCAGAAGGCGCCCTCGCCCTTCAACGCCGCAAGACTTTCCGGCTGCGCCGCCGCGCTTTCCTCGCCGACAAAGGCCGCCGCCGGATAAATGTCGCTCAAGGCTTCACATAACGCGTGCTCCGCGGCGCGGTCGGCTTCGGTTACGAAATCGCCGGGACCGGATTTGGTGTCGACATCGTGCGCTTCGAGCCGGCCGAAACGCGGCGCGATCTCGTTGGCCGCGATCTCGGCGATAGCGGCGGCGACTTTCTCCGGATCGACGATCATGCGGTCAGACGCGCCGCATCGCTGCTCTCAAGGATCTTCGCGGCGGGAAAGCTTTTGAAGAACTGCCCCTCGGTCTTGCCGGAAAGGCGGACGGTCAAGGCGAGCGTTTCTGCATCGCTTTGCTCATCAAGAATCTCCGCGCGCTCATGCAGCCAGGCGCGCGCGGCCCCGGCGCTTGCCGGCAATTCGATTTCAATCGTACGGTGGGCCGCCGTCAGCGTCGCCTCAACGCGATCGAGCAGCGCGTCAACGCCTTCGCCCGTCACAGCGGAAACCGCAACGCGCGCCGGCGCTTCGATCGTTCCGGCCGCCTCGCCGCTTGCGCCCGCAATCATTTCAATGGTCGCCCGGTCTTCCGCATCGAGGCGATCGATCTTGTTGAGCGCCTCGATGACGGGGCGCGGGTCTTCCTTGCCAAGCCCCAGCTCGGCGAGCACCGAAATCACATCCGCGCGCTGTGCGTCGGAATCCTCGTGGGAGATGTCGCGGACATGAATGACGACGTCGGCCTCGAGGACTTCTTCCAGCGTGGCGCGAAAGGCCGCCACCAGCTGCGTCGGCAGGTCCGAGATAAAGCCGACCGTGTCTGAGAGGATGATGCGCAAACCGCTCGGCAAGTCGATGGCGCGCATGGTCGGATCGAGCGTTGCGAACAGCATGTCCTCGGCCATCACGGCCGAACGCGTCATGCGGTTGAACAGCGTCGACTTGCCGGCGTTGGTGTAGCCGACGAGCGCGACGACGGGATGCGGCGCGCGCTTGCGCTTGGCGCGTTGCAAAGTGCGGGTGCGGCGCACGTCGTCAAGTTTCTTCCGTAATCGAACGATCTTATCGTCAAGGGCGCGGCGGTCAGACTCGATCTGGCGCTCGCCAGGACCGCCGAGAAAACCGGCGCCGCCGCGCTGGCGTTCAAGGTGGGTCCAGGAGCGCACCAGCCGCGAGCGCTGATAATCGAGATGGGCCAGATCAACCTGCAGCCTGCCCTCCGCAGTCTGCGCCCGGTCGCCGAAAATTTCGAGGATCAGCGCAGTGCGATCGAGCACTTTCGCGTCCCACGCCGTTTCTAGATTGCGGTGCTGTACCGGCGACAGGGCGCCGTCGACAATGACGAGGCCAGGGCGCGGATCGGCGGCGTCGAGGCGGGCGCGAATTTCAGCGATTTTACCCCCGCCAATGAGCGTCGATGCTCGCGGTTCGTTCACCGTGGCGACTTCGGCGTGAACAATTTCGAGATCAATCGCCGCGGCGAGACCCACGGCTTCTTCGAGGCGCGCCTCCGGCGCGCGCGCGCCGGCGCCCGAGCGTAAAGCGGGGTGAACGACAATCGCGGTTTCGGTCTGCGGCAAAAACGGGCCCGTTTCTTTTTCGCGTTTATTCGGCTTCTGCGTCCGTGTCGCCGTCCCAGAGATTGATCTGGCCTTGCGGCATCACCGTCGAGATCGCGTGCTTGTAGACAAGCTGCGATTGGCCGTCGCGACGCAACAGGACGCAAAAGTTGTCAAACCAGCTGACGACGCCTTGAAGCTTAACGCCGTTCACGAGAAAGATCGTTACTGGCGTTTTGCTTTTTCGAACCTGATTGAGAAAGGTGTCCTGCAGGTTTTGTTTTTTTTCGCTCATGGACGCCGTGTCTCCGCCTCATCTTTGTCATTTTGCAGCGCAACAATATTTTGACGGGTCAGCGCGGTTGAAGCAACCGGTTTTCGGAGAAAAGTCGTCGCGGCGCCGGCCCGCGCTGCGTGTGTGATCATTCGCCACGGGCGCGCATTTTGTACGCATCGCGCAGACGAAGGGCGACCGGTCCCGGCTGACCGGCGCCGACGGGCTCGCCGTCAATGGCGATCACCGGCGTTACGAGGTTCGTCGCCGAGGTGATGAAGGCTTCTGAAGCGGCCTTCGCCTCGTCAATGGTGAAGGGGCGCTCGTCAATCTTGATCTGCAAATCGCGCGCGCAGGCGAGCGCGGTTTCGCGGGTGATGCCGCCGAGAATTTCAAAACCTTTGGGGTGGGTGATGAGCGCCCCTGACGCATCGACGATCCAGGCGTTCGAAGACGAGCCCTCGGTGACATAGCCGTCGCGCAGGAGCCAGGCTTCCGCGGCGCCAGCCTCCCGCGCCGCCTGTTTGGCCAGCACGTTCGGCAACAGGCCAACCGTCTTGATGTCGACGCGGCCCCATCGGATGTCGGGCTGGGTGATGACGGAAACGCCCGTGCGCGCGATCTCATCGGAGCCGTCGACATCGAACGCGCGCGCCGTCATGATCAGCGCCGGTTCGACCGGTTCCTTGGGAAACGGGTGATTGCGCGGCGCGACGCCGCGGGTGACCTGGAGATAGACAAGCGCGTCGCCGAGCCGGTTTCGGCGAACCAGTTCGCCCATAACGACCTTGAGAGCCGCGCGGGACAGGGGCGCGGCCATCCGCAGCTCGCGCAAGGACCGTTCGAGGCGATCGAGATGGCCTTCGAAATCCCAGAAGCGCCCGGCGATAAACAGGCAGACTTCGTAAACGCCGTCTGCAAACTGATAGCCGCGGTCCTCGATATGAACGCGCGCTTCGTCCTGGCGCACATACTGACCATTCACATAAGCAATCTTCGCCATCGCGATTTATGTTCTCCAGAACCAGCGATTAAAGAGCACCAGCGCCACCGCCGCCTCAAGCCGGCCAAGCACCATGGCCCCGGCCAAAGCCCAGCGGTACCCCTCTCCGAAAGCGGCGTATCCGTCGGCGCCGCCGTCGACAAGGTAGATCAGCGGTCCGGTATTGGCGAGGGCCGACACCGCCGCCGTCGCCGCCAGTTCAAACCGCTCCCCGCCGAACATCAAAACAACCGTCAGCGCCGCGAGCGTCATCGTGAAGACAAGAAAGTGAATCCAAACGCCCATCTCGTTGGAGACCCGTCGCTTTCCGAAAACGGCGCTCGGCTCGGCGAGACGGCGAAGCTCCTCATAGGCGCGGCGCATGATCACGAGCCAGCGCAGGATCTTGAACCCGCCCGCGGTCGAAACAGCAGCGCCGCCGATAATCGCCGTCACCAACGCAACCGGGACTGGCGGCGCTTCGCCGACGACAAAGCCGGTCGTTGAGAGCATCGACGCTGAATTGAAGATTTGCTGGGCGATCAACCGGATATCGCCGGCGCCGGCGAGCAGCCAGAAGAGAACGCCGACGCTGATGATGATGGCGAAATAGGCGCGTCCCTCGACATCGCGCCCGCGCCCCTTCGCGCCGCGCACAAAGCGCGCGAGCACGACGAAGTTTGACGCGCTGACAATGATCACCGCGAAGGTGACAAGCTGCATGGCGAGGCTGGCGCCGGAAATGTCGACCCCCGCTGGCGCAAAGCCGCCGGTCGCAACGCCGGACATCGCGAGCACGACAGCGTCCAGCGTCGTCGCCCCCGTCGCCGCGAAGGCGCCGAAAGCGAGAAAGGTCAGGACCCCGTAAGTTGAAGCGAAGGCGGTGATGGCGTTGCGCAAGGGCCGCATGAAGTTGCCCTTGTCGCCTCGAGAAAAGGGCGGAAGCAAGGTGTCGATACCGATAAAGGCGGGCCGGATGAAAATCGCCGCTGCAATCGCTATGGAAGCGAAGCCGCCGAGCCACTGCAATTCGGCGCGCCATAACATGGCCGCAGGGCTCGCTGTCGCCGTTTCATGCGATATCCAGCCGCCCGTCGTCGTCAGCGCGGCGATCGCTTCGAAATAGGCGTCGGGCGGCGTCATGCCGTCGAGGGCGAACGGGATCGCCGCAAAAGCGGGCGCAACCGTCCACCATAGAAGGATGATCAACAACGCGCCCCGAAAATCGCTTGGCGGGCGTTTGCCGATGCTGGCCGCGCGCAAGCCCGCCGCGCCGAAAACGGTCGCAATGATTGCAAACAGGAACGGGCCTGCGATGGCTTCCCCGCCGGAAAGCGCAAGCAAAAATGGCGGGACCATCGCGACGGCGATCGCCGCCAGAACGGCGGCGAGCCCGCGCAATACGGATGTTAATCCCATAGCGAAGGATGCTCTTTGGCGGAACGCTTAGAAATATTCGATACTGACACGGAACATCTGCTCGACGTCTTTGACGTTTTCGCGCATCGACATCAACACGACGCGGTCGCCGGGCTGAATCACCGTATCGCCCGTCGGCATCTTCACGGTTCCGTCGTGAATGACCGCGCCGATCATGACGCCTTCCGGCAAGCTTGCATCGCGCAACGCCTTGTTGACGAGCGGCGAGGTTTCAAGCGCGATGGCGTCAACGAGTTCTGCTGCGCCGTCGCCCAGAGAGTAAATGCCCTTGATGCGACCCCGCCGGACATGCTGCAGGATTGTTGAAATCGTCGCCGCGCGCGGGTCGACGAAGCGGTCGACGCCGACCGCCTCGGCGATCGGCCCATAATCCTGGTCGTTCACGAGCGCCATGGTGCGACGCGCGCCCTCGCGCTTGGCGACGACGGAGGCGAGAATATTGACCTGGTCATTGTCGGTGACGGATACCACCGTTTCCGATTCCGAAACGCCAGCCTCGCGGAGAATGTCGCGATCAAGCCCGTCGCCCTGCAACACGATTGTGCGTTCAAGCTCCTCGGCGGCGAGTTCGGCCCGCGCGCGGTCGCGCTCGATCATGCGGATTTTCATGGAGCCAAGCGCCTCAAGACCCTTGGCGACATAAAGACCGATATTGCCGCCGCCGACAATGATTACCCGGCGAGCCTGGCGCGCCGCCTCGCCCATGATTTCTAACGCGCGCTGAACATCGAGCCGGTCGGCGATGAAATAGATCTGGTCGCCGGGTTCAAGTTGATCGTTTGAATGGGCGCGCCACAGCCTGTCGCCGCGCTTGATCGCGACAATGGTGATCTTGAGGTCCGGAAAGAGCTCGGCAACCTGGCGCAAGGGCGTGTTGATGATCGGACAAGCTTCGCCGAGCTTTACGCCAAGCGCCCAGACTTTTCCGTCTGCGAACGATTTCACCTCGAATGCGCCCGGGGTCGACATCCGCTGCATGATCGCCTCGGAGACTTCGCGTTCGGGCGAGATGACGACGTCGATCGGCAAATGGTTGCGTGAGAAGAGATCGGAATAGCGTGGGTCGAGATAGCCTTGCGCGCGGATGCGCGCGATCTTGGTCGGCACTTTGAAAAGCGTATGCGCAATCTGACAGGAGATCATGTTGACTTCGTCGGAATAGGTGACGGAGATCAGCATGTCCGCTTCGCGCGCGCCGGCCTCTTCAAGCGTTTCAGGATAGGCGCCGTTGCCGACGACGCCGCGCACATCCAGGCGTTCGGCGACGGCGCGGATCAGGTCTTTCGACTGATCGATCACGGTCACGTCGTTTTTCTCGCGCGACAGCCGCCGCGCGATTCCGGTCCCGACGCGGCCTGCGCCGCAAACGACAATTCTCATTGGCCGCCTGCCTTCATAGCCTGCCCGGTCTCATGAATCCCGGGCCCGGATCAAGCGCTTTCCGCGCGCGCCTGGCCGCTGACGCCGAGCGCCTTGAGCTTGCGGTGAAGCGCAGAGCGCTCCATGCCGATAAAGGCGGCCGTGCGCGAGATATTGCCGCCGAAACGGTTGATCTGCGCAATCAGATATTCGCGCTCGAACCGCTCGCGCGCGTCGCGCAGCGGCAGCGAGATCACCATTTCGAGCCCCTCGCCCGCGGGAATCGTCAGCCCTGCATCCATGATCTCCGGGGGCAGGCGATCGCAGGTGATTTCCGGATCGTTGTCGCGATGCATCAAGATGAGCGTGCGTTCGATCACATTGCGCAGCTGCCGCACATTGCCGGGCCAGTGATAGGTCTGGAGCGCCGCCATCGCCTCGGCCGAAAACGAGCGCTTGGGCAACCCGGACGCCCGCGCAATCCGGTCGACGAAATAGGCCGACAAGGCGGGAATGTCCTCGCGGCGCTCATCAAGCCCCGGCGCCATGATCGAAACGACGTTAAGGCGGTGGAAGAGGTCTTCACGGAAGGCGCCTTCGCCGGAGGCTGCAAGCAGATCGCGCGAGGTCGTCGATAGAATCCGCACATCGACCGCAACCGCCTCGCGTCCGCTCAGCCGCTTGAAGCGCTGATCGATCAGCACCCGAAGAATTTTGCCTTGCGTCTCCAGCGGCATGTCGCTGATTTCATCGAACATCAACGTGCCGCCATGGGCCTTTTCTAGAAGGCCGATTGATGTCGGCGATCCATCCTCGCCCTCAACACCGAACAGAGACTCCTCCATCGTCTCCGGCGCGATAGTGGCGGCGCTGACGACAACGAATGGCTGGTTGGCGCGGGTCGAGGCGGCGTGGATCATCCGCGCGATGACTTCCTTGCCCGATCCCGGCGGTCCGGAAATGAGCACGCGCGAGCGCGCATCGGCGACGCGGTCAATGACGCTTCGCAAGGACGAGACAGCCGGCGAGGAACCGATCAGGCCCCAATCCGGCGCACGCTGGCGCAGCTCGGTATTTTCCCGGCGCAGTCTGGTCGCTTCCAGCGCGCGGTTGACAACGAGAACAAGGCGATCGGCGTTGAAGGGCTTTTCAACAAAATCATAAGCGCCCTTCTTGATCGCCGCGACTGCGGTCTCGATCGTTCCATGCCCGGAAATGATGACAACCGGCAGATCGGGATGAATTTTCTTGAGCTCGCCGAGGATCTCGATGCCGTCGAGCGAGGAATTCTGCAGCCAGACATCGAGGATGACGAGGGACGGCACGCGTTCGCGAACGGCGGCGATCGCGGTGTCTGCGTTATGGGCTGTTCGGGGACTAAATCCCTCGTCCTCCAGAATGCCGGAGACCAGCTCGCGAATGTCCTCTTCGTCGTCAACTACGAGAATGTCGATACTCATTACGCCTCATCCATGCTTCATGTTCATTCGGCCGCCGTCGCCTGGGCGAGCCCGGTTTCCTCTGCGCTTGCGCGCGGCAACTGCATCGTCACGCGCGCGCCGGTGGGTCCGAGCGCGTCATCATCAGCGAATGCAAGGGCGCCGCCATGTTCTTCGGCGACTTTCTTAACGATGGCGAGGCCGAGCCCTGTGCCCTTGTCGCGCGTCGTCATATAGGGCTCAGCCAGGCGGTGGCGCTCCTGCGCCGGCAGGCCGACCCCGTTATCGACAATGGCGATTTCCACCATGTCGTTTCGGTTCGCGATCTCGATGCGCACACGGCCTGGCGTTTCGGTGTCTTCGTGGCTGAGCCGTGCGGCGATTGATTCGCCGGCGTTCTTGATCAGGTTCGAAAGCGCCTGAACGATCAGGCGGCCGTCGCAATCAACGAGCGCGGGCGCATCGGGCGCAAGGATATCGAACTCGATGTCCGGGAATGCGACTTTCTGCGGGAAGACGGCGCCGCGAACGAGTTCGCGCAAATCCTGACGCTCGATCACCGGCTTCGGCATGCGCGCGAATGAAGAAAACTCATCGACCATGCGCCCGATGTCATTGACCTGACGGATGATTGTTTCGGTGCATCTGTCGAATACTTCCGGGGTCGAGGTGACCTCGCCCATATATTTTCGGCGCAATCGCTCGGCGGAGAGCTGGATCGGCGTCAGCGGGTTTTTGATCTCGTGAGCGATGCGCCGCGCGACGTCGCCCCAGGCGGCGTTGCGCTGGGCGGCGATCAGCTGCGTGATGTCGTCGAAGGTCGCGACATAGCGCTTCACGCCGTCAACCTCGTCTCTGACGATCCGCACATTCAGCGTGCGGGCCCGGCCGTCGCGGTGAATTTCGATCTGATCGCCAACTTCGGCGTAGTCAGACGCCGCCGAGCGATCGAGCAGCGGCGTCAGCTCCGGCATCGCATCGCCGATAAAAGCGCCAACAAGTGCGGTCTCGTCGCTGTCTAGCAATTCAGCCGCGGATTTATTAGCGATGGTGATGCGCCCGTTCGGCGACAGGCCAAGGACGCCGGCGGTGACGCCGGACAGCACCGCTTCGGTGAAGCGGCGGCGTTCATCGAACTGACGGTTGGTGTCAATGAGGTCATTGCGCTGGGTCTGCAGCTGCGCGGTCATGTGGTTCATGGAGCGCGCGAGCACGCCAAGCTCGCCGTCGTCTTTCAGGACCTCGACCCGGGCGCCGAGCTCGCCCGACGAGACCCGCTCGGCCATGTTCACGAGCCGGCCGATTGGCTGAACGAGGCGCGTCGCCGCCCAGATCGCCAGCCAAATCGCGCCGAAGAGAATGATCACCGCGAGGACGACATAGCCGGCGAGAAAAACCCGCTCGAGGCGCGAACGCCCGGTTTTCGCCTCGGTCCAGTCATCGCGCATGGCGCGCACCGACAGGAGCCGGTTCGACATCGCCGGCGGGATCGCCTTGTAGGTGACGATGTAGCCGCCCTCATAGGCGTCGATTTTGAGGACGCTCCGATAAAGATCGATCGCGTCTTCATCGTTCAGGTCGAAATTGCCCCATTCGGCGCGCGGCCGGTCGGCTGCGGCGGCGGCGTCGATGCGCTTGAAGACAGACGCCGGCGGCAACGCATAAGACCCCGGCATCATTTCAACCCGGGAGAGAATGTTTCGCTCGGAGTCCATGACGACGATCGCGGCGAGCTCGCGCACCAGGGCCTGTTCAACAAGGCTGCGGCGGAAATTGATCGGGGTCGCCGGCGTCACCCCGAAGCGCGCGGCCTGTTCGAGGTCAAAAGCGATCTGGTTCAGATTGCGCCCGGCCTCATTCGCCTCATCCTGGAAGTAAGTGTTGGCGAATTCGCGCGCGGTGTTGACGTAATTGTCGATCCGTTCGCTGAAGACGTCATTGAGGCTGGTCCGGAGAATCGTGAACGCAAAAAGAAAGGCGATGATCGCGGGGATCACCGCCAGCAAGGAGAAGAGGCCGACAAGCTGCAGGTGCGTGCGCGAACCCGCGAGCTGGTGCCGGCGCTCGGCGAGGACGTGCAAAAGACGCACGCCGATCAGCACGGCGAAGCCCGCGGCGATCACCACATTGCCGATGATCATGGTCATCAGGAAAGCGCGATCGACCCGCTCGACGAGCGGCGACATCAGAAACCAGGTTGTGAAGAAAGCGACCGCGCCGGCGCCGATCAGCGCCGCCGCCGCGGTGGTGTTGGACAGCATCCAGCCGGGAACGAAACGCAAGCCTGGCCGCGACGCGCCCGCGCTCTTGGCCTCTCCTGTTTCGCTTTTTGTTTCAGCCAATGTCCGACATCCAGCGGGAATGCCCACTCAACCCTCGCGCCGCCGAAATCGCGTCACCGCAGTTTACGTCGACGAATTGCCACGCCCCCGATCCGCCTCGCCAGCCGGCGCCGTTTTGAGACAGCGCCCAGTCGGTCTCCCGGACCGCGGGTGTTGCCTGCAAGCCGCAATCCATGCGGCGCAAGCGACGAAAAAACAGGATGGTGCGTCTGTTGTTGCAAAAAATCAACAACAATGTTGCCAAAATGAAACAGCCTGAAATACGTCGTGATATTGTCACGCAGCGCAGGAGGTCTCGATCTCCGGACGGCCTTCGAAAAACGCGGTTAAAGCAGAGACGACGCCAGCCGGCGACGACAGCCGGCAAAGTTCGGCCCGAAAGGCCCGCCGCGCTGCCGGCGCGATTTCGACCGGAGCCTGGTCGACATAGGCCGCGAGGTGTTTGCGGGCCATGCGCACGCCGAGAGGCGCGCCGTAATGGTCGATCGTCTCTTCATAGTGGCGCAAGGCGATTGCCGATTGTTCGGGCAAGGACGGCTCAGCTATTTCGCCGCCGTCCTGCAGCGCGCTTGCGATCGCCGTCGGCAGCCAGGGCCGCCCGATCGCGGCGCGACCGACCATGACCGCATCAGCGCCCGATTGGGAAAGCGCGGCGCGCGCCGTCTCCACATCGTTGATGTCGCCATTGACGATCAGCGGCAGCGAGATCGCGTCCCTTACGGCGCGCACCGCCGCCCAGTTCGCCTCGCCGTCGTAAAAATCATTGCGCGTGCGCCCGTGCACCGTGACGAGCGTCACGCCCGCGGTTTCTGCGCGCGCCGCGAGCTCCGGCGCATTGATGGACGACCAGTCCCAGCCGAGACGCATTTTCAGCGTCACCGGTTTTGACGTCGCCGCCAGCACCGCCTCGATCAGCGTCATGGCGTGATCGAGATCGCGCATCAGCGCCGAACCCGACGCCATCCCGGTCACCTGCCGCGAGGGGCAGCCCATATTGATGTCGATGACGTCTGCGCCGGCGGCCTCGGCAAGCCGCGCGCCCTCGCCCATCCAGCGCGCTTCGGCGCCGGCGATCTGAATGACGAAGGGCGAGATGTCGGCGTGGCCCGCGGCGCGGCGCACGACATCGGGCCGCGCCTTCACCAGCGCCTCGCTCGCAACCATTTCAGAAACAACAAGGCCATCGCCGGCGATCGCCTTGTTCAGCCGCGCGACGGCGCGCCGAAATGGCAGATCCGTCACGCCCGACATCGGCGCGAGCGCGACGCGGTTCGACAATTCGATATCGGCGATCCTGATCATGCCCGCCCTGTTGCTCCTGCCACATTCGCTTGGCGTTTCCGGCGTTTAGCCGCTAGACCGGCGAAAGACAAACGCCAGATAATGTGCCGAGCCAATGCAGACTGTCGCCATCATCGTCGCCGCCGGCCGCGGCGCCCGTTCGGGCGCCGGGGGCCCCAAGCAATATCGCGACCTCGCCGGACGACCCGTTATTGCGCGCACGGCGCAGGCGTTTCTCGATCATGATCAGATCGACGCGGTGCGGGTGATCATCCACAAAGACGACCATGACGAATACGCCCGCGCCATGGGCGATCTCGTCGAGAACGACAAACTGCTGTCCCCTGTCACCGGCGGGGCTGAGCGCCAAGACTCGGTTCGCCTCGGTCTTGAAAGCCTTGAGGACAAGGGCCCCGACCGGGTGCTCATCCATGACGCGGCGCGGCCGTTCATCGACGCCGGCGCGATCTCCCGCGTCATCGACGCTCTCGTCGAAAAGCCCGGCGCCATCGCCGCCCTGCCCGTCTTCGATACGATCAAACGCGCCAATGCCGTTAGGCAAATCGAGACGACGGTGCCGCGCGAAGCCTTATGGCGGGCGCAGACCCCGCAAGGCTTTCACTTCCAGGCGATCCTTGCCGCCCATCGCGCTGCGGCCGGCGAAGTGTTGACCGACGACGCAGCGGTCGCGGAGAAAGCGGGGCTCAGCGTCGCCCTTGTCGCCGGGTCGCCCGACAATATGAAACTGACGCAGGCTGAGGATTTCGGCATGGCCGAGACGCTTCTCAATAGAAAGTTGCGCAGCATGGAATACCGAACGGGATCAGGCTTTGACGTCCACGCCTTTGAAGACGGCGATGCGGTCATTCTCTGCGGCGTCACTATCGCCCACGACAAAAAACTGAAAGGTCACTCCGACGCCGACGTCGGCATGCATGCGCTCACGGACGCTATTCTCGGCGCCGTCGGCGAAGGCGATATCGGCGATCATTTCCCGCCGTCGGATCCGCAATGGAAGGGCGCGCCAAGCCGCGTGTTCCTTGAAAAAGCGCGCGATCTCGTGGCGGCGCGCGGCGGGCGCATCGCCCATTGCGATATCACGCTGATTTGCGAGGCGCCGAAGATCGGACCGCACCGGGACGCGATGCGCGCGGCGCTTTCCGAAATTTTGAACGTCGAGACGGGCCGTATTTCCGTCAAAGCAACGACAACGGAGCAATTGGGCTTTACGGGCCGGCGCGAAGGCATTGCGGCGATGGCGACGGTGAGCGTGGCGTTGCCGAACGGCGCGCCATGACGCAGACCCACCGCATCTGGTCTCTCGCCCAACGCGTCATCGACAAGGCCGGCGCCGAGGGGGCCATGGTCGCAACGGCGGAATCCTGCACCGGCGGATTAATCGCCGCCGCGTTGACTGACGTGCCGGGCTCGTCCGCCGTCGTCGATCGCGGCTTTGTCACCTATTCCAATGAAGCCAAAACGGAAATGCTCGCCGTGCCGGCGGATCTCATCAACTGGTTCGGCGCGGTGAGCGCAGAAGTCGCGCGCGCCATGGCGCAAGGCGCGGTCCTCAATTCCCGCGCCGACGTCGCGGTCTCCGTGACCGGCGTCGCCGGCCCCGCTGGCGGCACAGCGGAAAAGCCCGTCGGCCTTGTCTGGTTCGGTCTTGCGACCAAGAACGGCGTCGCGCGCGTAGAGCGGCGCGTATTTGCTGACGGCTCGCGCGACTTTGTCAGGACGAAATCGGTTGAAACGGCGCTGCAGCTTATGCTGACCGGGCTTAGTCCTGGGTGACGGCGGTCTGCTCGACCCGATAGAGATCATCAGCACGTGCGATGAAGGCTTCCGTCATCCGCGCAAAGGCCTTTTCAAAAACCATACGGGCGGTTGTCTGAAGAACTGCGTTGCGGAAAGCGAAGTCGATAAAGAAATCGATCTGGGTTCCGCCGCCTTCGATTTCTGAAAAATGCCAGCGCGTCTGCAGCCGCTCAAACGGACCGTGGGTATAATGCGCATCAATCGTGTGCGCGCGCGGATCAAGGAACACTTTGCTACGAAAGCGCTCGCGAAAGACCTTGTAGGCGACAATCATGTCGGCGAGCAAAATGCCTTCGCCGTTCTCAAGATCGCGCTCGACGACGCGCAGCCCGAGACACCATGGCAGGAAGACCGGATACTTCTCAATATCCGCGACGAGATCGTACATCTGCGCCGGCGAGTACGGCACAACTGTCTTCGTTCGCCTTGTCGTCATGAAGCGGTTTTCGCCTGCCGGCCGTAGCCGTCGAATAGATCGAGCATGCGCTCCTGCCAGGCGGCGACGGCTTGCGGCGTTTCATAGAGCTCGTCACCGGTCAGGGTCCGCTGCCACATGAAGGGCGCCATGACGCGGTAATCGCAAATGTTAGGCGTCTCGCCGCCTAGAAACTTGCGCCGCGCGAGCGGCGCTGCGAGCACGCCGAGCGCGCGCTCTAACGCTTTGTCATTGCCGGGCTCGGCCATCGCTTCTTCCAGTGTTTTGCCGAGAAATTTCTCGCGCGCCGTGCGGAAATAATCCTGGTCGTCGGCGTGCGCGAGCGCCCAAACGCGGCCAAGGCACATCTTCGCCAGCGGCGGATAGATCTGCGCGCCGAGCCAGGCCTGATAGAAGTCCGCGGCCGCCCATTCGCAATCGCTGCCCGCGAGGGGATTGCCGGCGATGTTCTTTTCCAGCCAGGCGATGATATGGGCGCTGTCGACGATGAGCCCATCTCCGGTTTCAAGGACCGGCAGTTTGCCATGCTCCGGGTCCGGATAATTCTCCTTTTCCGCGAATCGCAGCGGGACCGTCTCGAATTCAACGCCCTTGTGAAGCAGTGAAAATTTCGCGAGCCAACACCACGGGCTCGGGCGCAACTCGTCGTCGGCGAGGGCGAGATCAAAAAGGCGCATGGTCATGCGAGGGGCCGTCTTTCTTCGAATGGCAACGCCGGACGCGGCGAATATCAGCGCTACTTAGCCCCCCGCCCTCCGCCTCGGCAAGGCGGCGCTGCGGCGACCTTTAGCCCCGCCGGGCATGGCGAAATCATTGGCGTTGCAGGGGTAGACACATCAATTTTTCGGTTGTAGCCTTTCTTAGATACTCGTAATAGTTGAGTTCTTATCTTCAAAGCGGTCAGCATCCGTGGTCGGCGCAAGCCGCCAGGGAGACCGTTCCGACAGCGCTCGCGCGCAGTGGAAAACGCCGGGGAATTCGAATTTGGGGGATCATCACAATGTCATTCACGACAAGACGTTCTTTTCAGGACATCGCCTTCATCAAAGTTGAGAAAGACGGCGCGCCCGGCGATGGCGGCAAGTCGAAAACCAACTGGCTGCTGATCACATCGGTCGTCTTTGCGACCGTCCTCCTCATCCTCATCGGCTACATTCTTGGCGTTAAAACTGGCTATCTCGGCCATCCGCAAGACGCATGTTGTTTCGGCTTTCTCGACCTTGATCTCGATTTTGACTTCGACCGCGACGGCGCCTGACGGCCCGCGCGAGTGCTCACGAACTTGTCGCGTTTCGTCTCATCTTTGCGCATGAAATTTTTGGGGGTCTTTATGAAACAGTCTCTGCCCGTCGGTTTGCTCGGCGCCCTTCTCATTACCGGATGCACGCATGACGTTGCGGTCCAGCACCAGTTCCCGGCGCCTGTCCGCGCCGATGTCGGCCAGCGCGAGCAGGTCGCGAAAACAACCTGCGAGGCGCAATACAAAGCGGACCACCAGAACTTTCTTTCGGCGATCCAGAACGTCATCGCGAAGAACGGCCAGCACCCCGATCTCAAGCTCGCGCCCCTCGATCAGTTTCGCGCGGAGATCAACGCCGCCTACAACGCCGTCGTCATGCGCTGCAAAACCCATACGCACTGCCTTGAGGTGCACGGCTATGAGGAAGCGAAGTGTTATATGGCGGCGAGCGATCGTAAGGATGCAGAACGGCGCTTCTCCGATCTCTCCGAACGGTTGCGCGAGATTGCGGGAGAAGCCGAAGCCGAAATCGCCAAAGCGAAAAAGAAAAAGGGAACGCGCGTCACCGTTCAGACCACGGTCAAGCAATCGAACAAGCAGAAGAACAAGACCCATGTCGGCGACAATATCGAGGATCAGGACGTCTTGATCCTATGCGGCGACGCCGACAAGCTATTGGACCGCCGATGCCGAAAACCCTGCAAGGACAAAGGGTGCTAGGGCCTGCTCAATTATCAATGAAGCGCTGATCCCAGCTTTTATGCGGATCGTGATTGCGAAGATCGGCGCCGAAATCGAGCACGGCTTTCATGTTCATCAGAACCGAAATCCATCCGGCGTAAGCGTCCAGCCAGTCATCTTCAGGCGCGTCGTCAACGGACACAGTTACGATGGTTTCGCCGCTGTCTTCTTTAAGTGCGAAAGCGGTGTTCGCCCCAAAATAGCGGATCGCAAACCGCGTTGGCGCGGCTTTCTCCACTATCGGGGCTTCATGCGTCAGGCCATTCGGGAAATGGAACTCGATCGCGCCGTTTGATTCAACCGTCTTCTCCGCCCAGAACCGCGCGCGCCCCTCATCCGTCGTCAGCGCAGCGAAAACATCGTCGATTGAAGAACGAAGACTAAGTCTCCAGACGAAGCTTTCGCCCATCGCCTCACCCTTTTGCGGCGCGCGCCTCTTTCAGACGTGCAAAGTCTTCGCCCGCATGGTGCGAAGAACGGGTCAGCGGCGAGGCGGAAACCATCAGGAAGCCTTTCGCGCGCGCCATTGTCTCATAGGCCTTGAACTCATCGGGCGTCACGAAACGGTCCACTGCGGCGTGCTTGCGCGTCGGCTGCAGATATTGACCGATGGTGATGAAATCGACGCCGGCGACGCGCATGTCGTCCATAACCTGCATCACCTCCTCGCGGCTTTCGCCAAGCCCGACCATGATGCCGGACTTCGTGAACATCTGCGGATCGCGGTCTTTGACGCGCTCCAGGAGGCGCAAGGAGTGATAATAACGAGCGCCCGGCCGTATCGAGAGATAAAGCCGCGGCACAGTCTCCAGATTATGGTTGAAGACGTCCGGCTTTGAATCGATGACGATATCCTCGGCGCCGTCCTTGCGCAGGAAATCGGGCGTCAGGATTTCAACAGTGGTGCCGGGCGAGGCCTCGCGGATCGCGCGCACGACGGCGGCGAAATGCGCCGCGCCGCCATCGACGAGATCGTCGCGATCGACCGATGTGATGACGACATGGGAGAGACCCATCTCCGCCACCGCTTCACCGACATGGGCCGGCTCTTCCGGGTCGAGCGCGCCGGGGAGGCCCGTCTTCACATTGCAGAAGGCGCAGGCCCGGGTGCAGGTGTCGCCCATGATCATCATCGTCGCGTGCTTTTTCTCCCAGCACTCGCCGATATTCGGGCAGGCCGCCTCTTCACAAACCGTATGCAGATTTTTCGACCGCACGATGGCGCGGGTTTCAGCAAAACCCTTCGAGACCGGCGCCTTGACGCGGATCCATTCCGGCTTGCGCAAGAGCGGCGTCTCCGCGCGCGCCTGCTTTTCCGGATGGCGCGGCTTCGCGGGCGCCGTGGTGGTGTCGATGAGAGTCGCCATGAGCCGTCATGTAGCAGCGCACATAGGCGATTGTAAGAGCCCCTGCGTCCGGCCGCCGCAGCACGAACCCGCAGGCCTTTTCAAATTATTTTACAAGGCGTTCGACCGTATCGACCAGTTCATCAAACGGCCGGTGAATGATCGCCCCGTCGAGCGGCTCGCCGAGCGCGACATTGACCGCCTCCCAGGCGTCGATGGACGCAATCTTCGGCAGTTTCGGCCGCTCATTGAGGCGCGAGCCTTCGGTGGTGAATTTCACGATCTCGCGCGACACCGGCAGGCGCAGCCAACGCCAGATCCGCCGGTTGAGCTCGCCGCCCGCATAAAGCTCCCAGCGCTGATCATCGCCTGCGTTTGAAATATCAAAGAAGAGAGTTTTGAGATCGCCGGCGTCAGCAAGTACGAGAACGCCATGCTCGTGCTCGATGAAATGCGGCGAGCGCCCATTCGAGAGGAAGGAGGATTCGCCGAAGCCGCAGCGCAAATCAGCCGCCGCCTTTTTCTTCGCGTCGGTCTTCGCCTCGAACTTGGCGACGATGCCCGGCCATTCCGCCCGCCCCACAAGGTAAAGGCCGACGCCGACAATGGCGAATATAACGACGCTTAACTGCAGCGCTGCGTCAAACCCTGCGCCCTGATAGACAAGGGCGATGGCGACCGGCGAAATCACCGCGAAGGCGGCGGCGATCGGACGATTGAAACCAATGAGGTCTTCGCGCGCGAGATCATTCACATTGTCATGGAAAGCCGCATTTGACTTCAAACGGGCCGAGACAGGCGCAGGAATGGAAACGCGGGCGGTCGACAACATCAGGGTGATCTCCAGACTTCGTTAATACCGAAGCCTGCACCAGTCTTTTTGCCGTTGGCTTAAACGCTCGCCGGCAAATTGATTTGCATTTATCGCAACTGCGCCGGAAACCGCCTCACGCCGCCGACTGACCAAACCTTAACGCTTGCAGGAGGCTTAAGGATAAGGCGCCGACGCCAAAAGCCGCCGCGAGGATCATGATCGGGCCGCCGACAATGGGCGCGGCGCTCAAGACGAGCACGATCGCAAGCCCTGCGAAAAAGAGCAGGAGCTTCGCCTCTCCCTCGCCCGACCGGTCAAATAGGAGATGGCCGAGGGCGATACCGGCCCCGATGGTGCTCACGAAGAGAAGCGCCAAATAGACCCCAATAAGAAAGAGGCCAAAGGGAAGACCGATCACGATCAACATGGAAAGCGTAGCGAGGATGGGTGTCAGGAACAAAATGGCGAGACCCATCAGCAAGGCGCTGAGCGGTTTTTCGCGGCCCGCATTGGCGGCGCCCCCAGCCCAACCCGGAAACAGAACGCATATCAGCGCGCCGCTCGCCGCGGAGGCGACGAACCAGAACAGGGCGCCGAACGCGCGCTCTTGCGCATTGCCGCCCGACCATGAGGACTCCCCGCGCCGATATCGCTGAACGTCTTCCAGGCTGGCTTCGTTATAGGACACGGTACCGCGGATCACGGCCGCTTCGGCGATATCCGCCGGCGCCGGACCTCTAAAATCGAGAGCGCCGTCGATCACAGCGGTCTCGGTGATCACCAGCTTTTCGGCGACGACCTCGACATCGCCGCCGATCCGTCCCGAAAGCTCAACGCGCCCGCCGGCGAAGTTCGCATCCCGCCCGACCTCGCCTTGGAAGGTGATATCGCCCGCCGCAGCGTCCAGGCCGCCGGCGATGGCGGCCAGCGCGCCGATTTTCAACGAGCCGCCGGCGAGCGACGCATCGCCCGCGGACGCGCCGTTGAAAACGACGTTCCCGCCGGCCGCGCTCAAGTCGTCCGAAGAGCCGCTGATCAGGACGTCGCCGCCAGCGGCCATCAATTTGCCATCAATTTCCGCGGCGATTTCAACGTCGCCGCCGGCCGCAAACAGCGTCGCGTCCGAAAAGCCGCCGCTGATTTCACCGGTAACGATCACCTCGCCGCCGGCCGCGAAGATCGGGCCGTCGCCGCCCTCGATTTCTACCGTCGGACCCATTTTGAAGGTCTGCGCCGCCGCCGGAGCGCCGAGACCAGCGGCCATAGCCGCCGCCACTATCGTAAGAATTCGCAGATTGACCATCACACCCCTCCTCGGACGACGTGAAAACGCTTATCCGCCCGCCTTCTCCCGAAATTGATCGTTTGCTTTATAGCACATCGTGCTAAGGGAGCCCACGCAAAGACCGGCGGCGAAAGCCGGCGGGGCGTGGGCCCAGATCAGACATGGGAGGGACTTTGAAATGCGCGTCGGCGTTCCCAAGGAAATCAAAAATTCGGAGTTTCGGGTCGGCCTCGTTCCGGGCAGCGTCCGCGAATATGTCGCCAACGGCCATCAGGTTCTTGTTGAGACCGGCGCCGGCGCCGGGATCAAGGCGAGCGACGCCGATTATGAGGCGGCGGGGGCGAAAATCGCGCCGGACGCTGCAAGCGTCTTCGCCGAAAGCGACATGATCGTGAAGGTCAAGGAGCCGCAGCCGGTCGAATGGAAACAGCTGCGCGAAAACCAGATCCTTTACACCTATCTGCATCTGGCGCCCGATCCCGATCAGACGCGCGGCCTGATCGAGTCAGGCGTCACAGCTGTCGCCTATGAAACGGTTACGGATGCGCGCGGCGGGCTTCCGCTGCTTGCACCTATGAGCGAAGTTGCGGGCCGGCTTTCGATCCAGGCCGCCGCTTATGCGTTGACGGCGCATCAGGGCGGACGCGGTCTGTTGATGGGCGGGGTTCCGGGCGTTTTGCCGGCTAAAGTTCTCGTCATCGGCGGCGGCGTCGTCGGCACGCACGCGGCGCGCATGGCGGTCGGTCTCGGCGCGGATGTGACAATCCTCGACCGCAGCCAACGCCGCCTCGCTGAACTTGACGAATTGTTCGGGGGCCGCGCCAAGACGCGCTATTCAACATTTGAAGCCCTCGACGAAGAAACGGACACCGCCGACGTTGTTGTCGGCGCAGTGCTGATCCCGGGCGCCAGCGCCCCGAAGCTTGTCACCCGCGAAATGCTGAAAGGCATGAAAGACGGAGCCGTGCTCGTCGACGTCGCCATCGACCAGGGCGGTTGCTTTGAAACCTCGAAGGCGACCACCCACGAAGAGCCGACTTATGTCGTCGACGAGGTCTTGCACTATTGCGTTGCGAACATGCCGGGCGCGGTGCCGCTGACCTCCTCGCACGCGCTCAACAACGCCACCCTGCAATACGGGTTGATGCTCGCCGCCCGCGGGCTCGACGCCTTGCGCCAGAATGAACACCTCAGGAATGGCCTCAATGTCCACAAGGGCGCTGTGACCTATGAGGCCGTCGCTGAGGCGGTGGGCGCGCCGTTTGTCGCCGCGGAGACGGCGCTTGGCGCTGGTTAACCCTTTCTGCGGCGCGAAATCACGCCGATGTGAGGGTTATTCGGGCCGGATCGCCGGCTATTTGCGACGAACCGACTTGCCATTGCGGCGGAATGCGCCGCATAAGGTCGCTAGGAGAGAGACTTATGGGCAAGATTGCTATTTCCGCCGCCGCTGCCGCGCTGGCTTTCAGCGCGCATGCGGTTGCTGCGCCCTTTTCATCGACGGTCAGTTCGCAGCCCGACGCTTCAAAAGCCGAAGCGAACGGGTCCGGCCTGTTCGAGCGCGCACTAAACGCGACCGCTTCTGCGGTGGCGTCCTTTGTTTCGCGCAGCGAAGACTCCGATGAATCCTATCTCTGGCAGTTCGTGGAGCGGAGCGAGAAGTGCGACGCTGAGACGGCCGATGAGGCGCCGGCGCCGGCTGAGCCCGTCGAAGAAAAGGCGCCATCAGGCCCGGAACCGATTTACTTCGGGTTCTGATCAAAAACGATCATTTTGACAGCTGAGAAAAGCGCCGCTCCGCCGGCGCTTTTTTGTTGGGCCGACTCTATGATGCGGCGCTGTCTTGATTTGCCCGCCGCCCGGTCAGTCGGCGAACGTCGGATGCGATGATCTTTCGGCTGGAGCGAAAGAACAGCATGGCGAGACCGCTCGCCGAAAAGATCAGACCGGCCGCAGAGGCGGTTTTGAGAAGCGGTGAATTGAAGTCGCTGCGATCCGTATAGTCCATGATGTGCAGCATCCAGAAGAAATCGTAAAAGAGCCAGGCGTCGTTTCGCCTACGGACAATTTCGCCGGTCGCCGGCGAGATATAAAGGCGGGTGTTGATTTTGTCGTCAAATTGCGCCCGCCACACAGGCAGCGGCCCCGCGCCGCGATACTCGATGCCTGGGTCATCCACCATCTCGACGACGGCGAGCGCGCCCTCGCCGACATATTGCGATCGCGCCAACCGGTTGACGAGCGCTTCGTCGATCAGGACCGGATCGCCGCTGCGCGCGTCAAACAGCGCAGGCCCGAGCGGGCCTTTCGTTTCATAGACCGGCCTGCCGTCGAGCGTGCGAAGCTCTAGGGAATGCACGGCGCCAAGTTGGGCGATCACCCCGCCGGGAGACGCATATGTTTCAGGATTGAGTTCCAGGGGCGCCGCAACCGGCGCCGTGTGTTCACCGCGAATAAAGCCGATTGAGTACCAGCTCATCACGACGCCTGACGCCATCCACAACAGGATCTGAACGCCAAGAAGGAGACCGACCCAGATGTGGACGCGCCGAACGGCGCCGTAGAGGGTCATCGCGTCGCAGCTTGAATGTCCGACGCGGCGAGCGGCGTAGTCAAAAGCGTCTCAAAGGCGTCCCAGGGCGCCGCGCCCTCGCGCGTTTCCGCCCTCACATATGCCTCGACGATGTCGCGCCCGAGATTGTAGTTGATGACATAGCCCCGATAGGTATCGATGAAATCGAGGCCCTGTTCGGCGCGCTCGCGGGACTGCAATCCAAACTCCATCAGCATCCGGACCGCCTCCTCGCTGTCGATCTCGCCATTGAGATAAAGCCGCGCGGTGTGATTGCGCGCATGAGAGAGTTTCCGGCGCGCCTTGTTGAGTTTCGCCAGCGTTTCGGCTTGCGCCGGATCTAGGCCAGCCAGCGGAAACAGGACGTCGCGTTCAAAGGCGATTTTCTCGTCACCCGGAAAGGCGAGCTCAATACCGTAATTGGCCGAGCCCTCGGCGGTGATCGATAGCGGCGAAAAAAGCGGATAAACTGAATACTCGATCCACTGATTTTCGATCAGGAGATCGCGCTCCAGGAACGCGTTCCAGGTGTGGTGTCCCGGATAACCTTCGTGGCACCCGAGATCGACCGCCCGGTCAATGATGATGGGAAAATCAGTATTGACCTCAATCAGGCTTTCAAAATCACCCTGATACCAGTTGTAGCCGCTCCACGGCTTGTCCGTGACGAAAGCGAGCCTGAACCGCTCATCCTCCGGCAACTCGTAATGATCGAGCGTGCGGGCGCGGCACTCGCCGATCGCCGCATCGAACACTTCGCGAAGCTTCTCTTCCGGTATCGCAAGGCTGTCGCGGAAAGCGTTGACGCGCTCATGCAAAGGTTCGTCGCCCGGAAGCAGATCGTCGATTTGCGCGAGCGCGGCATGGAAGTCGCGCACGTCATATTGTGGAGCGACCGCGTCATAGAGCAGGCGCGTTTCTTCGTCGAAGGCGAATTCAACGCCGTTCGCCATGCGAATGCGCGCCAGTGCGGCGCGCGCAAGCTTGCTCAACATAGCGGAACGCACGCCGGGCTCGCGGGCCGCAGCATCGCGCGCACGCGCGAGCAACGCCTCAGCGCGGGTCTCAAGTTCGGAAAGCGGGATGGCGGCGTCTTTCGCCGCTTTGGCCCAGTCTGCAGGGCCCTGATAGGCGTCGACAAACGCCTTATCGTGAACGCCGGCCGCGAGGGCGAGCTTTACAAAGTCTTCCGCAATCGCGTCGAGGCTATCGACCTCTTGCGCCTCAGCTTCGGCGTCCGGTTCCGCTGCGCTCTCGCGCGGCGGCGGGGCCTCGCCGCCGCAGGCGGCGGTCATGAAGGCCGCCATGGCCGCGACGAGGATCCGTTTCATTGAAAAGACGCGCCTTTAAGCGGGCGTGCCGGTGAAGGTAGATGTGCCGAAGGCGCCAAGCTTGACGTTGCCGCCAAGGTTTTCGCCGTCCTGCTTGCCTTCAAATTCGAGCGTGATCGGCATCGGCGACGTGACCTTGGCGTGCCACTTCAGGGTGTCGCCTTCAACGGCGCCGTTTTCGATCGGGGTTGCGCCTTGCGGTCCGGCCATTTCGCCGGTCAGCGCGTCGCCTTCCTGCTTCAGCGTCAGAACGCCGGTCTGATCGCCCATAGGCGTCTTGATCACGAGATTCCATTTGCCGTCGACAGCCATTCAAGTCCTCCTTATTGGGGCCGTATGATCCAGCCCCTCGATTTCAAATCGGGCGGACCTTAGCGAATGCGGGCGCCCGCGCAAGGGCGCCGCGCAGATCAAATCGTCGCCGCCATAAGGGCCTTAGCGCGCCAGCTTGTAACGCTCGCCGGCGCGCACTGCCGGGCTCGTTCCAAGGCCGTTGAAAATCGCGAAACGCTCGATCTGATAGGCGGGGAACGCCATATAACGCGATAGGCTCGTCGCGGTGTCGCCCGGCTGCGCCGTCACCACGTCAACCCGCGTCGCCGGCGGGATTTGGACCGAGCCAGCGGAGACAGCGCGCAAGGACTCAACCGATTGCTCGATCGCGCTGCCGAGCTGCGCCGTCTGGTTCGCAGGCGTCACCCAGAGGAAAATATAATTCGCCGCGCCATCCCAGCGAATGGCGTAAGCGGTCACGTCAACGGCGCCGCTCTGGGTGTTGGCGCGGGCCCGCCCGACAGCCGCTTGCCGGCCATTGATCGATCCGGAGCGCGCCGGCGAGAGGTTCACATTCAACGATCGCGAAATGTCCTCATTGATCAGCGCGGCGGGCGCTTTGTTGCTGTTTGCGATCGTGAATTGCATCTGTGCGCCGGAGGACGAGCGGGCGAGCACCGCGCTTGATGAATTTCTAAGCTCAAACCCGATCGGCACGGAGAAGGAAAAACCGATTTGCGGATGCACGAATGTCCGTTCGTCAATGAAGCCTTGCGTCACCGGATCGTCGCCATAGAGAAGACCGTCGATCGCATTCAGAAAAGCGGCGCGATTGATCTCATCGGAGGCGCCGGCCGCGCGCAGCGCATTCGCCTCGGCGGCGGCGCGCTCAACGCGGTTGGCCGAGTTGGGGTGGGTTTTCAGATATTCCGGCGGCTCCTGAACGCCGGCGATCTGCGCCTCAAGATTGGTCCACTGTCCAAGCGTGTTGAGAAACCGCGCCGCGCCGAGCGGTTCGTAGCCGGAATCCGCCAGAAGACGCGTGCCGACGAGATCGGACTCATATTCCTGACCGCGCGAATAGCTCAAAAGGTAAAGCTGGGCGCCCTGCCCAATCGCTTGGGCGGTGCGCGCATCGCCGGTCAGGATCGCCGCAGCAACCGTGCCCAGCTGAGCGAGATTGGAGCGGCTGACGCGCTTGGCGATATGGCGTTTCTGGTTATGGCCGATCTCATGACCGATGACGCCGGCGAGCTCCGCCTCTGAGTTGGCGAGCGCCAACAGGCCGCGCGTGACATAGATATGGCCGGGCACCGCCATCGCATTGATGACTGGGCTGTCGAGAACGTAAATCTCCATGGCTGGAAGGGTCGGGTCGCTCGCCATCAGGCGCTGAAATATGCCTTCAACGTAAGCATTGACCTGCGGATCCTTCAGCTCGCCGCCGAAGGCCGCGAGGATCTGCGGGTGCTGCTGGTCGCCAAGCGCTTTTTCTTGGGCCTCGGAGAGCCCGAGCGGGCCGCCCGTCGCCGCACAGCCCGCGAGCGCCATCGCAGCGAGCCCCATCGCCCAGACCCGAAGATTCCGAAAAATCCGCCCCATACCCGTTTCTCCCGTCTCGATGCGCGTTTTGATGATCGCGCCCCCTTCGCCCCAAGCATTAGAAGGCTTTTTCAGCGCCCGCGCCGGCCCGCCATGCTTTACGGAGATAATATATCAGGCCGGGCGCCGGTTCCCAAATCGGCGTCTGGGCGATCCTATCGGCGGTTTCATCCGTCGCGCCTCGGCCTCGCTTGGTCGAACCGCCCCGTAATCGCATTGACTCGTCCCTTAGGGGAGGCCGTAGCCTTCGCGGCCATGACCGGCTTACTGCGCATCGGCGATCTCGCGCGCCTTGGGGGCGTCACCATCAAGACCCTTCGCTTTTACGACGAACAGGGACTGTTGCGCCCGGCCCGCGTCGATCCGCAAACGGGCTATCGCTTCTACACGGTCGAACAGGCCGAAGCCTTGGCCCAGATCACCAATTTGCGCGCAGCCGAGTTCTCCATTCAGGAAATCGCTGAGCTCCTTGGCGCCGAGCCAACCCGCGCTGCGTTCGTCGCCGCGATGGCGGCGAAAAAGCGCGAGCTCCGCGCCGCGCAAACAGCCCTCGACGAAAAGATCAGCCTCGCCGACATGCTTTGCGCGCTCGCCGCCGAGGCCGGCCCCGCGCGCCTGCGCGTTGCGCCGGTTCCCGATCAGTATGTCTACGCAGACAGAAAGACAGTCGCTTCATTAGGACAGCCGGTGACGGAGATGTTCGAAGCAGCCGAAGCCGAGGTGGCGTCAGCGGGCGCGCGCGCCGACGCCGCGCCGTTTCTCATCTTTCACGATCCGCCGTCGAGAAAAACCAATCTAAGCGTAGAAGTCTGCATACCGATTGAAACTGATCTCGCCGATCACCCGAGAGCGCGTCATCTTGCCGGCGGCGGGTTCGCTGTCGCGAGCGTTTATCAGGGCGGCTATGAAAAGACCGACGCGCTTTATGACGAGATGACGCAATGGATCAATCGCGCGGGCCTATCTCAGCGCCAGCCGATGCGTGAGATCTATCATCGTTTCGGCGCCGACCAGGACGATTATCGTCTGCCGCAAAAAATGCTGGCGCGGGGCCCGACGGATTATCTCACCGAAATCTTCATGCCGATTTCCCTTTCCCACCCTCAACAGGAGATGCATTAAATGCGACTTCTCACATTCAGCCTTGCATTTTGCGCGGCGGCCGCGACGGCCTGCGCTGAAGAGATCGGCGGGCTCGACCGCAAGGACGACCGGCCGCTAGAACAGATCGCCGGCGTCACCTCGCATTACGGTTCGGTCGATGTCGGCGACGGGGCGCGCTTGCGAACGATCATCGCCGCGCCTGACGGCGCCGATGCGCCGCTGCATCCTGTTCTATTCACGCAGTGGGTCTCCTGCGGCTCCATCGAATATCGCGAGGGCTCCGGCTCGCGGGAGATCCTGGCGGAACTCGCGCGCAGCTCCGGCCTCGCGCTTGTTCGCGTTGAGCGTTCGCCGGACGGCGACAGCATAGGCCCGGCCTGCGACGCGCTCGATTACGACACGGAGATCGCGCATTACCTCGCCGCTTTCAAAGAGGCGCTGCAGGACGACCGCATCGACGCCGGCAAGGTCTATGTCTACGGCTCGAGCCTTGGGTCGACGACCGCGCCCCTGATCGCCAAGGTGCTGCAAGATGACGGCTACGACATCGCAGGGATCGCCGTTCAGGGCGGCGGGGCGGAAACCTATTACGAACGCATGCTGACATTTGAGCGCCATTATCTGGAGCGCCGGCCCGACGCTGTCGCGCCGGAAGACATTCATGACGAACTCATCGCGCGGGCGAAATTCAATTACGAATATCTGATCAATGATCGCCATCCTGACGATGTCGCGAAGGACAGCCCGGCGATGGCGACGGTGCGCAACGACACCCTCGGGCTCGGCGAGACCAATCAATATGGCCGGCCCTTCGCCTGGCACCAGCAGGCGGCGAAGAAAAACTTCCTCGCCGCCTGGGCCGCAATCGAGGCGCCTGTTCTCGTCATCTTTAACGAGTTTGATCAGTTCGAAGCCCAATACGGCGCAGATGTGATCGTCAATACGGTCAATCGATTACGACCCGAGACCGCGATGCTCGTCACGCGGCCCAATATCGGTCACAGCGACAATCGCTATCCAACGATCGAGGACGCCTACGCGTTCGAGAATGGCGAGCCGGCCTGGGAGGAGCACGCAGACATTCTCGTCGAGTGGTTCAAGGAGCGATAACAGCGAGCGGGGGCGCCGCGGCAAAGCTGCACACTAATCAAGGCGGCATGCGACAGAAAAAAATAAATTCTTAACGCGCTCTTGATACGCGGCGGGTATGGCGCAGCATCCAATCCCGTTCGACGAAGAACGTCGACAACGACTGATTGACGAATCCGGCATCCTCGATCAGTCCGCCTGGAACGAGCTCGACAGGCTGACGGCATATGCGGCGAAACGATGGAATGTTCCGATCGCGACCGTTTCCATCGTCGACCGGCAACGCCAGTTCTTTAAATCCTGCATCGGCCTTGATGCGCGCGAGACGACCCGCGAGGTCGCCTTTTGCGCGCACACGATTATGTCTGAAAACTCGCTCGTTATACTCGATGCGAAATCAGACCGGCGCTTCGTCGACAATCCGCTCGTCACTGGCGAGCCGGGGATCCGCTTTTACGCCGGCGCGCCGATCTTTGTAGACGGCGTCGCATTTGGCACGCTGTGCCTGATCGATCTGGAGCCGCGCGATTGTTTCGACCCGGAAGATCAGGAGAAACTCCACGCCCTCGCGGCTGCGGCAGCACGCCACATAGAGCGGCGCAAGCTCGAAGACTTCGCCGGTCTCACCGTCGATGAACAAATTGCGGTCGCCGAGGCGCAACAAAAGGCGGCGGAGCGGGACCGTTGCGCCTTTATCGCGATGATCAGCCACGAATTGCGCACGCCGATCGGGATCGTCACAGGGTTCTCTGATCTGCTTCGCAACCAGGATGCTTCGCTGGCGCCAGCCGCGCGCGAGCAATATCTTCGCCAGATCGCCGACGGCGCGCGCCAGCTGCAGGAGCTGACTGACAGCGCCATCCGCTTTGCGGCAGCCGATTTCGGTCGACTTCCGATCAACGAAGAGCGTTTTTTGATCGTAGACGTCCTCTACGACGCGCTGTTAGGAGCGCGGCTGCGACCGTCCCTCGATCCGGGCGCCTTACGGCTCCTTTCGGACGAATTCGCCGAGCTCGCTTCTGACAAGGGCCATATGCGTCAGATATTCTTCAACATGTTCAGCTTCCTGATCGCTGACGCTCAGGAAATGGTGTCGATTACGGCCGACCGATCATCAGACGGCGAACTGATCCTGCACGCAAGCCAGGAGAGCGACCAGAATGACGGGTCCTGGAGCATGCAGCCGATTGCGCCTTATGGCGACGACGAAGACATATTGGGGCGCGGTCAGGAAGGCCTGGCGCTTGATCTCGCGCTCGCCGAACGCTTGTCGCGCGCGCTTGGCATGCGATTGCATCATTTGCGTTATGAGGATGAAACGTCCGCCTTGCGCCTGACAATTCCGCCTTATCTGTTTGCAGAAGAAACCACTGCAAAGGCGACAGAAACAAAGACGCCGCTCGCGAAGCAAGCGGCGGGCTGACCGCTTGAAGAAAACCCCCGGATAAAACCCCGGGGGCTGCACTTGATCAGTTATCCAAGAAGCTCCGAAGCTTCCGCGAGCGACTCGGGTGCTTGAGTTTCCTGAGCGCCTTCGCCTCGATCTGGCGGATGCGTTCGCGGGTCACTGAGAATTGCTGGCCGACTTCTTCCAGCGTGTGGTCGGTGTTCATGCCGATGCCGAAGCGCATTCTGAGGACGCGCTCCTCGCGCGGGGTGAGCGAGGCGAGGACCCGCGTCGTCGTCTCGCGGAGGTTCGACTGAATCGCAGCATCGATCGGCAGAATCGTGTTCTTATCCTCGATGAAGTCGCCAAGATGAGAATCTTCCTCATCGCCGATGGGCGTTTCAAGCGAGATTGGCTCCTTGGCAATTTTCATCACCTTACGGACTTTTTCCAGCGGCATCGAAAGCTTCTCGGCGAGCTCTTCCGGCGTCGGCTCGCGGCCGATCTCGTGCAGCATCTGGCGCGAGGTGCGGACGATCTTGTTGATCGTCTCGATCATGTGCACCGGGATGCGGATGGTCCGCGCCTGGTCGGCGATCGAGCGCGTGATCGCCTGGCGGATCCACCAGGTCGCGTAGGTCGAGAACTTGTAGCCGCGGCGATATTCGAACTTATCGACCGCTTTCATGAGGCCAATATTGCCTTCCTGAATGAGGTCGAGAAATTGCAGGCCGCGATTGGTGTATTTCTTCGCGATGGAAATGACGAGGCGGAGGTTCGCTTCGACCATTTCTTTCTTGGCGATGCGCGCCTCGCGCTCGCCTTTCTGAACGGTCGAGACGATGCGGCGGAAATCCTGAACCGTGAGGCCCGTTTCCGTCGCCAAATTGCCGATCTCCTCGCGGATCGCGCCGATCTGGCGTTCGGCTTTGGTGACGAAATTCTGCCAGCCTTTGCCGGTCTTTTCCGAGATGCGGTCGAACCATTCCGGGTCGAGTTCGGCGCCGATATATTCAGCGAGAAACTCCTGACGGTTGACGCCATAGGAGTCCGCAAGGCGAACGAGTTTGCCTTCCAGCGCCATCAGGCGGCGGTTGATGTCGTAAAGCTGCTCGACCAGCGCTTCGATTCGCTGGTTGTTGAGGCGCACATGGCGAACGCGCTCGACAATGTCTTTTTGCAGCTTCTTGAACCGGCGCGACTGCGAGGCGGAGAGATCATCGCCCTTCAGCTGCTCCTCGATCATGATGTCCTGCAGGCGGCGCAGTTTTTTATAGTCCGCGGAGATGTCCTCGAAGGTCACCATCACGCCGTCGCGGAGTTCCGCTTCCATCGCCGACAGCGACAGCGCGCCCTCGTCGAATTCGTCATCGTCCTCTTCAGCGTTCTCAGCCTTTTCGGCTTCCTCGCGCTGAACGCGCTCGGCGACTTCCGGCTGCGTCATGTCGGGGCGCGCTTCCGGGCCGCCGCCATAGGTCGCGTCGAGGTCGATGATGTCGCGCAGCAGGACGCGCCCTTCCATCAGCTCCTCGCGCCAGACCGTGATAGCCTCGAAGGTCAGCGAGGATTCGCACAAGGCGCGGATCATCGTCTCACGGCCTGCCTCGATGCGCTTGGCGATGGCGATCTCGCCTTCGCGCGACAGAAGCTCGACGGTGCCCATTTCGCGCAAATACATGCGCACAGGATCATCGGTGCGGTCGGCGGATGAACTTGTATTGGTGGTGACGACCTGGCCCGACTTCTTGTCGTCCTTGGTGGCGACCGCTTTCGATTTCGACGTTGTCGCCTCGTCGCTATTGTCGTCGTCGCCGTCGTCGTCTTCTTCATGCTCGACGACATTGATGCCCATTTCGGAAAGCTGGGCCATGATGTCTTCGATCTGTTCGGAAGAGACTTCCTCCGACGGCAGCACCTTGTTCAGCTGATCGTAAGTGACATAGCCCTTCGCCTTTGCAGACTTGATGAGCTTTTTCACATCGGCGTCCGACAGGTCCAGGATCGGGCCGTCCGTCGCGTCCGCCGCCTCCGGCTGCTGTTTTTTCGCCGCCGCCGTTTTCTTCGCCATAATCTTCAATACCTTGGTTATCGTCCAAACTTCTTCGCGACGCTTTGCTTCATGCGCTCGCGCGCCGCTTCAAGCCGGGCGTGGTCCTCGCCGTCGCCCGTATCCGCGTCGATGGCGCGATTGGCGTTGACCATTTCCTCACGCGCCGCCGCCGCCGCTTTCCAACTTGCCTCGCCATGGGCGAAAATCTGAGACGCCGAGCGGGCTACCTCCTGCTTCAAAACAGATTCGTAGAGGTGGTGGGCCAGGGCGTTGCGAAAACCCTGCTCAACCTCGTCTATCTCAGCGTCGGGGCGGAGAAATCGGTGTTTCGAGAGCTCAGGGTCTTTAAAGACCCGCTCCATTGTGTCTGCCGCGCCGGTTGCGTTGAGATGGCTTTTCAACAGGTCACTGTCAAGGCCGGGATCACTTGAAATTGCGGTCAAAATCTCGCCCAGAAGGGCTTTGAGGCCGGCATCTTCAAGCTCCAGCTCCAAAAAAGCCGCCTCCTGGCGCTCAACGAGGGCGGGATGGGCGATGGCCGCAAGCACCAGCGCGCCCTCGCGCCGCCAGGCCGGCGGCGCGCCAATGCGCTTGAGGGCCGGCGTCGGGCGCGGCGGCGGTTCATAGCGGAAGCCCTGATTGCGGCCCTGGAAGCGGCGCGGCGATGCGCCGCCGCGGGGCCGCGACGGGCCGTCTCGGCCGGCGCCGAATTCCGCCTCGAGACGGCGCGCGAGTTCGCGGCCATAGGCCTCGCGCACATCGTTGTCGGCGATTGTTTTCACAAGCTCGCGCAGATGCGACCGCAAGGCCGCGCGCCGCTCGGGCGTATCAAGATTTTGCGCGGCGCGCTCCCGGTCCCATAAAACGTCAACGAGGGGGCGCGCCTCCTTTATCACCGCATCGAAGGCGGGGCGGCCCTGATCGCGCACAAGATCGTCCGGGTCCTGACCTTGAGGCAGAAAAGCAAAACGCAGCGACTTTCCAGGCTTCAAGAGCGGCAGCGCCCGGTCGACAGCGCGGTGGGCGGCGCCGACGCCAGCCCGGTCGCCGTCGAAACACAAGACCGGCTCTTCGGACGCGCGCCATAACAGCGCCAGTTGGTTCTCCGTTAATGCGGTTCCAAGCGGCGCCGTCGCGCGGCCGATCCCGGCGCCCCATAAGGCGATGACGTCCATATAACCTTCGCAGACGATCACCGCGGCTTTGTCTTCAGCGCCGGCTGCGCGCGCCTTCGCGAGGCGATAAAGCACCGATCCTTTATGAAAAATCGGCGTCTCGGGGGAATTTAGATATTTCGCGCGGGCATTGGGATCGAGCGCCCGCCCGCCGAACGCGATGACCCGGTCGCGCGCGCCGGTGATCGGAAACATGATCCGTCCCCGGAACCTGTCATAGGAGGCGCCGCCGTCGTCAGGTTTGATCAGAAGCCCGGCTTCGACCAGCGTATCCTCGCGAAAGCCCTTATTGATCAGAAAGTCTTTGAGGCCAGCGCGCTCATTGGGCGCAAAGCCGATCCCGAATTCCGCGATCTGGTCTTCGGAGACGCCGCGCTCGGCGAGATAGTCGAGCGCGCGCCGTCCGCCCGAGCGGCGCAGCATCGCCTGAAAATACCCGGCCGCCGCGACGCACGCTTCGGCGAGGCCTTTCGCCTGTTCGACCCTCGCCTCCTCGCCAGGGCTCGCGGCGGGCAGCGGCAGGCCTGCGTCTTCAGCAAGGCGCTCCACCGCCTCGTAAAAGGTCAGTCGCTGCGTTTCCTGCAGAAAGGAAATGATGTCACCATGCTTGCCGGACGAGAAGTCGTGGAAGAATCCCTTCTGGTCGTTCACGAAGAAACTTGGCGTCTTCTCCTTGGTGAACGGCGACAGCCCGACCCATTCATTGCCCTGCTTTTTGAGACGAACATGTTTTCCGATGACGTCGGACGGACGCAACCGGGCTTTCAGCTCATCAAGGAAATCAGGCGTAAATCGCGGCATATATCGGTGATCGCGTTCAGGAGTCTGCCCAGCAAGTCAACGGCAACTTAAGCGTTTCGCACTTGCAATGAGGCAACTATTTCTCCCCAAGCCGCCAACGAGGCCGGCGCCGGCGGTGATTGTGGCCTGAGGACCCATCTGTTAGAAATGGTTAACGGTTGGTCTGAGGATTTCGAGCCAACCATCGGGGCATGCGGGGCGAGGCGGTGGGCCATCACGACGTTTTCATCTCTTATTCGCGCGAGGACCGCCCGAAGGTGGAGAAGCTCGCCAACGCGCTGACCGAGCGCGGCATGCATGTCTGGTGGGATCCAAAAATTAAGACCGGCGCCGGCTTTCGTCAGGAAATCGCCGAAGCGCTGAGCTCCAGCAAGACCGTTATCGTGGTTTGGTCGCGCTATTCCGTGGCCTCGCGGTTTGTCGCCGACGAAGCCGACGAAGGCGCGGCCCGGGACATTCTCTTCCCCGCCCTGATCGACAATGTCGATATTCCGCTCGGCTTCCGCCAGATCCAGACCGCCGATCTCACTCACTGGCGCGGCAACTTAAATGACAATGCATTTAAAGCGTTTCTCGCCGCTGTCGCTGAAGGCGCGCATACAAGCTCCGGCGCGCCGAACCGTCGGCCCGAGCCGGCGCCTGAGGTCCATGAGCCGACGCCCGAGACGCCGGCGCCCGAAAAGCCCAAACCGGCGCCCAAACCGCGCGCGCAAAAACCGAAGCCGGCGAAACAAGTGAAATCAAAATACACCACCACCGGTTCGCAACGCCGTCTCGCCCTGTTCGGTCAGGCGGTGTTCATGGCGGCGCTCATTGCAGGCGCCTTCGGCGCGCTCGCTTATGCCTCGGACTTTGTCTTCCAGGCCTACCGGCCGTTCTTTATCGGCGCGATGGGCGTTCTTGCATTTTTGTCGCGATACGGAACGCTTGAAGCCGACCGCGCCGCCGGCGCCGCGTCGCTGGCGCTGCTGCCGCGTTCTTATCTGGCGCTGCTGTTATTCTCGCTTATCGCCATCTCGCCGCTGGTCTTAGAAGGCCGGCTATATGCCGCCGCTCTTGAAGGGGTAAAGGTGCGCGGCATTGAAGGCGCCGACATCAACAATGTGACGCTGGACCAGAATGGCGAACGGCTCATAACCAGCAGCGACGACAATATCGCGAAGCTGTGGGACACGCGCACCGGCGTTGAGATCAGCCAATATTTTGATCACCGATCGAATTGCCAGTCGTTCAACGAAAATGGCCGGCCGCAATGCTGGGTCTGGGGCGCGGACGTCTCGCCGGCGGGCGACCTCGCCGTCTCCGCCTCGCGCGATCTGACGGCGCGGATCTGGCGGACGGCGACCGGCGAAGCGGTGCGCACCCTCGCCGGGCATAAAAACAGCGTTTACGACGCCGTGTGGTCGCCGGACGGAACGGCGATCGCAACAGCGTCGGGCGATGGGACGATCATTATCTGGGATCCGGAAACCGGCGAGCCGACGAGGACCCTGACGGGTCACAATGGCGACGTTCGCGCGCTCGATTTCAACCCGGTCGGCGACCGTCTTGTCTCAGGCGGCGAAGACGGCCGGATGATGATCTGGAATTGGCGCGAGGGTCGTCGCATCGGCTACGCCTCCGCCGGCGCCATGGTCAATGATGTAAAATTTTCCGGCGACGGCTCGATGATCGCTGCCGCCGCGGACAATGGCGCGGTGCGCGTATGGCGAACGTCCGACCGCGGCGCCGTTGCGAGCGTCAATCATGGCGCAAGGCGCGCCTTCGCCGTCGCCTTCGTTGACTCGGATCGCGCCGTCGCCAGCGGCGGCATTGACGAAGTGATCCGTATCTGGAGCATTTCAACGGGCGCCCTTCTCACCGAACTGACGGGCCATCAGGGCGCAGTGCGCGCACTTGACGCGTCGCCTGACGGCGGTTTGCTGGTCTCCGGGTCGCGCGACAACACCGCGCGCGTGTGGAGCGTCGCCTCGGGGCGCAACCGCGTCACCATGGGCCATATCCGGTCAGCGATTGATCTGCCGGTGTCGCTCGATCTGCCGCCCGTCTTTGTGTCGTCGCAAGCGCCGGTTCCGGTCGATTTTTCTAAGGACAAGGAATTTGCCGGCCAGTTGATCGGCAAAGGCTTCGCTGTCGCCGCCGCTCTGTTGATCGCAGCGCTGTTGGCGAAAGGCTTTTTCTGGGTGATCGGGCTGAGGCCGGTCGCGCGCCTCTCCGTCGTTGGAACGCTCTTTGTCGCAGCGGCCTATGTCGGCGTTCTGATCGCAGCCACTCTGCCGGTTGAAGCGCTCGCCTTGTGGCTGACCATCGCCTTCGTGCCGGCGACGCTGTTTGCGCTCCTGCGCTGGCTATGGCGGGGCCTGATCCTCAGCAACCTCAATCCGCGCACCCGCGGCGCGCGCTGACAAAAGCCGGTTTCATTATTCCGCTTGCCTTGCCGTGAAAAACCGGGCACGCCGCCCGCACTATGACGCAGCGCAACGAAACCCTCCGCAATATCGCCATCATCGCCCATGTCGACCATGGGAAGACGACGCTTGTCGATGAAATGCTTCGCCAGTCCGGGGCGGTGCGCGAGGGCGCCGATATCGCCGAACGCGCGATGGACTCAAACGATATTGAACGCGAGCGCGGGATCACAATTCTCGCCAAATGCACAAGCGTCGTTTGGGAGCATGGGCGCGATCCGATCCGCATCAATATCGTCGACACGCCGGGCCATGCCGATTTCGGCGGCGAGGTCGAGCGCATCCTCTCGATGGTCGATGGCTGCCTGCTGCTGATCGACGCCGCCGAAGGCCCGATGCCGCAGACAAAGTTCGTGCTTTCCAAGGCGCTCGCGCTCGGGCTTCGCCCGATCCTCGTTCTGAACAAAGTTGACCGGCCAAACGCCGATCCCGACGCCGCCCTCGACGCAGCCTTCGATCTCTTCGCCGCGCTCGGCGCCAATGACGAACAGCTCGACTTTCCGATCCTCTACGCCGCGGGGCGCGACGGCTGGGCCGCGCGCGACCTTGATGACCCGCGCGAAAATCTGAATGCGCTCTTTGAGACCGTGATCGGCCATGTTCCCGCCCCCGACGTTAAAGGCGACGCTGACGAGCCATTCGCCATGCTGGCGACGACGCTGGAAGCGGACCCCTATCTCGGCCGGCTGCTGACGGGGCGCATTGTTTCCGGCGCGGCGAGGCCCGGCGCACAGATGAAAGCGCTTTCACGCAAAGGCGGTCTCGTCGAGCAGGCGCGCGTCTCAAAGGTGTTGGCCTTTCGCGGCCTCAAGCGCCAGCCCGTGGACAAGGCCCTGCCCGGCGATATCGTCGCTATCGCCGGCTTTTCAAAGGCGTCCGTCTCCGACACCATCTGCGCGCCAGAGATTGATGCAGCGCTGCCGGCGCAACCGATCGACCCGCCGACGCTGTCGATCACCATCGCCGCGAATGACTCACCCCTCGCCGGTCGCGAAGGCGACAAGGTACAATCGCGGGTTATTCGTGAGCGGCTCTTGCGCCAGGCCGAAGGCGACGTCGCCATTACCATCAAGGAAACGGAATCAAAGGACGCGTTTGACGTCGCGGGCCGCGGCGAATTGCAGCTTGGCGTCCTGATCGAAAACATGCGCCGCGAAGGGTTTGAACTCGCAGTTTCGCGCCCGAAGGTCGTCACCCGAACCGATGACGACGGCGCGGTACTCGAACCGGTCGAAGAAGTCGTGATCGATGTCGATGACGACTATTCCGGCGTGGTGATCGAGAAGCTCTCCCAGAAAAAGGCCGAGCTTGTCGAGATGAAACCCGGCGGCGCCGGCAAGACGCGCATCGTCATGCATGCGCCCTCGCGCGCGCTGATCGGTTACCACGGGGAGTTTCTCACCGATACGCGCGGCACCGGCGTTATCAACCGTTCTTACCTGCGCCATGAGCCGTTCAAGGGCGCGATCGAGGGCCGACGCAACGGCGTTTTGATCGCCAATGGCGACGGCGCGGCCGTGCCTTACGCGCTATGGAATCTCGAAGAGCGCGGCGTCATGTTTATCGGTCCCGGCGAGCTTGTCTATGAAGGCATGATCATCGCGGAGAACGCCAAGCCCGACGATCTCGACGTCAATCCATTGAAGGGCAAGCAGCTCACAAACATCCGCGCCGCCGGCAAGGACGACGCCGTAAGGCTGACCCCGCCGCGCCGCCTCACCCTGGAACAGGCGATCTCCTATATCGACGAAGACGAACTCGTCGAGGTGACGCCGAAATCAATTCGTTTACGGAAAAAAGCGTTGAAACCGCATCTGCGAAAGAAGCGGGCGAAGGACGCGATCTAATCAGATCAGGGCGACGGTCTAAGACGCCCGGTTTAAAGAATGAACGCGCTATATGACAAAATCGGCGTCGGGTATGCGGATCATCGAAATCCGGATCCGCGAATAGCAGCCCTCATCGACGAAGCGCTGGGCGACGCGTACAGCGTTTTGAATGTCGGCTCCGGCGCGGGTGCATATGAACCGGCGCACCGGCAAGTTATAGCGGTAGACCCCTCGGTCGCGATGCTCGGACAACGCAAGGCCGACGCCGCACCTGCCTGCCGGGGCGCAGCCGAATCCCTGCCCTTCGCGGATGGCGCATTCGATGCTGCGACGGCAATCCTGACGCTTCACCATTGGCGCGACCAGGCTGCCGGCCTTCGCGAAATGCGCCGTGTCGCGCGCAGCCGGACTGTTATACTGACATTTGATCCGGACGCGCCCTATTTCTGGCTCGCCGATTACATTCCGCAGATTATCGAAGTCGACGACGCGATCATGCCGTCTTACGAAGCCATCGCCGCGATACTCGGCGCGATATCGGTGAGCGCTGTTGCGGTTTCGCACGATTGCACAGATGGATTTCTAGGCGCTTATTGGCGCCGACAAAGCGCTTATCTCGATGCGGGCCTGCGCGGCGCCATCTCAACATTTGCGAAAATCGGGGATGTCTCGGACGCGCTGTCGAGATTAGCCGATGATCTGGCGACAGGCGCTTGGGCCGAATGCTACGGACATCTGTTGACGCAAGACAGTTTCGACGTCGGCTATCGCCTCGTTATCGCAGAGTTTGATTAGGCGCCGGCGCGACAGCGCAGACCGCCCGTCCAATGGCCATGTCCATGTTTCGTCCAGTCAAGCCTAGCTCAACTGTTCTTTCATCAGCTTGCCGGCGCGGCCGAAATCCATGGCGCCGGAATAGCGCTCCTTAAGCGCGCCCATGCAGCGGCCCATGTCTTTCAGTCCGCTTGCGTCATATTCCTCGATGACGCCGGCGACGGCTGTTTCGATTTCGTCGTCAGATAGCTGACGCGGCAAAAACTCGCGAATGACTTCGATCTCGCGGCGCTCCTGCTCGGCGAGTTCAGGCCGGCAGCCTTTGTCAAAAGCTTCGGCGCTGTCTTCGCGCTGTTTGACCATCTTCGTCAGGATGGCGAGAATTTCTTCATCGGAAACGCCGTCGCAGCGATCCTCAGAGCGGGCGGCGATATCGCGGTCCTTGATCGCAGCGTTGACGAGACGAAGCGTTGCGACGCGCACCTTGTCGTCTTTCGCCTTCATGGCGGCTTTCAACGATTCATCAATTTTGGTCCTGAGCATCGGCTCTGATTCTCCGCACTATTGTCGCGAATGCCGCGCAGGTCCCGCATGATTGCCGCAGCAGTCTGTCAATTCACTGGATTTGTTGGATAATTTCAGTCTTATCCGTTTATTGACCCCATGGGGTCCCTTCGCATAGCTTCCGGCCAATTTGCGCGCCGGGCCTAGCAAATTTCGGGCCTTGCGCGCGCCTTGCTGAAGAGCAAAAGCGAAAAAGAGATATTCATTCATGCGCATTAGTCAAGCGCCCGCCCCAACCCGCACCGCAGCCCTTGTTCTCGCAGACGGAACGGCGCTTTTCGGCGTCGGGCTTGGCGCGGTCGGCGAAGCGGTCGGCGAGGTCTGCTTCAACACGGCAATGACCGGCTACCAGGAAATTCTGAGCGATCCCTCCTACGCCGGACAAATCGTGACCTTCACCTTCCCGCATGTCGGCAATGTCGGCGCCAATCCGGAAGATATAGAAAACGCGTCAGCCGTCGCCTCAACGGCGGCGCGCGGCGCGGTCCTGCGGGCGAATGCGACGAGCCCCTCCAATTACCGCGCGCAGCTTGACCTGTCAGGCTGGATGCGCCGGCGCGGCATCATCGCCATCGCCGGCGTCGACACGCGCGCCCTCACCGCGCGCATCAGGGAAACCGGGATGCCGCATGGCGTGATCGCGCATCAGCCCTCCGGCGTGTTTGACATTGAGGCCATGCAAAAGCGCGCAAGCGAATGGCCGGGACTTGAGGGGCGTGATCTCGCCCGCGACATCTCAACGCTGCAAACCTATTCCCACACGGAGAAAGGATGGCAGTGGCCGGCCGGCTACGCCCATCACGATGGATCGGGACCGCGCATCATCGTCATCGACTATGGAACCAAGCGCAACATCCTGCGCCGCCTGGCGAGCGAGGGTTGCCGGGTGACGGTCGTCACGGCGACCTCGAGCTTCAAAGACATCATGGCGCATCGTCCCGACGGCGTCGTTCTCTCCAACGGCCCCGGCGATCCGGCCGCGACCGCCGGATATGCAGCCCCGGTGATCCGGGAGCTGATCGACGCGAAGGCGCCGCTGTTCGGGGTCTGCCTCGGCCATCAGTTGCTGGCGCTGGCCGCCGGCGCGAAGACCGTGAAAATGCCGCAGGGCCATCACGGGGCCAATCACCCCGTCAAGGACCTGAAAACGGGCAAGGTCGAGATCGTCTCGATGAATCACGGCTTCGCCGTCGACCGCGAGACCCTGCCGCATAATGTCGTTGAGACACACCGCTCGCTCTTTGACGGCACTAATTGCGGCATCTCGCTCACCGACGCGCCCGCGATGTCAGTGCAGCATCACCCCGAAGCCTCGCCGGGTCCGGAAGACAGCTTTTACATCTTCAGCCGCTTCGTGGATGGGCTGAAAGCGGCCTGACGCAATTTCCCGCGCCATTCCGGCCCCTCGCCAAAGCGGGAATGGGCCGTTATAGACCTGCGCCCAAAGAAAAAGAGTGACGAGGATCCGCGTAAGATGAAAATCCAGGGTAACGCCATTCGCCCCGGCATGGTGCTGACATATAAAGACAAGCTTGTGGTGGTGAAGAAGATCGAACACCGCACGCCCGGCAACTTGCGCGCCTTCAACCAGGTCGAGATGCAGGACGTCGTCTCCGGCACCAAATACAATGAGCGCTTTTCGGCGACGGAAATGGTCGAGCGGGTGCGCCTTGACCAGCGCAACTTCCAATATCTCTACGAAGAGGGCGACGTTTTCGTGTTCATGGATTCAGAGACCTACGAACAGATCAATATCGACAAGGAGATGCTGGGCGATCAGGACGTCTTTCTTGAAGCCAACATGACCGTCGAGATCGAAAGCCATGAGGGCAAGCCGCTGGGGGTCACGCTCCCCGAAACCGCGACACTCGCCATCGCTGAAACCGAGCCGACGGTGAAAGGCCAGACGGCGTCTTCGTCTTACAAGCCGGCGATCCTGGAAAACGGCGTTCGGATCATGGTGCCGCCCTATCTTTCCGAGGGCGAGCGCGTCGTCGTCTCTATCGCGGACCGCGACTATCGAGAGCGCGCGAAAGACTAACGCCGCCCCCGCCACCTTTACGCCGTTGGAGAGTCTCTTGTGAGTGAAACGCAAACGCCGCCCTTCATGGTTAAGGTCGTGCCCGTCACGCCCTTCCAGCAGAACTGCTCGATCATCAAGGCGCCGTCCGGCGCGGCGGCGGTGGTCGACCCGGGCGGCGAGCCTGAGAAAATCCTGAAAGCGGCCGAAGAGTTTGGCGCGCGCATCGAACAGATCTGGCTCACTCACGGCCATCTCGATCACGCCGGCGGCGCGGAGGCCATCAAGCGCAAGACCAGCGCTCCCATCATCGGTCCGCATCAGGAAGATAAGTTCTGGCTCGACGATATCGCCAATCACTGGGCGCAATATGGCCATCCCAGCGCCGGCGAGGATTGCGCGCCCGACAAATGGCTGAAAGACGGCGACATTCTGGAGCTCGACGGCATCAAATTCGACGTCGTTTACACCCCCGGCCACACGCCCGGCCACGTCGTGATTTTCCACCGCGGCGCACGCCTCGCCTTTGTCGGAGACGTCCTGTTCGCTGGCTCCATCGGCCGAACCGACTTTCCCCGCGGCGACCACGCAACGTTGATCAATTCCATCACAGGCAAGTTATGGCCGCTGGGCGAGGACATGCAGTTCGTGCCGGGCCACGGACCGGCGTCGACTTTCGGCCGCGAACGCCAGAACAATCCTTTCGTCGCCGACCGGCTAACGGGCTTTGGCGGGGCGAGCAAAGGGGCGGCTAATCCGATCGATCAAAAGCTCGCCAAACGCTGGCAATGAGTCACTGTCGCAGAATGCGACAGATCACGATTTTTTCGCCGCGACACCAGCCAGTTTACTATACTGCTTAAGGCAATCCTCACCATCGTCGCGCGAGAACCCGTTCGCAAGCCGCGCCAGCGAGTGCAGTGATGACGCTTTTTTCTATTTTCAAACGCCGACGGCGTTCTGACTCTGCCGCGAAGCAATCGTCTCATGCGTCCTCGCCCGGCGTCGAAAAAATGCGCGATCCCGGGCGCCGTGTCCTGCATTATGCGTATCCTGATAAAAACGCCGCGCGCTTAAGGCGCCCTGCGATCATCGAAGAATTGAAAGAGCGCGGGTTTGGCGTCAGCGACGCGGCAGCCGGCGACGGACTGGTGCTGACGGATGAGCGCAACATCGGCGCAGTAGAGATGGAGCTTGTCACGGCCGAGCTCGCCGGCTGGTTCGCTTCGCGCGGCTGGCTCTACGACGGCTGGGAACGCGCCGTCAGCCGACCCGACGGCGCATAGGCGCCGGCGCGTGCGTCAGGGCGGCGCGCGCACCGGTATTTCAAATTTCCGAAAATGCACCGCATCGCCAAAGGCTGATTGGTCGCCGTTGGCGCCGTTGACGGCTGCGTGAAAGACGACTGTCGCCGCGCCTTCATCGATATCCGCGCGCCAGATCAGCGGCCATTGCATCATGGCGTCCGCCGGCGCCGGCTCAATCGAGCGCGCTTCGCCGTTGCGCGTTTCGAGGTCAGGGCGATCGGCGTCAAACGTTCCCGACGAGGCAGAAAGGACAAAGCCGGCGCTCGCAGCGCCATTAGCCGCGAAGACAAGATCGAGCGGATAGGTCTCGCCGGGCGTCGCAATTTCAGGAAGGCCCTTCAACATGATGTCGGGCGAGCGCCCGACCGGCTCATGATCAAAATGGCACGACGCGCAAGATGAAAAGCTGTCCGGATCAGCAGACCCCCATGGCGCGCCGTCCGGAAAGGCGTGCGCGGGCGCCGCCCACGTCAGCGCCAGGACGACGAGGCTAGTGATAAAATCTCTCATTCGCCGGCCGGATCGACAACGACGGCGCGGCCGACATAATTGGTGTCAGTTCCGAACCAGACCGCGCCCGTCGGCTCGTGGTAATGCATGTGCCGGATCGTGCCGCCGCCGGACGGCACCTCCGTCTGGCTGACCCATTTCTCAGCTTCCGGATCAAATCCAACGAATATGTTCGGCTGGACGCCGGTGGCGACCGCCCAGAGGCGCCCTTGCGCATCCGACGCCATGCCATAAGGGCGCGCGCCCTCGCCTTGCGGCATCACCCATTCCTGGAACGCACCCGCGTCCGGATCATATTGACCGAGGCGCCCGCCGGCGTAATCGACATAATAGACCAAACCGTCGTCAAGAACCTCAAGCCGGCGCGGCCGGGCGTCATCGCGCGGAAGATCAATCTCGGTGATCTCCATCGTTTCCGGATCGACGCGAGCGAGCTTTGATGTCCCGAACAGGACGACCCAGACCGACCCGTCTGGCGCCAGCTTGATCCCGTAAGGACGCGAGCTTTCGGTGAGCGAGGGGACAAGGTCGACGGCGCGGGTTTCAATATTCATGCGGCCGATCATGTTGGCGCCCTGCAGGGTGAACCAGATATGAGACTCATCAGCATCGAAGATCAGCGTATGAGGATCGCGCGCCGCAGGATCGGGCATCGGAATTTCTTCAATCGAATCGCTAACGGGGTCGTAGCGGCCGATAAGCGCCGTGCGGTTGCCGGCGTACCAGACGACGCCGTCGGACCCGACGATTAGATTGTGCGGACCGGATCCGTCCTTCAGGTCGATCTTGTGGATGTCCCCGGTTTCGGGGTTGAGATGGGCGAGATAGCCAGAGCGCTGGCCGACGAACCAGACCGAATCACCGGACACGGCGAAGGGATCGCGCGGGCGCGAATTCTCGTAAGGCACCTCCCATTCCCGGATATCGACCGATGCTGACTGCCCCGCGGCGCCCTGCGTCATGGTCGCCGCCGCAAAGGCGAACCCCACAGCAAGAAAACTGACTTTCATTCCCACCTCCACCTGATTCCAGACGCGTTTTATCAGTTTACGCGGCCGCTGCGACCCGCACGCCGTCGTAATCGGCCGGCCGCCGCATGAATTTTCCTTAAGCGCGCGATCTTCCAAAGCTGAAGCATCGGAAATAAACGCGCCTGGCGGCGGCCCGGAGCGCCCTTGCGCAGCGAAAAATGTCGCGGGCCGGAAAAAAGCCAGCGCAATCTGTGCGGCGCCCTTCCCAGGCGCGGTTTCATCGCCTAAGACACCGCTTTAATCGACAATTGAATTTCGTCCCGCGCGCGAAGGGGCTTGGCTCTTCGTACTGCGCGGGCCTGCGCGCGAGTAGTGATGCCCAAACGCACCGATATATCCTCTGTTCTCATCATCGGCGCCGGACCGATCGTCATCGGCCAGGCCTGCGAATTCGATTATTCGGGCGTGCAGGCGGTGAAGGCGCTCAAGGAGGAAGGCTTCCGCGTCATCCTCATCAATTCCAACCCGGCGACGATCATGACCGATCCGGGTCTCGCCGACGCCACCTATATCGAACCGATCACGCCCGAATTCGTTGAGAAGGTGATCGAGCGAGAGCGCCCTGACGCGCTCCTGCCGACCATGGGCGGGCAGACCGCGCTCAATTGTGCCCTCTCACTCGAGGCGGCCGGCGTCCTCGAAAAATACAATGTCGAAATGATCGGCGCACGGGCCGACGTCATTGAAAAGGCCGAAGACCGCGAAAAGTTCCGCGAGGCGATGACGAAGATCGGGCTTGAAAACCCGCGCTCGGCCATCGCCGCCTCGCCCGCGATCAAGGACGACGATGGCAAGATCGTCGGCTATGACCGCCCGCGCGGTATCGCCAATGCGATGCAAATGATCGACGAGATCGGCCTGCCGGCTATCATCCGTCCCGCCTTCACGCTCGGCGGCACCGGCGGCGGCATTGCCTATAACCGCGAAGAATTCGAGCACTTCATCCGCACCGGGATCGATGCGTCCCCGGTCGGCCAGGTGCTGATCGATGAGAGCCTTCTTGGTTGGAAGGAATTCGAAATGGAGGTCGTCCGCGACAAGGCGGATAACTGCATCATCGTTTGCTCCATCGAGAACGTCGATCCCATGGGCGTTCACACCGGCGACTCGATCACCGTTGCGCCGGCGCTGACGCTGACCGACAAGGAATTCCAGCGAATGCGCAATGCATCGCTCGCGGTCATGCGCGAAATCGGGGTCGAAACCGGCGGATCGAACGTGCAGTTCGCCGTCAATCCCGATACCGGGCGGCTCGTCGTCATCGAGATGAACCCGCGCGTCTCGCGCTCCTCAGCCCTCGCCTCCAAGGCGACGGGCTTCCCGATCGCGCGCATCGCGGCCAAGCTCGCCGTCGGCTACACCCTCGATGAACTCGACAATGACATCACCGGCGCTACACCGGCCTCCTTTGAGCCGACCATCGATTACGTCGTCACCAAGATCCCGCGCTTTGCATTTGAGAAGTTTCCGGGCGCCGAGCCGATGCTATCGACGGCGATGAAGTCCGTTGGCGAAGCGATGGCGATCGGGCGCACCTTCGCCGAGTCTCTGCAGAAAGCGATGCGCTCGCTGGAGACGGGCCTTGTCGGGCTCGACCCGATCCATGTGCCGGGCCTTGGCGAGGGCGACGACGCCAACGCTTTCCGCGCCGCGCTCGCCGCGCCGACGCCAGACCGCTTGCGCGTCGCCGCGCAGGCGATCCGCCACGGCCTGCCCATCGAACAGGTGCGCGCGATCACGCTTTACGATCCGTGGTTTCTCGACCGCATCGAGGAAATCATCACCGCCGAGCAGGAGATTTCGCAAAACGGCCTGCCCAACGACGAAGCGCGGCTGCGCTCGGTCAAGGCGCTGGGCTTTTCCGACAAGCGACTCGCGCAGCTTTGCGACGGATCGGAAAAGGAAGTTCGCGAATTCCGTCTCGCGCGCGGCGTACATCCGGTCTACAAGCGCGTTGATACGTGTGCGGCGGAGTTCGCCGCCAAGACGCCATACATGTATTCGACCTACGATCCCGTCTTCGGCAGCGAAACGGCGGAATGCGAAGCCGCGCCATCTGACCGCAAGAAAGTCATTATTCTGGGCGGCGGCCCCAACCGCATCGGCCAAGGCATCGAATTCGACTATTGCTGTTGCCACGCGGCGTTCGCGCTGGAAGACATCGGCGTCGAATCAATCATGGTCAATTGCAATCCGGAGACGGTTTCGACGGATTACGACACCTCCGACAGGCTCTATTTCGATCCTCTGACGGCTGAGGACGTGTTGGCGATCATCGAAGCCGAAGAGCGCTCTGGCGAACTCCTGGGCGTCATCGTCCAATATGGCGGCCAGACGCCGCTTAAACTCGCCGGCGTCCTTGAGGCTGAAGGCGCGCCCATTCTCGGCACGCCGTTCGACGCCATCGATCTCGCCGAGGACCGGAAGCGGTTCCAGAAACTCGTCAACGAACTCGGCTTGAAACAGCCGCGAAACGCAACGGCGCCGACCCGGGAGGCGGCGGCTGAGATTGCTGAAAGCGTCGGCTATCCGCTGGTGACCCGCCCCTCTTATGTGCTTGGCGGGCGGGCCATGGAGATCGTTCGCGACGAGGAGGCGCTCCGCCATTATCTCGCGACCGCCAAGATCGAGATCACCGAGGGCGAGCCCTTGCTGCTCGATCAATATCTGCAGAACGCGGTGGAAGTTGATGTCGATGCGATTTGCGACGGCGAGGACGTCTATATCGCAGGCGTCATGGAGCACATTGAGGAGGCCGGCATCCATTCCGGCGACAGCGCCTGCTCCCTGCCGCCGCATACGCTGAGCGCCGAAACCGTCGGCGAACTGGAACGGCAAACACAAATGCTCGCGCGCGCGCTTGGCGTCGTCGGCCTGATGAATGTTCAGTATGCGATCAAGGATGACGAGATCTATCTCCTTGAAGTCAATCCACGCGCGTCGCGCACGGCGCCCTTCGTCGCCAAGGCGACCGGCGCGCCGATCGCGCGCATTGCGGCGAAGGTGATGGCGGGCCAAAAGCTAGCCGGCATGGACCTCGCCGGACCGTCGCCCGCGCATATGTCGATCAAGGAAGTCGTCTTTCCATTCTCGCGCTTTCCCGGCGTCGATACGGTTCTGGGGCCGGAAATGCGCTCGACCGGCGAGGTGATGGGCATTGATGCGAGCTTTGCAAAAGCGCGCCTCAAAAGCCTTATTGCATCGGGCGCGCGCATGCCGACAACGGGAACGGTCTTTGTCTCGCTCAAGGACTCCGACAAGGCGGGCATGATCGACGCCGCGGCGACGCTGCTGGAGATGGGTTTTAAAATCATCGCAACGCGCGGCACGGCGGACTTCTTTGCAGAGAAGGGTCTTGATGTTGCGCGCGTCAACAAGGTCCTCGAAGGGCGCCCGCATATTGTCGACGCCCTGAAAAACGGCGAAGTCGACCTTGTCTTCAACACCACCGAGGGCGCGCAGGCGGTTAAAGACTCCCGCTCGATCCGCATCACCGCCCTCGCCCAGAAAATCCCCTGCATCACGACGGCGGCCGGAGCCCGCGCCGCGGTGCGCGCGATCCAGGCCCTGCGCGAGGGCGGTGTCGAGGTTAAGCCGCTCCAGGCCTATGGGTGAGCATTGAGACAAGGGTGATCGGCATCGATGGCGCCTTGTTTTTTGGCCCGCCTTTGCTTACATCCCCGGCTCGGCAAAATTGACGGCCGCTGCGGAAACGCTCCGGCCGATCATTTTTGTTTTGAAATTTCAAAGCCTTAGGCTCATTTTTGGTTAGGAAGGGCCAGTGATGGAAAAATTTCCGATGACGATGTCGGGATATGCCGCGCTCGAAGACGAGCTCAAGCGCCTCAAAAACGAAGAGCGGCCGGCGATCATCCAGGCGATCGCGGAAGCGCGCGCCCATGGCGATCTCTCTGAAAACGCGGAATATCACGCCGCTAAGGAGCGTCAGGGATGGATCGAGAGTCAGATCCTCGAAATCGAGGACAAGGTCACCCGCGCCGAAGTCATCGACGTCGCAAAGCTGAACGGCGATACGGTCAAGTTCGGCGCCACCATCACCCTGATTGATGAAGACACTGAAGACGAAAAAGTCTGGCAAATCGTCGGCGACCACGAAGCCGACGTGAAGCAACGCCGGATCTCTGTCTCCTCGCCGATCGCCCGCGGCGTTATCGGCAAGACGGTGGGCGACAGCGTTGAAATCGCCGCCCCGGGCGGCGCGCGCAGCTTTGAGATCGCGAAGGTCGTTTTCAAATAACGCCGTAAGAGCAGCGCGGCGCTTCACGCGTCGCGCGTCATCTCCTTGACGATTGCAGCAAGCCCGACCTGTCGGCGCCGCTTCAGGCGTTCGGCGAACAGAATGGCGCTGAGGAGCGTTTCGGATTCGTCAAGTTCGTAGTTGACGATTACATAGTCGTATTCCGCCCAATGGGAGATTTCGGCGTCAGCCTTGGCCATGCGCTTTTGCACGACCTCTTCTGAGTCCTGTGCGCGCCGGCGCAATCGGCGTTCGAGCTCCTCGCGCGACGGCGGCAGAATGAAGACCTTTACAACATCTTCACCAGCGACTTCGTCTAGTTGCTGGGCGCCCTGCCAGTCGATATCGAAGAGAACGTCCTTGCCCTGACGAAGCGTGTCCTCGACAAGCGAGCGCGGCGTGCCGTAATAAAACCCGAACACATTCGCCCATTCGAGGAACTCGCCATTCTCGCGCATGCGCGTGAATTCCTCTTCGGAAACGAAAAAATAGTCCTGTCCGTGCACCTCGCCCGGTCGGCGCGGACGCGTCGTCGCCGAGACGGAAAGAACCATCTGGTCTTCTTTTTTCAAAAGCCGATCGGCGAGCGTCGTCTTGCCAGCCCCTGATGGGCTGGAGAGGATGAACATCAGGCCCCTGCGGGCCACTTTCAGATCGCCGCCGATCATCTCGCCGCTCTATTCAATATTCTGGATCTGCTCGCGCAGCTGGTCGATGACCTTCTTCAACGCCAAGCCGATGCTCTTCAGCTCCATGTCTTGCGCCTTGGAGCATAGCGTGTTCGTTTCGCGATTGAATTCCTGCAGCAGAAAATCGAACTCCCGCCCCATAACGCCGCCCTTTTTGATCAGCGCCCGCGCCGCACCAATATGCGCTTTTAGCCGGTCGAGTTCCTCTCGCACATCCGCCTTGATCGCCAGCATCGCCGCTTCCTGGGCGAGGCGGTCTTCCGGGACGCTTGCGCCTTCCAGGAGTTCGGCGAGCTGCGCGGCGATCCGGTCGCGAATGGCTTCCGGCTTTGCAGTCGCGTGCCCCGCCGCCTCAGACGTAAGGGTTTCTACGGCATTCACATGTTCAGTGATGACGCCGGCCATGGCCGCGCCTTCGGTTCGACGCGACTTGATCAGCGCTTCAAGCGCCTCGTCGAAACTTTTCTTAAGGCTCGCCAACAACGCCTCGCGCGCTTCCTCGCCGGGCGGGTCTTCAAGCGTTTCCAGAACGCCGCGCAAGCCCAGAATGCCCTCGGCCCGCGGCGGATCGCAACGGAGTTTTGACGAAACAGCGCCAACCGCCGCAATAGCATCGGCGAGCGCGCCCTCATTGATCTGCAAACGCGCAGCGCCCGCAGCGCCAGCAAGTTGTAAATTCGCGCCGACCGAGCCTCGGGCGAGACGCGACTGCACGGCTTTGCGCAATTCCGGCTCGATCTCGTCATAGCCAGGCGGCAGCCGAAACCGCAGCTCCATCCCGCGCGCATTGACGCTGCGCATTTCCCAGGTCCAGCGCCAGTCTTCATGGTCTGCGTTGACCCGGGCGAACCCGGTCATAGAGGAGATGCCTGATCCCACTAGCCGCCCTGCCGCCGTTCGCGCTCAATCCGCCGCCAGACAGCAACGTTTTTCTCGTGATCGCGATTGTTTGACGCAAAAGCGTGCCCGCCGGTCCCGTCCGCCACAAAGAACAAATCGTCCGTATCCGCAGGATTTAGCACCGCCGCGATCGAGGCAGGGCCCGGATTGGCGATTGGCGTCGGCGGCAGGCCGTCAATTAGATAAGTATTGTAAGGCGTCTCACCGCGCAATTCGCTTACGCGCAGGCCCCGTCCCAACGGTTCGCCACCGGTGATGCCGTAGATAATGGTGGGATCGGACTCTAGGCGCATGCCGCGTTTGAGACGGTTGACAAAAACGGATGCGATGCGCGGCCGCTCGCCCGGCACGCCGGTCTCTCGCTCGACGATGGACGCAAGAATGATCGCCTCTTGCGGCGACGAGATTGGCAATTCCGTCGCGCGATCTGGCCACAGATCCTCGATCAGGCGGTCCTGCGCCTCCATCATCCGCTTGATCACAGAATCGCGCGTTGCGCCGCGGGTGAACGCGTATGTCTCGGGCAACAACTCGCCCTCTTCCGGATCTAGCGTAATCTCGCCCTCAAGAATCTCGTCCGCCTCGATTAACCGCACGATCTGCGCCGTCGTTAGGCCTTCGGGCGCGGTGAAGGTGTGAAGAATGCTTTTGCCGTCGATCAGGATGTCGATGATATCGAGGACGCTTGCCCTAGCCGGAATTTCATATTCGCCGGCCTTGACGGCGTCTTCCGCGCGCTTGATGCGGACGGCCGCGGTGAAAAGCTCAGGGTGCCGAATAACTTCCGCGTCTGCGAGCATGTCGGCGATTTTGGAAACCGAACTGCCCGCCGGCAGCAGGATGACGACCGGCGAACTCGACGGTCCGGCGCGGTTCGCCTCGCGGTATCCGAGATAGCCGCCAGCCCCGAGCGTAGCGACGGCCAGAAACCCGAGCGCCGCCAAAAACAGGATGATGGACTTCACGGCGCCGCCGCGCTGCCCGACTTGCGTTGTCACGACCATCAGCCCCTTTTCGCGATCCGCACTAGACAAAGCATGCTGTGCGGCAGGCCTAACCGTCAACCCGGCGCATCACCAACGAAGCGTTGGTGCCGCCGAAACCGAAGGAATTTGAAAGGGCTACGTTAATCGGGCGCGAGACCGGCGCGTTCGCGCATAAATTAATCGGGCTTTTAACAGAAGGGTTATCGAGATTAAGCGTCGGCGGGGCGACGCCGTCGCGCATGGCGAGCAGGCAGAAAATCGCCTCCACCGCGCCGGCCGCGCCCAGTAGATGACCAATGGAAGACTTGGTCGACGACATCAGAAGACCGTCCGCCGCCTCGCCGAAGAGGCGCTCCACAGCGCCGAGCTCGATCTCGTCCCCGCGCGGGGTCGAGGTCCCGTGGGCGTTGACGTAATCAACATCGCGCGGGCTCAGGCCAGCGCGTTTCAGCGCCATCGCCATCGAGCGATAGCCGCCATTGCCGTCTTCGGCAGGGGCCGTGATATGATAGGCGTCGCCTGACAGCCCGTAGCCAACAATTTCACCATAGATATGCGCGCCGCGCGCCTTCGCGCGCTCATATTCTTCCAAAACGAGAAAGCCCGCGCCCTCACCCATAAGAAAACCGTCACGGTCCTGATCATAGGGGCGCGATGCTTTTTCCGGCGTGTCGTTGAAATGCGTCGTCAGCGCCTTGCAGGCGGTGAACCCGGCGATGCCGATTGGGCAGACAGAGGCTTCCGATCCGCCGGCGAGCATCATGTCCGCGTCATCGAGGGCGATCAAGCGCGCTGCGTCGCCGATTGCGTGCGCGCCGGACGAACAAGCCGTCACAACGGCATGGTTCGGACCCTTAAGCCCGAGCCGGATCGACACCTGGCCGGAAACAAGATTGATGAGATTGCCGGCGACAAAAAACGGCGAAACGCGCCGCGGACCTTTTTCGTTGAGCACGAGGGTTTGCTCTTCGATCCCTTGCAGACCGCCAATGCCGGAGCCGTTCATGACGCCGAAGCGTTCGCGTTCTTCATCTGATTTGAGTTCAATGCCGCTATCGTCAAACGCCATTTGAGCGGCCGCGACGCCAAAGATGATGAAGTCGCTCATGCGGCGCTGTTCGCGCGGCTCGATCCAATCATCGGCGTTGAAGGCGGCATCGCCGGCAGTCGCCCCGCCGCCATAGCCGGATGTTCGGGGCACCTCGGCGGCGATCTCGCAGGCCATCGCAGACGTGTCGAACTTTTCGATGCGCCCGGCCCCAGACTCACATGCCAGCAAGCGCCGCCAGACAGGATCGAGTCCGACGCCCAGCGGTGAGACCAGCCCCATGCCCGTGACCACGACCCGACGCATGCTTTACCGCTCTCCCAATTTTCGCGGAGACCAATCAGCGAAACTTAGTGTCGCCGAAAATAAAGAGACGGGGCCCGAAGGCCCCCAGCCAATCAGCGATCAGCCCTTTTGCTCTTCGATAAATTTAATTGCGTCGCCGACGCTTTGGATCGTTTCCGCCGCGTCATCCGGAATCTCAACGTCAAACTCTTCCTCGAACGCCATCACCAGTTCGACAATATCAAGACTGTCCGCGCCGAGATCATCGATGAAGCTCGCTTTGGGCTCGACTTTCGCCGCATCAACGTCGAGATGCTCGACGACAATTTTCTTCACGCGTTCTGCAAGATCAGACATTCAAGGCTCCTCGATAGATCCATTATATTGTTATGTCGGCGTTGTTATTCGCCGTATCGTTCCCGTCAATGACGGATTCCGCTGCGTTGGGTGGGCCGATTACGGCAAATTGCCAATTGTTGCAACGCCAAAACGGCCATCCTGAAGGCGCCCGCGCAGGCGACGCCTGCTTTTACACCATCGCCATACCGCCGTTCACATGCAAGGTCTGGCCAGTGACATAAGCAGCCTCCTCGGAGGCCAGGTAAACCGCGGCGGTCGCGATATCAGACGGCGAGCCCATGGCCCCGGCCGGGATTTTCCCCAGAATCGCCTCGCGCTGCTGCTCATTCAGGGCGTCGGTCATGGCGGTCGCGATAAAGCCGGGAGCGATGCAATTGACGGTGACATTGCGGCTCGCGACCTCTTGGGCGAGAGACTTCGTCATCCCAATCATGCCGGCCTTCGAGGCGGCGTAATTGGCCTGGCCCGCATTGCCCGTCACGCCGACGACTGAGGTCACGCCAATGATGCGCCCGAAACGCTGTTTCGTCATGGCGCGAAGGCTGGCCTTCGCAAGACGGAAATAGGCCGTGAGGTTCACGCGTATAACCTCGTCCCACATGTCTGGCTTCATCATCATCATCAGCATGTCGCGCGTGACGCCAGCGTTGGAGACAACAATATCGAGCCCGCCGAGCGCTTCGCCCGCCTGTTTGGGCAGCGCGTCGACGGCATCAAGATCAGAAAGATTACAGGGCGTGACGTGGACGCGGTCTTTCAACTCTTTTGCAAGCGTTTCGAGTTTCTCTTCGCGCGTGCCAGAAATCGCAACTGTCGCTCCCTGCGCGTGAAAGGCGCGCGCGACCGCGCCGCCAATACCGCCGGTGGCGCCCGTGACAAGCGCGCGTTTGCCGCTGAGTTCAAACATCTGAGGTTTCCTCTTTCTCGTTGTCGTGATTACGAAGGCCGGCGCCCGCTATCGCGACCCATTCGCCATGCGATTGCGCTGTCGCCATACGACGTCTCTCCCCGCCGGGCCAGAGCGTCAGATCAATATTGAAGACGACAAATTCGCCGACCTTGTCAGGCTCAAACTGAACGAATGCAAGCGGCGCATCTGCGCTCGCTGCGGCGCCGGCTTCCTGAACCAGGCCGTGCATGGCGCGCGAGTCCTCGTCGCTCAGATAGACCGCGAATACGGACGTAAATACGACGGACGCCGCGCCTTTTCGCGGAATAGCAAGCCCGCCGAGCCAGTCGATAGCATCAGCCTTTTCGACGCGGGCCCCGGCGGCGCGCGTCACATCAACGGCGGCGTCAAAGCGGCGGCGGCGCGCCTCGTGTTCAGGCCAGATATAGGAATGCATGACATCGCATTGTTCAGCCTGCGAAAAATCAATCGGATTGCGGTCGCACCCAAAACGTCGGCCAATTGTCAGCAAGTCAACGAATTCGGGCTTCGCACCGCGCCACTCCGACTTCAATTGGACGGGCCCGTCGCCCCATCGGAATGAGCCGTAATCAATCGCGCAGTAGTCCGGGGCCAGGAGCAAACCGCCGCTTGCGCCAAGTTCATAGAGATCGAGCGGCAACCCGGTTAGGCTCGCCACTTCGCTCAACGCAGGCAGCAATGCGGCGACGCGGTTGATTTCATTGGTCTGCGGCGGATTGACCGTGAATTGGTCGAAGACCTGGCGATGATCTTTGAGAAGGCCTGTCAGCATGTCACGCGCCGCGCCTGCGTCGACCTCGCGCGGCTCGTCGTAAAGGGCGGCGACGGCGCCAGACGCGCGGCCTTTGATCACGAGATAATGCACGGCCCCGGCGATGCGCAATGCAGCCGCGCTTTTCCCCGGATCTTCGGTGAAGTCTGCAAACAGCGCCGCAAAGGGTCCGCCGGCTTCGATATCGAGCGCCGCGCCCTCGACGATCGATGCGGTCAGGACTGCGTTGCGCTTCCGGCAATATGTCGCCTGTAGGCGGAACGCCGCCGCTAGATCATCGCGCGTCGCAGGCTTTCGCATCAAAGCTTGCCAAAGGCGTCGATATCTTCCGGCGCGCCGACGGCCGCCGTGTTGGCGTCCCGCGCGATACGTTTCACAAGACCGCTCAATACCTTGCCGGTTCCTACCTCGATAAAGAGCTCGCAGCCTTCATCCGCCATTTTGCTGACGCTTTCCGTCCATCGCACGCGGCCTGTCACCTGTTTGACTAGAAGATCGCGGATGTCGCCCGGCGTCAGCGCCGGGGCGGCGGTGACATTGGCGATCAGGGTTGTCTTTGGCGCGCGAATATTGATGGCGGCGAGCGCTTCGGCCATTTTCTCCGCCGCCGGCGCCATTAGCGAGGAATGAAACGGCGCAGAGACGGGAAGCATTTTCGCCAGCTTGGCGCCGTGATCCTTGGCGCCCGCGCACACCGCTTCGACCCGCGCTTTGGCGCCCGAGATCACGACTTGGCCGGGCGCGTTATCGTTGGCGATTTCACACACGCCATCGCCTGGCGCTGCGTCGATCGCCGCCTGCGCGCTGTCGAGGTCGACCCCGAGCAGGGCCGCCATAGCCCCTTCGCCGGCCGGAACGGCCGCCTGCATCGCATCGCCGCGGACGCGCAAGGCGCGCGCTGTATCGGCGAGCGAAATCGCACCGGATGCGCAAAGCGCGGAGTACTCGCCCAGGGAATGGCCGGCGACGAACATCGCTTTGCCGACGTCGACGCCAGCCTCGTTTTCAAGAACTCTCATGGCGGCGATGGAATGGGCCATCAGCGCAGGCTGGGTATTGGCCGTGAGCGTCAGTTCTTCCATCGGCCCCGCCCACATGAGCCCGGAGAGCTTCTGGCCGAGCGCGTCATCGACCTCCTCGAAGACCTCGCGGGCCGCCGGATAGGCCTCGGCGAGCGCCTTGCCCATGCCCACAGACTGGCTGCCCTGACCCGGAAAAATGAATGCGCGCGCCATGGTTAACTCTCCTCTGATCCGCCCGGATATCGCCGCGGCTTCCCAAGGGCAAGTCAGGGCTTGCATTTCACGGGTCGCGCCGCTATTTCCGCCGTCTTCGCGAGCGACGGTCGCGGGCGCCGCCCAACTTCAGGCGGTTTAAGGGATGGTCCCTTTGCCTGACGAGCCGAAGGCCCGCGCCGGCCGCCAGCAGGCCGCGCCCCGGGTCTCCGTCGCCATCTAAGGAGCTGGCTTCATGCCGTATTACGAGCATGTCTTCATCGCGCGTCAGGACATCTCTCCGGCGCAGGTCGAAGGCCTCACCGAAACCCTCGCCAAGATTGTCACCGACAATGGCGGCAAGATTGAAAAGTCCGAATATTGGGGACTTCGCAATCTGCAATACAAAATCCGCAAGAACCGCAAGGGTCATTACAGCCTCTTCAATATCGACGGCCCGCCGGTCGCTGTCGCCGAGCTTGAACGCCAGGAGCGGATCAATGACGACATTCTGCGCGTATTGACGATCCGCGTTGACGAACACGACCCGGAGCCCTCGCCGGTCCTCAGCCGCCGTGATCGCGGCGACCGTGGCGACCGCGGCGATCGTAACCGGCGCTAGGACAGGGAGACAGACGTTATGCCGAAACCATTCTTTCGCCGTCGCAAATCCTGCCCGTTCTCGGGCGATAACGCGCCGCGCATCGACTACAAGGATCCGAAACTCCTGCAGCGCTTCATCTCAGAGCGCGGCAAGATCGTTCCGTCACGTATTTCCGCAGTGTCGCAGAAAAAACAACGCGAGCTCGCCCGCGCCATCAAGCGCGCGCGTCACCTTGCGCTTCTGCCTTACGTTTCGGAGTAAGGGACATGGAAGTCATTCTTTTAGAACGCATCGAAAATCTCGGGCAGATGGGCGACGTCGTCAAAGTCCGCCCCGGATTTGCGCGCAACTATCTGCTGCCGCAGCGCAAGGCGCTTCGCGCTAACGAAGCTAACAAGGGCGTATTTGAATCGCAGCGCGCCGAGCTTGAGGCGCGCAACCTTGAACGCAAAAAAGAGGCTGAAGCGGCTGGCGAAAAACTCAACGGCCGTTCTTTCGTCATTATCCGCCAGGCTTCGGAAGCCGGCGCGCTCTATGGCTCGGTGACCTCGCGCGATATCGCGGCCGCCGCGGCCGAAGAGGACGTGAAGATCGAACGCGGCCAGGTGCGCATCGACAAACCGCTGAAAGAAATCGGCATTGTCAACGTGCGTGTTGCATTGCACCCGGAAGTCACCGCTGAAATCAGCATCAACATTGCGCGTTCAGAAGACGAAGCCGAACGTCAGGCGCGCGGTGAAAATGTTCTCGCCGACGTTGACGAGACGGAAAGCGAAGAAGATGCGGCGGCTGAAACGTCGTCCGCCGAGTTCTTTGATCCGGAAGCGCAGGCCGCCGTCGCATCTGAAGACGAAGAAGAAAAAGAAAACGCCGAAGACGACGAAGAGAAACCTTAACGTCTCGAATTTTTCTTTTGCACCCGCGGCGCACACAGTGCGGGGAAAAATATTCACGCCGGCTGGCTTTCCAGCCGGCGTTTATTTTGATTTAAACGGCGGATGGCTGACGGCGCAAACAATGGCGAACATTTTAATCAGGGAGCGGAGGAAAAACTTCCCGTCAACCTTGAAGCCGAACAGGCGATCCTTGGCGCTATCCTTTTTGACAACGAAATTCTCATTCGCGCCTCATCCTTTCTGAAGGGCGAACATTTCTACGACCCGGTTCACCGGCTGATTTACGACGCCGCAAAAACGCTTATTGACGGCGGGCGGCTCGCCTCACCCGTCGCGCTCGACACTTATCTCTCGAACTCGCCGGGATATGGCGAAGCGGGCGGCAAGAAATATCTTGAAACGCTCGCCGCCAATGTGCCGTCCACCGCCGGCGCCATCGATTATGCGCGCATTGTTTTCGATCTCTCAGTCTGCCGCGGGTTGATGGAAATCGGCGGCACGATGCTGGAGCGCGCGAAAACGTCGAAATTGGACGATACGCCCGGCCGGCAATTGGAAGACGCGGAACAGGCGCTCTATTCGCTTGCTGAAACCGGCAAATATGGCGGCGGCTTTAAATCGTTCAGCCGCTCGCTCACCGACGCCATCGAGCTTGCTGAAGCGGCCTTCAATCGCGGCGGCGGGCTTGCCGGAATCTCATCGGGTTTCCGCGATCTTGATCGCCAGCTTGGCGGGTTGCACCGCTCGGACCTCATCATTCTCGCCGGGCGCCCGTCCATGGGCAAAACGGCGCTTGCAACCAATATCGCGCTTAACGCCGCGCGGAAGTATCGCGGCGAGAAGCAGCCCGACGGGACGGTGAAAACGGTTGAGGGCGCGCGCGTCGGCATGTTCTCGCTGGAAATGTCGGCCGACCAACTAGCGACGCGGATCTTATCGGAAATCGCCGGCGTGCCGTCCGAAAAAATTCGCCGGGGCGATATCGAACAACATGAGTTCGACAAAATCTATCACGCCTCGCGCGAGCTTGAGCGTATTCCGTTTCACATCGAGGATACGGGCGGTCTTTCCATCGCTCAGGTTGCGGCCCGCGCGCGGCGGCTGAAACGCCAACACGGGCTCGATCTCCTTGTCATCGATTATCTCCAGCTCCTCACCGGTTCGAACCGCGCCAATGACGGGCGCGTTCAGGAGATTTCCGAAATTTCACAAGGGCTGAAAACGCTCGCGAAAGAACTGAATGTGCCTATCATCGCCGCGGCGCAGCTCTCGCGGCAGGTTGAGCAACGCGAGGACAAGCGCCCGCAGCTTTCCGACCTGCGCGAGTCCGGTTCGATCGAGCAAGACGCGGACGTCGTGATGTTCGTCTATCGCGAAAAATATTACCTAAGCCGCGCCGAGCCCAGCGAGACCAGCGACAAGCACGCCGAATGGCAAGCCAAACTTGACAGCGTCGGCGACGTCGCCGAAGTCATCATCGGCAAGCAGCGCCACGGCCCGATCGGCAAGGTCGAGCTGCATTTCGAAGAGAAATTCACGAAGTTCTCCAACCTCGCCTTCGAGCGCCGGTCCGACAGCTTCTAATACTCGCTCGCGGTCGCGGCGCTTTTCGCATCCACGAAAACAGCCTATTGAGCGAGGGATGATGCGCGCCTCCTCCGAAAATGAAAACCGTGACCAAGGCCCGTGGGTCGAAATCGATCTCGCCGCCTTGATTGCGAATTACGAAACCCTGAAACGCGCAGCGCCGGGCGCGACCATGAGCGCGGTCGTCAAATGCGACGCCTATGGCCTTGGCGCGGCCGACATCTCGCGCGCGCTTTACGACAAGGGCGCCTGCCGCGAATTCTTCGTGACCTATCCGAGCGAAGGCGTCGCGTTGCGCGCAGCGCTCGGCGAAAAGCGCCGTGACGCGACCATCTACGTCTTTAACGGGCCTGAGGAGACCGATATCGCCGCGTTTGGCGAGGCGAAGCTAACGCCGGTCTTGAACAGCATTGAACAGGCGAGCCTATGGGCGAAGGCGTCGCCGAACGCATCGTCGATCCTGCATTTTGACACCGGCATCAATCGTCTCGGCGCGCCGCTCGAGGACGCGGGCCCCCTTGCCGCCATGAAGGAGCTCGCGCCCACGCATGTGATGAGCCATCTCGCCTGCGGATCCGATCCGAGCGATCCGAAAAACGCCGCACAGCGCGACGAATTTTTAGAGGTCGCAAAACTATTCCCCGGCGCCAGGCTCAGTCTTTCGGCGTCCGCCGGCGCGCTGATGGATGCGTCCTACCATTTCGACCTGATCCGTCCCGGCATCGCGCTCTATGGCGGCTCGCCCTTTGAGAAGGACGATGCGCGCATCGCGCCGGTCGCGTCTTTCAAAGCGCCTATCCTGCAATTGCGAGAACTTGCGCCCGGCGAAACCGTCGGCTACGGCGCGACCTTCTGCGCGACGCGCAAGACCCGCATCGCCGTCGCCGCGGTCGGCTATGGCGACGGCGCGCCGATCACCGGCTCCGGACGAGCGCAATCGGCCGTCAATGGCGTTGTCGTTCCGCTGGCGGGGCGCATTTCCATGGATTTGATCTGTCTTGACGTCACCGGGCTGCCGGCGGCTCCAGCCGCCGGCGATGCGGTTGAGCTATTCGGCGCGGGGATCCGGCTCTTTGACGCCGCCGAGGCTTTCGGCGTTCATTCATATGAATTGCTGACCGGGCTTGGCGCGCGCGTAGATCGTCGCTACGTCTGGGGACCTGGCGAAGCGGGGAGCGGCGAATGAATCCTGTCGGCGGCGCCGGACGGCTCTTTATCGATGCCGTCCGGGAAATGGGCCGGATCGCGATTTTCGCGGTTGAGGGCGCGCTCGGCGCGCTGACGCCGCCTTTTTACCGACAGCCCTTTCTCGATTCCCTCGCGCGCATCGGCTTCGCGTCCCTGCCCGTCGTCGGGCTGACCGCTATCTTCACCGGCGGCGCCCTCGCGCTCAACATTTACGAGGGCAGCATTTTCCCGGATGCCGACGCCTTCATTCCGCAGATCCTCGGCGTCTCCATCGTGCGCGAACTGGGGCCCGTCCTCGCCGCGCTGATGGTCGCCGGGCGATGCTCCTCGGCCATGGCCGCAGAGATCGGCGCCATGCGTGTCACCGAACAGATCGACGCGATGACGACGCTGTCGGTGAACCCTTATCAGTATCTGATCGGTCCGCGCATTCTGGCGACGACCATCGCGCTGCCGCTTCTCGTCTTGATCGCGGACATCATCGGCGTTTATGGCGGCTATCTTGTCTCGGTCTATCTTCTCGACATGTCGGCGCCGATCTACATCAATTCGCTGGTCGACTTCGTCAGTTCTGAAGACGTCACCAGCGGCCTCGTAAAAGCCACCGTGTTCGGTTTTTTGATCGCGGTCATGGGCTGCTATTACGGCTTCAACAGCCGCGGCGGCGCAACCGGTGTCGGCAATGCGACACGGACCGCCGTTGTTGCAGCGGCGGTCTCGATCTTCGCATCGAACTATCTCCTCACATCGCTATTTGTGGATTTCTAAGGGCGATGACTGAGATTGCGCCGAAAATTGAAGTCCGTGGGCTGAAGAAATCCTTCGGCTCGAACCACGTCCTGCGCGGCATCGATATCGAGGTTAAAAAGGGACATTCGCTCGTCATCATCGGCGGATCGGGCTCTGGCAAATCGGTCCTCTTGAAAAGCATTCTCGGCATCGTCCGGCCCGACGCCGGCGCGGTCATGATCGACGGGCGCAATGTCGCCAAGCACACCGCGGCTGACCGCCGCTTCGTCGTCAATCGCAGCGGCATGTTGTTCCAGGGCGCGGCGCTCTTTGACAGTCTCAAGGTCTGGGAGAATGTCGCCTTCCGTCTGCTTTACGCCAATCGTAAGTCGCGCGACCGCGCCCGGAAAAAAGCGCTGGAGTGTCTCGCCCAGGTCGGCCTGACGCCGGATGTCGGCGAGTTGCGCCCAAGCGAGCTTTCGGGCGGCATGCAGAAACGCGTTAGTCTTGCGCGCGCCATCGCGTCCGATCCCGAGATCATCTTCTTCGATGAGCCAACCACCGGCCTCGATCCGATCCTTGCCGATGTCATCAACAACCTGATCGTTGAGCGCACGCGCGCCATCGGCGCGACGACCATTTCGATCACCCACGACATGGCCTCAGCGCGCAAGATCGCCGATGAAGTCGCCATGCTGTATCAGGGCCAGATCATCTGGCGGGGCTCGCCCGAGGAGCTTGAGGATTCCGGCAATCCCATGGTCGACCAGTTCGTTCATGGCCGCGCCGAAGGGCCGATCCAGATGCAGGTCCGCAAATTCGCCGGCAAAAATCCGAAATAGCGGCCGCCCCGCAAGAGCTTTTTGCGGCTGCGGGCCCAAGGTGATTTTCACTGTAAAACTGGGTAAGTTTTCGTGTGAGTGAGGAGGCGCGCCCATGCAATTGACCGTCAACGGCGACAAATACGATCTTGATGTCGAAGAGGACATGCCGCTTCTTTGGGCGCTGCGCGACGAACTCGGGATCAAGGGCCCGAAATATGGTTGCGGCATCGCGCAATGCGGCGCCTGCACCGTCCATCTCGACGGGCTCGCTGTTCGCTCTTGTTCGATTAAGATGAAGCAGGCCGCAGGCAAGACGGTCACCACCATCGAAGGCCTCGGCGCTGATGCGCTGCACGCCGTACAGGAAGCCTGGATCGAAGAGCAGGTTGCGCAATGCGGTTACTGCCAGTCGGGCCAGATCATGAGCGCGGCGACGTTTTTAATGCTGAACCCGTCGCCGAGCGATGCTGACATTGATCAGGCGATGTCCGCCAATCTATGCCGATGCGGGACCTATCCGCGCATTCGCAAGGCGGTGAAGTCCGCGGCCGCAAAACTGAGGAGCGCCTGAGCCATGGTCGACATGGGAAAAGTCGCAAGGCGCACATTCATCATCGGGTCAGCAGCGATCGCCGGCGGCGTCGCCTTCGGCTATTACGCGATCAACCGCCCGCATAAAAACCCGCTGCTCGATGATCTCGAACCCGGCGAGGCCGCCTTCAACCCGTGGGTCAAGATCACGCCAGAGGCCGTCGTTCTGATTGCGCCGCACGCCGATCTCGGCCAGGGCGTGCGCTCCATGCAAGCGGCGCTGATCGCCGAAGAGCTCGACCTCGATTGGGGCGACTTCGTCGTCAGTCCCGGCGAACCCAGCCCCGCCTATTACAATCGCGCGCTCGCCGATATGGCCGCGCCGTTTCTGTCCACAGACCGCAGCGTCCCGGCGGAACTCACCCGCGGGGCTATGGGCGCTTTGTTCAAACTGCTCGGCGCGCAGGTGACCGGCGGCTCAAGCTCGGTTCCCGATTCTTACGAGACGCTGCGCCTGGCCGGCGCCGTGGCGCGCGAAACCCTCAAAAAAGCGGCCGCCAAGCGCGAAGGCGTGCGCGTCGCCGATCTCACAACGGAAAAAGGCGCCGTCGTCCTGCCGGACGGACGCACCATTCCCTACACGGAGCTGGCCGCGGACGCAGCCAAGATCAAGCCAGTCTCTAATGTCGAATTGCGCGATCCCTCGGAATGGCGCCTCATCGGCAAGCCGATGCCGCGTCTCGACATCGAGCCAAAATCGACCGGCGCGGTCACCTACGGCGTCGATGTCGAGGTCGACGGCATGCTGCATGCGAGCATAAAGCTGAACCCGCGCCAGGGCGGCGCTCTCCTTTCCTATGACGCCAGCGCGGCTGAAGCGATGCGCGGCATTAAAACTGTTATGCCGGTAACCGGCGGCGTCGCAGTCGTTGCTGACAATACCTGGCGCGCTTTCAAGGCGGCCGACGCGATCGACTGCGAGTGGGGCCCCGCGCCCTACCCGAACGAAATGGCCGACCACTGGGCGGCGCTGGAAAATTCGTTTACCGACGATCTTCTCGACAGCAAGTGGCGAGACGAAGGCGACATGGACGCCGCGCTCGAGGGCACCGAGGTGATCTCGGCGGAGTATCGCGCGCCTTATCTCGCCCACGCGCCGCTGGAGCCCATCTCGGCGATCGTGCGCGTCGATGATGACGGCGCTGAAGTCTGGACCGGCACGCAAATTCCCCGCTTTGTTCAGACCAATGTCGCGGCCATCGTCGGCTGCAAGCCGGAAGAGGTGCGCCTCCATAACCAGTATATCGGCGGCAGCTTCGGGCACCGTCTTGAAGACGAGCAGGTCAAGCTCGCCGCTGAAATCGCCAAAGCGATGAAGGGAAAGCCGATCAAGCTCACCTATTCGCGCGAGGGCGATTTCGCCCATGATTTTCCGCGTCAGATTGCGCTCGCGAGAACGCAAGGCGTCGTCAAGGACGGGAAGGTCGAGGCGTTCGATATCTCCATCGCCATGCCGTCGGTTCTGGATTCGCAGTTCTCGCGTCAGGCCATGAGCGCGCCCCCAGGGCCCGACGACCAGATCGCCGCCGGCGCCTGGAACCTGCCTTACGCCATCCCCCACTACCGAATGCGCGCCTATCGCGCCGCGCAACTGGCGCCCATCAGCTCCTGGCGATCGGTCGGCGCCTCGAGCAACGGCTTCTTCGCCGATTGCGCGCTCGATGAACTTATCATCGCCGCTGGCGCCGATCCGATGGAGGAACGGCTTCGGCTCGCCGATGACCCCGTCTCGCTCAAAGTTCTCGAAGCCGTCGCCGACATGTCGAACTGGGGTTCAGACCTCGGGCCCGATCGGGGCCGCGGCGTCGCTTTTGTGCGCTCGTTCGGCGTGCCCGTCGCCGAAGTGATCGAAGTCACGAATACCCCGAGCGGCGTCCGCATCGACAAGGTGTTCGCCGCAGCCGATGTGGGGCGCATCATCGACCCAGTGAATTTCGAGTCGCAAGTCTCAGGCGGAGTCGTCTGGGGCCTCGGCCATGCCATGAATTGCGAAATCACCTATAAGGACGGCAAGGCCGAACAATCGAACTACCACCAGTTCGAAGGAATGCGGCTTTATCAGTGTCCGGAAATTATCGTGCGCGGTCTTGAAAACGCAGAGCGCATTCGCGGCATGGGCGAGCCGGCTGTGCCGCCCGCGGCGCCGGCGCTCGCCAATGCGATCTTCAACGCGACAGGCCAGCGGATCCGGGAAATGCCGTTCAACAAGCATATTCGGTTCGTCTGAGGGGGATGGTCATGCGAAAGATTTATCTTTTCTCCCTGGCGTGCGCATTTCTCGCCATGATCGGCGCGGCTTCAGCGCTTCAGTCCGAAACTTCGCCCGAGGCGACCACCGAAGCGCTGGCGGCCTGGGACGACGTTTATTCAGTTTTTTCCCATCCGCGTTGCGCCAATTGCCATGTGGGCGACGACAACCGGCCACGCTGGTCCGGCCCGAGCTACGGGCTCGCTGAGGGCGAATGGCGCTATCACGGCATGAACATCAATGCCGGCGCGAGCCGCATCGGCGCCGAAACGCTCCTTTGCAACGCCTGCCATGGCGAGACGAATTCCGATGCGCCGCATGGCCCGCCGGGCGCCCATGTCTGGGCGCTGGCGCCCGTTGAAATGGTGTGGTGGGAACAATCCTCGCAAGAAATCTGTGAACAGATCAAAGACCCGACGCGCAATGGCGGACGCACACTGGAAGAGGTCGCCGAACATGTCGCTGAGGACGAACTGGTGCATTGGGGCTGGGCGCCGGGACCCGGCCGCGAGCCGGCGCCGTTCTCGGCTGAAATCATCGCTGAACGGATTACCGTGTGGGCCGCGGCCGGCGCGCCGTGCCCGGTCAGCGCGCAATAAGAGTCGCCAGAGAGCCCTTGCCATGATGCATCATGCGGTCGCGGTTGCGTCGCCTTTGGCGCGACGACTTTATGTCGTGTGCGCAGTTATGGCCTTCGCTTTGACAGGCGTTGCGCAAGCCGGCGAGGCCCGCGTCGCCGTCGCATCGAACTTCGCGCCGACGCTCGACGCGCTCATTCGCGGTTTTGAACGGCACACTGATCACACCATCGCCGTCTCCTCCGGATCGACGGGCAAACTCTATGCGCAGATCGTCAATGGCGCGCCCTTCGACATTTTTCTCGCGGGCGATGCAGCGCGTCCGGCGCGGCTCGACGAGGACGGACTCGCTGTCGCCGGATCGCGGTTCACCTACGCCGTTGGCCGTCTCGTGCTTTGGGACCCCGCGGGCGGCGGGGTCAGCGCCGACCGGCTTCGATATGGCGAGGACCGCGTGATCGCCATGGCCAATCCGAAGCTCGCTCCCTATGGCGCCGCGGCGGACCAGGTGCTTGAGGGACTTGGCGTCACCAAAAACAAAAAGCCGAAGCGGGTTTACGGCGAGGATGTAGGTCAAACCTTCGCATTCATTCACACCGGCAATGCGCCGGTCGGTTTTATCGCGCTCGCTCAGATTCTCACATTGCCGGAGAGCCAACGCGGGACGCATTGGGCGCCGGACGCCGGCGACTATGCGCCAATCCGTCAGGATGGCGTTCTCCTCCAAAGCGCCGACGGGAACGCGGCCGCGACGGCGTTCCTGGCGTTTCTGAAAAGCGGTGAGGCGCGTGCGATCATCGCTGAAGCCGGATACGACATTCCATGACCGCGCCCGATCTCGCGGCCTTGTGGCTGACCTTTCGCCTCGCCTTTATCGTCACCGTCATTTTATTGATAATTGGCGCGCCGATCGCATGGTGGCTTGCAACGACCCGCTCGCGTCTGAAGCCGATCTGCGAGGCGATTGTCGCCTTGCCCCTCGTCCTGCCGCCGACGGTGCTCGGTTTCTACCTCCTCCTTGCTTTCAATCCGCAGGCGACGCTGGGCGCCTTCTGGGTTGAGATGACCGGCGAGACTCTCGCTTTTTCCTTCGCCGGCCTCGTCATCGCGTCGGTGCTCTATTCGCTCCCATTCGCCGTGCAGCCTTTGCAGTCGGCCTTTGAAGGCGTCGCGCGCCCGTTGATGGAGGCAGCCGCCGTATTGCGCGCCTCGCCTGTCGACGCCTTTTTCAGCATCGCCGCGCCGCTCGCCGCGCGCGGATTTCTGACCGCGGGCGTTTTGAGCTTCGCCCACACGCTGGGCGAATTCGGCGTCGTCCTGATGGTCGGCGGCAATATTCCGGGCGAGACCCGCGTCGTCTCCATCGCCATCTACGATCATGTTGAAACCCTTCAATATGGCGAAGCGCACGTGCTGTCGGCGACGTTGCTATTCATCTCGTTCGCCGTCTTGTTGCTTGTCTACGCCGTCAACAGGCGCCCTGCAGTCCATGTCTGACGACGCGCTCCGCATCGACGCGCGCCTCGCGCAAGACGACTTCATGTTGAATGTCGCGGCCGGGCTGCCCCTAAATGGCGCGACCGCCATCGTCGGTCCGAGCGGCGCCGGAAAAACGTCGCTTCTGCGCCTCATCGCCGGATTGTCGCGCCCCGACCACGGCCGGATCATCTTCAAGGGCGAGACCTGGTGCGATACGCACGCCGGCGCCTTTGTCCCCGCACACAAGCGCCATGTCGGCGTTGTTTTTCAAGACGGGCGGCTGTTTCCGCATCTGACTGTTGAGAAAAACCTTCTTTATGCGGATAAGCGCAGCACCAACCCGGACTCACGATACGCAATCGACGACGTTGTCGGCGCGCTTGATTTGCACGAATTGCTGCAACGCCGCCCGCAGACCTTGTCCGGCGGCGAACGCCAACGGGTCGCCCTCGCCCGCGCCCTACTGTCCCGCCCAGAACTATTATTGCTCGATGAACCGCTCTCAGCCCTCGACCGCGCCCGGAAAACGGAGATCCTTCCCTATCTTGTCGACCTTCCGAAGCGGTTCGGCGCGCCCATGCTCTATGTCAGCCATAATCTCGACGAGGTGATCCGCATCGCGGACGAAGTCGCGGTGATGGCGGCGGGCAAGATCGCCGCCGTTGGGCCCCTCGCCGCAACGCTCAACGCGCACGGGGCCCTGATCGGCGAAGATGACGCTGTCATCGTTGAGGGCCGCGTCGAAGAACTATCGAAAAGTCTGCATCTTGCGAGGATCAATATCGGCGCCGGCGTCGTCGCCCTGCCCGCGCAGGAAGCTCTTTCGACCGGCGCCAAGGTCCGCTTGCGCATTCACGCCAAGGACGTCGCCATTTCCTTATCGGCGCCGGAGGGCCTGAGCATCCGGAACGCGCTGAAGGCCGCGATCACAGACATCCGCCCCGGCGCCGACCCCGCATTCCTCGATGTGAAGCTTGCCATTGGAGGCGCGCCGCTGATCGCCACGATCACGCGCGCGGCGGCCGAGGATCTAAGTCTGCGTGAAGGTCAGGAGGTTTATGCGCTTGTCAAATCGGCGAGCATGCAGTGAGGGTCGCCAATCAACGCAAGACCGGCGCTAAGGCATAAGACAATAAATCAGCATCGCTTCATCCTGAGGGATTTTCCCTTCGCCCTTCGTGACATTTCCGCTTTGCGGAAATCCTCAGGGTGAAGGAATAATTGTCTCGAAGGACGGGGATGCTGATTTATTGCATTCTGTTGTAAGTGAACCGGCTTCGAAGACCGTCGATGTCCTCTTCCCACCGTCGCAGCAGGTCCGCATTCGCCTGATGGCGCAGACCAAAGCGATGCAGAAGCTCGAACCGGCGCGACTCGGCGCCGCCGAAACTCGCCGCGACCCGAGGGCGCCAATAATCGATTGAGGCGTTGACTTCGCTAAGGACCGCGTCGCCATAATCTAAGAGCCGCGCAGCGCCCTCATCGCCCAGTTCGCCATGCCGGCGCTCGCGCGGCAGAATTTCCTCAAACGTCTCCGCCAAAGGCTGATAAGAGCATTTTGCAAGCTCGCGCAGCTGGATAACGGTGGCGCGGCCCATGAGCATGTTCATGACCACGGCATCGGCCCAACCCTGAAGCGGATACCGAAATACATTGAGCCGCATGTCGCCCGGCTGACGGGCGGCGCCGTAATCAGCTTCGCGAGGTCCGCGCTCCGCCCACGGATGGACGTTGGAATAGCGCGCAGTGTCGGCGCCGAATTCGCCCATCACCTGCAATACACGCTCGGCGTGATCAAGTTTCTCGGAGACGATGCGCGCGGCTGTGATGCGCTCCTTAATGCCGGGCCCGTCATTGATGAGATCGGCGAAGCCCGCAGCGCCTGCGAGTTCTGAATCAATAAAGCTCGCCATGATGCGCATGAGTTCGGCGCGGTAGCGCGGCGGCGCGTTGTCGGGCGCGGATAATTTGCCGCCCTTCTCGAGATAATCGAGAATGTTGTCTTCGTCTGCGGAATAATCGCTACTGGTCATAATCGACCACGACCTTGTCGGTTCTCGGATAACTCTGGCAGGTCAGAATATAGCCGCGCTCGACCTCATAGTCTTCCAGCGCGTAATTCGCCTCCATCTCAACGTCGCCCTCGATCAGGCGCGCACGGCAGGTCGAGCAGACGCCGGCCTTGCAGGCATAGGGCGCATCGATATCCGCCGCGAGCGCGGCTTCGAGGACGCTCATCTCGTCTTTCGCCATCTGGCACTCGCGCGCTGCGCCGTCGAGAATGATGGTCGCAGTCGTCTGTGACGCCGCGCCGTCCGATTTAGAGGACGCCGCTCTCTTGCCGGCGCGGCCCGGCTGCGCGCTGGAGAACAGCTCGAACTTGATCGCGCGCTCATCCATGCCGTGGGCCTTCAACGCATCGGCGACGGCGAGCATCATCGGCTGCGGCCCGCAGATGAACGCGAGATCGGCGCCCTCGACGTCGAGCCATCGTTCAAACAACGCGTCGCATTTTTCGCGATCAAGACGGCCGGAGAAGAGATCAATGTCGGCGGCTTCGCTTTCCAGAATATGAAGAATGTTCAGCCGGCCCATGAAGGTGTTTTTCAGGTCTTCCAGTTCTTCGCGGAACATGATCGCGCCAGTGGAGCGATTGCCGTAGACAAGCGTAAAGGTCGATTTCGGCTCGCGCGTCAGCGCTGTCTTGATGAGGCTGATCATCGGCGTGATACCTGACCCACCGGCGAAGCCGAGATAACGCCGCGCTTCGTCTGGTTTCAGCGCAGCGTGAAAGTTCCCCATGGGCGCCATCGCCTCGATGGTTTCGCCTTCGCGCAGCGCTTCATTGGCCCAGGTTGAAAACCACCCGCCGTCGACTTTCTTAATGCCGACGCGCAACAAGCCGTCATCGACGCCGGCGCAGATCGAATAGGACCGGCGCAGTTCTTCGCCGTCAAACTCGCGACGGAAAGTCAGATATTGGCCTTGCGTGAATTTGAAGGCGTCCAGCGCATCGTCGGACGGCGTCAGAGTGAGAACCACCGAGTCGCGTGTGTCGCGTTTTACGTCGGTGACGGTCAGCGGATAGAATTTCGCCATGGGCTTTAAAAGCTCTTGAAATAGTCGAAGGGTTCGCGGCAGGTCTTGCAACGCCAGCTCGCCTTGCAGGGGGTCGAGCCAAAGCGACTGATCTCTTCTGTTTCCGTTGAGCCGCAGCGCGGACAAGCGACGGGCCCGGCGGGCTTCATGGCGCCGGCGCAACTCGCACCTTGCGGCGGCGCGATCCCATAATCGCGCAACTTTTCGCGGCCCTCATCGGTGATCCAGTCCGTGGTCCAGGCTGGCGACAGAACCGTCTCCAATTTCAGATCCTTGATCCCGCGCCGGCGCAACGCCTCCTCGATTTCAAATGAAATGACCGCCGTCGCCGGACAGCCGGAATAGGTCGGCGTGATGGTTACGACCAAGGTTTCGCCGCGCCACGCGACGTTTCTGACAATGCCGAGGTCGACGACGGAAATAACCGGGATCTCCGGGTCCGGAACATCTGCGAGCCAGGACCAGACATCGTCGGCCGATGGGCGTTCAAGTGTTTGCGCCATCATGGCTCACCATTCCGCGCCCGGATAGGCGCGCTGCATCCACTGCATGTCGGCGAGAATATAGCCGAGACCTTCGGAGTGCATGCCCGTTTTGCCGCCCTTACGCGATGGCGCGCCTTCTGGTTTCGTCAGCGTCGCCTCATCGAAAACGCGGTTTGTATATTGGCCGTACGTTTCCGCAATCGAGCCGAGGTCGGGCGCAACGCCGGCCTCAGCCAACGCGCCATCGAGATCGTCCGCCTCAAGCAATTCGCCGGCGAACGGCCATAGCGCGTCGAGCGCCGACTGCATTCGGGCGCGGCTTTCTTCCGATCCGTCGCCAAGGCGGATCACGAGATCGGTTGAGCGTTCAAGATGGTAACGCGCTTCCTTTTCCGATTTCTCGGCGATCTCGGCGATGCGTTGATGGGTCGAACCCGCAAGCCCGGCGAGCATCGGCTGATGCCACGCGTCAAACAAGAACTGGCGCATCAACGTCTGGCCGAAATCGCCGTTCGGCTGCTCGACAAGAAGGCAGTTTCTAAAGGCGCGCGCATCGCGCAGGAACGCGAGCGCGTCGGCGTCCTTTGCTTCGCCATCGAGTTCCGCAGCGAGATCGAGCCACATCTTTGTCTGCCCGATCAGGTCTAGCGCGGTGTTGGCGAGCGCGATGTCTTCTTCCAGCGCCGGGGCGTGCCCGCACCAGGCCGAGACCTGCTGGCCGAGGATGAGAGCGTTGTCGCCCATGCGCAGGCAAAATTCACGAACATTTTCGTCAGAGATCGTCATTACATTTGCCCCGCTTCGTCCGGAATATCGAAAAAGGTCGGGTGGCGGTAAACCTTGTCGTTCGATGGCTCAAAGAGCGGACCCTTTTCGCCCGGCGCCGATGCAGAGATGTCGTTAGCCTTCACGACCCAGATCGAAACACCTTCATTGCGCCGGGTATAAACGTCGCGCGCATTATTAATCGCCATTTCAGCGTCCGGCGCATGGAGCGAGCCCACATGGCGGTGCGACAGCCCATGCTGCCCGCGGATAAAGACTTCCCAAAGCGGCCATTCGTTTGACATCGATAACGCTCCTATTCCGCCGCCATCTTGCGCGCTTCGCGCTTTTTCGCATGCGCCATCAGCCCTTCGCGGAACCAGGCCCCGTCCTCCCAAGCCTTTCGGCGCGCGGCCATGCGTTCGGCATTGCAAGGGCCGTTGCCTTTCAGCACTTCGTAAAACTCGGTCCAGTCGATTTCGCCGAAATCATAGCCGTTCTTTTCCTCGTTCCATTTGAGATCAGGATCGGGAACTTTCAGCCCCAGATATTCCGCTTGCGGAACGGTCTGATCGACGAATTTCTGGCGCAGCTCGTCATTCGTGTTCTGCTTGATCTTCCACGCCATGGATTGCGCGGAGTGAATAGAATCGGCGTCGGGCGGGCCGAACATCATCAAGGACGGACCCCACCAGCGGTTCAACGCATCTTGCGCCATCGCCTTTTGTTCGTCCGTTCCCTTCGCGAGCTTCATCATGATCGCGTAGCCCTGGCGCTGGTGGAAGCTTTCCTCCTTGCAGATGCGGATCATCGCGCGCGAATAGGGCCCGTACGAACAACGCTGCAGCGGCACCTGATTCATGATCGCCGCGCCGTCGACAAGCCAGCCGATGGCGCCAATATCGGCCCAGGTGAGCGTCGGGTAATTGAAGATCGAGGAATACTTCGCTTTGCCGGAAAGCAGCTGCTCGGTCATTTCATCGCGCGTGACGCCGAGGGTTTCAGCGGCGCAATAGAGATAAAGCCCGTGACCGGCTTCATCCTGGACCTTGGCGAGGAGGATCATCTTGCGCTCCAGCGTCGGCGCGCGGGTGATCCAGTTGCCCTCCGGCAGCTGACCGACAATCTCGGAGTGGGCGTGCTGGGAGATCTGCCGGATCAGGGTCTTGCGGTAGCCCTCCGGCATCCATTCCTTGGGCTCAATCTTTATGTCGGCGCTGATCCGCTCCTGGAAAGCGCGCTCCTGCGGCTCCATTTCATCGAGCGATTTCAACGACTTACCGGTGGATTTGACCTCTTGGGCGTACATGCTTGATCTCCGTCTTGAGGGCCTTTTCCTATAATAAATTGACCGCTCGGTCAATGAATAGACAACGGCGCTAAACGTCTCGTCAGTTGCGGTCATCAGCGCGGCATCGTCAATCCGGCATCGACCAGACCGAGCGCCGATTGACGCGAAGATGGGTTATGATCGCTCGTCTGCAAAAACCCGCGGCGGCCATGACGAACCGATCAATGTCCCGACGAAAAAGCCAAAACCAGAAAGGCCTTGTAGTCCTGATTATCGCGGCCTGCGCTCTCGCATCCTGCGCTATGCGGGGCGCGCCGCCGCCCTCGCCCGGCGACTGCACCACGATACGGCTCTGGTCGAATGGCTGGCATGTTAATCTGGCGATGCGCGCCGAACACTTCGAAACGAACCACCCCTTTCGCCAGTTATATCCAGACGCGACGCATTTTCTGATCGGCTGGGGCGAGCGCGGCTTTTACACCGCAGAAAACGCCGGCTTCTGGAAAGGCCTCGCGGCGATACTTCCGCCCAGCCCAGCAGCCATACAGATCATCGCGTCAGACGAGCCCGTCGAACACAGGATCTGGCCCGGCAAGGACGTCGTAACAGCGACGCTCTCCCGCGAAGGCGCCGCTGTTCTTGCAAGCAGTCTTGATTCTTTCGTGCAACGCGATGTGCAGGGTGCGCCGATCGTGCTGCAGCAAGGGCGCGTCGCCGATCAGAGCACCTTCGTCGCGGCGCGGGGCGACTTCCATTTCTTTAATATGTGCAATCACTGGACGGCCAAGCGTCTTGGCGAGGCCGGCGTTCCAGTCTCGGCGCGCATTTCGTTCACGGCGTCCGGCCTCATGAACGCCGTCAGCAGAAAGACGCCGGCGGCCTGTCCCGCGGTCGACGGCTAATGCAACAAGAATAGCGGCGTTCGATTGCGCGCGCGTCTCTAAACTCTTTCGATCACGCAGGCGATGCCCTGCCCGACCCCGATGCACATGGCGCAGAGCGTGAAACGCGCATCGCGGCGATGCAACTCCTCCGTCGCCGTCAGGATGAGCCGCGCGCCCGACATGCCGAGCGGGTGGCCGAGCGCGATGGCGCCGCCATTGGGGTTCACATGCTCCGCGTCATCCGGCAGGCCGAGCTCGCGCAAGGCGGCGAGCGATTGCGAGGCGAAGGCTTCGTTGATCTCGATCACGTCGATATCGCCGATGGAAAGGCCGGCCTTGGCGAGCGCTGCTTTCGCCGCCGGCGCCGGCCCAATCCCCATGATTCGCGGGGGAACGCCGACGACAGCCCCGGCGACAAAGCGCGCGCGGGGGGACAGGCCGTGCTTTGATGCTGCAGCCTCGGAGGCGACAAACATCGCCGCCGCGCCGTCATTGACGCCGGACGCATTGCCGGCGGTGATGACGCCGTCTCTTTTTACGAACGGTTTTAACGCCGACAACTTGTCCAGCGAGGTCTGGCGGGGATGTTCATCCTTATCGACTACAACCGGCTCGCCCTTTCTCTGCGGGATAGTCACTGGAACAATCTCAGGATCAAAACGCCCGCTCGCCTGAGCCGCGGCGGCTCGCTCCTGCGAGCGCAACGCAAACGCGTCCTGATCCGCGCGCGAAACATTGAAATCTTCCGCCACATTCTCCGCCGTCTCCGGCATTGAGTCGATCCCGTACTGATCTTTCAGGACCGGATTGACGAAACGCCAGCCTATGGTCGTATCGAACATTTCCGCATTGCGCGAAAACGCCGTCTCCGCCTTGCCCATGACGAAGGGCGCCCGCGACATCGATTCAACGCCGCCCGCGAGCATGAGATCAGCCTCGCCAGCCTTGATCGCCCGCGCTGCAATCGTCGCGGCATCCATTCCCGAACCGCAAAGACGGTTGACGGTCGTTCCCGGCGCGCTCTCGCCAAGTCCCGCGAGCAGCGCCGCCATACGCGCGACGTTGCGGTTGTCCTCGCCCGCCTGATTGGCGCAGCCGAGAATGATGTCCTCAAGCGCGGACCAGTCGACGTCCTTGTTGCGATCCTTCAACGCGCGCAGAGGGATCGCAGCGAGATCATCGGCTCGCACCGAAGAAAGCGCGCCACCATAACGGCCGATGGGTGTGCGCACGCCGTCGCAGAAAAAAGCGTCATTCATGTTCGTCTTCCTTTTCGTCAATTACCGCACCGCCGCCGGTTCGCGACAAGCCGTTGAACACAGCAACAACGCGGCCGTCTTCCGCCGTCACCCGCACAGTATAAACGCCCGTGCGGCCTGTAACGCTTTCCTCGCGCGCCTCGGCTATAATGGTCTCGCCCGCGTCAACCTTCGACAAAAAAGAGATTGACGCCTGCTGGGCGAAGGTCGTCACGTTGCGCGAATTGCAAGCCCATGCGAAGGCTGTGTCGGCGAGCAGAAAGATTGCGCCGCCATGGGCGATCCCGTGACCATTCAGCATGTTCTCGCGAATGCGCATGGATGCGCGCGCCCGGCCTTCGCCGGCCTCCAGCAGCGAAATATTACACGCTTTCGACGTTCCCTCTGCGCCATGCATGTGACGCGCAATTTTCTCCGCGCGCGCATCGGCGCTGTCAGAAGGCTCCATCGCCGAACCGAACCTGTTATTAATTGACCGACCGAACATTCAATTATATGAAATGCCGAAGGCGCGCAACGTCGTTCGCCCGCCATTGATCGCAACAGCGAGCCTCTTATGACCTTCGAGACGATCGAACTGACCATCGCCTCCGGCGCCGCGCGCCTCACCCTCAAACGTCCCGATCGGCTCAATAGTTTTAATATCCAGATGCATGAGGAAGTCGCCAAGGCGCTCACGCAAATCGGGAACGACGATACGGTTCGCACGCTCCTCCTGACCGGCGCGGGCCGCGGTTTTTGTGCCGGACAAGACCTTTCCGATCGCGCCGTCGCGCCCGGCGACGATGCGGTTGATCTCGGCGAGTCGGTGGAAAAGCGTTACAATCCGTTGATCCGTCGGCTGACGAGCCTGCCGATGCCGGTTGTATGCGCCGTCAATGGCGTGGCCGCCGGCGCCGGCGCATCGATTGCGTTTGCCTGCGACATTGTTCTCGCCGCCAGAAGCGCCAAATTCGTGATGTCATTTGCGAATATCGGCCTTGTGCCTGACTCAGGCGGGTCATGGGCGATGCCGCGTCTGGTCGGTCAGGCGCGCGCCCTCGGCATGGCGCTTACCGGCGAGCCCGTTGCGGCGCAAACCGCCGCAGACTGGGGCCTCATCTGGAAATGCGTCGATGACGATGCGCTTGGCGAAACGGCGGATGCGATGATCGCGAAGTTTGCGGCCGCGCCGACGCGCGGGCTCGCCGAAACGAAGAGGCTCATCCGCACGGCGTTTACGCGCCCGCTTGACGCGCAACTCGATCTTGAGCGCGACAAGATGCGCGAGCTTGGGCGCTCCGATGATTACCGCGAAGGCGTCGACGCCTTCATGAACAAACGCAAGCCGACATTCACCGGCCGCTGACGCGCTTCGCATCAGCGCAAAGGAGAGAGATTATGGCCGCTCGCCAGCTACAAAACTATGCATTGGATCAATGGGTCGACGGCGAAGAGCCCTTGAGCGAAATCGCATCCGCCGTCACCGGCGAGCCGGTCGCGACAACATCATCCAGCGGACTTGATTTCAAGGCCATGGCCGAACATGCGCGCGCGGTCGGCGGGCCCGCTTTGCGCAAGATGACCTTCGCCGAGCGCGCCGGCATGGTTAAGGCGATCGGCCTTGCGATCATGGAGCGCAAGGAAGAGCTTTATGCGCTCAACGCCCACACCGGCGCGACGCGCAAGGACGGCTGGATCGATATCGAGGGCGGCGCCGGCACGTTTCTCTCCATGGCGTCGAAGGCGAAGCGCGAGTTGCCGAACGACACCATCATTACCGATGGACCGGTTGAGCAGATCTCAAAGCACGGCACCTTCATGGCGCAGCATATTTACACCTCGCTGCGCGGCGTCGGCGTTCACATCAACGCGTTCAACTTCCCGGTCTGGGGCATGATGGAGAAACTGGCGCCGACGCTGATCGCCGGCGTGCCGGCGATCGTAAAACCCGCGACCGCCACCGCCTATCTCGCCGAGGCCGCCTTCCGGATGATCATCGAGACCGGGCTCCTGCCTAAGGGCGCGGCGCAACTCATTGTCGGGCCGACGGGCGATCTTTTTGATCATTTGGGCGGCCAGGACGTTGTCTCCTTCACCGGCTCTGCTGCGACGGCGGCGAAGCTGAAAGCGCACCCGACGATCATCCGCGAGAGCGTGCGTTTTGTCGCCGAACAGGATTCGCTTAACGCATCGATGCTGGGGCCCGATGCGACGGAAGACAGCGCGGAATTCGATCTCTTCGTAAAAGAAGTCGTTCGTGAAATGACGGTGAAGGCCGGGCAGAAGTGCACGGCGATCCGGCGGGCCTTCGTTCCCGCGGCGATGCTTAACGCCGCGCAAGCCGCGATTTCAGAACGCCTCGCCAAAACCACCGTGGGCGATCCCTCGCGCGAGGACACACGCATGGGCGCTGTCGTCTCACAGGCCCAGCGCGATGACGTGCGCGAGAAAGTCGCGGCGCTCGCCAGTGAAGCAGAGATTGTTTTCGGCGATCCGCAACAAGTCGACATCATCGGCGAGGACGCTGCTAACGGCGCGTTTCTCTCGCCGGTGCTCTTACGCTGTAATGATCCGTGGTCAGCGCGATCGGTGCACGAGGTCGAGGCCTTCGGGCCGGTTTCGACGCTGATGCCTTACAAGGACTTTGAAGACGCGATCGGCTTGTGCAATCGCGGCGGCGGGTCCCTGGTGATGTCGCTCTTCACCCACGATCCGCTGATCGCCCGCGAAGTCGTCAGGAACGCCGGCGCCTTTCATGGCCGCATCGCGATCATCAATCGCGACAGCGCTAAGGAATCGACGGGCCACGGCTCGCCCTTGCCGATGTTGGTGCATGGCGGGCCCGGTCGCGCCGGCGGCGGCGAAGAACTCGGCGGCGTGCGCGGCGTCAAACACTACATGCAGCGCACCGCCGTACAGGGCTCGCCGGAGACGCTCGCCGCGGCGACGGGCGAATGGAGCACCGGCGCGCCGACCGACGCGGACGCGCCGCACCCCTTCCGCTACAGCTTCAACGCGCTTGAAATCGGCAAGACCATCGAAACAAAGGCGCGCACGATCACGCTTGAAGATGTTGAGCATTTCGCCGAGTTCACCGGCGATAACTTTTACGCGCATATGGACGAGGCGTCAGCGAATGCGAATCCGTTCTTCCCCGGCCGCGTCGCCCATGGCTATCTCATTCTCTCATTCGCCGCCGGCCTGTTCGTCGATCCGGCGCCGGGACCGGTCCTCGCCAATTACGGGCTGGATGAATTGCGTTTCCTAACGCCGGTCGAGCCGGGCGACGCGATCAAGGTGCGCCTTACCGCGAAGTCTAAGAAGAAGCGCAATGATGATTATGGCGAGGTGCGATGGGATGTGCTGGTGACGAACCAGGACGATGATCCGGTCGCGACCTACACGCTGCTCACGATGAATGCGATCCAGGAGAAGGACGGGCAATGATCAAGCTCTTTGCGCTTTATAAAAAGCCTGACGATGTTGACGCCTTCATGCGTCATTACGAAAACGTGCACATGCCGCTCGTTGAAAAAATCCCGGGCCTCGAAAAATCAGTCGTCAATCGCGTCACGGGCGCGCCCATGGGCGGCGAGCCCGATTATTTCATCATCACCGAGATGCAGTTTCCGGATCAGGCGACATTCGAAAAGGCGATGGCGTCGCCGGAAAACCGCGCGGTCGGGAAAGACGCCATGGAGTTCGCCGGCGATCTCATCACGGTGATGACGGCGAAAGCATAAGGCGGCGCAGAGGCCTCGCCGTGGGGCGTTGAGTTTTTAGGAGAGGCGAATCGTGGCGCGAACACAAGCCGCCGATTACGATCAGAAACGCGAGACCATCACCGCGCAGGCCGCCGCCCTGTTCGCGGAGAAAGGCTTCGCCGGCGCGTCCATCTCCGATCTCGCCGAGCGGTGCTCGGTATCGAAGTCGCTCATCTATCACTACTACGCATCGAAGGAGGCAATTCTATTCGACGTGATGACATCGCATATTGACGACCTCCTAAGCGCCGTCGAAACCACGACTGAGACCAACGCAGCGCCCGACGAAAACTTGCGCGAACTATCGCGCACCCTATTGCAGCATTATGTCGGCGCCAGCGAACACCAGAAAGTGCTGCTTTATGAGCTGGGATCTCTTCCCGACGAGATGCGGAAAGAAATCGTCCGTAAGCAGCGGATCATCATTAATACAGCAGAGACAGCACTCGCCGCGCTTGATCCGGCATTGGCCGGCGACAAGGCCGCCCTGCGCGCTAAAGCCATGCTGTTTTTCGGTATGCTGAATTGGACCAACACCTGGTTCAAGGCGCGCGGGCCCATTTCGCGCGACGCGCTGGCCGAGCTCGCGGCAGAGACGATGATCAAGTCGACGCCGTAATCGTCAGCAGTCGATTATACCGGAATCTTCGTTGTCTGTTTTAGCTCGCGCAGCGCGATGCTGGTCCGGATCTGGCTGACGCCGGGCAACTCGAACAGAAACTTCTGAAGAAAGCGGTCATAGTCGTCGATGTCTTTCGCAATGACGCGCAAGGTGAAGTCGCTGTCACCGGTGGTGGCGTAGCATTCAAGCACTTCGGGTCGCTCCAGAATCTTCGCCTCGATCTCTTCGATGATGGTCTTGTACTGGCGCTCGATTGAGAGGTGCACGAAAGCGCAAACCTTGAAGCCGAGTTTTTGCCGGTCGAGAATGGCCCGGTAGCCAAGAACATAACCGGCCTCCTCGAGGCTCTTCAGCCGCCGCCAACTTGTCGCCGCGGAGGCGACGCCGGCGGCCTCAGCGAGATCCTGGGCGGAGATCTTTCCCCGGTCCTGCAGAACGGTGATAATGCTTTTGTCCGTGTCGTCCATGGCGCTTCCCGTTGGCGCACCTCCCCAATCCTGTCGCCTGTTCGTTGCGTATTTCACTTTTCCTAATAAAATGCAACAGATGTTTCATTGATGGCAGTTTTTTTGATATATTTGAAAAATTTCGGAAGCGCATTTGCGGCATATTCCTCACAGCTATATGGGATCTGAAATGTCGTTGGCTATCCAAACCGCAACGCCGCCCCTCGACGATTACCGGCTCGATGACCGCTATCGACGCGATGCGGGCCGGGTCTTTCTCACCGGCACGCAAGCGCTCGTCGCCATTCTCCTGATGCAGCGGCGCATGGATGAAGCGGCGGGGCTCAACACCGCCGGCTTTGTCAGCGGCTATCGCGGCTCGCCGCTTGGCGCGGTCGATCAGTCCTTATGGGGCGCGAAGGGTTTCTTGAAAGACGCGAAGATCAAGTTTCTGCCGGCCATCAATGAAGACCTCGCCGCGACGGCGGTTCTCGGCAGCCAGCAGGTCGAGGTCGAGGCGACCCGCGAGGTCGATGGCGTTTACGCCATGTGGTACGGCAAGGGCCCTGGCGTTGACCGCGCGGGCGATGCGCTTAAACACGGCAACGCATACGGATCATCTCCCCATGGCGGCGTTCTCGTGGTCGCCGGCGACGACCACGGCTGCGTCTCGTCGAGCATGTCGCATCAGTCCGACGTCGCCTTCATGGCGTGGTACATGCCGACCATCAACCCGGCGAATATCGCGGAATATATCGAGTTCGGCCTGTGGGGGTACGCCGCATCACGCTACTCAGGCATGTGGATCGGCTTCAAGGCGATTTCAGAAACCGTTGAGAGCGCCGCCTCGGTCGAGTTGCCGGCGCTTCCCGCCTTTCAGGCGCCCACCGATTTCGAAATGCCCGAGGGCGGGCTCAATTTCCGCTGGCCGGACCTGCCGGGCATGCAGATCGAAAGCCGGATGAAGGACAAAAAGGAGGCAGTGCGCGCCTTCGCCCGCGCCAATCCCATCGACAAGACGGTCTTCGCCAACCGAAAAGCAAAGTTCGGCATCGTCACTACTGGCAAGGGCCATCTTGACGTTATGGAAGCGCTCGCCCGGCTCGGCATCGACGAGGCCCGCGCGCGCGAGGTCGGCCTTGAAATCTATAAGATCGGCCTCGTCTGGCCGCTGGAGACAGATGGCGCTGAACGCTTCATGGCCGGCAAGGAGGAAGTCCTTGTCATCGAGGAAAAGCGCGGCATCATCGAAAGTCAGCTTAAAGAATATATCTATGATCGCGCCGTCAAAAAACCGAAGCGTATTCTCGGCAAGCATGATGAGAATGGCGAGCGACTGATTTCCTGGGTCGATGAATTAACGCCGTCCGCGCTCGCCCCGATCCTCGCTGCGCGGCTCAAAAAAGTCTTCCCTCGCCTCAACTTCGACCGCGAGCTCGCAGCGATCGACGCCGCGGCTGAAACGGTGACGGCGCCCGGCGGCGCGAAACGCTTGCCCTATTTCTGCTCAGGCTGTCCGCACAACACGTCGACCAAGGTGCCCGAGGGCTCGCGGGCCCTCGCCGGCATTGGCTGTCACTTCATGGCGTCATGGATGGACCGCAACACCACCGACTTGATCCAGATGGGCGGCGAAGGCGTCAACTGGGCGGCGAAGTCGATGTTCTTGTCGGACAAGCACATCTTCCAGAACCTCGGCGACGGTACCTATTACCATTCCGGCTACATGGCGATCCGCCAGGCGATCGCCGCCGGCGCCAACATCACCTACAAGATCCTCTACAATGACGCCGTCGCCATGACCGGCGGCCAGCCCATCGACGGTCAACTCACCGTGCCGCAAATCGCCGCGCAACTGATGGCGGAGGGCGTCCAAAAAGTCGTCGTCGCCAGCAACGATCCCGACCGCACGTCGAGCTACGGCGCCTATCCGCCGGGCGTAAACATTCGCCATCGCGAGGAGCTTGACGAAATCCAGCGCGACTTGCGTGAGACGCCCGGCGTCACCGCGCTGATTTATGATCAAACCTGCGCGGCGGAACTGCGCCGGCGGCGCAAGCGCGGCCTGGCGCCTGATCCGGCGAAGCGCATCTTCATCAATGATCTCGTCTGTGAAGGCTGCGGCGATTGTTCCAAGCAATCCAATTGCCTTTCCATCGTGCCGAAAGAAACGCCGCTCGGCCGTAAGCGCATGATCGACCAGTCGTCCTGCAACAAGGACTATTCCTGCGTCAAAGGGTTCTGCCCGAGCTTTGTCTCGGTCGAGGGCGGCGAATTAAAGCGCACGCAGCCCCGCGCCTTCGGTGAGGATCTCGAGGCGCTGATCGCGCGCTTGCCGGCGCCCGACCTGCCGCGCATTGACCGCGCCTATGATCTTCTCATTGGCGGGGTCGGCGGCACCGGCGTCGTCACCATCGGCGCCATCACGACCATGGCCGCTCATCTTGAAGGCAAGGGCGCCAGCGTTCTCGACTTTATGGGATTTGCTCAAAAAGGCGGGACCGTCATCAGCTATGTCCGGCTCGCCGCTTCCCCGGCGGGGCTGAACCAAGTGCGCATCGACCATGGCGAAGCAGAGGCCGTCATCGCCTGCGACCTCGTCGTCGGCACCGACCCGCGCTCGCTCGCCGTCATGCGTAAAGGACAGACGCGCGTCATCGCCAACACCGATGTTCTGCCGACCGCCGACTTTATCAGGGACCGGAATATCGACTTTCAGGCGCGTCTGCGCGTCAAGACGCTGAAAGAGGCGTGCGGCGAGCGCAATGTCGACAGCCTGGACGCCAGCGCTGTCGCCGGGCGCCTTTTAGGCGATCTCGTCTTTTCGAACATGCTGCTCTTCGGCTTCGCCTGGCAGCAGGGTCTTGTGCCCTTAAGCCTTGCATCGATAGAGCGCGCCATTGAGCTTAACGGCGTCGCCATTGAAAAAAACAAGCGCGCCTTCGCGCTAGGCCGCGCCGCCGCGGTTGATCCGGAAATGATACATCGTGCGGCTGGTCTTGCAGAGGAAACGCAGACGCAGGAAACGCTCGCCGACCTCGTCGAGCATCGTTCGCGATTTCTCGTCGGCTATCAGAACCAGGCCTACGCTGACGATTACCGCGCATTTGTTGATGCGATTGCAGATTGCGCCGGCGCCATAGAAGGGGGAGAAGCATTTTCCAAGGCGGTCGCTCGCTATCTCTTCAAGCTCATGGCGTATAAGGACGAATATGAAGTCGCGCGGCTTTACACCGACGGGTCTTTCAAGAAAAAACTCGCCGAGCAGTTCTCGGGCGACTTCAAGCTGAAGTTCCACCTCGCCCCGCCGATATTCAACACCGAGCTTGATGAACAGGGCCGGCCAAAGAAAACCCAGTTCGGTCCCTGGATGTATGGCGCTTTCAAGATGCTGGCGCAGTTCAAGTTTCTTCGGGGCGGCCCGTTCGATCCCTTTGGGCGAACCGCGGAGCGGCGCATGGAGCGCCAGCTCATCGCCGATTACCGACGCCTCATTGACGATATCTCGCAACGCCTGACGCCGCACAATATCGGCATGGCGACAGAGATCGCGTCCCTACCCGACGCGATTCGCGGCTTTGGTCCGGTCAAGGAAGAGGCGGTCGAAGCCGCGAAGCTTCGCGAGGCGGAATTGCTGAAATCATTCGAGGACGCTGCGCCTTCGGCCCGGGCGGCTTGACGGCCCATCCGAACTTGATAGGGAGGCATTCATGTTCGATCAGACAAAAGCCCTGCCCCCCGATCCGATCCTTGGCCTATCCAAGCTGTTTCAGGACGACAATCGCGACGACAAGGTCGATCTCGGCGTCGGCGTCTTTCGCGATAAGCAAGGACGTACGCCGATCATGCGCGCGGTCAGCGAGGCCGAAGCGCAGGTCATGGCTGGCGAGGCGACGAAAGCCTACACGCCCGCCGACGGCGCGCCGGGTTTCGGACCGGCGATCCTGAAACTTGTCTTCGGCGAGGACAGCGACGTTCTCGCGAAGGGCCGCGCCGAAGCGGTGCAGACGCCGGGCGGATGCGGCGCGTTGCGCCTCGGCGGCGAACTTCTCCACGCCCACAAGGCGGCGAGCCTTGTGCTGGGCGAGCCGACCTGGCCAAACCACGTTCCCTTACTCTCCGCAGCCGGCCTGAAACTGACTTCGGTCCCCTATTACGACCCGTCGTCAAACGCGCTTTTGTTCGACGAATTTAAAACCGCGGTTTCGAAGCTCGGGCCGCAGGACGTTCTCCTGCTGCATGGCGCCTGTCACAACCCGACGGGCGCAGACTTGTCAGACGAACAAGCCGATGAGATCGCCGAGATGGCGGCGGATCAGGGGTTTTTGCCGCTCATCGACACCGCCTATCACGGATTTGCGCGGGACCTCGAAAAAGACGCCTATATCATTCGCAGCTTCGCGGAAAAGCTCCCCGAGTTGCTCGTCACCTATTCCTGCTCGAAGAATTTTGGTCTCTATCGGGAGCGCATCGGCGCGCTGATCATCGTCGGTCGAGACGCGGACCGCGCGCGCGCCGTCAAATCACACGCCGTCAGCCTGGCGCGCAAAAACTATTCAATGCCGCCCGCACATGGCGGCGCCATCGTCGCGGAGATCCTTCGCTCTCCAGAATTGAGCGCGATGTGGGGCACGGAGCTCGGCGAAATGGCGGACCTCATCCGCGAAAACCGCAAGCGGCTTGTGCGCGCGGCTGAGGAAATCGGCCTCGGCAACCGGCTGCGCTTTATCGAGCAGCAGTCGGGCATGTTCTCGTTGTTGCCGTTGTCGGACGAAAACATCCGAACCATGCGCGACGAGCACGGCATCTATGTCGTGGGCGGCGGGCGCATTAATCTGTGCGGCATCAATGACGGCAATGTCGCCAAGATCGCCGAGGCTTTCAAAACTGTGACCAACGCGTAAGCGTCGCTCGCGTTTATTCCCACTCAATCGTGCCGGGCGGCTTCGAAGTCACGTCATAGACGACGCGGTTGACGCCGCGCACCTCGTTGATGATGCGCGTCGCGCAACGGCCGAGAAACTCGTGGTCGAAAGGGTAGTAATCCGCGGTCATGCCGTCCGTGGACGTCACCGCCCGCAAGGCGAGCACGTGATCATAGGTGCGTTCATCGCCCATGACGCCGACTGTGCGCACTGGCAAGAGAACCGCGAAAGCCTGCCAGATGGCGTCATAAAGGCCAGCCTTTCGGATCTCATCGAGATAGATTGCATCTGCTTTGCGCAGCGTGTCCGCTTTTTCTTTCGTCACTTCACCCGGGATGCGTATCGCAAGACCGGGGCCCGGAAACGGATGCCGGCCGACAAAGTGTGCGGGCAACCCAAGTTCGCGGCCCAATGCGCGCACTTCGTCCTTGAATAGCTCGCGCAAGGGTTCGACGAGTTTTAAGTTCATGCGCTCCGGCAGGCCGCCGACATTGTGGTGTGACTTGATCGTCACCGACGGTCCGCCGTCGAATGAAACGCTCTCGATCACGTCCGGATAGAGCGTTCCTTGCGCGAGGAAGGCGGCGTTTTCAATCTTGCCCGCTTCCTCCTCAAAGACATCGATAAAGGTCGCGCCGATGATTTTGCGCTTTTTTTCCGGATCATCGACGCCGGCGAGCTTGCCTAGAAAAAGCGCCTCGGCCTCAACATGAATGAGCGGAATGTTGTAGCTGTCGCGGAACAGCCGCACGACCTCTTCGCCCTCGCCAGCGCGCATGAGACCGGTGTCGACGAACACGCAGGTCAGTTGCTCGCCGATCGCCTCGTGAATGAGAACGGCGGCGACAGAGGAGTCGACCCCGCCGGAAAGCCCGCAGATAACGCGCGCGTCGCCGACCTGTTCGCGAATTTTTTCGATCGCCTCGTCGCGAAAGGCGGCCATGGTCCAGTCGCCGGACATGCCTGCGATCTTGCGCGTAAAATTCGAGAGCAGCTTGGCGCCGTCGGGCGTGTGCACAACTTCCGGATGGAACTGAACGCCGTAAATGCGCCGCGCCTCATCGGCGATCGCGGCGAAGGGTGCGCCGTCCGATTTAGCGATCGCTTCGAACCCGTCGGGCAAACGATTCACCCGGTCGCCATGGCTCATCCATACCTGATGGCGCGATCCCTGCTGCCAGACGCCATCAAAAAGCGGGCTCTCACTGGCGACTTCCACAATTGCGCGGCCGAATTCGCGGTGGTCCGAGTTTTCAACGTCGCCGCCAAGCTGCGCACAGATCGTCTGTTCGCCATAGCAGATGCCGAGGATGGGAACGCCGAGGCCGAATATCACTTCTGGCGCCCGCGGGCTCGTCTCGGCGCGCACGCTCGCCGGCCCGCCGGAAAGAATGACGGCTTTGGGCGCAAATTCGCGCAGAAAGTCTTCCTCGATGCGATTGAAAGGGTGGATTTCGCAGTAGACGCCAGCCTCGCGCAGGCGCCGGGCGATGAGCTGCGTCACCTGGCTGCCGAAATCGACAATGAGGGCGCGTTCGTGGATTTCAGCATGGGGGTCAAGCGTCATGTCGGGCCTTTAGCCGAGTCTCGTCTGTTCGTCACGGGGGGCGGGCGCGCGCCGCGTCAGGACGGCGACAAAGAAGCCGTCGGCGCGAATCCTGTCGGGCGTCAGGCGCAAGGCGCCGTCAGGCGTTTCGCAAGTCTTTAGCGCCTCGGCGCCCGCCTCAGTCAAAAGAGCGGACGCCTCGATCGACGCCAGCGCCGGCGCCATCGCAAATTCCTCATGTTCTGCGAGAAAGCCTGAGAGCCGATCTTCATTCTCCTCCATGAGAAAAGAACACGTCACCCAAACCATCCGCCCGCCGGGCGCAACGTAAGCCGCCGCTTCGCCCAAGACCGCGTCCTGTTCCGCCATTCGCCGGTTGAGCTGCTGCTCAGTCAGGCGCCACTTGGTATCCGGGTGACGCCGCCAGGTGCCGGCGCCGGAACAGGGCGCATCAACAAAGACGACGTCCATCTTGCCGGCAAGATCTTCAAGGCCCTCCCCGCCCGCCGGTGAACGGATCTGCAGATTGCGCGCGCCTGCGCGCTTGGCGCGGTGAAAGAGCGGTTTCAACCGACGCGCGTCTTTGTCATAGGCGTAAAGCTGGCCGGTATTTTCCATGAGCGCGGCGAGCGCCAGCGTCTTGCCGCCGCCGCCGGCGCAATAGTCGAGCACCTGCGCGCCCTTGATTGCGCCCGCCGCAGCGGCCGCGATCTGGCTGCCAAGGTCCTGCACCTCGACCCAGCCTTTGTTGAAGGCGGGGATGACGGTGACCGGCGGCGCCTTTTCGCTCGGATCGGGCGCAGTGATGCGCGTTGCAGTCGTCAGTATGGGAAGCGCCTTGCCCTTGACGGTCGAAAGCGCCGCCACCGCCTTTTCGGGACTCGTTTTTAACGTGTTGACCCGCAGATCGATATCCGCGCGCTCAGCGAACGCCGCCATGACGGGCGCCGCGCGATCGCTGAAGACGCGCTCAATCTGCGGCGCCAGCCATTCAGGGAAGTCTCCGGCGACATGCGGTTCGCACCCTGTCTCCTGACGCGAGCTCTCTGGTTCGAACGCCTGCGTCTCATTTTCGCTTAACGCCCCCGGCCCGTGTTCGCCGGCGGCGGCTTCTGAAATGTCGTCCGCACTCATTCCCCAGAAAAACCGCAACGCGCCGAGCGCCAACGCCCGCGGCGAAGGCGCGCCCATGGCCGCGGCGAGGCTATTGCGCTTGCGCAAGACGTCGAGGCAAAGTCCGGAGATGAAAGCGCGATCCTTCGCACCGGCGTAACGGTTGCTGCGGCCCCAATCAGCGATAGCGGTTTTGAGCGGCACGCGGCGGGCGTCAAAGTCTTCGAGAATCTCGATCGCCGCCGCCAATCGTCCGGGCAATCTCATGAGCGCCGCTCGAAGATGAAGACTTCGTTCTTGAAGGACTGGCGAAGCTCAAATCCACGGTCGTCGAACAATTGAAGCGCGGTTTTCATTTCGCGAGGCGACGCGCGCTGCTCGTGAAGCTCGATCACGATCAGGCGCAAACCGGAGAAATCAAGGGACGGCAACAGCGCAAACTCGCCGCCTTCAATGTCGCAAATGAAAACGCTTGCGGAGGTTTTTTTAAACAGCGCGTTGAGGCCGATCTGGTCGACCTTGTCTATGCGCTTGGTCTGACCGTGATCGATCACCGACGACGCCCAGAAAAGATTAGCGACGCGAAACTCAACGGCGGGCCCGTCTTCGGCCGCGGCGAGACCATGATGGACCTTTGGCTCGCCCGCCCCATTGGCGCGCCAATTTTTCATGATTTCCGGAATTAAGTCGCGATTGGCTTCGATCATGTGGACGTTATCTGCGCCGACAATTCGTTCGCAGACAAGACCGACGAAACCGATCGCCGCTCCCGCCTCCACGACGACGTCATCGGGCCTCAAAAGGCGCGGCAACTCCCGCACCTCGAGCCCTTCATACTTCTCCGCATAAATCGACGCGAGTACGCGGCCCGAAGCGCCGTCAGGGACGTTCAAGCGGATTCCGTCAATCGTCACTTGGTCCGGCTTTGTCGCCATCCGCCAGGCGTAACGCGCAAGGCGCGGCGCTTCGTTCAGCATCCGACCCGCCCGTCAGCTCGTCGTCGGATAATTCGGCGCCTCGCGCGTGATTGCGACGTCATGGACGTGGCTTTCTTTGAGCCCCGCATTGGTGATGCGGACAAATTTCGCGCGCGCCTGCATCTCCGGGATGGTGGGCGCGCCAACATACCCCATGGACGCGCGGACCCCGCCCACAAGCTGGTGGAGGATCGGCCCAATTGCGCCTTTGTAAGGGATCCGTCCCTCGACGCCTTCGGGCACGAGCTTCATCTGCTCGGTGACGTCGGCCTGGAAGTAGCGATCAGCCGAACCCCGCGCCATCGCCGTGATCGAGCCCATGCCGCGATAGGATTTGTAGGACCTGCCCTGATAGAGAAAGACCTCGCCCGGCGACTCGTCGGTGCCGGCGAGGAGCGAGCCGATCATGACGCAGTCGGCGCCGGCGGCGAGGGCTTTGGCGATGTCTCCGGAAAATTTCACGCCGCCATCGGCGATGACGGTCGTGCCGCTTTCTTTGGCCGCACGCGCCGTATCCATGACGGCGGTGAGCTGCGGCACGCCAACGCCGGCGACGATCCGCGTCGTGCAGATGGAGCCCGGCCCAATGCCGACTTTGATCGCGTCGGCGCCGGCGTCAATCAGCGCGCGCGCCGCGTCATAGGTCGCGACATTTCCTGCGACCACTTGCGTTGCGTTCGACGCTTTCTTGATCCGCTCGACCTGCGCCGACACCGCCGCGGAGTGGCCATGTGCGGTATCGATCACCACAAGATCAACGCCCGCGTCGATCAGCGCCTCGGCCCGTTCAAAGCCGCTATCGCCGACGGTGGAGGCTGCCGCGACGCGGAGCCGGCCTTGCGCGTCTTTGGCGGCGCGCGGGAACTTCTGCGCCTTCTCCATGTCTTTGACGGTGATAAGACCGACGCAGCGATACTGATCATCAACGACGACCACCCGCTCAATGCGCCGACGATGGCAGAGCTCGCGCACCTCGTCCTGGCTGGCGCCGGGAGAAACGGTGACGAGATCAACCGCCGTCATCAGATCGCGCACCGGCTGATCAAGATTGCGCGCAAAGCGCATGTCGCGATTGGTCAGGACGCCTACGAGTTTGCCGACGCCGTTGGCGTCACGGTCCTCGACTACGGGAAAACCGGAGATATTCCGATCCAGCATGATGTCCTGGGCGGTGCGAAGCGTGTCGTCCGGGGTCAGGGTCAGGGGATTGACCACCATGCCGGACTCAAAGCGTTTAACGCGTCGAACGTGCTCGGCCTGCTCCTCAATCGACAAATTTCGGTGCAACACGCCGAGCCCGCCATGCTGGGCCATGGCGATCGCCATTTCCGCTTCCGTGACGGTATCCATGGCGGCGGAAATGATCGGGATATTGAGCGTGATGGATTTCGTCAGCCGCGAGGCGACATTGACCTCGCCGGGCATCACTTCCGAGGCGCCAGGCTCGAGGAGAACATCATCAAAGGTAAGGGCGTCTCTGATTTGCATCAGCTTCTCCATCAGTATCGGGACGGAATAAAAAAGGGCGAGGCTTCCTGCACTCTGTAAATCTCGGCAAGGCGCGCTTCATCCTTGCGGAGTCTTTCCGCCGCGCGCGCCATGCGGCCGTCTCGGCCCAGCATTTCGTCTGCGATCGCGACAATGCGCGTGTTCGGAAAAGCCGTCGGAGAAGCGCTCCCCAACGCTGCGCCGATCAACGCCTCGTCGGCGCCCGGATTGTGGAGGCAGGCCGCGATAAAGGCGGTCGCCGTCGATCGGCTCATGCCAGCCCAGCAATGCACGAGCAAGGACTGATCAGGCGTCCAGTCGCGCAAATGCGAAATGATCGTCTCGACATGCGCCTCGCCCGGCGCCGCGCGGTCTTCCCGGTCTTCCAATATGTCGTGGATCTCAATCCGGTGATGGCGCTTGTCGCAATAGTCGGCGAAGTCGGGAAAGTCCGAGCCCGGAGAAAGCAGGCTCACGATCTTAGCCGGCGCCGCCTTGGCGTGAGCGTCGTGCACGTCGCGGAGAGACGAAATCCAGATCTTCATGCTAACAGACCCTTAAATCCCGTCGCCACAACATATTTCTCCGCAGAGTCCTGGCGCGAAGCCTTCGGCTTGGCGTGCTTGACGGCCGCAAACTGTTGCTTCAGCCGCGTCAGCAATTCGCCTTCGGCGCCGCCGGCGAAGACCTTGCACACGAAAGCGCCGCCGGGCGCCAAAACATCCTCGGCGAAATCGAGCGCGGCTTCGGCGAGCGCGACGATGCGCAAATGGTCGGTCGCCTTGTGGCCCGTCGTCGGCGCCGCCATATCGGAGAGGACGAGATCCGCCGCGCCGCCCAGGGCTTTTTTCAATTGCTCCGGCGCCGCTTCATCGAGAAAATCCATTTCCAGAACATCGGCGCCGGCGACCGGCGCAGAATTCAGATAATCAATGCCGACAACGCGGCCTTTCGACCCGACCTTTTTCACCGCGACCTGGAGCCAGCCGCCCGGCGCACAGCCGAGATCGACAACACGCGCGCCCGGTTTCAACAGCGAGAATTTCTCGTCGAGCTCGATCAGCTTGTAGGCCGCCCGCGACCGATACCCTTCCGCCTTGGCCTTGCGCACATATGGATCGTTCAATTGCCGCTTCAGCCAAAGGGTGGAGCCGTAATCGCGGCGCTTGGCGGTTTTGACATGCACGTTGAAGTCGCGGCTTGCGGCCTCGCCCTTGCTGGGCGCGGTTTTTTTCCGCCCGCGTTTCTCTGGCGCGGCGCCGAGGGCCGTCTTCGCGATGTTAGTGGGTTTCGCGCGCTTAGGGCTTTTCGGCCCCTTCGATGAAGATTTGCGTCGCTCCATGGGCCTTCATAGCGGAGTCCGATGGGTGATCAAGACGCATTTTGCGCGCCGCGGGGCAAAATCGATGTGCAAATTGGCGCAGGCCCGCGACACCAGGGTTTTCGCCGCCTGACGGCGCGGCGCGACCGAATCAATCGTCGCGGTGGACGCGTTCCTGGCGCTCGTGGCGCTCCTGCGCCTCCAGCGAAAGCGTCGCGATGGGGCGCGCGTCAAGCCGGCGCAGCGAGATAGGCTCGCCTGTTTCCTCGCAATATCCATATTCGCCGGTTTCGAGACGGCGCAGCGCAGCGTCGATTTTAGAGATCAGCTTGCGCTGACGGTCCCGGGTGCGCAGCTCCAATGCCTTTTCCGTTTCGCTGGACGCGCGGTCAGCGATGTCCGGGAGGTGGTTGTTGTCTTCCTGCAGGTTGTTCAGCGTGCCTTTGCTTTCGAGCAGAATTTCGTCTTTCCAACTCAAAAGCTTTTTACGGAAGTACTCCTTTTGCCGGTCGTTCATGAATGGTTCGTCCTCAGACGGACTATACTCCTTAACTTGGCTTACCGACATTCTGAACTCCCTATCGACGAATCGCGAAAACGCGGGATAGCGTCAAAACGCGGGTTTCTATAGCGACGCCTCGTTGGTCGCTCAAGCGCATTTTCCGCCTTATCGCCGTCATATTTCTTCAATAGGAGTCAATTATTGAAGATTGGTTCGCGAGCCGTGCTCAGCGGCCGAGCTTGGCCAGCTCAACCCGCGCCCGAAGGGCGATTTCGTCGAAAATCTCAAGAAGACGCGGGTCCGCGCCCGCATGCGCGCGCAGGCGCGCCGCCTCATGGAGCGCGGCGGCGGCGCTTTCGCCGGCTTTCATATCCGCGCTCAAAAGCGCCTGTTGCAAATCGCCGAGCGACGCGAGGACTTTTTGCGCCGCAGCAATTGTCCTCCCGTCGCTGCGCCGCCCGCCGTCAGGATTTGCGCTCTGCAGCGCAATCAACGCATCGAGCATCGCGGCGGATGTCGATGCGGGCGCGCCGGCCGCGACCGATGGGTCCGCCGCCGGCGCGGCAAACCCGCCCTTCGCCGGCTTCGATTTCTTGACGGCGGATGCGACGCCGGTGTTGGCGACTTTCGAAATCGTCGTCATGGGGTCACCTTTTTCGGAGTAAGAAACTGCTCCGGCGCCGATAAAGGTTTCGTTAAGGCCGGCAAAAAACACCGGGTAGAAGCTGCCGCAATCGGCTTGCGCGCCGGCGCCTATTCGCGCCGGTTTCCGCTGAACACCGCCAATTTGTTGAGGAATTGGCGCGCGCCCGCAATGGCACGGGCTTCGCTTCATTGAGAGTCGCCGCGGAGTCTGCGCGGCGTTTCATGGTGAGCCGATGCGTTCGAAAATTCTCCTGGCCCTCGCCGCCTTCTTCTGGGCGCTGTCGACCGCGGCCTTCGCGGAATCGCGGATCAAGGATCTCGCAGATGTCGAGGGCGTGCGCGACAACATGCTGATCGGTTACGGTCTCGTCGTCGGTCTCGACGGCACCGGCGATCGCATCCGCAACGCGCCATTCACCCGCGAAAGCCTTGTTTCGATGCTGGAGCGCATGGGCGTCAACATCCGCTCAGAGGTCCTGGAAACCGACAACATCGCCGCTGTCATGGTGACCGCCAATCTGCCGCCCTTTGCAACGCAAGGGGCGCGCCTTGATGTTTCGGTGAGCGCGCTCGGCGATGCGGAATCGCTGCGCGGCGGCGTTCTCCTCGTGACGCCGCTGCATGGCGCTGACGGGGAAGTCTTCGCCGTCGCGCAAGGCTCTGTCGCCGTCAACGGCGTCGCCGCCCGCGGCCAGGCGGCGACGATCACGCGCGGCGTGCCGACCAATGGCCGGATCGCTAACGGCGCCGTCATTGAGCGCGAGATCACGTTCGATATCGCCGCGCGCGAAACGGTGAAACTCGCCTTGCGCAATCCGGATTTCACCACCGCGCAGCGGATCGCCGCCGCGATCAATGCGCGCCTTGCCGGCGCGGCGAGCGTCAACGATCCGGGCACGGTGCGCCTTCGCCGGCCGCCTCAGTTCGACGGTGACATGGTGGCGCTAATCAGCGCGATCGAGGGTTTGACAGTCGATCCCGATACGGCCGCGAAGGTCGTCATCGACGAAGCGTCAGGCGTCATCGTGATGGGCGACGACGTTCGCGTCTCCACAGTCGCTATTGCGCAGGGCGCGCTTACTGTCTCGATCTCGGAAACGCCGCAGGTCAGCCAGCCGAGCCCATTTTCAGACCGCGGCCAAACCGTCGTCGTGCCGCGCACTAACGCCGGCTTGGACGAACCCCCCAGCCAATTGTCGATTGTTTCGGGCGTGCGGCTTTCCCAGCTTGTCGATGGCTTGAATGCGCTTGGCGTGCCGCCGCGCGACATGATCGCGATCTTGCAGGCGATCAAAGCCGCCGGCGCGCTTCAAGCTGACATCGAGGTGCTGTGATGGAAGCCGTCGCCACAGCCCTGGCCCATTCGCGCGAAATCGCGCCCGGCAAAATGGCGCAAATAGAAGGCAAGGCCCGCGAATTCGAAGCGCTGATGATCGCGGAGTTTCTGAAGCCGATGTTTGCGTCGGCCAAGACACCCGCTCTTTTTGGCGGCGATGGCTCAGAACAGGCTGTTTTCGGCGACATGCTCCAGGAAACCTACGCCGCCGCCATCGCAGAGCGCGGCGGGATCGGCATCGCTGATCAGGTCAAAGCCGCATTAATCAGTCTGCAAATGAAAAATGGAACCGAGGGGATGGGCTCATGAGCGACGCCGCCATTGACGCCGAAACGCGCGTGCGCGAGTTGATGATTATCACCCGCGACCTCTCTGCAATCTTCGCGAAGGAAAACGAACTGCTTGAAACGCGCCGGCCGCGCGAAATCGCGCCGCTGCAAACAGAGAAAGCGCGGCTTGCGGCCGCCTATGCGCAAGCGATCCGCGATGCTGCGAAAAATCGCGCAGCGTTCAGCGCCGCCGAGCCGGGACTGCTCAGCGAATTGCGCGACATCACAGCAGGCTTTGAAGAGCGCGCAGCGCGTCAGCGCGCGCTCCTTGACGGGGCGCGCCAGGCGAGCGAAGGCGTCGTCAAGGCGATCGCCGAGGAGGCGGCGGCTCAGAACCCTGACGGCGCCTATTCAAGCTATCCGAAGTCTGCGGACGCTGCGCCGGTTTCAATCAACGAAAACGCTTAAGTCCGCCGGCAAAAAACCAACGTCGCCGGTATTGGAAATCGCGGCGGCGACGGCGCCCGCTTCCGAAAAAGCGCCGAGCGCGGCGGCGGTCGTCGGCGCCGCCTGCGCGGTCAGATTGTCTGTTTTCTCCAGATCCTTAGCGTCTTCAGAGAACGCGACCGACGTCGCCGCGACCTCACGGGCCATCAGGTAGTCCTGAACATCGGCGAGAAACAGCATGATCGAATACTCATAATTCTCACGATTGACGCCGCCTGCGAAAAACCGCTGGAAGCCAAGAATGACGATATTTTGCGCCTCGACGTTTACGACCTTGGTCACGCGCGCAGTGCTGTTGAACGCGTTGAGATCGTCGTAGGCGAGCCCGGCGTTGGAGAAGGCGGTGTAGGTCGCCGCACCCTGGCAGCCGACGCCGGTCACCGCGTCATCGCAATTGAACATCGAAATCAGGAACCGCCCGCCGGCTTCGGTTTCGGCCGCAAGCGTCGCCGCATCGTTTTGCTCATAGGGCAATAGCGTCGTCGCAATGGCGTATTCACCCAGCAGCGCGCTGACATCGGATATGTCGAACTTCTCAAGCGCGACCGACGCCGCCGCGCTGGGCGCCGCAAGTTGCGGATTTGATGTCGATTGTGCGGCGGCGTTTGAGCCGATCGCCAAAATTGCGAGCGCGACGAGCCCGCAGAGTTTTCCAAAATGCCCCATAAACCCCTCTTACGCCGACTGAATTTTCAAACGCTATCAGAAATGCGCTGATTGGCAAATGACGCGTCGATGCCGCTGTTTTGAAGGCGCCGGCTTCTATTATTCGCCACATTTTTCCATTAGTCTTCGATTGTCGATAGGTGGGGTAAATCGGTGAAAACGTCGGCTCGCGGCATAGACTTAATCAAGCAATTTGAAGGCCTTGAGCTTGAGGCCTATCAAGATATCGCAGGCATCTGGACGATCGGCTACGGTCATACCGGAGATGTCGAGCCGGGCATGCGCATCAGCGAACGCGAGGCGGAGGCTTTGCTTGAACGCGATTTGCGACCACGCGAAAACGCCGTCTCGCAGTTGTCCTCTGTCGATCTCAATCAGAATGAATTCGATGCTCTGGTCAGCTTCGTCTACAATGTCGGCGCCGACGCGTTCCGCCGATCAACCGCGCGCCGCCGTCTTAATCGCAATGATCGCGTCGGCGCAGCCGAAGCATTGACATGGTGGAACAAAGCGACCGTTGGCGGCGTCCTGCGCGAAGTCGCAGGTCTGACGCGCCGCCGCGCCGCTGAGCGCGCGCTGTTTCTGGAGCCGACAAATTCGCTCGTCATCGATAATCACGGCGCCCTTGACGACAACGCCCGCGTGACGCCGATCGAGGACACGCCCCGCCGTGACAGCATCGCCGGCAGCCGGACCGTACAGGGCGCCACTGTCGCCGGCGGCGCCGGCGTCGCCGCCGCCACTATGGGCCAGGACACCGCCCAGGAGCTCGATCAACTTGAAGGGAATATCGAGGCCGGCCAGGGGCTGACAGAGGACGCATCCGCAGGCGAAGGCTCGACCCCTCCGCGCGGCGAAAGGCCTGCGGATCAAGACCCGGAGCAAACCGGCGATCCGGCTACAGATGACCCAAACGAGGACGAAAGCCCGGCGGACGTCTCGGACGCCAACAACGATCTAGCCGCAGGCGATAGCGCCGTTGAGGGCGATAGCGAAAGCGATATGCAGGCTGGCGAAGCCGTTGTTCTGCAACCCGAGCCGATGCGTCCGTCGAAACATGAAGTCCACGCCGTGGAGGCTCAGGTCCAGTTCGCGCTGTTGATTTTGATCCTGCTGTCGGTCGCCTTCATTGTCTTTGCGCGCGTCGACGACTGGCTGAAATACCGACGCTGACCGGCGAGGCCGAACGCCGGCGCCGCGTGCGCATCAGCGCTTTCTGGCGCGAAGGATTCGGACGCCGAGATGCCCGGATTTGATTGCGTCATTGCGTTCGGCCCAGTAGCTCGCCTGCGACGCCATCGCGCGCAGCATCTCCGCGCGCAATCGGGTGTCGTCAATATGCGTGAAGGCGTCATAAGCGCGCCGCCACCCGGCCCAGCCGTCCGCGATCAGCCGCCGAAAAATTTCTGAATCATCGCCAATAGATTCAACCTCAAATCCGGCGGCGGCAAGCGAGGCGCCGTATTCGCGCTCGGTTTTGGGAAAGCCCGATCCGCCCGGAAAGCAGGACGGCAATTTGGCCCAACGTCGCGCAACGACATAATCGGCGAAGATCACCGGCGCGCCCGGCGTCGTCAGGTCCGCGGCAAATTCTGCAAAGGCGGTCGGATTGGAATCGCGCGAAAGCTGATACAGGCAAAGAGCACCGTCCGCTGACGATTTCTGTACGCGTTGCATGGCGAGGTCATAGGAAACGACCCTATCGTTCGCCGCCGATTGCGACGGCGTCAAGCCAATGACTTTCCAGCCGGCCCCGGTTGCGAGGTCGTCGACTGACGCGCCCGCACCAGCCCCGAAAACAATCACCCTTGACTTGTGCGGCAAGGCCAACTTGTTCGCGAGCCGCATGCTCCAATCCGGTGAGCCCGGCTCGAGCCGGCCGGCGCCCCAGATCGCCTCCGCGACGATTGCGTCGACCGGTCGCCCGCCCGGCTGACCGTTCTGCGCCAGCTTCGCCTGGATCACGGCGCGTTCAGCCATCGGGTCGAAGCGATAGCCCTCCCACCACGCATGCAGACGCCGCGCGGCGAAACGGGCCTTCGCATCAAGTGTCGAGAGGGTTCCGGCGGTCTGAGCCAAAGCAGGTCTTCCGGTGTCTGGTTTTACAATCCGACTTGATCCGGGAGTTTATGGCCGCGCTGGCTGAGAATTGGTTAACGCATGGCTTACGACCGGCTCATTGGCCGGCGGCCGGTGTGTTAATTCTTGATCAGCTCTCGCACGCGCCGACGCAATAGCGGCAAGACATCAGCTTCGAACCAAGGGTTTTTCTTCAGCCACCCGGTGTTTCGCCAGGACGGGTGCGGGATCGGAAAAAACCGCGGCGCAAAGGCGCGCCAATTCGCAACCGTTTGGGTGAGCGTTTTGCTTGCATCCTTGCCGAGGTGCCATTTTTGAGAGTACCCGCCAACGAGGATCGCGGTCTCGATTTGCGGGGTTTTCTCCATCACTTGCGCGCGCCAGGCCGGCGCGCATTCCTTCCGCGGCGGCAGGTCGCCGCCCTTGCCGTCATAGCCGGGAAAGCAAAAGCCCATGGGAATGATCGCAAGCTTGTCAGTGTCGTAGAATTCCTCGCGGCTCAGCCCGAGCCAGTCGCGCAATCGGTTTCCGGAGGGGTCATTGAACGGAACCCCAGTTTGATGCGCGATGTTGCCCGGCGCCTGGCTGAAAACCGCAAGGCGCGCTTGCGAAGAGAGTTGCAGGACCGGACGCGGTTGGTGCGGCAGCGGCTCGCCAAATTGAGGCGCCTCCCGGCAAATCCGACAACGGAGGATGTCACGATGCAGGGATTTCAACGTCGCCATGACGCGGTCCTATCGCCAAGATTGCGCTCGCGCAATGGCGCGTAGGACGCCGTTACGCCGCGCCAATTGCCGCCCTCGCTGGCGGGTTGCGGTTTCGCGCGGCGGCTCTAAAGTCGCCCGCGCCCAAGACATGGAAAAGGAATTGCGATGCTGCCGCGTCCGCGCACCGATCTCGTCGCCAACACGCTTGAATACGAAATGACCCCGCTCGTGAAGCCGACCGGCTTTCGCGAATATGACGCAAGGTGGCTCTTCGAAAAAGAGATCAATCTCCTCGGCATTCAAGCGCTGGGCCTTGGTCTCGGGACCTTGATCCACGAACTCGGAAAAGAGCCGCGCATTGTCGTCGGTCACGATTTTCGCGGCTATTCCTTGTCCATCAAACAGGCGCTGACATTGGGCCTGATGAGCGCCGGCGTCGAGGTCAACGATATCGGGCTCGCCCTCTCGCCGGTCGCCTATTTCGCGCAATTCGAACTCGATATCCCGTGCGTTGCCATGGTGACCGCGAGCCACAATGAAAATGGCTGGACCGGCGTCAAGATGGGCGCGGCGCGGCCGCTGACCTTCGGGCCGGATGAAATGTCGCGTCTCAAGGAAATCGTGCTCGAAGGTTCCTTCAAGCCGCGCGCCGGCGGCGCTTACCGTTATGTCGAGGGGATGCGAGAGCGTTATATCGAGGATATTGTCGAATCGGCGTCATTCACCCGCAAGATGAAAGTCGTCGCGGCGTGCGGCAACGGCACCGCCGGCGCCTATGCGCCCATGGCGCTCTCGCGCATGGGGCTAGACGTCATTCCGCTTGACGCTGAGCTCGATCACACATTCCCGCGATATAATCCGAACCCTGAAGATATGGAGATGCTGCATGCGATGCAGGCCGCAGTGAAAGAACACGGCGCCGACGTCGCGCTCGGCTTCGACGGCGACGGTGATCGTTGCGGCGTTGTCGACGATGAGGGTGAAGAGATCTTCGCCGACAAGATCGGCGTCATGATTGCGCGCGATCTCTCCGCCATTCACGACAACGCCCAATTTGTGGTCGATGTGAAATCGACAGGCCTCTTCGTCACCGACCCGGTGTTGCAGGAAAACGGCGCCAAAACCGTCTATTGGAAAACGGGCCATTCCTACATCAAGCGGAAAAGCCACGAGCTTGGCGCGCTCGCCGGGTTTGAAAAGTCAGGCCACTTCTTTTTCAACGAGCCGATCGGGCGCGGTTATGACGACGGACTGGTCGCTGCGATTGCGCTGCTCCAGATGCTCGACCGCAACCCGGACAAGAAACTATCCGATCTGCGCAAGTCTCTGCCGAAAACATGGCAGTCGCCGACCATGTCGCCCCATTGCGATGACGAGAAAAAATACGGCGTCGTTGAGAAAGTGGTCGCGGCGTTTTGCGCGCGCGCCGATAAGGGCGGCGAGATCATCGGCCAGCCGATCCGCGACGTCGTGACCGTAAACGGCGTGCGCATCACTGCAGAGGACGGGACCTGGGGCCTTGTGCGCGCCTCCTCCAACAAGCCCGAACTCGTCATCGTCGTTGAGAGCCCGACGTCGGAAGAGAATATGCGCAAGATGTTCGCCGAGCTCGACGCGGAGCTGCGCAAGCACCCGGACGTTGGCGAGTACAACCAGAAAATCTGAACCCGCCAGCGCCGCCACCCCCCGGCCCCGGCGCCGACTGCGCTTGCCCCTTCTAAACCCCGGCCGCTGCGCGCTATAGGCTGTTGGACTTTGTTGAGCCTGGAGCCATGACTTCATGATTACGCCGATCGCCCTTGGCGGCGCCGCCAGCGCCGCCGCCCTCGCCGCCGCTGTCACGCGGTTTCATCTGCTTGGCGAGGACCTTTCCAAATATGACGGCGCAGACGCGGACAAGCGCTTTCCATCCGATCCCAACTCCGAGGGCGCGCAAAAGGTCAGGGCGTTTCTTGATGAGCATTTCATCAAACCCGCCGCCGCACCCGGCTCGCGCGAAGAAAAACTCCGCGACAAGCGCCGCATGTTTGACGAGAACGGGCTCAACCGCGAATTTGATTGCGCCTTTCGAGACGCGACAATTCAAACCGAGGACGGCGAGCTCACCGGCGAATGGACGATCCCCGACGACTGCACGCCGGAGAAGCGGCTCCTTTATATCCATGGCGGCGCCAACACGGTCGGCAGCGCCGTCAGCCATCGCCCGATCATCACCAATCTCGCTAATCGCACGCGCTGCGCAGTCTTCGCGCCGAACTATCGGCTGATGCCGGAGAATGCGCGCCTTGACGGCGTAAAGGATTGCCGCGCGGCCTATGAGTGGGTTTGCGAGAACGGCCCGGACGGCCCTGCGCCCGCAGGCGCGCTCAGCATTGGCGGCGACTCGGCCGGCGCTAACCTTACGCTCTCACTCATCAACTGGGTTCGCGACGAAGGCAAACGCACGCCGCAAGCTGTTTTCGCGATTTCGCCGGCGGTCGATACGACGTTCGCCAGTCCGAGCCTGAAAGGCAATCTTGATACGGATCTTATGCTGAAGCCGCTGGCGACGCCGCTTTTGAAGGTGCCGCGCCCGCTCATGTTGTGGCTCTCCTGGCGCGTCAACGGCGTTTCGCCTTCAGACCCCGCAATTTCGCCGATATTCGCCGACCTTTCTGGTCTGCCGCCGACCCTCATTCACATCAGTTCGGCCGAGATCCTCTTTGACGATGCACGCCGCTATGCGGCCAAGCGCGCCGCCTGCGGCTCGCCGGCGCGGCTTCATGTTTGGGAACACATGGCCCATGTCTGGCACATCTTTGACCGGTTTCTTCCCGAATCCCACCAGGCCTTCGATGATATCGCAGACTTCATGCGCGAGAACGGCGCTGCGGCGGGCCCAGCGCAATAGTCACTGATCATCATTTGTGATCCAGCGCTCAAGCGCGCTGGGATCAGGGATATCGATGCGGCCATAGCCGAGGCGGATCAGTTTGCTTCGCTGTAGTCCCGATAACGCCTTGCCGATGGAAACGCGGGAAACGCCGAGCGTGAAGGCGAGATCAGATTGCCGGCACGCGACGCTGTGCGGGTCGCCCGAGCTTTGCGCCATGGAATGTAAAAGCTTCGCCGTTCGCTGCGGCAGGGTGAGGCTGCGCAGGTCATCTAAAAATCCGAGAGCGGAATAAAGCCGGCGGGTCGTTGCGATAAGCAGAACCTGTGCGAGCGCTGGCTCCTCCGCAATCAGGCGTTCGATGCGCGCGCTGCTGATCTGACAAATCACTGTCTCGCCGACGGCCGAGGCGTCATAAGCCCTGCCCATGCCGGCGAACAATGTCGCCTCGCCGAAGCTGTGTCCGGGACCGAGTACAGAGACGGTGACGCAATCGCCATTCGCCAGAAACTTGTCAAACCGCACAGCGCCCTCGCGAATGATCGAGAGGCCGCGATTTTCGTCCCCGCGGCTGTGAATGAGCGCCCCATCCTGAAAATCGACGTCCGAGCCGGCCCTCAAGAGCCGCGTCGCCAGCGCCGGCGGCGTCAATGACATCAAGGGCTGATCGCCGACGGTCAGAAGATTGGGCATAGAAATGCTAAGTTTTTAGCATTCTAACGCCAATCGCTCTCCTATGACAAATGCGCCGGCGACCGGCCGGACCCGCCAAGGAGATCAACAATGCGTCCTGAGATGCTGACCATCCTCGCGATCTTCATCGGTCTCGCGGTCATGGAGATCATCTTCACGAATTTCTTTCGCAAGGCCGGTCAGACCCGCCAGGACGTTATTGTCGAGATCGCGAGCACGTTCACGCTGATCGCGGTCACGCAACCGCTTGCGATTGCGGGCGGGGCGTTTGTCGCGAGGCTCGCCGCGCCGGACGCTGCCGGCGCCCTTTCGACGATTCCGGTCTGGGCCGGCGTCCTTTTGTTTCTCGTCTTCGACGACATGACGCAATATTGGTGGCACCGCGCCTCGCACAGCCTGCCCTGGCTCTACAAGCTGCACCGTCCCCATCACAATGCAGAATATCTATCCGTACGCGTCGTTTACCGAAATAATATCTTTTATTACGCGCTGATGCCGGGCCTTTGGTTTTCCGGCGCGCTGATTTATCTCGGCCTTGGCTGGGTCTATGCCGGCTATATCGTTGTGAAGATGGCGGTGATCTACGGCGCCCATAGCGACGTGCGATGGGACATGCCGCTTTATCGCATCAAATGGCTTTCGCCGGTGATGTGGGTGGTCGAGCGCACGATCTCGACGCCCGCGACCCATAGCGCCCACCACGGCAAGCACGCCGCCGACGGCGTCACCAATTACAAGGGCAATTTCGGCAACCTTCTCTTCTTTTGGGATGTGCTTTTCGGCACCGCGAAGATCACGCGGCGAACGCCTGAAAAATTTGGCGTCGAAAATCTGCCCGATACGACGGCGGCCGAGCAATTGCTGTGGCCACTCGTGAATAAGCGCGAACAAGTCGGCGCCGAAACTGCTTGAATGCAGCACCGATGTCGGGACTCATTCAGAGTCTGGCCTGAACGCTGCCTAATCCTGCGTGTGTTCCCAAATCTTGATCGGCTCTTTCTTCTGCTCGTGAAGGTCCCCGCCGCTCACGCGATCCCAAAGTCTTCCTCCAATTATCTGTTCTGCGTCGTAAGTTACGACAATATAGTCTTCCAACTTGCCAGCTAGATCTTTATTCGCCATCTCAAATGTCCAAAGCGAAAGGCGCCCGCGTTTATCTTCAGCTAAAACGCTTTTTACAAATCCGTGAGGAATCGGAACATCGATGCCATATTCTTCATTCTCATCACCGATCGTTTCTACGACTTCACCAAAATAAAATACCGGGGCGGTTAAAACGTATGTTTCAAGAATATCTTCCCTCGCATCAAGTTCGCGGACAGCCTGTTCAAGCTTGCGCCATATCTTGCGATTGAAGTTTGGCAGTTGTGGAGACATGTTTGAAAGCAAGAATGTCTCGCTGTTCTGTATTTCGACCAGACGCTGGTTTGCGCTCGCGACCAAATGTCCGCGATCGTAACCGCTGCCTTGATATGCGCCGAGGCCGGCGCGAAAACGCCGAGGTATCCTAAGGTCTGCGCGAAAATAATCATTGCGCGCCATCTCCGGTAGATCTGCAATATTGTACCGTTCACGATCGATTATTTCTATGGTCCACTTCGCCTGCCTGAAGTACCAAGAGTAACCAATCGTGAAAAACCTTCCGATCAAGACTTGATCGCATGGCGGCGCTCCATAACGAAGCTCCGGCTGAATTTGAAACGGATCGTCCATGATGTTCTCCCCAGATATCAATGAAACGTATGTTGAGTTTCAATGAACGCATCCGGAATTTCAAGTATAGGTCAAGGGAAACCAGCAACCTTTTACTATCAGCCAGTTAGGCGACTGTCGGTTGGTTGGTTAAAGCGTTGACAGCCCGCTAATAGCGCACCAAGGCCGAGCCCCAGGCGAGCCCGCCGCCGAGCGCAGCGAAAACCAGCAGCTCGCCGCGTTTGATGCGGCCGTCGCGTATGCCCTGATTGAGGGCGAGCGGGATAGAGGCCGAAGAGGTATTGGCATGCTTGTCTATGGTGACGACAATTTTGGATTCGCAAAGCTCAAGCTTCTTCGCGCAAGATTGAATAATACGAATATTCGCCTGATGCGGCACGAACCAGTCGATCTCGTGGCGTGATATGTCAGCGCGTTCGGTCACTTCAAAAACGGCGCCGGAAATTTCTTCAACAGCGTTGCGAAAGACTTCCTTGCCGTTCATCTGAACGAGGCCGACCGTTTTCGTGGTCGCCGGGCCGCCATTGGCGTAAAGATGGTCTGCAAGCCGGCCGTCTGACGACAAATAAGTCGCGAGAACACCACGTTTCGGACCAGCAACCGTCGGACGCTCAGCGCTTAAAACAACAGCGCCGGCGCCGTCGCCGAAGAGGACGCAAGTGCCGCGATCGGTCCAATCAAGGAAACAGGAAAGTTTTTCCGCGCCGATGACGAGCGCATGCCGAACCTGGCCTGAAGCGATGAAATTATCGGCGAGCGACAGCGCGTAAATGAACCCGGCGCAGGCCGCGGAGATATCGAACGCAATGCCGCGCGGCGCGCCCAATTTTTCCTGCACGTAGACAGCTGTTGACGGAAATGTGCGGTCTGGCGTTACCGTCGCAACAATGATCAGGTCTATGTCGCGCGGCTTAAGACCAGCCTGGTCAAGCGCCATCCAGGCCGCTTCGCGCGCCATGTCAGATGTTGTTTCATCATCGGCGGCGAGATGACGCTGGGCGATGCCGCTGCGCGAGCGAATCCATTCGTCCGATGTTTCAATGGTTTTCGCCAATTCGGCGTTGGTGACTACGCGCTCCGGCAGGTACCCGCCGACGCCGGCAATGACCGTTTCAAACTCACTCATGAATTGACGCCCCGCTACGTAATAACCGTAACAGGGTCGCTGGAAAAAGAACAGAAGGAAATGTCGTTTAAACGGCGGTTCGCGCATTTATCCGTCAGCCGAAGATATCAATAGCGATGGATATTGCTGCGACGAAAACATAGATCGCAAAAATTCGAGACAAAAGCGTTGCATCCAAGAGGTGGGCGACGCGGGCGCCGAGCGGCGCGGCGACGCCGGCGGTCGCGGCGACGGCCGCAAATGCCGGCAAGTTGACATAGCCGGCCGACAAGGCCGGCAGGCCTGGCGCCGTCCAGCCGGTGACGATAAAGCCAAGCGCGCCCGGCACGGCGACCGCGAGTCCGAAACCGGCCGACGTCGCGATCGCCTGATGCATGGGCCTTCCGGCGAGCGTCATCGCCATCACCCCGACGGCGCCCCCGCCAAGCCCCATGAGACTCGAAAAAACGCCGGCGCCGAGACCCCAGGGAATCTTCATGTGGCGCGCCTGAAGATCAACGCTGCGCCGGCTTCTTGTTTTTCGCGGCGCGAGACGGCGCGCGCCAATGTAAAAAGCGCCGCCGACAAAGACAGCCGCCAGCGCCTCGACCGGAACGAAGCGCGCAATTGCGCCGCCAAAGGCCGAGCCGGCGGCGATCCACGGCGCCCAGCTGCGCAGAACGGCGAGATCAACATGGCCCGCGCGATGGTGGGCGAGGAGCGAGCCGATTGAGGTGACGATAATGACGGCGAGCGAGGTGCCGATCGCGGATTTGAGGCTCGGGTCTTCGCCGACGCCGGTCGCATGGAAGACAGCGTAAAGAACCGGCACCGTGATGATGCCCCCGCCAATGCCAAAGAGGCCGGCGGCGAACCCGGTAGCGCATCCCGCCGCCAGCATGCCGGCGATCAGCCAGCCATAATCGGCGATCAGCCCCTCGCCCATCGCTTAAGCGGCTTCAAGCGCGAATAAATGATCAAGCGCGGCGTCCAGAATATCGCTGCGGCGGGCCGGCGCATTCTCCGAGAGGAAGCGCCGCCACGCCCGCGCGCCGCGGGCGCCGTGAAACAGGCCGAGCATGTGCCGCGTGACAGCGTGCGGCGGCACGCCCTTTTCGAACTGGCGTTTCAAATAGGCGGACATTGTCCTCACGACGTCGATCCGATCAGCCAGCGGACGATTTTCGCCAAACAGCTCTGCGTCAACGGATGCGAGGATGTAGGGCGAGCCGTAGGCGGAACGGCCAAGCATGACGCCGTCGAACGTATCGAGATGCGCGCGCGCCTCAGCGATGGTCTCGACGCCGCCATTGAGGATGATGGTGAGCGCCGGCCGGTCGCCGCGAACGCGCGCGACAAGGTCATAGTCGAGCGGCGGGATGGTGCGGTTTTCCTTGGGCGACAATCCTTGCAGCCAGGCCTTGCGCGCATGAACGATGAAAACCTCGCAGCCCTCGGCGGCGCTCGCGTTTATTAGCGCCGGCAACGCCGTCTCAGGGTCTTGGTCGTCAACGCCGATCCGGCATTTGACCGTAACCGGAATAGTCACGGCGGCGCGCATCGCCGCAACGCATGCGGCGACGAGATCCGGCTCGCGCATCAGGCAGGCGCCGAAAGCGCCCGACTGGACGCGATCGGACGGACAGCCGACATTGAGGTTGATCTCGTCATAGCCAAATTCGGCGCCAATGGCCGCAGCGCGGGCGAGCTTTTCCGGCTCGCTTCCGCCGAGCTGCAGCGCAACGGGGTGCTCCGTCGCATCAAATCCAAGCAAATAATCACGGTCGCCGCTCAAAACCGCATCGGCAGTCACCATCTCAGTGTAAAGACGTGCGCGCTTTGACAAGAGACGATGGAAATATCGGCAATGGCGATCGGTGCCGTCCATCATCGGCGCGACGCAAAAGCGCCAGGGCGAATGGGGTTTCGTCATCGCGTCAGAGCACCAACCTTGCAACGTCCTCGCAGCCGCCGGGCCGTCAAGGCCGGATCTGTCCATCGCCGCGAACGACATTCTTATAGGTGGTGAGTTCCTCAACGCCAACGGGGCCGCGCGCATGAAGCCGCCCTGTCGCGATGCCGATCTCCGCGCCAAGACCGAACTCGCCGCCATCGGCGAACTGGGTCGAGGCGTTGTGAAGCACGATTGCGCTGTCGATGCGGGCGAGGAATTCCGACGCCGCCGCCGCGTCTTCGGTGACGATCGCCTCAGTGTGGCCCGAGGAATATTTCGCAATGTGGGTGATAGCGCCCTCGACGCCGTCAACGCCGGCGACGCTGATTACCGGAGCCAGATACTCGGTATAAAAATCTTCATCACTCGCGGGCGCCGCGTCCGGATCCCATTCCCGGATGGTTCCATCGTCGCGGATCTCGCAGCCCGCGTCGCGCAACGCCGCTGCGACGGGCGCATAAAGCTCGCGCGCCGCCATATCGATCAAAAGGGTTTCCGCCGCGCCGCAAACGCCTGGCCGGCGCATCTTTGAATTGAGGGCGATGGCGACGGCTTTCTCCGGATCGGCGGCGCCATCGATATAAACGTGACACACCCCGTCGAGGTGGCTCAGAACCGGCGCGCGCGCATCGCTCTGAACCCGCGCGACCAGCGATTTGCCGCCGCGGGGAATAACCAGATCGATCGCGCCATCGAGACCGGACAGAAGCGCGCCCACCGCGGCGCGGTCCGGTGTGTCAACAAACTGCGCCGCGTCTTCGGGCAGACCGGCGGCATGGCAGGCCGCGCGCATACATTGATGGAGGGCGCGGTTGGTGGCGATGCATTCCGATCCGCCGCGCAGTATGACGGCGTTGCCCGCCTTCAGCGCGATCGCGGCGGCGTCAACCGTCACATTCGGCCGGCTTTCATAAATGACCGCGATAACGCCGATGGGCGTTCGGATGCGTGAAATCGCAAGGCCATTTGGCCGGCGGGTTTCGGCGATGATTTTTCCGACGGGATCATCAAGCGACGCGATCGTCTGAAGGGCTGCGCAGATCCCATCAATTCGTTCCGCGTTAAGCGTCATGCGGTCGATGAAGGCGCCAGAGCGCCCGTCGTTTTTCGCCGCCTCGATCTCGGCGGCGTTGGCCGCCAGAATGTCGGCTTCGCTTTCTTTGATAAGCGCGCTGGCTTTCAACAGCGCGGCATTCTTCTGCGCCGTCGACGCCTCGCGCATGGCGGCAGCCGCGCGACGCGCCCGCGCGCCCATCTCCGTCATCATATCGCCAGTCGCATCCATCGCGATGATTATTCCGCTTTCAACGCAAGATCGCTTTTCTCGACAACCGCCGGCCGACGAGCATAGCCAAGTATATTTGCAACGTCTTCTGACCGCTTGCCGGCGATCGCGCGGACGTCCGCCGCGCTATAGGCCGCAAGCCCGATCGCGACAACTTTCCTGTCGGGGCCGATTATTTCAACGGCGTCGCCGCGGTCGAATTCGCCAGAGACGCCGCGCACGCCAGCCGGCAGCAGACTTGCGCCGCCCCTCAACGCATCAACGGCGCCGGCGTCCACTTGAAGTCGCCCGGCCGGCTTCAACCGACCGGCGATCCAGCGCCGGCGCGCATTCGCCGGCGAACCG
>JBCBSE010000003.1:0-167367 GCA_039819305.1 Pseudomonadota bacterium
GACCGAATTGTCGGTTTTCGTATACGTCTTCGTAGCGTTGTCCTGAGAATTGTCCGACTTATCGACTTGCAGATTTTCAATGTCGATACCGTCATTGTCATCTGCGGACGCGTCGACCTTGCCGCCATAATTGGCTGCATTGGTCCCGCCATTGGCGTTGTCGTCCTGGTCGTTGATCGTGGCGCTGTCCGTCGCCAACTCGCCAGAGTTGCCGTCATTGTCGTTAACGTCGCCATTGCCGTAAACGGCTTCGCCGCCATTATGATCGGCTGACGCATCGACCGTGCTGCCATTGTTCGCTGAATCGCCGCCGGCGTTGGACGAATCCGCAATGGAGTTGTCCGACTTGTCGGTGTTCAGGGTAACCGTTTCAACATCGACAACGTCATTGTCGTCAGACGAGGCGTCGAGCTTGGAGCCGTTATTGGAAGCATTGGTGCCACCATTGGCCTGATCCTCAACCGACTGATCCGTTTTCGTGCTCGTATACGTCTTCGTATCGTTGTCTTGCGTGTTGTCGGTGTAGGTCTTCGTGTCGTTGTCTTGTGAATTGTCGGTATAGGTCTTGGTGTCGTTATCTTGCGAGTTGTCGGTGTAGGTTTTCGTCTCCGTCACCGTTTGCGAGCCCTCGCCGGTCTCCGACGCGCTGCCATTCTTGGCGAGAGCGTTATCGTCGACGCTGAGATCAGCGTCTTCGGCGAACGCTGCGCCGGAGGCGAACAACGCGCTGGCCGCGATGGTTGATAAGAGTTTGAGTTTCACAGTTAGTCTCCCAATTGGTTGCCTGCGTCCGACTAGGCGCGAAACCCAGTGGATTCCCCGTCCGCCAACACGCGTCACAATGGGGGCAGTCCCCCGCCATGGTTAATGCAATGCTCGTGCCAATTTGGGACAGTCTTTGGTTTCGTTTTGTTAATGTCTTGTTCGAACTTGAAAATCGGCGCGATTGCACAGCCGATGCGCCTTGCCGGCCGCCATGACGCACTGCAACATTGTGTCGTCGCTCCGAACATCTCTGGGCGCGAAGCATTTTCTAGTGCGCGCATGACCACACAATTTGCGCACAAGCGAGGCACGCGCTGCGTCGCGGAATTATTCTATGCCGGGAAAAAATAAAAGCGCTTCAACCACCGGCTGAAAGCATCATGAAAACTACATAAATTCAGTAGGCTGTATATTATGTTGCAAACACGATTTTATGTTGAAAAACCTGCGCGACGCACGCAGTGCGGCGCCAAATGACGTATGGGGACGGCGGCGCAATAATTTCCAGCGAGCCCTGATCCTCGCCGTGGCCGCGCCAACCCATCAAACGACCGGGCCATTCGGAAAAATTTTCATGAATCATACAGATGTATGATTGATTTCAGGCGCTGGAAACATTACGAACAGTTAAGACGTGTTGGGATGTGTGGGAGTCCAAGACGTCAGTTGTCTCCCAACACGTTTTCGTGGGTTTTGTGATTGCGCGACGCTGCGTACTTACGTCGTTTGTTGTTGGGGGAATTGATGGCAACCGATGACGGGTATTCTTATCCCGATTCTTTAGATTCTGATTATCGACATACCGAACCGGTTCGGCGCTACGACACTTACGATCCTGTTCGGGTAAAAGAAAACCGACGAAATACGGCGCGGCGCTATCCAAGGGCTAGCGAGACGCGGCGAGCGGATGAGCCGATCCCGGATTTCGTCGGATCGAGCGCGGCTGCGCACGCGGTGCGCGAAAAGATCGAACGCTATGCGGCTGTCGATGCGCCGGTCCTGGTCGTCGGCGAAACCGGCGTTGGCAAAGAACTCGTCGCAAAACAGCTACACGCGTTAAGCGCGCGGCGCGCCGGTCCGATGATTGCGGTCAACGCGGCGGCGATTCCCGATACGCTGGCGTCATCTGAGCTGTTCGGACACAAGAAAGGCGCTTTCACCGGCGCCGTCGCGGACCGCAAAGGCGTCTTCGAAAGCGCCATAGGCGGCTCGTTATTTCTTGATGAGATCGGCGATCTGCCGCTCGATATCCAAACGCATTTATTACGCGTTCTTGAAACCCGGCAGATTACGCCTGTCGGCTCGTGCGCGCCTGTCAATATCGACTGCCGCCTGATTTGTGCGACGAATGCAGATCTTCGCAAGGAGGCGGGCGCAAAACGCTTCCGGCGCGACCTTCTTTATCGGATCGACGTTTTGACAATCGAGATACCGCCGCTGCGCGAGCGCGGCGACGATGTCATCGAAATCGCCGGCGTCATCATCGAGGCGAATATCGCGGCTGGTTACAAGCCGGCAAGTTTGACCCCGAAAGCTGCGGAGAAACTAAAAAACTATTACTTCCCGGGCAATGTGCGCGAACTTCGCAATGTCCTGACCCGGGCGCTCGTTCACGCCGATGACGGACGGATCTTGCCGGAGAATATTGAGTTTAACACTCATGGCGACCATCCAAACGGGCGCATTAAAGTCTCAGACGCCAAGAAGCTGGTTTCGAAATACTTGATCGTAAAGGCGCTGAGCATCTCCAACGGCAATGTCAGCAAGGCCGCCACCCTCACCGGCGGCTCTCGCGACGCCATTTACGCGGTGGCGAAGGAGATCGAAGGCCAAAATCTTGCGGAGGTTTTTGGCGTTCTTAAGGCCGAAAGCAACGCGTTGTTTGAAGAACTATAGCGTGAGGGGGATACGCGATGAAAAAATCACTTACAGGTCTCGGCGCTGTCGCGACCATAGCCTTGACTGTCCATTCCGAAGCGATGGCACAACAAAATGACGAGAGTTACAGCGAAACGCTGATTGCGCCGACGCCTTCCCTGCAGGAGGAGTTGGTTTATCTGCGCGACATCATCGCGGTTCAGGCTTTACGCCTCGATGAAGCAGAGCAGACGCTCGAGGCGCAGAACAATGTCATTGAAATGCAATCCGAGATGATTGCCCAGATGCAACAGATGCTTGGCATGCCGCAGACCGCGACCGCTGCGGTCGCGCCTGCCGCCCCGGCGCGCCCGCCTGCTCGAGCGCCGCAACAAGCCCAATCCCGAACAGCGCAGGCGTCCGCCGATGATCAAGCGAAAGTCGATAATGCGACGTCGCAAGGCCCGGCGCGCGAACGGGCGCAGACCACTTCGGCGGACCGTCCGCAACCCGTTCGGACGGCGCAAACGACAACAGGGTCCGAACCTTCAAACCGACAGCCTCAGGAAAGCGATGAAGTTGAACGGGTCGGCATGCGTCCTGAAGATGAAGACGACCGCCCCTATCTCGCGATCTTCTCCGATGTTGGCGGGATCCTCACGCCGAGAGGCACAATCTTCGTAGAACCAGCGGTCGATTACACGGTTTCGTCCGACAATCGATTTTTCTTCCAGGGCATCGAGATCGTCGACGCCGTGCTCATCGGGCAGATTGAAGCAACCGACTCGTCGCGGCGCGCCATCACCGAGAGCATCGGCGTGCGTTATGGCTTGACAAATCGCCTCGAAATCGACGGCCGAATTTCGTATCTGCAACGCGACGACAGGATTTCCGGCGTCGCTATCGATAATGCGCAAACCTCGCTGCGCGACCTGGAGGGCGACGGCATTGGCGACGCGGAATTCGGCGTCCATTACCAATTGAACAACGGAACGAAATGGCCGTTCGTGGTCGCGAATGTGCGCGTCAAGGCGCCCACCGGCGAAGGACCGTTTGACGTCGAGCGCGACCCGATGTCATTGATCGATACGGAATTGGCGACAGGTTCAGGTTTCTGGACGGTCGAGCCCAGCGCAACTTTTATCCTGTCGAGCGATCCCGCAGTTTTGTTCGCCAATGTCGGTTATCAGTTCAATCTTCCGACCTCGCCCAATCAGCCGATCGGGCCAAACACGACGCTACTCGATTTTAATCCGGGAGACGCGATCCGAACCAGCATCGGCGTCGGGCTTTCGTTGAATGAGAAACTGTCGCTCAATTTCGGCTATGACCAAAGCTTCTTCCGCCGCACATCGTCCATCATTGAAACGATGACGGTAATGGGACCAACCTTTAGCGAATCGCTGCAGCCGACCGTAACGGTCGGTTCGTTCCTATTCGGCGGGTCATACGCGGTCAACGATCGCTTGCGCCTCAATCTGAACACGGCGATCGGCGCGACGGATGAGGCCGCTGACGCACGGGTCGGCATTCGCGCCCAGTACCAGTTGAACAAATAGGCCCCGCGACGAAGATGAATAATTTTCGACGGCGACGCAGCCGGCGGACCCCGCTGTTAGGCAGCGTCACGCCCGGCGTTCATATATTGCGGCAGATGGCCTGTCTTTACGAGAATGAGCGCGCCCGTTTTCGAATAAGGCATATGCGCGGATAAATGCGGATTGCGCAGCCACGAGCCTTTTGGATAGTCGCCAAATTCGTCTGAGAACACGCCGTCTAGAACGAAGATTTCTTCCCCGCCCCAATGACGGTGCCATCTGTGCCTGGCGCCCGGCTCCCATTTGACGAGCGCGGTATGCTCCGCACCAAAACCGTGCAGAGGCAGCACGGTCAATCCGCGCGAGGGACCTTGCACAAATCGCTCAGCATTCGTGTTGATGACGATTTTTTTTTCATCCGACGCATTGAACTGGTGAAGTTTTACAAGGATCGTCGCACCCTCTTTTGTATAGGGCGCATGGCTGGTGCCGATCGGATTGCGCACATATGTCCCGGCGGGATAATCGCCGGACGCATCCGAAAAGACGCCGTCGAGAACAAAATATTCTTCTCCGCCGTCATGGACGTGCGTGGGAAAGGACGAGCCTGGCGCGAACCGAACGACCGTCGTTGCACGTGCTTTCTCCTCTCCAATGCGGTCGAGCATTTTGCGCTCAACGCTGCTCACCGGCGATGCGATCCACTCGATATCGCCGGGCCGGATGACGACGCGTTTTGAAAAATCGGCATTGATGCGCATGATGCTCTCTCCTTTCCGTCTTACTGGTTGCGACCGGCCATGACGCCGCCATCGACATCCCAAATGGCGCCTGTCACCCAGGAGGATGCATCATTAAGGAGAAAGTCGATCGCATTTGCGATGTCTTCGACCTGACCGACGCGGCCGATGGGGTGGAACGCGCTGAACCCATCCGTAAGCGTTGCTTCAATCTTCTCTTCGTCGATAAAGGCGCCGTAAATCGGCGTAACGACGACAGCGGGCGATACGGCGTTAACCCGGACGCCATATTCGGCGAGCTCCATCGCGAGATGCTGCGTGAGTGAATGAAGTCCTGCTTTAGCCATGGAATAGGCCGATGACGGCGTCGCCTTGATCGCCTGCTTTGCCCACATAGACCCGATATTGACAATCGACCCGCCGCCATTTTCCTTCATTCGCTTAGCGACCACTTGCGTGATGAAGAAAGTCGCTTTGTTAAGCTCCATATATTTGTCGTAATCGGCGGGCGTATGGTCGAGAAACGGCGTCGGATTGAAGGCGCCGGCGGCGTTGACAAGATAGTCGATCGCCCGGCTCTCGTCGCTGATCTCTTTAAGGAAGCGACCAACGTCCGCCGCGCTATAGAGATCGACAACGTTGATTCCAATTTCGCCGGAACCGTTAGCGCCCAACTGCGTGCGCGCGCGTTCTAGCTTGTCGGCGTTGCTTGAAACAAGAACGAGATCGACGCCGCGGTTCCGAAGCTTGTGGGCGGTTGCGAGCCCCATACCGCTAGAACCGCCGATGATGATTGCGAGCTCGTTTTCCTGTGGACTTCGTGTCGTCATTGTAGGCCTCCATAACTATCTATCAATAGGTAGTTTTGCTTACGGCTGATATACCATTGCAACCAAGCGAATCAACCTTTATCTATCGATTGATAGATAACGCACGGATTTGTGAAGATGGAACGACCCGATACAGCACAAGAAATTTTGGGAGCGGCGGAAAAAATGGCGCGCCAGGGGGGCTATAATAGCTTCAGCTTCCGCGAGATTGCTAAGGCTGTCGGGGTTAAGTCAGCGAGCGTTCACTATCATTTCGCAACGAAGGAGGCGCTCGGCGCAGCCATTGCAAAGAATTATACAGCACAGTTTCTCGGCGCGTTGGGGGATCCGGATGCATTGAAGACCGCAAAATCAGCCCTCTCTCGTTATATCAGCGCCTATCGTCAAGCGCTTGTTGAAGACGGAATGATGTGTCTTTGCGGCGTACTTGGGGCGGAAATCGACGCGCTGCCGCCGGCCGTGACGGCTGAAGCACGCCATTTCTTCGTGGCCAATATCGACTGGTTGATGACAGCGATAGACAGGCCAGATGGCCCGAAAACGAAGGCGAAGCGCCGTGAAAAAGCCCTCAAAACAATCGCGACGCTCGAAGGCGCGATGATCCTTTCTCGCACGCTGGGCGATCATTCGGTCTTTGACCAGGCGGTCAAATCATTGACCGCAACGCCCTCGTCGTAAACGACTGCTGAAGGCTCAACTTGATGTACAGAGCGCGAGCGTTTGAGGTGTCAATTCAGCACAGCCCCGCCCCCGTCTGTCCATCAAACGCGCTTCCGTCTCTTGGTGTGCTCTATCGCAACAGGACGCAACGACGCGCCATTGTCAGTCTGACCGAGGCCTTGATCAACGCAATCGCAGCCGCTTCTATCCAGGCTGAAGAAACGCGAATTGGTTCAAGCTGATCACATGCAGATCGAGATAATCGACACCGCCGAACGGGTCATTGAAATTGAGCTGGACTGGGATGAGCTCTACAAGAAGGACCCGAGCGCCAACATCTACCTGTCATCGCGTTTCATCAGCGCCATCGCAATCAGAGCGACGGGCAGATTTCGCATTCTGGCCGCATGGTCTGGCGACAAACATTGTCTCGGGATTTTTCCACTGCTCGTTTCAACAAGATGGAGCAAAACCGAACGGTGTCTTTATAACGAACTCGATATGCTCGGCCATGTGTTCGATGCGGATTTCACAGGGATATTGTGCGACCCCGAATTTGAAACAGACGTCTGCGAAGCCTTCGCGCGCGAAATATCGAAAATGTCATTTGGCCGAATTCATCTCAACTATTTTGGCGGACCGGTTCGCCGCCTTGAAGCGTTCACGAACGCATTTGACCCCAATATCTTTAAGACGAGGCATTCCGATCAGAAAATCAATGCTGGCGAAACCAATAACCTCATCTGTCCTTATGTTGATCTTCCGGAGCGTTTTCCCGCCTATCTAGACTCGCTGAGTGCGAACTCACGACAGAAATTGCGGCGTCTCCTGCGTCAGCTCGATGGCGACCCAGACCTTCGCATCACGAGATCGCGTCCGGAAACCTACAAACAGGACGTGACTATTCTCTCCGAGCTTTGGTTTTTGCAGTATGCGGAGAAAAAGGGACGAAAGCGCGCAACCAAGCTTGCTCAGCAATTTAGAGACGTCGTGATGATTGGCCTAGCAAGCGGGATTGTTCATCTGGCGATCCTGTGGCGCGGGGGCAAACCGGTCGCCGCGCAAGCGAATTATGTCGATCCGGTAAAGCGGCATGCGCTTTTTCACGTTGGGGGGCGCGATGAGACGATCCAGGATCTGGCGATTGGTCTCATGCTGCAAGCGCACTGCATCCGGTGGGCGATCGCAAACGGGCTGGAGCGCTATGACTTTACGCTTGGCGATGAGCCTTACAAATACAGTTTTGGCGCCATCGATCGCGAGATCGCGTCGGCGGAAATCATCACAAAGACTGGCTTGAACACGACCGGACGCCTGGACGAAGACTGCCGTGACGACGTTGCGGAACACATAAGGCGCTACGCCGCCAGGGGAAGAAACGACGATGCGCGAACAGCTGCGAAACAAGCTCTGGAGGTTTGGCCGGATTTGTCGACGGCGCTCGATATTGAAGCGCTCATCGCCACAGCCGAGAATAAATAATACTCCCGTTCAACGGATTTCGTTGATTATTGCGTTCCACCCGGAGTCGGAAATACACCCTAAATCCAGGTCTGTTAACGAGATCGGTTTCTTGACTGGAAGCGCCTGTTTACGTTTTTTGAAACGGCGTGCAGACAACCAGGTGGTGGGCCCGGAGGGACTCGAACCCCCAACCTAGCGGTTATGAGCCGCCAGCTCTAACCAATTGAGCTACAGGCCCAGCTCAATGCATCGCAACGCGAAGCGAGCGGGTTCCTACCAGTATTTTCCGCGCGCTTGAAGCGCTAAGACGCGCTAAAGAGACGATGCGCAAATCGATCCGCCCCGGCGACGCCGCGATCCGGCCTTGATTTCGGCGCAAGGCGGCTGTCAGGTGCCGTCAACTTTTTAGGGAGGCTTTTCGATGCGACTATTCCCCATTTTAGCGGCGACGATTTTGGCCTCAGCGGCCTGCGCAGCGCCGACAACCGAGGCGCGCGCCGCCGCGGAACCCACAGCGCGCACCATCACGGTCGCCGGCGAGGGCAAAGTCAGCGCCCGGCCGGATCTCGCTGTCCTGTCGATCGGCGTGCAAACCGAAGGCAAAACGGCAGGCGACGCCATGAAGGCGAACGCCTCGGCGATGTCGGCGACGATCGAAGAGATCAAGTCGCAAGGCATCGAGGCGAAAGATATTCAAACGTCCGGCCTCTCCGTCAGTCCGCGATATGATTATGAGCGCCGTCAGAGCCCACCAGCCCTTATTGGGTTCGCAGCATCGAACCAGGTTACGGTGCGCATTCGTAATCTTGACGCCGTTGGCCCTGTCGTCGACGCCTCGATTAGCGCCGGCGCTAATACGCTGAACGGCCTTTCCTTCGGGTTCGCCGATCCGGAAACGCTTCTGAACGATGCGCGCCGCAAGGCCGTTTCGAATGCAAAGGCCCGCGCAAGCCTGTACGCCGATGAAGCCGACGTCTCCTTGGGCGATGTCCTGATCATCCAAGAGGGCTACGCCCACACGCCCGGTCCGCGGCCGATGGCGGTGAGGGCGATGAGCATGGAGGCGGCGGACGCAACGCCAATCGAGGCGGGCGAATCCGAACTCACCGCGCGCGTGACGATTGTCTACGCAATCGACTAGCGCCTCGGGCGCTAATCCGTGTCGCTGAAAAGCTCGCCAAAGAAATCGCCCTCCAGCCATTTCGGCGCGTCCGGCGCGTCGGCGATTTCGCGGGCGATGCGGAATTTCACATCAGCGAATCGCGCCGCCTGCTCCCACAAAACCGGCAACGCCATATCATCGCTCGGCTGGTGATAATGCTCGGCCAGAAAATTCAGCAAAACTTCTTCTCCGCCATTGGCGAAACCCGGCCATAGAAAAATTGACGGAACGCCCTTCTCAACGAAGCGATAGTGATCTGAGCGGGTGAAAATGCCCTGCTCCGGCAACGGATCCGGCGAAATCGTCACGCCAATATCGGCGAGCGCGGCCTCGGCGATCTCGCCTAATTCAGAACGCTCGCCGCCAAATGCGACGATGTCGGTGAACTCGTGCAGCATCACCGGCATGTCGAGATTGACATTGGCGACGATCGTTTTGTCGCCTAATGTCGGATAGTGAACAAAATAATCCGCACCGAGAAGACCTTTCTCCTCCGCTGTGACAGCGAGAAAAACAACGGTGCGCGCCGGCGGCGGTCCATCCTGAAATCGCTTCGCCGTTTCGATCAGCATGGCGACGCCAAGCGCATTATCCATGGCGCCGTTATTGATCAGATCCGCGTCCGGTCCGTCATCCGCAAACGGCGCGCGCACCCCGATGTGATCTAGATGCGCGGTGATCACAAGCGCCTCGTTGCGCAAGGCCGGGTCCGTTCCCTCAATCACGCCGACGACGTTCGCACTTGAGAAATCCTCCGTCTCCACCGCGCCTTCTAAAGAGATTGTTATGGGCAGATCAAAGCCCGCCGGCGCGCCGCCCGGCGCATCGGCCTCCGCGCGAACCTCGGCGTAGGATTTCGGCGCGCCTTCGAACAAAGGCCCGGCTGCTTCCGGGCTCAAAAGAGCGGAGACGACGATCCCGGGTCCCGAGACGTCCGGTTCGCCGTCTGGGCGCACCCAGCTTGTCGAGCGAGACACAGGCGATCGCTGCGCGCGCGCCCAGGGAAAGCGTTGCTCGGCGGCGCCCGTGTAAATAGTCACAACGCCGACGGCCCCCTCGGCGGCCGCGGTCTGCGCTTTCGTCGCGCCTGATCCGAAATGCGCGCGCTCCTCGCTGTCGAACGTGTCCGGCGCGCCGCCGAAGCGCACGACGATCTTTCCGTCGAGATCGAGGCCGGCGTAATCGTCATGGCCGAAGCGCGGCGCATGAACGCCGAACCCCGCGAAAACAGCCGGCGCCTCGAGCTCGGCGGCCGGAAAGGCCAGGGACGGAAACACGACAAAGTCTTCCGGATTGTCGAAAGTGAGCGTTTCACCGTCAGGGAATGTTATCGACATCGCGTAAGGCTCGGTCGCGTCCCCCGAGGTGCGGAAGGGCACGCGCTGAAACCACTCACCGTTTGCGCCCGGAGCAACGCCCAGCCCGGCCAATCGCGCCGCCACATAGTCTGCGGCGGCGTCATAGCCGGGCGTTCCGGCCTCGCGGCCCTGAAGCGCATCATCGGCAAGAAAGGCGACGTCGCTTTTCAGCCGGTCGCTCGTGTGTGAAATCGCCGCCGCGTACGCCGCCTCGCGCTCATATTCGAATGGCTCAACCGGCGCTTCGAAATAGCCCGCGCATGCGCTTAGAAAAAACGCCGCCGTCAACGGCGCAATCCAGATATTCCGGCTCTTCACGGTTATCTTCCCTCGCTTTTTTGTTTTCTACCTGATCGCAGACTATTCTGACGGCGACAAGCTGGGCGGCGACAGGGCGCGCGAGACATGGGACGAACAACAGTTAGCGGCATGCTGAGAGGAGCGGCGGCGGCGTTGGCGGCGACGGCGCTGATTGCGGGCATCATCACCGTCCGCGCCCATGGCGAAACGCAGCGCGGCCCGACTGCTGGCGATCGTCCGTCAGGCGAACGGGCTTTTCTTCTCCAGATCGGTCCTCACGCCCTGGCCGCGTATAATGCTGAGGAGCCTCTCATTGATCTTTCGAAAGCGTGGGGCGGAAATTGGCGCGCCGAGCTTCGCAATGGCGACATACTGAGCGAGACCGAGTTGCGCGCCCAAGGCTTCATCGACCCTGAGACCGGCATGCCAGTCGGCGAGCCTGAAAATTTCAAAAACTATATCGGCCCGCGGATTTTGGCGCCCGCTCGATCATTTCCGGATTTCTACGCCGGCGCTTATGCGATGGAATGGGAGGGCAGCGCCTATGGTTTTCTCGGCGGCCAGCCGCGCGATCTGGAAACGCGGATCGGCGCGCGGAAGCTGACTTTCGCTGTGCGTTTCGACAGCGCCTCTGGTCGCGGCGTCGGCTTCTCGAGAATCCGCGGGGACGGACTGAAGTCATTCCAGATTTATCGATCAAAGTACAAGAAGCGCTTGCGCGACGGCGAAGTCTGGAGCCCCGTCCATGTCGACAACATGCGCAATTACGATGTCATCCGGACCATGGACTATCAGGCGACGAACGGAACGCCGGTGCGCTCCTTCGCCGACGTCGCCAAACCGACGGACCCCGGATGGGGCCGCTTTCTTGGTCTCGGCTGGCCGGCGTCAGGGCGATTTGGCGCGCCGTACGAAATCCTAGTTGACCTCGCCATGCGCGCCGAGGCGCGTCTTTGGCTTGTCGCGCCGCCAATGATCGGGTCGCCGTTTCATCTCGCCGATCCGCGCTTTCGATTTGACGACAATCCGGATCGGGTCGATCCTGAGAAAATCCGCGCCGCCGCAAAAGCAGCGGGCGCTGAGATCCTTGCAAGCGCAGAATGGGAGGCGTTCGCCGGCGAAGCAATCGACCGGCTGGTCGAGGGAGGCTACCCCGCAGACCGGCCGCTTTATCTCGAAGTCGGCAACGAGGTCTGGAACACCGCCGGGAATTTTGCTCTGCACACCCACTATGCGGGCGGGATCGGCCAGTCGATCCGCGACGACTGGAATGTCCGCGAGGGGTACGGGGCTTTGAGCGCGCGATGGGCGTCGGCGTTCGAGCGCGCGTTAGAAGAGCGCGGGCGCGATCAGGACGTCGTCTATGTGTTGGCAGGCCAGACGGCGTGGGCCGGGACGACACAGCTGGCGCTGACAGGATATGAGCATCAGTTAAAAGCCATGGACCTCCGGCGCGACGCCTTTTTCGCCAAAACCGGCGTCGCTATTACCAACTACCACAGCTGCACGAACACTTTCGCTGAAAAACAGTTTGGCCCGCTGGATGCGCCGGGCACGCGAAGGGCGTTTGAGGCCGCCATCCGCGACGACGGCGAGGCTTTGATGCGGGCGCTGCACGACTATTGCCTGAACGCCCGGGCGGGCGCCCACTCCCTTCATTGGGTTTTGTCGAAATGGCGCGAGCATGCGACCATCGCGAAAAACGCAGGCGTTGACTTTATCGGCGCTTATGAGGGCGGCAGTCACGACATGCTCGCTAGCGATCTCGCCGCCTCTCCGACAATTCGCAGTTGGTGGACTGATTTTCACTGGGGGCCGCTCGGCGCCGATGTCGTTCGCCAAATCAATCTGTCGCTGATCGAGGCCTTTCCCGGCGTGATGCTTTCAAACTACACCGGCATGGGCGACATCGGCGGGCATCCGTGGGATGACGGCCATTATTCGAAAGACACCGCGATGCTTCAAATGTGGCGCGAGTTCTATCGCCCTCGATCACAAGAAGCCGAGTGATTTCACCGCGCTGCAGCTGATTTCTTGACGCCCTTGGCGAGCCTTTCGCGCTCTTGTATTCTGAAGTCGGAGGGGTCTGGATATGCGCGTTTTCACTTCACTGGCGGTGCTGGCGACGGGATCGCTCAGCCTTGCGGTCGCGCACCCTCACGCCAACGGCGAGCAAGGACATGATCATTCCGGCGGCTGGGTTCACGAAAACGGCATCGGACCTGACCCCGATGGTGATTCCAATCCGGCGACGGACACCCGCGTTGTCCCCTTTGTCGGCGACTTAATTATCGGCGCCGACGGCACAGTCTTGCCGGTCATTCAGTTTGAGCCGCCGCCGGGGGAGCACGGCGAAGCGATCCTACAGGATTATTCGTCGAAATACGGCGTCACCTTCGGTCCCGGCCTGTCCTGGCAGATCTGCGAAGGCCAACGCCATTTTCAGTATAATTCCATGTGCACTTACGAGGCGCCGACATCGGGCAAGTTCGCCGCCGGATATCTGGACTATCTCAACCAGCCGTTGACGATCGAATTCTCTGAGCCGGTGTGCCTTGTGACGATGTCGATTTATCCGACCGGGGGCGAAGCCGATGAGCGATTTCGCTTTACGATCGAAGCGCGAGACGAAAATGATGACCTGATCGACGTCGCCCATGAAGATTTTGAATGGAGCCAATCGACAGTCCGGTTTCGAAATATCGCCGGCGCCTATTTCGTCAATAGCGCGGCGAAGAGCATTTCCGTCTCCATGAAAAGTCTCACCGAAGCAAAACGACGCAAGGAGTCAGCAAGCCTCGACGACGACCGGCAAGTCGATACGCTTCGCTACCTGATTGACGATCTTTCCTTTGTAAGCCGCGACTGTGACAGCGCTGTCGGCGACGTCGAGAAGCGAACAGGGCTGCAATTGAAGATGCGCATCCTTGAATTGAACCGCGACGACAGTCCGGAATAGCTCGACGAGAAAAAAAGCCCGCGCAGCGCGCGGGCTTTTACGCCTCGGAGGGGCAAGCCGTCAGGCCGTCTGATCGTCGATGGCGGCGCTCGGCGCACTATTCATCACCGATTCGATGCCGCCTTTACAGCCTGCCTCGCTGTCATACATCTGGGATTGTCCGATAACCTGGTGGTTTGCGGCTTTCAGGACGAAATAGGACTTGCCGCTGCTCGAGGCCTTCACCTCGAAGCGCCCGCGGTCGGCGGCGTTTTTCCGCACCGATTCAACGCCGTTTTCGGCGCCGCCTTTGTCCTTGTAGCCCTCACTGGCGAGAATATTTTCGCCGTTGCCTGCCTTCAGGCGGAAGCGGAATTCGCCGCCTTTGTCCTTGTAGAGTTCAAATTTCCCAGCCATACGAAGCCGTCTCCCTTATTGAAATCATCACACAGACCGGTCTCGCCGCTTAGCAGGCCGGATTCGACGCGGAATTGCAATGCAACAGGGCGCCTGGAAAGCGATGTTCCAGAATCGTTCTCATTGCGCTACGACACTTCCAATGAGCTCCAATCTGGAAAAAAACCAGTCGATTTCAGAGCGCGCCCTCGCCGCGGCGCGCGGCGTATCGAATGGCGATAATGCGCCCTATCTCAATGCGTTAAACGCCGAACAGCGTAAAGCGGTTGAAACACTGGATGGCCCCGTTCTCATGCTCGCAGGGGCGGGCACCGGCAAGACCCGCGCGCTGACGACGCGCCTCGCCCACCTGATTTACACCGGCCGCGCCCAGCCCTGGCAGATCCTGGCCGTCACTTTCACCAACAAGGCCGCCCGGGAGATGAAGGAACGCATCGCCTCGCTCGTCGGCGAGGCCGTCGAGGGCATGCAATGGCTCGGGACGTTTCACTCGATCGGCGCCCAGATTTTGCGCCGGCATGCAGAACTGGTCGGGCTCAAATCTAGTTTTACGATCCTCGACGCCGATGATCAGATCCGCCTCTGCAAACAGATCATTGCCGCGGCCGGCATCGACGAAAAGCGGTGGACCGGGCGCTATCTTGCAATGCTCATCGACGGATGGAAGAACCGCGGCCTGACCCCCGATAAGGTGCCCTCGAACGAAACCTATCAGTTCGCGGATGGCGCCGGCGGCGATCTTTATCGCGCTTATCAAAGCCGCCTGTCGACGCTGAATGCGGCTGATTTCGGCGACCTCCTGATCCATAATCTGACGATCTTTCAGGATTACCCGGATGTGCTGGCGGAGTATCAGAAGCGCTTCCGCTATATGCTGGTCGACGAATATCAGGACACGAACGTCGCCCAGTATCTTTGGCTGCGCCTGCTCGCCCGAAAACACAAAAACATCTGCTGCGTCGGCGACGACGATCAGGCGATTTATGGCTGGCGCGGCGCTGAAGTTGAAAACATCCTCCGCTTCGAAAAAGATTTTCCTGGCGCGGCGATCATCCGCCTTGAGCGCAACTATCGCTCGACGCCGTCCATTCTTGGCGCGGCGTCAGGTCTCATCTCAGCCAACAAGGACCGTCTCGGCAAGGAATTGTGGACCGACGCCGAGGACGAAGGCGAAAAGGTGAAAGTACGCGGCGTCTGGGATGGCGAAGAAGAGGCGCGCACCATAGGCGACGACATCGAAGCGGAGCAATCCAAGGGCCGCGCGCTAGATGATATGGCGGTCCTCGTGCGGGCTTCCTTTCAGATGCGCGCCTTTGAAGAACGCTTCAACACGCTGGGTCTCGCCTATCGCGTTGTCGGCGGTCCGCGCTTTTATGAGCGGGAGGAAACCCGGGACGCCCTCTCCTATCTGCGGCTCGTTCGCTCGAATGACGACGATCTCGCTTTTGAGCGGATCGTCAACAAGCCGAAGCGCGGTTTCGGCGAAAAGGCGCTGCAGACGCTGCACGCCATCGCGCGCTCGCAGCGCGTTCCGCTAATGGCGGCGGCGCGCATTGCTCTGGAGTCGGATGACCTCCACGCCGCGGCGCGCCGCTCCCTCGTCAATTTCATCGACACCGTCGACCGCTGGAGCCGCGAGGCGAAAGAGATGGCGCCCGCTGACCTCGCAGAGCTAATTCTTGAGGAGTCCGGCTATATCGATATGTGGAAGACGTCGAAAAGCCCGCAGGCGCCCGGCAAGATCGACAACCTGAAAGAGTTGATCCAGGCCGTCTCCGAATTCGACACGCTGGAAGGCTATCTCGATCATGTGGCGCTGGTTGCAGAACGCGCCGACGACGCCGACGGCGGACAGGTTTGGTTGATGACCTTGCATGCCGCGAAGGGCCTTGAGTTTCCCGTCGTCTTTTTGCCCGGCTGGGAGGAGGAGATCTTCCCATCCAAGCGCGCGCTCGATGAAAAGGGCAACGCCGCGCTCGAAGAAGAGCGCCGCCTCGCCTATGTCGGCATCACCCGCGCCATGGAGAGCTGCCGCATCTCCTTCGCGGCCAATCGGCAGATTTACGGCCGCTGGCAGGCGGCGATGCCCTCGCGCTTTGTCGATGAATTGCCCGAAGAGCATGTCGAGGTCATCTCCGAGCCGGGGCTATACGGAAACGCAGCCGCGTCCCTCGCCAGTCATTCGCGCTTCGACGGCGAAAGCCTGCGCGATGACGCCTATTACGACAATCCGGGCTGGCGCCGCGCGCGGGCGGCGCGTTCCCGGAAAACCGGCGGGCCGCCGATGATTGAAGGCCGGGGCGCGACAGTCTCTGTCAGCGCGCCGGGCGCATCACAATTTGCAACCGGCCAACGCGTCTTCCATCAGAAATTCGGCTACGGCGTCATTTCGCAAATCGAGGGTCAAAAGCTGACCGTCGACTTCGAGCATTCGGGACCAAAAAAAGTCATCGATACATTCGTCGAGGCGGCCTAGCAGCGGCGACACTGAATTGAACCACCCGAAGATGAAAAAAATCACCTGGACCGGATCGAGAAAAGAGATGGAGGCCGGCGCTGACGCGCTGGCCGAGGACGAGCACTACGCCGGCGCCGTCGCCTTGCAGCGCATCGACGATCCCACCAAGGATGATGACGCTGGCGAGTGGTCGCTGGAGCTTTATCCGGAATCCGACGCATCAGAAGACGCCGTGCGCGCAAGCATCGCCGCAAAGGCGCAAATCTGGAGCAAAATTGCGCCGGGGATCATCGAAGAGCTGCCGGATATTGACTGGGTTGCGCACGCTTTGCAGGGGCTTGGCGTCGTGCGCGCCGGACGGTTTGTCCTCTATGGCGTTCACGATACGGACAAACTGCCCAATGAAGCCGACGACATCCCGATCCGCATTGACGCCAATGAGGCGTTCGGCACGGGCCATCACCCGACAACAGCGGGCTGTCTTGCTTTGCTTGACCGGCTCGCCGGATTTTCGCCCAAAAACATTCTGGATCTCGGATGCGGCTCCGCAATCCTCGCGATTGCGGCGGCGAAGCTGTGGGATCGCAACATACTGGCTGTCGATATTGATCCGCGCTCAGTAGAGATCGCGACGGACAACGCCGCGCTCAATGACATCGCCGAAAAAATCGAGACGTTGCAGGCGGACGGCTTTGAGAATGACGCCGTAACGTCGCGATCGCCTTTTGATTTTGTGTTCGCAAACATTCTGGCGGGACCGCTCGTTGAACTGGCGCCGGCGATGGCGCGCCACATTTCAAAAAGCGGGCGGCTTATGCTCGCCGGGTTGATGACAGAGCAGATTGACGGCGTCATCACCGCCTATGAGAAAGCCGGTTTTCGCATTCTCAACCGGATCGACCAGCCGACCTGGCCCATTCTCCTCCTCGTCAAGCCGTGAAAAGGGCTTGAGAGCGGGCCGGCGGCGCGCAATATAGCCCTCAAATAGGAGCGAAAAGGAAATCCCATGTTCCAGACATTCGAGCCCGTCTCGGATCGTTCATTTGGCGCCAAGCATCTGCCCCTGATCCGCAAGGAGATGGAAAAGCGCGGCATCGACGCATTTATCGTTCCCCATGACGATGAGTATCAGAACGAATATATTCCCGCTTACGCCGAACGCCTGATGTGGGCGACGGGTTTCTCCGGCTCCGCAGGCGCTGCGGTGATATTCTCCGACCGCGCGGTGATTTTCACCGATGGCCGCTACACCTTGCAGGTCCGTCAGCAGACGGACGGCGCCCTATTCGATTATGTCGACATCACGGAGGCGCCGCTTGACGCCTGGCTCGCGCAACATGCGCGCAAGGGCGAGCGGATTGGCTATGATCCGCTGCTGCACACCGTCGACGGGCTGCGCCGCATCGAAAAAGCGGCGAAGAAAGCCGGCTTCGAACTCACGGCCGTAATGGACAATCCGATCGACGCGGCGTGGCCGGACCAACCGCCCTATCCGAAAACGCCGGCGAAACCGCACCCTGAAAAATTTGCAGGCGTTTCCTCGTCGGAAAAACGCGCGCAAATCGCTCAGTCGCTGAAAGACGCCGGCGCCGAGGCGGTCCTTATAACGGCGCCGCCGTCCATCGCCTGGCTTTTCAACATCCGCGGCGGCGACGTCGCGCGCACGCCGTTGCCATTGTCGCGCGCCGTTTTAAACAGCGACGGCACGGCGAAGCTCTTCATCGCGCCGGAAAAAGTCGACAACGCCCTGCCGGAGTTCCTCGGGCCTGACGTCGATATTCTGGGGCCAGAGCAGTTGAGCGCGACGCTGCAATCGCTTGGCGAGAAAAAAGCGCGCGTTAGCGTCGATCCGAGTCTCGCCGCATCGAAGTTTCATGAGGACTTGAAGGCCGCGGGCGCGCAGATCGTTGAGATGACAGATCCATGCGCTATCCCGCGGGCGCAGAAAAACACCGTCGAAGTCGAGGGCGCGAAAGCCGCGCATGTCCGCGACGGCGCGGCGGTGACGCGGTTTTTGCACTGGCTTGATACCGAGGCGCAGACGGGCGATGTCGATGAAATCACGGCTGCGCAGAAGCTTGAAAGCTTCCGCGCTGAACATCACGATTTACGCGACCTCTCTTTTGACTCGATTTCCGGCGCCGGGCCCAATGGCGCCATCTGTCACTACCGGGTCTCGACTGAAACGAACGCAAAGCTGAAGCCAGGCTCGCTCTTTCTGATCGACTCAGGCGGACAATATCCCGACGGCACCACCGACATCACGCGAACGGCGCCCATCGGCGAGCCGACGGATGAGATGCGCAATCGCTTCACGCGCGTTCTCAAGGGGCACATTTCGCTCGCGACGTTGCGTTTTCCGGAAGGCACCACCGGGCATCAGGTCGACGCCTTCGCGCGCCGTCCGTTGTGGGACGCTGGCCTTGATTACGATCACGGCACGGGACACGGCGTCGGATCGTTTCTCGGCGTCCATGAAGGCCCGCAGCGGATTGCAAAGGCCGTGAATACGCAAGCGCTGCTGCCGGGCATGATCCTCTCCAACGAGCCGGGCTTCTATAAAGAAGGCGCTTTCGGCATCCGCATTGAAAATTTGATTGTCGTCAAAAAGGCGCAAACGCCCGATGGCGGCGACAGGGCGATGCTGGAATTCGAAACCATGACCATGGCGCCGATCAATCTCGATCTCGTCGATGCGAGTTTACTGAGCGACGATGAACGCGGCTGGTTGAACGCCTACCATCAAAGTGTTCGAGAGCAGATCATGCCGCTTGTACCGGCGGACGTGCAGGCCTGGTTGAAAGATGCAACGCGCGCGATCTGACGATCAATTCAGGACGCGGCCGCCGGTTCCGGCGAATCAGCATCCGAATCGTCATCTTTAGCGGCTGATTTTCGCGGCGCGCGCCGGGCGCGTTTGCGTTTTGGCTTCTCAGTTCTTTCGTCGCCATCGTCGCTCGCGGCTGCGTCAGGCGTGCGCTCTTGGCTCTCGTCAGCGCTCTCAGCGTCCTTACGACCAGCGTCTTCACCATTGCCGCGCGGGCGACGATCGCTGCGCTCACCGCGATCACTCTGGCGTCCGCCCCCGCCGCGTTCGTTCTTGTCATCAACGGAGGGCTGGTCGCCATCGGCGTCGACAGACGGTGTTTGCTGCTGGGGCTGCATCGCCCGGATCAGGCGGAAATAATGCTCGGCATGCTGCAGATAATTCTCGGCCTTGATCCGATCGCCCGCGGATGATGCGTCCCGCGCCAGCGCAATATATTTGTCATAAATCTGATTCGCCGTGCCGCGAATTCGAACGTCCGGTCCGTTTGAGTCGAGGGCGCGGTTCGGATTTTGACCCCCGCCCTGGCGCCGTCGTTGATTTCGGCCTCTTTTCATAAACTCATGTCCTTGCCCAGAAGCCGCAAGCAAGCTTGCTGGCTGCCCGCGGGCTCTTGCCTTGTTCTGGAGGTCGCCCCGGCGGCGTCTGAGCCGCCCTTCAGTTCATCCGGTGTTCTAATTCCACGGCGCAGCTGCGCTGCGAGATATCAGTCTGACCAAATCGGCAGTCGGACCTTTTTTGGATAAGCGACAATGACTGCGCAATAGCGCAATACTGTTGTCAAAAGAGATATTAGCGCCTTGGCGGGGCATTTCAATCCCTTTTCGCCCGATTATCGAGAAGAAGCCCGCGTTCGCGCCCGCTCAGATCACGAATTAGCGTTAACCTCCCATTAGGAAACGCGGCCGCCGCCAGGCTTTCGAGCGGCGCGCGCTGGGCCCCGGTCCCGTATTCCAGCGTAATCAGGCTTTCCGGCCCCGCAACGCGGGGCAGTTCCGGAATGAGGGCGCGGTAGGCGGCGAGACCGTCTGCGCCGGCGAAAAGCGCCGCCGAAGGCTCAAAGCGCGAGACATCGATTTCAAGATCCGCCCTATCGCCTTCCGGGATGTAGGGCGCATTGGCGACGATTACGTCGAACCGACCGGACAACGGCGCGGTCCAGTCGCCGACGATAATCTCTGCTCGATCGCGAAGACCCAACTTATCAAGATTGCAACGCGCCTGGCGCGCCGCGTCTTGCGATCGGTCGACGCCGACGCCGGTCGCCTCGCGCAGCTCGCTTAAGAGCGCGGCGAGCAACGCGCCCGACCCGACGCCCAAATCAAGAACGCGCGCATAGCGCGCCGGTCCCGCGGTGATGAGAGCCTCAATCAGGCATTCTGAATCGGGCCGCGGGATCAGGACGCCGGGCCCGACAGCGAAAGGCAGGCCCCAGAACTCTTTCACGCCGGTCAAGTAAGCGACCGGCTCTCCTTCACGGCGGCGATCGATCAGCGCGCGGAAGAGGCGCACCTTTTCAGGATCGACAGGCGCGTTCGCCTGCGCAATCAGCTCCGCTTCGCTCAAGCCAATCGCATGACTTGCAAGCACCCGCGCATCGAGCCATGGCGATTTTGATTGAGAAAGCGCGTTGGCGCCGTCTCGCATGAGGCCTTCAAGTGTCCGCGCCGCGCTCACGCGACCGGCGTCTCCTGCATCTCCGCGAGGCGGTCGGCGCGATCCTGCGAAATCAGCGCTCCAATCAATTCGTCAAGACCATCGCCGCGAACGATCTCTTCAAGATTGTACAGCGTCAGATTGATGCGGTGATCAGTGACGCGGCTTTGCGGATAATTATAGGTGCGGATGCGTTCAGACCGATCGCCGGAGCCGACCATTCCCTTGCGCGCGGCGGCGCGTTCCTGATCGGCGCGGGCGCGTTCAGCGTCGTAAAGGCGCGCGCGCAAGACCTGCAACGCCTTCGCCTTGTTCTTGTGCTGCGATTTCTCATCCTGCTGGCTGACGACAATACCCGTCGGCAAATGCGTGATCCGCACCGCAGAGTCGGTCGTGTTCACCGACTGCCCGCCCGGCCCCGATGCGCGAAATACGTCAATCCTCAGATCGTTTTCGTTGACCTCGATGTCGAATTCCTCCGGCTCCGGCAGAACAGCCACGGTCGCCGCCGAAGTATGGATACGCCCTTGCGTTTCCGTTTCAGGAACGCGCTGCACGCGGTGTACGCCGGATTCAAATTTCATTTTCGCAAAAACGCCGTCGCCTTCGATCGACGCCTGAATTTCCTTATAGCCCCCCTTCTCCGACTCCGATGCGGAGAGGATTTCGACCCGCCAGCCTTCAAGCGACGCATAGCGCTGATACATCCGGAAAAGATCGCCGGCGAAGATGCCGGCTTCATCGCCGCCCGTCCCGGCGCGCACTTCCAGGATGACTGACGAGTCGTCCGCCTTGTCCTTCGGCAGCAAGAGCAGTTGCATTTCGCGCTCAAGCGCGGGCAGCGCCTCGCGAAGCTCCTCCAGCTCTTCGGCGGCGAGCGAAGCCATGTCCTTGTCGTCGCCGGCGGCCAAGTCTTCGAGCTCGCCAATCTGCCGGCGAGACGACATCAGCTGCATCGCCTTCTCGGCGACAGGCCGCAACTCGCCATGCTCTTTCGACAGCTTGACGATATCCGCGCCCGCATCGCCTGACGCCATGCGCGCTTCGATCTGCTCGAACTTGCCGATCAGCGCTTCGAGTTTCTCATTCGGAATCAATCGCCGCTCCTGCAGCCAATCATCGATGCAAAAACGCGCGCAGGCGTTGCTGCGCGCGCTGGTCGTCTTGCAGTCAGTCTATTCCGCGGCGACGGACGCTCTTGCTTCTTCCGCCTGAATCTCGGCCGCACGCTTTTCAACCAATTCGACGAGATGATCGACGAGTTCCGAGTTGTCGATCCGATGATCGACATCGCCATCGAGGTAGATCATGCCGTGCTCTTTGCCGGCGCCGCCGCCGGTAAAACCGATATCGGTCTCGCGCGCTTCGCCGGGTCCGTTGACCACGCAACCGATCACAGAGAGCGTCATCGGCGTCGTGATATGCGCAAGGCGCTTTTCAAGAACCTCTACGGTCTCGATAACGTTGAAACCCTGGCGCGCGCAGGACGGACAGGAAATCACATTCACCCCGCGATGGCGCAGATTAAGGGATTTCAGAATATCAAAGCCGACCTTGATCTCTTCGACCGGGTCGGCCGAAAGGGAAACGCGGATAGTGTCGCCGATGCCCGCCCACAAAAGCGAGCCAAGGCCTATCGCCGATTTCACCGATCCAATGCGAAGACCGCCGGCTTCTGTCACGCCTAGATGCAAGGGGCAATCGATGGCTTCAGCCAGCGCGTGGTATGCGGCGACAGTGAGAAAAACATCGGACGCTTTCACCGAGATCTTGAATTCATGAAAGTCATTGTCCTGAAGAATTCTGGCGTGATCGAGCGCGCTTTCAACCATCGCTTCAGGACACGGCTCTCCATATTTCTCCAGCAGGTCTTTTTCCAGCGATCCGCCATTGACGCCAATCCGCATCGCGCAGCCATGGTCCTTCGCCGCCTTGATGACTTCGCGCACGCGCTCTTCCGAACCGATATTGCCCGGATTGATGCGCAGGCACGCCGCGCCCGCCTCGGCCGCTTCGATGCCGCGCTTGTAGTGGAAGTGGATGTCGGCGACGAGCGGAACCGGGCTGTTCTTGACGATGGTCGAGAGCGCCGCCGTTGATTCCTTGTCCGGGCACGAAACGCGAATGATGTCGGCCCCAGCCTCGGCGATTTCATTGATTTGACGGATCGTGGCCTGCGCGTCCGATGTCAGCGTGTTGGTCATGGACTGGACGGAAATCGGCGCATCGCCGCCCACCGGCACATTGCCGACCATGATCTGGCGGCTTTTACGCCGTTCAATATCGCGCCAGGGACGTACGGACATGGGGCTACCCTTTGCCAAGAAAACCGCTGATTTCAGGTCCAAAATCGCGCGCCCGGCCGGGAAGTCAAGACCTCAGTTCAAAGCCTTGTTTAAGGCGCATCGACGCAGCTTTAGGACGGGCGCTCAAAGCGCAACGCGACTTCCCGATCATACTGCGCACGCAGCGCGCCATCGACCCGCGGCGGCTCATAACGCCACCGGCGCAACGCCATGAGCGCCGCATCGTTAAAACACGCATTCGTTGTGTCATGGACGCGTTCAGAGACGACGCGGCCCGAGGTTGTGACAGTGAACCGGACGCTCACCATTTCCACCGGTTTTGCGCCGTCGACGCATCCGATCGGATAGATCGGCTCAATTCTCTCCAGGAGCACCAGCGCGCTTTCTTCACTGTCGGCGCCGAGCGCCGGAGCCGGCGAGGCGGCGGGCTGCACAGCCTCAGCTCTCTCGCCGCCGAGCGGGCGAACTTCGCGCGGCAGCGTGATTTGCCAGGCGCACCAGACGACAAAGGCGATGATCGCGGCGATAGCGGCTAAGGACAGGTCCGTGCGTTCTGACGTTTCAGCGCGCGCGGCTTCTTCAAACTTCGCGGTTTCAACCTCAGCGGAGACCGGCGCGCCGATATCAGACTTAAAGCGACGGACCACTGCGTCGGCGTCCAGATGCAAAAACTCAGCATAGGTTCTGACGAAACCGATGGCGTAAGGCCGCGCCGGCAATGATTCCAGTTCCAGTGTTTCGATTGCGGCGAGATGGCGTTCGCGGATATGCGTTTTCGTCGCCGCCTCAGCGAGCGAAAGGCCCTCGCCTTCGCGCGCCGCCGCGAGCCACGCGCCGACATCTGGATAATCGGCGCCAGGCGCATCGCTCTTGCGCCGCCGCGCATCCTCCATGTCGTAGATTGTCGCTGAGGAATTGCCAGAGGTCATGTAAGCCGCCCGCCCAATCCGAAGCGCTTGGTTGCGTTACGCGACGATCTCAAAAGCCGTCTGTGGCGCCGCGCGCATTTTTCGAACTGAAGCAGGAATTCCTTAACCATCGATTTACTCGACGACAGCGCCGGACTTCTTAAGCTCCGCCATGAATTCGTGCCGCAAGGTTTCAAGCGGCGCCTCGAGCCTTGCTTGCATCCAGTCCGACATCTGACCGGCATTCAACGACCGCACCAGCCGGCGGAACGGACCAATATTCGGCGCCGGCACCGAAAACTGCCTGAGGCCGAGCGCGATAAAGGCCGCAGCGGTGACCGGCTCGGCGGCCTGTTCGCCGCAATAAGAAATCGGAACGTTAGATGCTCGCGCGCCGGCGACGGCGTGACGCAAGAAGCCCAGAAATCCAGGATTCATGTGGTCAAAGCGGCGTTGCACCCGCTCTGAATCGCGATCGGCGGCGAAATAGAATTGCGCGAGGTCGTTGCCGCCAATGGAAAGAAAATCGACTTTTCTGGCGATCGCCCCGATGTTCCACGCCGAGGCTGGCGTTTCGATCATGGCGCCAAGTTGAATGTCGCTCGGCGGCTCATTGCCGAGGCGATGGGCGCGCTCCAGCTCGCGTTCAAGCAGCGCGCGCGCATCGTCAATCTCGCTCGGCAGGGTGACCATCGGAAACATGATCTGGAGGCTGCGCCCGGCCGCAGCCGAAATCAGCGCGCGCAATTGCGGGCGGATCATGCCCGGCCGATCGACCGCCATGCGGACGCCGCGCCATCCCATCGCCGGATTGGCCTCGGCGCCATGGCGCATATAGACGGCCGTCTTGTCGCCGCCGATATCGGCGGTCCTGAAAATGACGGGCTTGCGATCGGCGAGATCAAGGACGTCGCGATAAAGCGCCTCTTGCGAGGCGACGCTTGGCAACGCCGTACCGATCAGAAATTGCAATTCCGTCCTGAACAGGCCGACGCCGTCAGCGCCGGTTTCATGAAGATGGGGCATGTCGAGCGCGAGCCCGGCGTTCATCATTAGTGAAATATCGACGCCGTCCTTGGTTCGGCAGGGCAGCTCGCGTTCGGCCAGGAACGCGGCCTGGCGCTCGCTCTGCAACTCGCGGCGGGCCCGGTAGGTCTCCTGAACCTCCGTCGTCGGACGAATATGCGCCTCGCCGGTGTCGCCGTCGACGATGACGAGATCGCCCTCCTCACAACGGTCAATGGCGTCGCCAAGCCCGGTAATCATCGGAATTTTAAGCGCGCGCGCGACGATGGCGACATGTGACGTCGCAGAGACGTCGCCAAGGACAAGGGCCTTGAGGTGGCGGCGGTCATATTCAAGGAGCTCGGCCGGACCCAGCACGCGCGCCAGAAGAATGACATCGCCCTCGGCGCTAACCCGCCCGTTCGTCATTTCGCCTGACAAATGGCGCAACAGGCGATGGGCGAGATCATCAAGGTCATGCAGGCGCTCGCGCAGATACGCGTCCCGGGCCTGCAGAAGGCGTGAGCGGTTTTCGTTTTTCACCTGCTCGACGGCGGCCTCGGCGGTCAGGCCGGAGAATACGGCAGCGCGCAACCGGTCTTTCCAGCCGCGGTCATAAGCGAACAGGCGATATGTCTCCAGAACGTCGCGCGAGACGCCGGCGAGGCTCGAATTGCTGTCGATCATCTCATCAACGGCGGCGCGCAAATCGGTGAGACCCTGCTCGAGGCGCGCGGCTTCAGCGGCGACGTCGCTCGCAAAGACTTTGTGCTTCGGCGCCGGCGGCTGCAGGAAGACCGCGCGGCCCGAGGCGACGCCAGCGACGATCGCGACGCCTTGAAGCGTTTCTGGCCGATGCAACATCTCGCCGACAACGGCGGTCTCTTCCTTGCTGAGGAGCTCGCCCGAGGCGGCGATTTCCGCAAGCAGCGTTGCGACCGCCTGCACCGCCTCGACTTCCGCGTCCGTATAAACCCGCGCTGCGCGGTTTTGGACGACGAGGACGCCGAGCGTTTTGCCGGACCGGATCAGCGGCACGCCAAGAAAAGCGTTCAAGGGGTCTTCGCCCGTTTCCGGCCGATAGGCGAAGGCCGGATGATGGGGCGCATCGGACGTAACAAGCGGCCGGCGGCTTTTTGCAACAAGACCGACAAGGCCCTCGCCAATGCCAAGGCGCGTCCTGTGCACCGCCTCTCGGTTGAGGCCCTCGGTCGAATAAAGCTCAAGCACGTCGTCGGGACGGCGCAGATAGATCGAGCACACATCAGCAACGACATGGGACGCGATGGTCTGCGTCAGATGATCGAGCCGCTCCTGCGCGCTCGCCTCTTGCGCGACAGCATCGTGCATCCGGCGCAACAGGACCGTTAGACCGCTTTCGTTATGACCGCCATGGGGCGGGCGTGTGTTTTCAATGCTCATTTTCATCAACGCCGCGATTAAACTCTGCGGCGATACTCGTCATTGCAACGTCTCAAGCCCATAAGCGTCGTGAAGCGACCGGACTGCGTATTCCGCCGCATCAGAATCGATCAGAACACTGATCTTAATTTCGGAAGTCGAGATGTTGTGAATGTTGATGCCTTTTTCAGCAAGCGTTCGAAACATCGTCGAGGCGACGCCGGCGTGACTCTTCATGCCGACGCCGATCACGGACACTTTGGCGACATGTCGGTCAGCCTGCAATGACTTATAACCGATTTGTTTCTGCACCTCGCCAATTGCTTCAACGGCCCGGTCGAGATCATCCTCGCGCGTTGTGAAGGAAATATTCGCGAAACCGGGCTCGCGCGAGGCGCTTTGAACGATCATATCAATATTGATATTCGCTTCTGCGAGCTTGGCGAAAATGGCGGCCGCGCGGCCCGGCTCGTCAGGCACGGCGAGCACCGTGACGGCGGCCTCGTGGAAATCCGGCGTGACGGCGGTGACGATGTTCTTTTCCACAATCTCATCCTCGTTGCAGATCAAAGTTCCAGGCGCGTCGGCGCTGGGCGGATCGAAGCTCGACAAAACGCGAAGGCGGACATTGTACGCCATCGCCATCTCCACCGAACGCGTTTGCAAGACTTTCGCGCCGACGGACGCCATTTCGAGCATTTCCTCGAAGGATATCTTGGAGATGCGCCTTGCTTGCCGCGTCAGGCGCGGGTCGGTGGTGTAGACGCCGTCGACATCGGTATAAATGTCGCAGCGCTCGGCGCCAATTGCCGCCGCCAAGGCGACGGCCGACGTGTCCGAACCTCCTCGTCCCAGCGTTGCGATGCGCCCAGACGGCGAGACGCCCTGAAATCCTGCGACCACCGCGATTTCGCCGCCGTCGATCGCCTCGCCCAGCGGATCGGCGGGGATTTCGTTAATGCGCGCCCGGCCATGGGCTTCGTCGGTCTTGAGCGGGATCTGCCATCCCTGCCAGGACCGCGCGCGAAATCCCATCCGCTGCATAACGAGCGCCAGGAGACCTGACGTCACTTGCTCGCCGCTCGAGACGACAGCGTCATATTCAAGGAAGCGCGCGTCCAGGGCCGGCGCCGGCGGGCCAGCCTCGTCGACGAGTTCAATTAGCCGGTTCGTCTCACCCGCCATCGCCGAAACCACCACGGCGACGGAGTGACCGGCCTCGACTTCGCGGCGCACAAAAGCGGCGGCGGCGCGAATTCGCTCCAGATTCGCGACCGAGGTGCCGCCGAATTTCATCACAATACGAGCCATAGACGCGCTGTTTTCCGACAAATGCGTTAAGACACCGACCATGATCGGCGGGCCGTGGGCCGGCGTATGTCTAGGCAGGCACGAAGTTCCGCGCAAGCGAGGAAACATCAATGGAAGCGCAAGTTGAGCCAAAAAACGAGCCGAAATTAGGTGAAACGACCATAGATTCGGACGAAATTGAAAAATTCTCGGCGATTGCCGCGGAATGGTGGGACCCGTTCGGCAAATTCAAGCCATTGCACAAATTCAACCCGGCGCGCCTCGCCTATATCCGAGACGCGGCTTGCGCCCATTTCGGGCGCGACCGGCACGAAAAAACGCCGCTAAAGGGCCTGCGCCTCCTCGATATCGGATGCGGCGGCGGATTGGTCGCAGAACCCATGACGCGCCTTGGCGCTGAAGTCGTCGCGATCGATGCGTCGGAGCGAAATATCAAAACGGCGATGGCCCACGCCGCCGAACAGAAACTCGCGATCGATTATCGATGCACGACGGTTGAAGACCTGGCGCGCGCAGGCGAGGCGCCTTTCGACATCGTTCTAAACCTTGAGGTCGTCGAACACGTCGCGGATGTCGATCTGTTTCTGCAAACATCAGCCGGCCTGACAGCGCCCGGCGGCATGCTGATCATGGCCACGATCAACCGTACGCTGAAGGCCTTAGCGCTGGCGAAGGTCGGCGCTGAATATGTGCTGCGCTGGCTTCCCGCAGGCACGCATGATCCGCGCAAATTCGTGAAACCCGACGAAGCGAGATCGGCCTTTCACCGCGCTGGCATGAATGTCACCGCGGAAGCGGGCGTCACCTACAATCCGCTGCTCGATGTCTGGCGCATCAGCGACGACACCAGCGTCAACTACATGCTGACCGCCATACGCGCCTGACGTTTCCTTATCAGCGGCGGCGCGCCGCCTTGATGAGCGGCGCCAGGCTTTTCCAGTGATCATCTATCGCCTGCTTCGTTGCGGCTCGGCCATCCTGCGTCGCGGCGTCATATTTGCCCCAGTCGCGAAGCTCGACGCCCTTTACAGGCGGCGCAATCATGATGTCAGCCGGATGCACTTTTGACATGCGTTCATGCCGCGCCGTCGCCGTGCGCATTAATAGCGACACGATCGGCGGCGCCGTCCTTACGCCATGTTCGCTGATCCAGCTGAAAAAACCCGGCGGATCACGAAAGGCGTCAACATCGATTACGCCGCGCTGAGCGACATCGATGCCGATGGTCATGCCGCGATGGGCGCCGGCCATGATGTCCGTCGGGAAGTTATTGATGACAGCGCCGTCGACCAGCAGCGCATCCCCATCAACCACGGGCGGCAGGATGCCTGGCAAGGCAATCGACGCCCGCAAAGCGCCGCGCAACAGTCCGCGACGGTGAATGCGCGCCTCGCCGATCGCGACGTCAGAGGAGACGCAGAAAAAGGGGATGACGCATTCCTCAATCAGGTTTTCCCCGAAATGTTTTTCAAGGCGCTCTTCAACACGCTTGCCTTTGGTCAGGGCGACGACGGGCAAAACGTGATCGCCAAGCGGATTTGAGGAAACGAACGCATCCCGGACCCGCTCTTCAATTTCCCGATCGTCCCAGCCAAGCGCAACGCAAGCCGCGACGATCGCGCCCATGGAGGCGCCGCTCACAAAATCGATCGGCACGCCCGCCTCGCGCATCGCCGCAACGGCGCCGACATGAGCGTAAGCGCGCGCGCCGCCGCCGGACAGGACGAGCCCGACCGATTTGCCGGCGATGATGCGCGCCAATCGCTCCCGGCATTCCCCGCCGCGGCAATTAAAAACACGCGTCGCCTCAAGCGCGTCGATCCAGTCCGCAATCGGACACGCCGGCAATCCCTCATGCAGCATCACGAGGTCGACAAGCCGAAACTTCCTCGCGCGCACGCCGGCTTCCATCGTCATCGGGAACGGCCGCGGCGGGCGCGCATCGCGCCGGGCGAAGACCATAAACCGGTCGGCATGCCGGATCACAAAGCGATACCAGGCTTCGCCATCAACGCGCGTCGCCAAAAGAACGACGTCGTTTTCCTCTTCGATTGCATTGATTTTTGTCGGATCAGGGGCTGCGTCCTGGCAAGCAAGCCATGTCGCGCGCAGCCCGTACCCCTCAATCCGCTGCGCTAGCTCTTTTGCATATGCATTTATGTCCACCGAAGGCGAGCTTGCGACGAGGGCGAAGACGCGCGGCGCTGATCGTTTGAAGCTGTCATTGGGGTGGCGCGCTCGCGCCAGCATTACGCGCGAAAGCGCGCTTGCGAATTCACCGTGATTGTGAAGCAGCGCGTCGGCGTCCTCGCGCTTGATCCGCAAAACTTCGCTGTCGCGCAGCGCGAAGACGGATGCGGTGTGCGCCTCGCCGGCGAGCAACGACATTTCGCCGACCGGCTCGCCTGCGCGCACATAGCCGACCACTTCGTCGCCGTCCGGGGTATGGCGAACGACGATCATCCGTCCGGAGAGCACAAAGTAAAACGCGTCGGCCGAATCGCCGTCATTGAACAGCAGCCAGCCGCCGGGAACCGAATGCCACACGGATTTCGTGCTGATGTCGGTCAGCGCTTCGGGATCAAGTCCCTGGAAAAACGGAAATTGCAGAATGCGACGGCGGAGCGTGTCCATGGCGTTTGCCTTGCCCGCGAAGCCGTCTCGTCAAGCCTATGGCAGCTTCTTGTTGGGCGCTTTATCGGAGATTTTCGGCGTCCCGGCCTTATCGCGCGATTTCGGCGCGTCGGGAAGCGGCGCAATGGATACGCCTTCGTCGACCAGTTCTTTGACCTCTTTGCCGGTCGCTTCGCCAAATATGCCCCGCGACTCCGTCTCGCCGTAGTGAATGCGGCGCGCCTCTTCGGGAAAGCGTTCGCCGACATAGTCGAAGTTCTTCTCGACATAGTCGCGCGCGCGGTGCGCCGCTGCGGCCATATCCCGATAAAACGCTTCCTTAGAGCCGCTTTTTGACGACCGGCGCCGGGCGATGGAAGGGGCCATCACGGCTTTCCCGATATCCGCTTCGCCGCATAGCGGGCACTCGAGATCGCCGGCTTCAAGCTGATCGTCATAGTCGCCGCTGTCGCGAAACCAGCCTTCGAATTCATGGCCGCCCGCGCATTGAAGTTGATATTTAATCATTGATTTAAAATGGTTATTTTAAAGTCTGCGTCAAGACCCAAATTGGGAATGCGCGAACGCGCCTCGCGCGCCCTTTCAAAATCGATGTCAGCGACAAGGACGCCCGGATCATCATGATCCAATTCGGCGATGATCTCGCCCCAGGGCCCGATAATCATCGAATGACCATAAGTGTCGCGGCCGTCCTCATGGCGTCCGCCCTGCGCCGGCGCGGCGACAAAGGCGCCGTTTTCGATCGCGCGCGAACACAGCAGGGTTCGCCAGTGCGCGCGCCCTGTCTGCGCCGTGAAGGCGGCCGGAACGACGAACAGCAAGGCGCCGGCCTGCGCCAATTGCCGGTAGAGATGCGGAAACCGCACATCGTAACAGACGGTGAGCCCGATGCGCCCAGCAGACGCGTCGACGAGAACCGCTTTGTCGCCCGGTTGATAGACCGCCGATTCTTTCCACGTTTCGCCGTCGGGCAAATCGACATCAAACATATGGATTTTGTCGTATCGCGCGACGATGTCGCCAGTCGGCGCAAACAACAAGGAACGGTTCACCGCCTTGGACACGCCCGGCGCCTTCGCGGCGACCGAGCCGATCAGCAGCCAGACCTTGTGCTCGCGGGCTGCGTCCCCGAAAGCCGTCACCTCCTCAAGATCGCTTTCCGACGGCAAGGTCTCCAACAGCCGCTTCGGTTTGCGATCGACGATATTTGTCATTTCCGGCGTCGCGATGAACGTCGCGCCCTGCCCCGCCGCTTCGCTTATCAGGGCGAGCGCATCGCGCGTGATGGCGGGCCGGTCGAGCCCGGAGCGCATTTGCACGCAGGCGATGCGCATTAATGTCGATGCGTCAGCCATTGAGCAGCGCGTCGAGCTTTCCCGACCGCTCCAGCGCCATCAATTCATCGCAACCCCCGACATGGGTGTCGCCGATAAATATCTGCGGATAGGTGGATTTCCCGTTTGAGCGCTGGAGCATTTCCTGGCGCAATGATTTGTCGAACGCGGCGGAGACTTCGTTCACCTTTGCGCCCTTCTGTGAAAGCAGCGCCAGAGCGCGCGCGCAAAATCCGCAGAGCGGGCGGGTGTAAATCGTGACTGGTTGCATCTTCGTTCCAAAATTCGCGCCAAAGCCGGCGAGCTATATGGCGCCGACGCCCCCTTTTACAACCCGCGCCAGGACGAGCGCCAAAACGGTCCGAGCGCCGGCGGCCTTTAATACGCGGGCGCATGCGGAAAGGGTTGCGCCCGTGGTCAAGACATCGTCAACGAGGATCACGCAGGCGTTATCGAGCGCGCCGCTTCGTTTTTCGTGAACGCGAAAAGCGCCGGCGACATTGCGTTTGCGCGCGCCCGCGGAGAGCTCCTTTTGCGGCGGCGTCGCCCGGACGCGTTGCAGGAGATCAGGCGAGAACGGGAGGCCAAGTCGCTTTGAGACTTCCGCCGCCAGCAAGGCGGACTGATTATAACGCCGGGACAACAGGCGGCGCGAATGCAAAGGGACCGGCGCGATCAACGCGCCATCGGCTTTGAAGGATTTGCCCGCCCGCGCCATCCAGGCGCCGAACATCGGCGCCGTTTCGGTCCTGTCAGAGTGTTTCAGACCAAGCACAAGCTTGGCGCTTGCATCATTATAGACCAGCGCTGCGCGCGCGCGGTCAAAAACAGGCGGCTCTGCGATACAGGACGGGCAAAGAACATCCGCCCCATAATCGACATTGAACGGCGCGCCGCAGACTTCGCAAAACGGCGCGTCGATGAAATCGATCGCCGCCCAGGGGCGCGCGCCAAGGGTCAATGGCGCCGCAACGCGCTCTCCGGACGCGGGACAGGTCGGCGGCGCGATGAGGTCGACTAGATCTTCGCCGGCGCGCGCCGCCCACGCCTTCACCGTACCAAGGATTTGCGAAGCCATGAAATGAAGCGTATCGCATGCGTCGATGCAGGCCAACAATCCGAGCATTCGCGATCAAATGAAAGCGATCTTCGATACGCGCCGGCGCGCGCAGCAGCGCGAGCGCATGGCGTCCCGCTTTCCACAGGCTGATTTTCTCCACCGGCGCGCCATGGCCGAAGTTGTGGATCGGCTGGAGACGGTTTTGCGCCCCTTCCCCAATGCGCTTTTTATCGGCGCTGGCGAGACGGCCGACATTCTCTCCGAGAAGGCCGGTGTCGGCGAGATCACGCTGATGGATCTTACGCCATCTCGCTTGCCAAAGAACGCCCGCACGTTGATCGCAGACGAAGAGCGATTGCCTTTCGCCGCTGGCCAGTTCGACCTCATTGTGAGTATACTGACATTGCACGGCGCCAATGATGTCGTCGGCGCCCTCGCCCAGGCGCGCCAGGCCTTGTCGCCGGATGGGCTTTTTCTCGCCGCGATCTTCGGAGAAGGCACGCTCTCGCATTGGCGCGCGGCGCTGCGCGGCGCCGAGATCGCCGAGACCGGCGCCCTGGCGGCGCGCATCGCGCCGTTCGGCGCGATCCAGGATTTTGGAAGCGCCATGCAGCGCGCCGGTTTTGCGATGCCCGTTGTTGATACCGATAGCGTCAAGGTTGAGTATGCACGCGCGCAATCGCTGATCGACGACCTTCGCGCCATGGGTGAAACCTCGCTGCTCGCCGGCGACCGGACGCCGCTCACGCGCGCGACCGCAGCGCGCGCCCTCGCCGCTTTCAACGCGAATGGCGGTCAGGAGACATTTGAGATTGTTTATCTGACAGGATGGGCCCCGGCGCCCGATCAGCCGAAGCCGCTGCGACCCGGCTCAGCGAAGGCGTCTATGGCGGACGCCGTCAAGCTGTTTGACGAAAAGACGCGCAGCTAGTTGCCAGGAAGTTCCTCAGCGATGGACGTGTACATGCCGCTCGTATTGGTCGCAAAGGCGCGCACAGCCGCCACCGTTGCAATGAAAATAAGCGCCACGATCAAACCATATTCAATGGCGGTAGCGCCGGACTCATCGTCGGCGAAGGCGTTGATCCGAGACATCAGCGAACGGATCACGGCGGGCGCGCATTCGTTCGTAATCATAAGAAATCCCTCAACTGCGCCGCGAGAGGTCGATCGGCCGGCGGCATCTCGTACCTCATCAATTCCTCGCGCTTCACCCAGGAAAGCGCCTCGTGTTCAATGGCTTGCGGCGTCCCCTTCCACTTACGACAAGCAAATAGGGGCATCAAAAGGTGAAATTCCCCTGAATTCATCGACGAAAAAGCGATCGGCGACAGGCAAGACTCCTCCGTCTTGATCGCAAGCTCCTCATCGAGCTCCCGAACGAGCGCCTCTTCAGGCGTTTCGTCGGGACCGATCTTTCCGCCAGGAAATTCCCATAGTCCGCCCATCGCGCCCTTCCTTCGTCGACGTGCAAGCAACACTCGCCCGTCGCGGTCGATCAGCGCGCCTGCAGCCACAAGCAGCAGTTTCGCCATAAACCTCGCCTTAATCTGTATTCCCAGAGTCTTACCGCAGGGTTTCCAGAAACGGTAAATTTTTCAAATAATCGCGACGGAATTCAGCCTCGACTAATTCACGGGGTCGTCGCCAACCCGGAGCTGGGGCGCGCTCGGCATTTCATCGCGGCCGATAAGCGGCGCGATTGTTGGGCTCGTCTCGGGTATTTCAGGGCGATAATATGCAACCTGACTTTCGGCTTCGAGATCACGAAGGGTCTCGGCGATGGTTTGCAATTTAAGATATTCCTCAATGTCGTCCTGCACTTCGGGGAACGGGCGCGCATTGGTCGGGCGCCGTCCAAGCACTTCGAGCACATGCCAGCCGAATTCTGTCTCCACAGGCGCGGCGATCTCGCCGACCGGCGTTGAAAAGGCCGCATTTGACAGCCGGCGCGACAACATCGCGCGGCTGAACCAGCCGATCTCGCCGCCAAGCGGCGCAGTCGCCCGGTCGAGCGAGCGCTCCCGCGCGAGCGCAGCGAAACTTGCGCCGCCCTCTAGAAGACCGACGATTTCTTCCGCTTCGGCGCCCGTCTCAACGAGGATGTGGCGCGCGCGAACCTCGTCGCCGACTTCCATCACTTTGCGCTGGGACTGATAGAAGCGCTGTACGACGTCAGGCGTCACCGCGTCGTCCAAGCGGGATTGGATCAACGAGGCGGCGAGGATCCGGTCGCGCGCGGCGTTGACGCGGCGCAAGACGCCCGGCTGGCGATGCAGACCGCCGTCGCGGGCCGCCCGCGCCAGCAGCCGCTGTTCAACATAGGACTCAACAAGCCCGCGCTCAAAGGCGAGGACAGGCGTCAAAAGCTCGCCGTCCTCTAACTGGCCGCTGGCGCGCGCCGCCGCCTCAATTTCCGAGAGATGGACATATCGCCCCTCGATTCGGGCGAGGATCGGGTCGTCTTCGTCGATTGGCGCGCGATCAAAAGCCAGATTGCCGTCGAGCGAGGCGGCGTCCTGGCGAAGCAAATCGACGATCGCAAGCAAACTCAAGATGAAGACAACGCCCGCAACCGCGCTGTAGGCGCGCCCAGTGCGCGTAGGCAGCCACAGGACAAAGCTGTGCGTCACCTGGCCGGCGAGCTTGAGCCCATGCAAAGCGGCGTCCCAGAACCGCCGGGCGAGCAGCTTCGTCGCCCGCCATAGTGCGGAGTCGAGCGCTGAAGCCAGCCGCCACGTCGTGATGGAGAACTTCCCAATGGCGCGAGCGACCCAAACCAGCGCCCGCCATATGGCGCGGGCGGTGATCGCTATGGCGCGCGCGATCAGCCGCGCGACAGCGCCTGCAATCGGCCCCAGGCGCCGCCGGACAGACGCCAGCAGGCTCGCCTTTTCTTTGCCCGGGCGGGCTGAAAAATCCTTGCCGTCAGGGGTTTCCATAGCCCTGTCCCGCCTTTAGCGGTTCGTTGACACGATCCGGCCCCGTCACTATTTCTCCGGCGGTCCTTCGGGACGTTGATTCATTCATTCCGGCGCCGTGCGCAGCGCCCGCCCGCGACCCGCGGAGCCCGCGCGCGCTTAGCGCCGATTCAACAAGGCCGGAGCTCCATGGCGCTGCTCGGAATAGCGAAGAAAATCTTTGGTTCATCCAATGACCGCCGTCTTAAGCCTTTATGGCGCCGCGTCGAAGCGATCAATGCGCTTGAGGACGAGATCGCCAAACTCTCCGATGATGGCCTGATCGCTCAGACTGAAAAGTTAAAACAGCGCTATAAAGAGGGCGAAAAGCTGGACGCCCTTCTGGAGGAGGCTTTTGCAGTCGTCCGCGAGGGCGCCAAACGGGCCCTCGGCCAGCGTCACTATGACGTTCAGCTCCTCGGCGGCATGGTCCTCCACCGTGGCGGGATCGCCGAAATGAAGACCGGCGAGGGCAAAACGCTGGTCGCGACGCTCCCGGTCTACCTGAACGCCCTGACCGGGCGCGGCGTCCATGTCGTAACGGTCAACGACTATCTCGCCAAACGCGACGCGGAATGGATGGGCCGGGTCTATGAGCGGGTCGGCATGAAGACCGGCTGCATCATTCATGGCCTCTCTGATGACGAGCGGCGCGAGGCTTACGCCGCCGACATCACCTACGGCACAAACAACGAATTCGGCTTCGACTATCTCCGGGACAATATGAAAAACGCGCTCGATCAAATGGTCCAGCGCGGCCATCATTACGCAATCGTCGACGAGGTCGATTCAATTCTCATCGACGAGGCCCGGACGCCGCTCATCATCTCCGGTCCGACCGACGACAAGTCCGAACTTTATCGCACAATCGACGGCTTCATTCCGAAGCTGGATGAAGACGACTACGATATAGACGAAAAGACCCGTTCAGTCGCGCTGACCGAAGACGGCAATGAGCGCATCGAAGACCTGTTGCGTGCGGAAGGACTGCTTGAAGGCGAGAGCCTTTATGATAGCGCCAATATTTCCGTCGTTCACCATGTCAATCAGGCGCTGAAAGCCCACAAGGTTTTTCAGCGGGACAAAGACTACATCGTCCGCAACAACAAGGTCGTCATCATTGACGAGTTCACAGGACGCATGATGGAAGGCCGTCGCTGGTCCGACGGGCTGCATCAGTCGGTTGAGGCGAAAGAGGACGCGGACATCCAGCCGGAAAACCAGACGCTGGCCTCAATCACGTTCCAGAATTATTTCCGCCTCTATGAGACATTGTCCGGCATGACCGGCACGGCGCTGACGGAAGAAGCCGAGTTCGGCGACATCTACAAATTATCCGTATTCGAAATACCGACTAACAAACCGGTGGCGCGCGTCGATATGGACGACGAGCTCTACATGACGGCCGAAGAAAAATATAAGTCCATCGTCGTTCAGATCGCCGATTGCGTGAAGCGCGGGCAACCGGTTCTGGTCGGCACGGTCTCAATCGAGAAATCCGAGCATCTCTCAAACCTCTTGTCCGACAAGAAATTCTTCAAGGACACGGCCGCCTCTTTACGAGCGCGCGCGGAGGAATTGAAAGACAAGGAAACCGATCTGATTGAGGAAATGAATGCAAGCGCCCATCATCTCGAAGCGCTCGCGAAGAACAAGCCGCCTATCAAGCACAGCGTCTTGAACGCCCGCTATCACGAGCAGGAAGCGGAAATCGTCGCTCAGGCCGGCGCGCCTGGCGCCGTCACCATCGCCACCAACATGGCGGGCCGCGGCACCGACATTCAGCTCGGCGGATCCGTCGATAAATATCTCCTCGACCACCTCGAAGAGGGCGACGACGAGGAGACCATCAATCGCAAACGCGGCGAGATCGAAGCCCAGGTCGCCGCGGACAAGCAGAAAACGATCGACGCCGGCGGTCTCTTCGTGCTTGCGACAGAGCGCCATGAAAGCCGGCGCATCGATAATCAGCTGCGCGGCCGGTCCGGCCGTCAGGGCGATCCGGGCGCGACAAAATTCTTCCTGTCTCTCGAAGACGACCTCATGCGCATCTTCGGCACGGGCATGGAGAAAATGCTGAAGCGCTTCGGGATCCAGCCTGACGAGTCGATCGAGCATCCGTGGTTCACGAAAGCCGTCGAGACCGCGCAGAAAAAAGTCGAACAGCGCAATTTCGACATGCGCAAGAACGTCCTTAAATATGACGACGTCATCAATGACCAGCGCAAGGCGATCTTCGAGCAGCGCATTGAATTCATGTCGGCGGAGAAAGTCGACGACATCATCAACGATATGCGCGGGCAACTGGTCGATGATCTCGTCGCCACGCATATCCCGGCAAAATCCTATGCAGAACAATGGAACATCGAGGGTCTTAAAAGCGACCTTTCAGAAATTTTCGGGCGCGATTTTCCGGTCGACAAATGGGCGGCTGAAGAAGGCGTCGCTGACACCGAGATTTCCGAAAAACTGCAGGAAGCCGTCAATGCGCACTATGCAAGCCACCTCGCCGATCTTATGGCGAAGGCGCGGGAGATGGGCGACGCCGAACCCGACGTGTTTGTCCGCGGTCTTGAGAAACGCATCCTGTTGATGAATCTCGACACCAATTGGCGCGAACACCTGCAAGTGCTGGATCATCTGCGCTCGGCGGTCGGATTGCGCGGCTACGGGCAGCGCGACCCGGTCAATGAGTTCAAGACCGAGGCCTTCGCCCTCTTTGAGAATCTCCTCGAAGGGCTGAGGCGCGATGTAACGCGCATGCTGATGCATATCCGCTTGCGCGGCGCAGAATCGCCAATCCCGCAACAGCGCGAAGTCAAAACCGTCGAAACTCATGCGAACCCGCTCACAGGCGAGAACGAAATGGCGCCAGTGCGCGAACGCGGGCTTTCCGCCGGCGTCAGCACGCAACGCGCGCGCGCGGCCGCCGCGACGCTAGACCCGAACAATCCTGAAACCTGGGGCCGGGTCCCGCGAAACGCGCCCTGCCCTTGCGGGTCAGGCAAAAAATACAAGCAATGTCACGGGTCGATCTAGGAAGACCCTGAAAGCGAAGCTGGCGGAACGGCATTCAAGGTTCCGCCCGCTATCGCGATCGATCAGAATTCTCCGCGTAGAGAAACGTTGACGTTTCGGCCTGCAGCAGCGCTAGGTCTTCTAGTAACGATGCGTGCAGACAAAAACCGTCTGTGTTGTGGCAACGGTTTAAGGGATTAGTCCAAACCGATTAAACACGGACCAACATGGACGAGGCGGCGCTCATTTAGAGCGCCGCCCCAGTTCTTTAGAAGTCCGCGGTCAGCGCGATGCGGAAATTCCGGCCGCGCAGCGGCACAGTTTCCTTCCGGAAGGAAGAGTGAACGCGTGCGTCCTGATCGGAAAGGTTCGACGCCGTCAGTCTGAGCGCAAACGGGCTATCTGCGCCAAGCGGACGCATCGTTGCATACAGATTGAGCAGTTCATAGCCCTCAGTCGGCAGCTCAAACTCCGCAATGTCGTCTTGGTCGGTCACAATTTCGACCTCAAAGCGAACATCGAGATACTCATGGCGCGCCTCGACACCAAGCACGGCTGACAACGGCGGGATCCGAGGCAAGTCTTCATCCGCCCCCGTCTCGCGGGTTCCGCGCACATAGTCGACCCCGGCATCGCCATGGAAGTGAACGCCGCCGGTGCGGAAGAGTTCGGCTTCAACCAAAGCCTCAAAGCCATAGAAATCCGCATCGTCCTGGACGAACTCGAAGACCGGAATGCCGTCATCGTCATCCGAAATTACGAATTCCTCCAGATCTTCATCTTCCTCTGCGAACAGGCCTGTGTCGGCCAGAATGATGAAGTCTTGATAGGAAGTGTAGAAACCGTTCACCGAAAATCTGAACAGATCCGTTGAATAACGAAACGTTCCTTCAACGCCCGTTGCAACTTCCTCTTCCAGGGTATCGTCGCCGATTTCGAAAGTGTTGGTTGCAAGATGCGGTCCATTCGCAAACAGCTCGGTTGGCGACGGCGCCCGCTCCGTTCGGAATCCGTTTACGCCCAAGAAGACGTTTTCAGTGGCATTGAGACCAATGCCGCCGGAAACCGAGAAACTGTCGAAGTCCCGCGAAAAGCCCGGCGGCACGATGCCGTCGAATTCACTTTCAAGAACTTCATGACGCGTGTTTTCATAACGCGCGCCTAAGTCAATACGCCATGGGCCGTTTGAATACTCCTTCAATGCGAATATGCCATACTGGGCCGTATCCGTTGGCGGGATGAACGCCTCTTCGCCAACGGCGGAGAATTCAGAGAGACGGAACTGGAAGCCTTGCGCGCCGCGCATCTTGCCGCCGAAGAGATTCTTCTCACTGTTGACCAATTCAAACCGGCCTTCCCATCCCTCGTTGGTGAAAACGGTGCCTGGCTCGCCCGGAGCTTCGAATTCCGTATGTTCGTAATCGGCATAGCCAAGACGAAGCTTCAATCGTTCGAACCAGCCGCCGAGTTGATATTCGCCGGCGAGGTCGATGCGACGTTGACGAAGATCAATGAAGCCAAATTCCTCTTCCTCTTCCTCGCCTTCCTCTTCTTCGCCTTCTTCTTCCTCTTCTTTCTTCTTGCCGCCTGCGAGGCCGTATTCACTGTCAATCACGGTGCCGGAAACGCCGAAAAAGCCGCGATCGCCGACCCAGGAAAGGCCGCCGGAAGCGCCGCTGGTTTCAAAGAAAGAATTCGGAACCGTTCCAAAGGCCTCGTCTTCCTCTTCCTCTTCCTCTTCTTCGCCGCCTTCTTCTGCCTCCTCAGCTTCTTCAGCTGCGCGGAAGATAGCTGACTCAGCAAAGCCCGGTATGTCGAAATCGTCTGCTTCACGAAAGAAACCATCACCGTGCAGCACAAGGGCGCCGCTGCCCAGATTGCCGAGTTTTAGGTCGAACTCGCCTGCGCCGTCGAAGCCGTTATCTGCGGTGGAAATGCCAACGTTCGTTGAGACATCGAGTCCGCCTTCGGGGACCTGAGAGGGAATTCTGCCCGAAAGGACATTGACAACTCCGCCAGATGCTGAGGAGCCGTAAAGCAGTGTTGCAGGGCCGCGAACGATTTCTACCCTGTCAGCTGCGGCGGGATCGATTGAAACCGCGTGGTCCGGGCTCGCGACGCTCGCGTCGATAGCGCCGATGCCATTGTCGAGAACGCGGACGCGGTCATCGCCAAGGCCGCGAATAATCGGACGACTGGCGGCCGGGCCGAAATAGGTCGTGGAGATGCCAGGCTCGCGTGAGATGACTTCCGCAATCGTATTTTGGAAGTTGCGAGCGATCTCTTCTTTATCCACGACGGAGGTGCCGATTATCGTTTGGCCAACGGTGAGCTCAAGCGGCGACGCCGTCACGATAATCTCGTCTTCGAATTCAACTCGCACGTCGTCTTGCGCATGCGCGCTCAACGGTGCGATGGCCAGCGCAGCGGCGCTGGATAAATAAAATCTGCGGTTCATGATACCCTCATCTCCAACCAATAGTCCGCGTCGCAATGCCTGCGAGCGGTTACAATCAACAGCGCTTTAGAAAGAAGTGATTGCTATCGGAGAGGCGGCCCACGGGGATTGGCCGCGCGCACGGCGATGGCCGCACGCTGAGTTTGGGATTGATGCGGCGCCCGGCGCCACGCGGCGAAGACCGCGATGACGACGACCGCAGCACCTGCGGTGAAGTTCTCCCCCGCCTGTGTCAGAACAGAGACCACGCATGGATTGCCATGATGATCATGCGGTCCGTCGCCATAGGTCGCAGCGTGGGCGACGATCACGCTCTGCGCGGCAATCACAAAGCCTGCGAGGAGGACGAATAAAATCGCCCTGCCGCTCACGTCCTTATGCATGATAAGTTGCCGCATTGGGCGTGATAGTATCGCAAAAAATCGCAAAGTCTACGCATCGCCTAGAGGCTGGCTAAGCGGGATCCTTATCAGGTCCCCCGCTTTCGTCATCGCTGGCCGGAATGGCGTAACCGCCTGACAGCCAGCGGTGGAGGTCCACGTCCGCGCAGCGTTTTGAGCAAAATGGCGCGTAGTCGCGGGCCTGCAGCGCGCCGCAGACGGGGCATTTCGCACCCGAGATTTGGTCAGCCTTCGTCAATGCGCCAATGCCTCCCAGTTGCGGTTGTATCTAACAAAATATCAAGGCGCGCGCCGTGGCGCCGGAAAAAAGCCTCTCTTGCATCCAGCGCGGCGACAAGATGGTCATGGAGCTCGCGACCGGCGTGTAGATACAGACGAGCGCCCGGCAAAACCGCGAGGCGCCGCTCCGCCTCTCTGACAGCCGCCCGCGCGCGCCAATCAAGCGTGAGGCGTCGACCGGGAACAGGGTCGTCTTCGCCTGTTTCAGTAGCTTGATCCAGAAGTGAGCCATCGCGCCTGTCCACGGTCATGGTGAGGAAATTGCCGCGGGTCAACGAAAGTGAACTGACGCCGCGCAAGGGGGCCAACGCCTGCCGAATGGCGTCGGCGCTCTTCTCACGCAACGTTGATGAACGCACCGCCGGAAAGTCGATCGCCAGGCGCCCGCCGAGATTGCGCAACTCAATCTGTCGCGCAGCCTCGCAAGCAGCGGCGCGAATGACGTTTACGCGTTGACGATCATCACTGGCGCCGAACGCCGCGCCCGTGTCGACGTCAATCGCCGTCAACGCTTCGGCTTCGTCAATGACGATAGATCCACCGGCGGGCAACGGCGCCCGCCGGGAAAGCGCCGCCTCCAGCGCATGGTCGAAATCAATTGCTTCAAGCGCTGCGTCGCTCATTGCGTCTGGCGCCTCGACGCCGCCTTGACGCAAGGCGTCGACGACTGCGGGCGAAGACGTTTTAACCGCGCCGCGGTCGGCTGCAAAGAACGAGAGCGACTCGCTCGGCGCCGACGCAATCGGCGAGGCCCGCCCGAGCGGGTGGTCCGCCGGGGCGCTTTTCAGATACTCAATGAGCGCGCCTTTGGACTGGCGCGGCGACGCCGTGACCCGCGCCGACACGCGCGCGCCCTCAGTGAGATCGCGCGCCCCGTCCGACTTCAACGGCAGAAATGCGTCGCGGTCTGCGCCGATGTCGACAAAGGCGGCATTCAGCCTTGAATCAATTGTGCTGACTTTGCCAACGAAGGTGCGGCCAAACCTCGGCGCCTGGTCGCTCGCCTCCGCGCCCAATGCCGGACCGAACCACAGCCGGCGAACAACGCCGTCGCGGATCACCGCAGCGCGCGTTTCAAGCGCGCCCTCCTCAATGAAAACAATATCGCCGGTCATTGTCTCCAGCCGGCGCCGACGAGCAGGTTCCAGGTTTCATAGAGCGGCAGACCGACCACATTCGGATGTGAACCGACGATCGAAACGATGTGTTTCGAAAACAGGCCCTGGATCGCATAGCCGCCGGCCTTGCCGTCCCACTCATCGCTCGCAACATATTCCGCAATCATCTGCGCATTGAGCGGTCGCACTTTGACGCGCGTTTCGACGACGCGGTTCGTTTCGAGACCCGCGGGGCTGATCAAGGCAACGGCTGAATAAACGCGGTGCGCGCGCCCCGATAAAAGCGCAAGGCACTCCTTGGCGGTTTTCACATCTTCTGCTTTCGGCAGAATGCGCCGACCGCACGCGACCGCCGTGTCCGCCGCCAGGATGAAATGTCCATCGTTGTCGGCGGCGATGGTGCGCGCCTTCGCGAGCGACACTCGTTGAACGTAATCCGGCGGGCGTTCGCCCTTTTCCGGCGTTTCGTCAATATCGGCGGGAATAATCTGATCGGGAACGACGGCGATCTGTTCCAACAGCGAGAGACGGCGCGGACTTGCGCTGGCGAGGATTAAAGTCGGCCCGGACAATCAGCGCTCTATTTGAACCGATAGGTGATGCGCCCTTTGGTAAGATCATAGGGCGTCATCTCAACGAGAACCTTGTCCCCGGCGAGCACGCGAATGCGGTTCTTGCGCATCTTGCCCGCGGTATGGGCGATAATCTCATGATCGTTCTCAAGCTTCACGCGGAAGGTCGCATTGGGAAGCAACTCCTCCACCGTGCCTTCGAACTCAAGCAATTCTTCTTTCGCCATTCGCTCCTCATTTCAGGCGTCACGCGCCCGAATTGGGGCGTTGTCGTCGTCGGGCCGGGAAAATGGGTCGGGACGGCCCCAAAATCAAGGTTTTTCATAGAGTTCGGGAAAGCGCCCGCGCAGGCGCTTGAGCAGCTCGTCGCGGACAGAGCGATAGGCTTCAAGAATCGCCTCGCGACCGCCCCGTTCTTCCGACGGGTTCTCAATTTCCCAGAATTCAACGCACGCTTCGGGCGAGGCTTTGCGGATCGCCGAGGCCGCCTCCGGCGTCAGGGCGATCACGCGATCAAAGGCCGCGAGATCGACCTCATCAATCGATTTCGGTTCATGTTCCTGCATATCGACCCCTACCTCGCCCATGATGAGCTCGATAAAGGGATCAAGACCGCCCTCATAAACGCCCGCCGAATCGATCTGCACCGAGGCGTCAGCGTCCTTGCGAAGGAGCGCCGCCGCCATCGGCGAGCGCACGGAATTCTGGTTGCAGGCGAAAAGAATGCACGTCGTCATGAATGTCACCGCATGTGAAAGCTGCAGATCAGGGTGAACAGGCGACGCGCCGTGTTCATGTCGAGGTCGATTTTTTCAGCAAGGCGCTCGCGCAAGATCTCCGAGCCTTCATTGTGCATCGCGCGCCGCGCCATATCGATGGTCTCGATCTGCGCTGGCGCCGCATTTCGGATGGCGTCGTAATAGCTCTCGCAGAGCATGAAGTAGTCCTTGATGATCTTGCGAAAGGGCGTCATCGACAGATGAATCTGACCGAGCGCATCGCCGCCCTGTCGCCGAACGTCAAAGACAAGACGCCGCTCCACATTTGAGAGATAGAGTTCGAACGGCCCGCCCTCGACGCCATTGGGCCGGAAATGATTCTCCTCGATCAGGTCGTAGATGGCGACCTTGCGCTCATGTTCGATATCCGCGGTCGCCGGGGCGAGCGAGCGCTCGTCCAGCTCAATCTTGGCGATTCGATAATCGTTTTTTTCGCCGTCCTGATCCGCCATAGGCAAATATCCGCCTCCCGCCCCCTTCTTAATGGGCTCGCGCCGGGATGGGAAATCTCAATTGCGACTAAGCGCCGGGTTTGCCGATGAAAAGTGAATCTGCCAAGACCGCGGTCGGTAGTGTCAATGGATGTATTGAAATGAACCTGCGCCCCTGGAGCTTAATAGCCGCGGTAGCGGCGCTGAGCGCCTCGCCGGCGGTCGCTCAACCGGCGGCGGCGCCGCAGCCGCCCGACATCGCCAAGGCCATGCTCGATGCGGCGGCGGAAACGCTGGACGCGGCGCAGGTCGCGGCCGTTATCCATGCCGCGAGCCAGGTTTTCCCGGATGAGGCCGACGCCATCGAGGCTTATGGCGACATGTTGAGGGCGCGCCTCTCCCCGCTTGCCGGCGCCGGACCGATCGAAGTCGTCATTTCGGAAGACGATCCGGACAAGGTCGAAAAAAAGGCGACGCCGCCGCGCACCGCCGACAAGGAATTACAGTCCGCCCCGGCGCCCCGGTTTCTCGATCTCGGCGACTGGACTGGATCGGTGAGCGCCTCCGGCCTGGTCGCGACTGGCAACTCGGAGAACGCGGCGGCGGGCATTCTAGCGGAAGCGCAATTGCCGCGAGGCGATTTCACCCACAATCTGCGCAGCTATTTCGATTACGGACGTTCGCAAGGGGTCAAGAACCAGCAGCGCTGGGGCGCGTCATACAAGCTCGATTATTCCATTAATGAACGCTCATTCGCATTCGCGCGTTTTTCCTATGACGAGGATGAGTTTTCAGGGTTCGACTATCGCCTCTTCGCCGGCGCAGGCTACGGACGCTGGCTCGTCCAAAACGAAGACGTTGCGTTAAAGGTCGAAGGCGGGCCCGGCTATCAATATGCGCCGATCGACGACACAAACGAGATCGACCGAGAATTCGCCTTTTATGGCGCGACGGAATTCGACTGGGTGATCCGCACAGGGCTCAAATTTGAGCAAGACTTTAATGCGACATGGACGAGCGAGACCTCGACGCTGATATCGACAAGTACGATTTCCACCGCTTTCACCGACTCGCTATCGACGGGTTTGTCGTACATGTATCGCTACGAAACCAATCCGCCAGCGGGCCGCGTGAACGAAGACACGACTGTGCGCGCTAATCTCACCTACGGTTTCTAATCGTCGTCTTCATTCAAACGGATGCGGACGGACTGCGCATGGCTTGGCAGTCCTTCGGCGTCTGCGAGCCGGGCCGCAGCCGGCCCAACGGCGTGAAGAGCGGTCGCATCGCATTCGATGAGCGACGAGCGCTTCAGGAAATTGAGAACCGAAAGGCCGGAGGCGTATCGGGCCGCGCGCGACGTTGGCAGCACATGGTTCGGGCCGGCGACATAATCCCCGACCGCTTCCGGCGTTCGCCGCCCTAGGAAAATCGCGCCGGCGTGGCGGATGTCGGCGAGCATCGACCGCGGCTCGTCAATGGCGAGTTCAAGATGCTCAGGCGCGACCCGGTTGATCAACGCCGGCGCTTCGGCGAGCGAAGCGACGACAATGATCGCAGAATGATCCCGCCACGCGGCGCCGGCGATGGCGCTGCGCGGGCTGTCTGCGAGCTGCGCGTCCGCCGCGGCGGCGACAGCGTCCGCGAAGGCGGCGTCGTCGGTGATCAGAATGCTCTGCGAGGATGCGTCGTGCTCAGCCTGGCTTAAAAGATCGGCCGCAGCCCAGGCGGGATCGTTCTTGTTGTCGCTGACAACGAGAATTTCCGAAGGTCCTGCAACGGAGTCGATTCCGACAATACCGAATACCTGCCGTTTCGCTTCGGCTACATATGCGTTGCCTGGCCCGACAATCACGTCGACCGGCGCAATGGGTCCAGCGCCAAAGGCGAGCGCGCCAATCGCCTGCGCCCCGCCGAGACGGTAAATCTCGCTGACGCCGGCGATCCGCGCAGCGGCGAGAACGAGCGGGTTCATGGCGCCTTGCGGCGACGGGGTCGTCATGACAATGCGCTGAACCCCAGCGACCTGAGCGGCAATCGCGTTCATCAGAACGCTTGAGGGGTAGGCGGCTAGCCCGCCCGGCGCGTAAAGACCCGCCGCGTCTACGCTGGTCCACCGCCAGCCGAGACGCACGCCGGCGTCGTCAACAAAGTCCTCATCGGCGGGCGATTGTTTTTCGTGAAAGTGGCGGATGCGGTCGGCGGCGAAGCGCAACGCGTCAAGGTCTTCCTTTGCGCACTGCGCGCAGGCGGCATCAATCTCATCGCTGCTGACGCAAACAGAAGCCTCATCGACATCGAACTCATCGAGCTCTCTTGTCAGTCGGCAAACCGCAGAAAAGCCGTCCTTGCGCACTTCTGCAAGTATTTCGGTGACGCGCGCGGCGACCGCCGCGTTGGCGCCGTCATGCCGCGCCAGAAGCGACGAAAAAGACGCCGCAAAGTCGGGCGCCGCGGTGTTGAGTTTCAAGGCCATATTGCTTCGTTATTACGACCGCGCGCTCATAGGAGATCAAGACTGCGGCGTCCATACGCGGCGCGCGCCGGTTTCAAAGCGCTCATTTCCGCGCTAGCGTACAAGCGCAGATATCTAGAGCTGGAATGATGTCGAAAATAGACGCCCGCCTCGCCGATCTTGGCATCGTCCTGCCCGACCCCGCGGCGCCTGTCGCGAATTACGTACCCCACGTGCAGACAGGCTCGCTTGTCTTTGTTTCCGGTCAGGTCTCGATCACGCCGGACGGGCTCATCGCCGGAAAACTGGGCGCGGATCTCGACATTGAGCGCGGCCAGCAGGCCGCTCATGCTTGCGCTGTCAATCTGATTGCCCAGGTCAAGGCCGCCTGCGGCGGCGATCTCGATCGGTTGACGCGCGTTGTGAAACTCGGCGCCTTCGTCAATTCAACGCCTGACTTTGTTGATCAGCCCAAGGTCGCTAACGGCGCCTCCGACCTGATGGTCGGCGTCTTCGGAGACGCGGGACGGCACGCCCGCGCTGCGGTCGGGGCCCCGTCTCTGCCAATGAACGCGGCGGTCGAAGTCGACGGCGTTTTTGAAATCCGCTGATGGATGACGCAACGCGCTCGTTAACGGCGCGCACAGTCGCGTCGATAGATGATGTCGATGCGGAACAGTGGGACCGTCTCGCCAATCCGGCGGAGCGCCCGCATAATCCGTTCGTCTCGCACGCCTTTTTGTCAGCCTTGGAGCGCTCGAAATCCGTCGCGCCGGAGCTTGGCTGGGCGCCCGCCCATATTCTGATCGAGGACGGCGGAGCGCTTGTCGGCGCAGCGCCGGTTTATGCAAAAGGCCACAGCCAGGGCGAATACATCTTTGATCACCACTGGGCCGACGCCTATCACCGCGCTGGCGGCAATTACTATCCGAAGCTTCTATGCGCCGTTCCGTTTACGCCAGTCGCCGGCCCCCGACTTCTGGCGCGAAACGAGCAGGCCCGCGCCGCATTGTGCGTTGCGCTGGAAAATGTTGCGCAAAGGGCTGGCGCGTCGTCGGCGCATGTCAATTTCACAACGGATGCGGACAATCACGCGCTGAAGGGCGCCGGTTATCTGCAGCGCATCGGCGAGCAATATCATTGGTTCAATCGCGGCTATGCGAGTTTCGACGACTTTCTCGAAGCGCTCTCGTCGAGAAAACGCAAGGCCATCCGTAGGGAGCGCCGCAGCGCGCTTTCGTCAGGCCTTCACGTGCGCCGGCTCGTCGGAAACGAAATTACAGAAGCGCATTGGGATGCGTTCTGGCGGTTCTATCAGGACACCGGCGCGCGCAAATGGGGGCGTCCTTACCTCACGCGATCTTTCTTCCGGATCATTGCGGAGACGATGGCTGATCAACTGTTGTTGATCGTCGCAGAATGCGAGGGCGAGCCCATTGCGGGCGCGCTCAATTTTATTGGCGGCGATGCGCTTTATGGGCGTTATTGGGGATGCGTTGAAGACCATCCGTTTTTGCATTTCGAAATTTGCTATTATCAGGCGATTGACGTCGCCATCGAGCGCGGGCTTTCCCGGGTTGAGGCTGGCGCGCAAGGACGGCACAAAGTTGCGAGAGGGTATGAACCCGTTCCGACCTATTCCGCGCATTGGATCGCCAATGCGAGCTTTAAAGACGCAATCGAACGCTATGTCGCCGCCGAGCGCGAGGACGCCATGATCGAAATCGAAGACATCCGTCAATTCACCCCATTCAAGAAAAGCGGTTAGGATGCGTTCATGAAAGTTATCAAGCGCACGCACAATCAACAGGAAGCCAAGATCATTGTTGGTTATCTGAACTCGCACGGCGTCGACGCCGAACTTCTGGACGCCGCCATCAATTCCGTCCTGCCCATTGTGCCCGGCGGCGTTCGGATCGCCGTGCCGGAAGATCAGGAGGCGCAAGCCGAACGCTTGCTCGCCGAGGCCGCTGCTAGAGACTAAAAACGGAGCGCTTATCGATGTCGCTAGAAACGACGTACGATCCGGAGAACATCTTCGCCAAGATCATTCGCGGCGACATGCCATGCGTAAAACTCTGGGAGGACGACGAGATCCTCGCCTTCATGGACGTCTTTCCGCAAAGCAAGGGCCACTGCCTCGTCGTCCCGAAGTCTGCGCAAGCGACGAACCTCTTCGACATTGACCGGGCGAGCCTCGAAACCATGATTGTCGCTGTTCAACGCACAGCGCGCGCGCTGAAAGACGCGCTCGCGCCTGACGGCGTGCGGATCGCGCAGTTCAATGGCGCGCCCGCCGGCCAGTCCGTGTTTCATATACATTTCCATATTATTCCGGCCTATGAAGGCGCGCCGTTGGCGCGCCATGGCGAGAGCGGCCCGGCAAACGCCGAAGACCTTGAGCCGATCGCGGCGGCGATCCGGGCGAAACTTTCCTAACGGAGCGATCACACCGTCGTTAGCAGGGGTCGCGGCTTCGTGTTTTGCCTGTCGAGGCCATTGCGCCTAAGTAAGGGGTGCCCCCAAACGACGCCTCCGCTTCGCCCTCCCCCCGAGCAGCGGAACGTCAAAGACTGAAGAACCGCCGCGCGCTTCGCATATAGCCGCGGCGGTTTTCTTTTTGATCATTTCTTGCCGGCGAGCGCCTAACGGCGCGTGCGCGAAAACGTGTTTTGCACGTGATCCGGCGAACCAATATGTCAGCGCACACATCAAGAGAGAAGACAACGATATCGCTACGGAGAAGAAAGCAAATGACACGTCACTTAAAAATTTTCATCAGCGCGCTTGTCGCGCTATTCGCTGCGCCCGCCGCGGCGACCGCCGCCGCCGCTGCAGAGGAAGCGCCACGAGCCGTTCACTATAGCGGCGAGTGGACAAAGAAGTCGTTCAACTCATCAGGGACCTGGGAAATATATGAAGAGAACGGCTCGACCTTCGTCAAACTGTCCGCCGACTTCCGCACCCGCAATGCGCCGGATCTGAAAATCTTCCTGTCGCCGCTCGCCGCAAGTGATGCGAATAACAAGAACGCAACTGACGGCGCGGTTTTAATTTCGCCGCTCTCAAGCAATCGCGGCGAACAGATCTACGAAATTCCGGCTGACGTTGATCTTTCCGCCTTCCAGTCGATCCTGATCCACTGTGAACGCTTTTCGAAACTGTGGAGCGCAGCCGACATCGCCTAGACCGTCGGCGCACAAGCAAACATCGTCGGCGCTCTTTTTCTCTCCTCCCCAACCTTAAGAGCCCGACATCAAGCCGCCGCCTCGGTTCAATCCGAGGCGGCGGCTTTCTTTCATGCTATGACGGATCGCGTCGACCGAACGCGCATCTGGATTGGACGCCGTCTTGCCCGGAAACGGATTGATCACGCTTCGCAATGCGAACAGCGCGCTACAGATTTCCCCGCGCGGCGCCGCAATCTGGCGGTGTCTCGTCGACGGCGAGGATCTATTCCGCTCGCCGAATGAAAGCGCCGCGCCAGGCGACGATCCGCTTGCGCCCGGCGTCTTTCCCTGTCTGCCCTGGTTCGGGCGTCTGCCGAACGGCATCGACATCGACGGCGATCAATCGCCGCTGGCGCCGACAGTCCGAACACGCAACCTAGAAGCGGCGATCCATGGCCACGGCTGGACCAGCGACTGGCGGGTTATCGACCAATCGTCCGATGATGCCCGGTTGGCGCTCAACTTCGCGCCCAGCGCTGGACGGTTTCCGTTCGCGTTATCCGCAACACTGTCGTTTAAACTGATTGAAAGCGGCGTTGAGGCGCGCGCGACGCTTACGAATACGGGCGCCGCCGAAATGCCGTTCGGGCTCGGTTTCCATCCCTTTTTTGAAAGACGCAGCGCCACGCGGCTCAAACTTAAAGCGACACAATTGTGGACGCCGCCCTTGGCGACACAGCGAGCCAAAACGGGACCGATCCCCGATGCGCTTGACTTCTCAGCGCCGCGCGAATTGCCGCGCGCGGAAATCGATCATTCCTTCATTGGCTTTGACGGCGAAGCGCAGATCATCGACGGCGCGCAAACGATCGTCGTCAAATCCGACGCGTTGTTCGCACATCTCTTCGCGCCGAAAGGGCGCCCCTATTTCTGCATTGAGCCGATAACGCAGCTTCCCGGGAGATTTGGCGAGAGCATTCTAGCCCCCGGCGAAAGCGCGAGCCTTCAAATGTCCGTCGAAAGAGGGTAGCGCGTTATTGCATCAACGCCGGCACATTCGCGCCGTCGCCGGAATCATTGGGCTTGCCGTCGCCGCTTTCGGGAATGAACTCGAAGGCGAGCTTGGTCTTGTCAGCCTCATCGATGAGAACGCGCACAACGCCGCCATTCTTGAGCGCGCCGAAGAGAATCTCATCGGCGATCGGCTTCTTAACGTGCTCCTGAATGATGCGCGCGAGCGGACGCGCGCCCATCTCATCATCAAAGCCTTTCTCGGCGAGCCAGTGCGTCGCTTCGTCTGTCAGCTCGAAAGTGACGCCGCGATCGGCGAGCTGCGCTTCGAGTTGCAGAACAAACTTTTCGACTATGCGATTGACGATGGCCGGGGAAAGGCCAGCGAAGTGGATCGTCGCATCGAGACGGTTGCGGAATTCCGGCGTGAACAGGCGCCGGATGGCCGCATCGGTTTCGTCGGACTTCTTGCCGCCCGCAAAGCCGATGGCGAACTTCGCCGCGTCGGATGCGCCAGCGTTCGTGGTCATGATGATGATGACGTTCCGGAAATCGACCTTGCGCCCATTGGTGTCGGTCAGCTGGCCGTTATCCATTACCTGCAGCAGAATATTGAAGATTTCCGGATGCGCTTTCTCGATTTCGTCGAGCAGCAAGACGCTGTGCGGGTTTTGATCGATCGCATCGGTGAGAAGCCCGCCCTGGTCGAAGCCGACATAGCCCGGCGGCGCGCCGATGAGGCGAGAAACCGTGTGACGCTCCATATATTCGGACATGTCGAAGCGGATCAGCTCAACGCCCATGGCGAATGCGAGCTGTTTGGCGACCTCCGTTTTGCCAACGCCGGTCGGCCCTGCAAAGAGATAGGAGCCGATCGGCTTTTCAGGCTCGCGCAGCCCCGCGCGCGACAATTTGATCGCGGCGGCCAGCTGATCGATCGCCTCGTTCTGGCCGAACACAACGCGGCGCAAATCTTCGCCGAGCTTCTGCAGTCGCTCCGTGTCGGATTTCGAAACGGATCGCGGCGGAATGCGCGCCATCTTGGCGACGACCTCCTCGATTTCCTCGGTGTCGATAACGGTTTTGCGATCGTCGGCGGCGAACAGCATCTGACGCGCGCCCGCCTCGTCGATGACGTCGATGGCTTTGTCAGGCAGTTTGCGGTCCGTCATATATTTTGCTGACAGTTCCGCGGCGGACCGGATCGCTTCATCCGTATAGGTAATTTTGTGATGATCTTCGAAATAAGGCTTCAGACCTTTCAAGATCTCGATCGTGTCTTCTTTCGAGGGCTCAGCGACGTCGATTTTCTGGAATCGGCGAGCGAGCGCGCGATCCTTTTCGAAATGCTGGCGGAATTCCTTGTAGGTCGTTGATCCCATGCAGCGCAGCGCGCCTGACTGCAGCGCCGGCTTCAAAAGATTCGACGCGTCCATCGCTCCGCCAGAGGTCGCGCCGGCGCCGACAACGGTGTGGATCTCATCAATGAAGAGGACCGCATCATCGTGCTCTTCAAGCTCTTTCAGGACAGCCTTGATGCGCTCCTCGAAATCGCCCCGGTAGCGGGTCCCGGCGAGCAGAGCGCCCATATCAAGGGCGTAGATTGTTGATTCTGAGAGGACTTCCGGAACGTCCTCATCGACGATTTTCAGTGCCAGACCCTCGGCGATCGCCGTCTTGCCGACGCCCGGATCACCGACCAGAAGCGGGTTGTTTTTTCGTCGCCGGCACAAAACCTGGATCGCGCGCTCGATCTCTGAATCGCGCCCGATCAGGGGATCGATCTTGCCGGAGCGCGCCTTCGCATTGAGATCGACGCAATAGGAGGCGAGCGCGCTTTGGGCCGCGCCGCTATCGGTCGGTTCGTCCTGCGCGCCGCGCGGAGTTTTGGGCTGCGTGTCGCCCGGGCGCTTGGCGAGGCCGTGCGAAATGTAATTCACCGCGTCAAATCGGGTCATGTCCTGCGCCTGTAGGAAATGCGCGGCGTGGCTTTCTCGTTCAGCGAAGAGCGCAACAAGGACATTTGCGCCGGTGACTTCTTCGCGCCCCGACGATTGAACATGAATGACCGCACGCTGAATAACGCGCTGAAAGCTTGCTGTCGGCTTGGCTTGTTCCTCGCTGTCGAGCGAAAGATTGGCGAGTTCGTTCTCGATGAATTCGTGCAGTTGCCGGCGCAGCAGGTCGATATCGACATTGCACGCGCGCATTACGGCGGCGGCATCTCTGTCGTCAGTCAAGGCGAGCAACAGATGCTCTAAGGTCGCCAGTTCGTGTTTTCGCTCCGTCGCAAGCGCGATCGCGCGATGCAGAGCTTCGTCAAGACTTTGGCTAAAAGACGCCAAGGGGCTACTCCCGTTCCATCATACATTGCAGCGGATGCTGATTGCGCCGCGACAGTTCCATCACCTGGGCGACCTTCGTTTCCGCAACCTCATAAGTATACACGCCGCAGATGCCGACGCCGTTGTTATGAACATGCATCATAATCCGAACCGCCTCCTCTGCGTCCTTCTTGAACACCGCCTGCAATAACCAGACTACGAACTCCTGAGGGGTGTAATCGTCGTTGAGGAGGATCACCTTGTAAAGCGACGGCCGCTTGGTTTTCGGCGCTGTTTTCTGGACGACCCCGACGCCTGGGCCTTGATCGATGTCGTTGTCGTCTTCAGACGACATGGTCGTTCCAAAACGTAATACAAGCATGATGACTCGCGCGCGCTTTCCTTGGCTTTGCTCGCGTTAAGATATGTAACGCGATTTCATTGAAAAGGCGCAAACTGCAGGAATTCGCGCCTTCGCCGACATTTCGGCCGCAAAAACAGAAAAGGCCCGGCTCATTGGCCGGGCCTCCCCTCAAGCTTACGCAACAAAAACCGTTACGGGCGATAGGATTGAATTTTTTCAACCAGTTCGCTGTAGCGCTCGGTCAGCGGCGCCACGGTCGATTTCGTGGTCTCGACCCACAGGTCGGCGACTTTCTGCGTCTGGCCCATGTTTTTCTCAAAGGTCTCGCGCGCAAATTCGGTCTGGATTTCAATCGCTTCCTGCACGCTTTTAGCGCTCGCGGCAGATTTTCCGGCCGTGACGGCCGCGTCATAGGCGGTCTTCACGTAGTCCGAATTTTCAGAGGCGATCTTTTCAAATCCCTTCGAAAACTCGCCGGCAGATTTCATCATGGCTTCCATCGAGCCTTTCTGGAAATCGGTCATCGCCGACATGTTTTCCGCGAATTTCTCATAGCCCTCTTTGAAAGCGCCGGGCGTCACGGTGAAGAACGCATCGAACCCATTGTTTTCATTCGCCGTTTTCTTTGAAGCTGTCATAGCTGTCTCCCTGGATTATTCTTAAGTAATGGCCGCAACCGGCCTCAACTTCGTTTTTGTGCATTGCAGCATAGGCGGTTTCCGTTCCGCGTCAAGGATAATTGTGCGCCGCAACAAAAAATTCGCAAAATTTAGGTAAATCATTCGTTAACAATAATTTTACCTCGCCCCCTCAGACTTTTTGAATGTGTCGAAGCTAAGGGCATAACCCTTGCTTTGCGGGTGCGATAACGCGCGGTCAGTCTGTTCAAAAGGTCGCGCGATCGCAGCGATGGGGTTGTCTGGAGGGGGCGCCGTCGCTTTGCTTATTGCGCAACCTCCGGCTTTCGGCGAGGATCGCTTGATGCGTGGTTTCTGTCGTAGTGTTTGTGTTGCTGTTCTCGCCGCAGCCTTTGTCTTGGCGACGCCCGCGCACGCCAACCCCAAATACGCGGCTTTCGTCGTCCACGCCGATTCCGGCGACGTCCTGTTTGACCGTTATTCGACCGCGCGGCGCTATCCGGCCTCGCTCACTAAAATGATGACGCTTTACCTTCTGTTTGAGGCCCTCGAAGCGGGTGAATTGAGCCTCGACAGCAAAATGAAGGTGTCGCGGACGGCCGCTGGCCAACCTCCGTCCAAACTGGGTGTTGCGGCCGGATCGACCATCGACGTCGACACGGCGATTCAGGCGCTGGTCATAAAGTCAGCCAATGACGTCGCAGTCGTGGTCGCGGAGCAGCTCGCGGGTTCTGAATGGCGGTTCGCGCAGAAAATGAGCGCCAAGGCGCGCGCGCTGGGGATGCGATCCACGACATTCCGAAACGCCTCGGGACTTCCCAACCGGCGCCAGGTCACGAACGCCCGCGACATGGCGGTGCTCGGCCAGCGCGTTTTGCAGGATTTTCCGCAATTTTTTCATTACTTCAGCGCGCAATCGTTCACCTACAATGGGCGCACCTATGCAACGCACAACCGGCTAATGAAGTCGTTTGACGGCGTTAATGGCATCAAAACCGGATATACCCGCGCGTCGGGTTTCAACCTGGTGACGTCCGCGGAGAAGGACGGGCAACGCCTGATCGGCGTCGTTCTGGGCGGGCGAAAATCATGGAGCCGCGACCGGCATATGCGCGACATTATCGAGACCGCGTTCGCCGATATCGCCAAAAACCCGCAGCGCCTCGCAGCCCTTCATCGCAACAAGCCTTCGCCGCGTCTTAAGCCGACCCTGGCGATCGAGCGCCAAGGCCCGCTTATCGCGAGCGCCACCGTCGCCGGCGACGAGGCGCTGCGTCAGGAAATCGCATCGGCCGCACTCAGCCTTTCCGACGGCGACAAAGACGCCCTTGGGGCGCTGATCGCAGCCGCCGACTCCGACGATTTCAACGCCTTCCAACGCGCCCGCCTTGCCTCGGTGCCGAGCCCCGACGGGTTCATCGGCGAAGGCGATCTGGAGCCGGTCGACGGCTTTTCGTGGGACGTTCAGATCGGCGCTTACTCGACCAAGTCCCTCGCACAGTCGGAGCTGGAAGCGGCGGCCCTGAAAGGCGGCCTTGCCGAGCGCGATCGCGCTATTTTGCCGACAGTCCGCGCCGACGGATCGATCCTCTATCGCGCGCGTTTTCGTCGTTTGTCGGAAATCGAAGCGACACTCGCCTGCACCGGGCTTAAACAGGCGGGCATGAATTGCTTCGCAATTTCGGACGCCGAAACGCGCATGCAATAAGGCGCGCGCCGGACAGTGGCGGGCCAATCCTTAATCTGACGTTTTATCGGATTCCGCATGCGTTGCTTTGCGCGAACCCGGCGGATCGACTACCGTTCTGGCAAAACAGATCGGAGAGAGAAATGTCCGCGCCGTCACGCATCGAAATCAGCGAAATCGCCCGAAAAAACACCCTTAATGACGAAGCTCAGGCGACGGCGTTGCGCGACCGCGCCGCAGAGGATCCAGAAGGCTTTTGGCGTGATGTCGCCGGTCGGCTGGACTGGGTTACGCCGCCAACCAAGATCAAGGACGTCTCTTTTGACGTCGATGATTTCCGAATCCGTTGGTTTGAAGATGGCGTCTTGAACGCCTGCGCCAATTGTCTCGACCGGCATTTGCCAAAGCGCGCGGATGATGTCGCCATCATCTGGGAAGGCGACGATCCTGATGACGATCGCGCCATCACCTTCGCCGAAGCTTTTGAAGAAACCTGCCGGATGGCGAATCTTCTCAAGGCGCGCGGCGTTGAAAAGGGCGACCGCGTCGTCATTTACATGCCGATGATCCCCGAGGCCGCCTATGCGATGCTCGCCTGCGCGCGCATCGGCGCTGTGCATTCAGTCGTCTTCGGCGGGTTTTCACCCGAAGCGCTGGCGAGCCGTATAGAAGATTGCGGCGCAGTTGCGGTCATCACCGCCGATGAAGGCGTGCGCGGCGGCAAGAAGATTCCGTTGAAGGCGAATGTCGACAAAGCGCTGGATAAAGCCGGATCAGACACGGCGCGCCTCGTCCTCGTCATCGAACGCACCAACGCAAACGTCGCCATGAAAGCCGGCCGCGACCTCTTCTGGCGCGGCGAGGCGCGTGACGATGTCTCGCCCGACTGCGAGGCCGAACCGATGAATGCGGAAGATCCGCTTTTCATTCTTTACACGTCCGGATCGACCGGAAAGCCGAAAGGCGTTTTGCACACGACAGGCGGTTATCTCACCTACGCCGCCTACACCCACGAGCTTGTCTTCGACTATAAGCCCGGCGAGATTTATTGGTGCACGGCGGATGTCGGCTGGGTCACCGGACACAGCTACATCGTTTATGGACCGCTCGCGAATGGCGCAACGACGCTGATGTTTGAGGGCGTGCCGAATTATCCAAACCCGTCGCGTTTCTGGCAGGTTTGCGAAAAGCACAATGTGAACGTCTTTTACACCGCGCCGACGGCCATCCGCGCGCTCATGCGCGAGGGCGACAAACATGCCGAGGGGTCGGACCTTTCCACTTTGCGCCTGCTCGGCACCGTCGGCGAGCCGATCAACCCGGAAGCGTGGGACTGGTATCATCGCGTCGTCGGCGGCGGCAAAATCCCGATTGTCGACACCTGGTGGCAAACGGAAACTGGCGGCGTTCTGATTTCGCCGCTCCCAGGCGCGACGGTCTTGAAACCAGGCTCGGCGACTCTGCCCCTTCCCGGCGTCGCGCCGCAGATCGTCGACGCTGAAGGCAAGGTGTTGGACGGCGCCGTATCGGGCATTCTGGTCATCGCCGATTCCTGGCCCGGCCAGATGCGCACGGTTTTCGGCGATCACGACCGGTTCATTGAGACCTATTTCAAAACCTATCCGGGCAAGTATTTCACCGGCGACGGCGCGCGCCGCGACGCTGACGGCTATTACTGGATCACGGGTCGCGTTGACGACGTCATCAATGTGTCGGGCCATCGGCTCGGCACGGCGGAAATCGAAAGCGCATTAGTCGCTCACCCGGCCGTCGCCGAAGCCGCCGTCGTCGGCTATCCCCATGACGTAAAGGGACAAGGCATTTACGCTTACGTAACGCTTATGGAGGGCTGCACCGAAAGCGAAGAAATGCTCTCCGAATTGAAAGATGCGGTCCGTTCGGAAATCGGCCCGATCGCCAAGCCGGATATCCTCCATTGCACGCCAAGCCTGCCCAAAACACGCTCCGGCAAGATCATGCGACGGATCCTTCGCAAGATTGCGGAGAACGATTTCGCATCACTCGGCGACACCTCGACGCTCGCTGAGCCTGGCGTTGTCGACGCTCTGATTGCAAAGCGAAAAGATCATTAACGATTTGCAATCAGCCTTAACAAAGCGCCAATGCTGACCGCGTAAGGTCGTGGCCTCGATCTTGCGGAGGCTGCGCCATCATGCGCGAAACGCTCACGGTGTCAGATCGCGCGCCCGGCGTTCCCGGCGCGATGGTCGCCTATCTGGCCTTTGCCGGCGTCGCGATTCTCGCAACGGCGCCGACGGCCATTGATCTGGGCGCAATCTGGGCGACGTCCACAACCTATCTCTATGGCTTTTTCGTCGCGCCCGCCGCGTTGTGGATGGTTCTGTCGACGCGCGGCGAGATCGCCGACGCGGGCGGCTTCTGGCCAGGCGTTTTGATCGTCGCGGCCGGGGCCGTGATCTGGCTTTTCGGTTTCTCAGCCGGACTCTCGCTTTTGGAACAGACCGGATTGACAACCCTCTTGATCGGCGGCGTCGGCGCCCTCTTTGGCGCGCGCTATCTAACGGTTTTCGCTTGGCCGCTTCTCTTTCTATATTTGATGGTTCCCGCCGGCGATATCGCCGTGCCGGTCCTACAGGCCTTCACCGCGCAGGCCGCTGTTTTTGTCCTGAATGCAATCGGCTTTGATATCTGGCTCGATGGCGTCTTGATCTACACAAGCGTCGGCGTCTTCGCCGTTGCAGAGGCGTGCGCCGGGCTCAACCTGTTGATTGCATCTGTCATGCTTGCGGCGTTGTTCGCCCATTTCAGCTTTCAGACGCTTTCCGCACGCGCCGGATTTGTTTTGCTGGTGATCGCCGCCGCCTTGGTCGCCAACACAGCAAGAGCGGTCGTGATCATTTTGATACAGGTGATCGATGGTGATCAGTCGACAGGGCTATCGGCGCACGGCGTCATTGGCGTATCGACCCACGCTGTCGTCCTGATCGGCTGCGCCTGGGTTGCAAGCCGTTTTTCAAAGAAACAACCCCGCGAACGCGCGCCGATTAGCGCGCCTGATCTGAAGCCCATGGGCGCAGCGTTCGCGCTCGCCGTCATCGCCGCCGCGTCCGCCTATGCGAATGTCGTCGTCGCCGCGAAATCGCCGACGCGCGACGCACCAGCGACGTTGAGCCTTCTGGCGGCGCCCGGCTGGCGAATTCTGCCGCCGCCGCAAAACTGGCGCCCCTCCGCGCATGGCGCCGATCGCAGCGCCGCGGCGACCTATGATCAAAAAGGCGAGCGCGTTTATCTAACAATCAGTTACTACACGCATTATCGGCGCGATGCGGAAGCAGTCTCGAGCCTCAATCGCGCCTGGGACGGCGCTGAGTGGCGCTGGATCGGCGATTATGAGGCTGTTGCGTATGTTTTCGGTGTGTCCGAGCAGCGGCGGTATTCAAAGAACGCCGGGCCGGACGGACGACGTCTTCTGGCGCTCGAAGTTTTCTGGGTTGGCGATGATGTTTTTCTGGAGCCGGGCGCGGCCAAGCTGGCGCTCGCGAAAGAACGCCTGCGCGGCGGCGATCCGGAGACCGGAAAATTTATCATGGCGGCCGCCTATAATGACGACCCGGCTGAAGCATCGACACTGCTTGTGCGGTATCTGGCGAGCCTTGAGACGTTCAGCGACTGGCGCGCGCGTAACCGCAAAGACCTCGGCTAATGTGCGGGATCGCGGGTATTGTCGATCTGCGCGGCGACCGGCCGATCGATCCGCGAGCGCTGCGGCGCATGGCCGATGCGCTCGTTCATCGCGGACCGGATGGGGCCGGGTTCTATTGCGAAGACGGCGTCGGCCTCGCCCATCGCCGTCTCGCCGTCATTGATCCGGCCGGCGGCGCGCAGCCTTTTACAACCGAAAGCGGCGACGTTCTCGTTTTCAACGGCGAGATTTACAACTTCAGGGAATTGGCGGCCTCGCTTACGGCGCAGGGCGCGCGGCTCAGGACCCGGTCGGACACCGAGGTCCTGGCCGAAGGTCTCTCCCGCCGCGGCGCAGATTTTCTCAACGAGGTGCGCGGCGTTTTCGCGCTGGCGTTCTGGCGAAAACGAACGCGCCAGCTGATGCTCGCTCGCGATCGGCTCGGCGAAAAGCCGCTTTATTACGCGCAAGCCCCAGACGGGCTGTTCGTGTTCGCTTCAGAAATCGGGGCGCTGCAGCAGGCCGGCCTGACAGAGACGCGCCTGCGCGCCGAAGCCGTCGCCGATTACTTTTTCTATGGCTACACGCCCGATCCGAAAACAATCTACGCCGACATCTACAAACTGCCGCCAGCGCATCTGATGACGCTCGCGCCGCAACAGCCGCCAACATTTTCCCGGTACTGGCGCCCATGTTTTGAACAGTCAGCGGCGCTCTCATTCGATGAGGCCCGCGACGCGCTGAGCGCCAGACTCAACGACGCTGTCACGGGCCAACTCATCGCCGATGCGCCCGTCGGCGCCTTTTTATCCTGCGGCGTGGACTCGGCTGGCGTTGTCTCCGCAATCGCAACGACGCGTGACGGGATCGATGCGTTCACTGCCGGTTTCGACAATCCTAACCACGACGAGCGCGCCGAAGCGCGGGTTGTGGCGCAAAAATTCGGCGCCCGCCATCACGAACGCAACATCTCCCTCGATATTGACAGGCTGATCGATCCGGTGGCGAGAGCTTTTGGCGAACCATTCGCCGATTCATCCGCGATCGCCGTTTACGCCTTGAGCCAGTTTGCGCGGGAAACCGTGAAAGCCGCGCTCTCCGGCGACGGGGGCGATGAAGTCTTCGCCGGCTATCGGCGATACCGGCATCATCTCGCGCAGGAAGCGGTGCGGCGGTCATTGCCAGCATCAGCGCGAGAACCGTTTTTCAACGCGACAGCTGCGCTCTATCCAAAGCTCGACTATGCGCCGCGGATCTTGCGCGCAAAAACGACGCTGCAAGCCTTGTCCCTTTCAAGCACAGAAGCTTACGCGGCCTCAGTCGCCATCACCCTTCCCGCTATCGCCGACGCATTATTGAGCGACGAGGCGCGAACCGAGCTTGGCGACTATCGCTCGCACTCCGTAATTGAAACTGCGTTCGCCGACGCCGGCGCGAACGATCCGCTCTGCCAAGCCCAGTATGCTGATTATATGACGTGGCTGCCGGGCCGCATGCTTGTGAAACTCGACCGCGCCTCCATGGCGCACGGGCTTGAGGTGCGTGCCCCGTTGCTCGATCCCAATCTCGTCGAATGGGCGAACGCCCTTCCCCCGTCCTTTAAGCTCGCAGGCGGCGTGGGAAAACGCGTCTTGAAGGCGGCGCTGGCGCAGCGGCTTGGCGAAACCTATGTCAGCCGGCGGAAGAAAGGCTTCGCGTTGCCGCTCGACGCCGCCTTTCGCGATAAAGGCGGCGCGTTGAGTGATCGGCTGTTGGTGTCATCGCATTGGCGCGAAAGCGGCTGGATCGATGCCCGCCAAGTCGAGCGTTTGCTGACGCGGCATCAGGCGGGCCGCGCCAATCACGCGCAAGAGTTATGGACAGTCGTCATGTTTGACGCGTTCCTTAAGGCGCAAGCCGCTCAGTCGCTCCCAGCGACGTCCTCGAACACGGCCGCGTACCGCGACGCCATGGCGTCAAGCGCGTAGTCGCTCGCCGCTTTTTGCGCATTGGCCTTGCCGATCGCGCGCGCTCTTGCTGAATTATCGAGCAATGATCGCAAGGCTGTCGTCATCGCAGCTTCTTCGGTCGTAGCAAAAACGAAATCGCGGTTTTCTTCGCTGAGCATCGCGGCGACATCGCCCACATCTGTCGCGACAATCGCCTTGCCCGCCGCCATCGCCTCGATGAGACTCAAGGGCATTTGCTCCGTATCGGATGTATTGACGACGACATCCATATCAGCAAGGCGCGCAGCGACGTCGGAGACCATGCCGGCGAATTCGACTTGCGCGGCCACGCCAAGTGCGTCGGCTAGTCGAGAGATAGCGCCTCGTTCAGGTCCATCGCCGAGAATAAGGAGCCTCACGCGATCAGATTTCAGGACAGGCGCAGCGACGCGAAGCAATCGGTCAAAACGCTTCTCGGGGCGAAGCGCGCCGATCGCACCAATCACAAAGCCCGGGCGATCTTCGGGCGAAAGAACCGATTGATACGCCGCGGTATCGACGCCATTGGGAATAGCATTGACCCGCGCTTTCTCAACGCCCCATGATTTTTCAAAGATCCGCGCCATGGTTTGAGATGGCGCGATAAAGGCGTAACGCTCATGGCCTGTCCCGGCCCGTGAAAACAGAACCCGTCTCGCCATCGAGCGACGATGGGTCATGGCGGCTTCCGCGCCGCCGGGACCGAATCCGTCCTCAATATGCACATGCGGGATTTTTATCTCGCGATTGGCGATGCGCCATTCGATGCTTCCCCAATTGTGCGTGACGAGCAGGTCCGGCGCGATGTCGCCAAGCGCCTTTTTCATGGCGTTGATATTTGCGGTCGATAGGAACGGCCCGTTTTGAAAATTGATTGGATGAGCGTCAATCTGAACGCCGGAGGGCAAGAGCGTCTTGGCGTCATAACGCCCAATCATCGAGGTGACGATGTGGCGCCATTCGCCCTCCATGACGCCAGCAAGATCGGCGAAGCGGCGTTGCGCGCCGCCGATTTCAAAAGACGAAAAAACCCAGAGAATCTTCACCGCAAATCAAAGGCAAGCGGCGCATTCGTGCGCCCGACGCCAGTCTCGCCCTGTTCGCGGCGAAACGCCAAGCTGGCGCGCTGGCCTCAAGTTCTGAATTTACGACGCCGCGGCGAGAATATCCGTGAAGAGTTCTTCCGGGGCCGGCTCGTGGCTTTCCTGCGCAAACTCAGCCGCTTCCTTGACGATCGCCTTGATCTCCTTGTCGATCTCTTTCAGCGTCGCCGCGTCGGCGAAACCGGCATCTTCGATGCGGGCCTCACAGCGTTTGATCGGGTCATTGTGCTCGCGGATGTCGTCAACTTCCTCGCGGGTGCGATATTTCGCAGGATCGGACATGGAATGGCCGCGATAGCGATAGGTCTTCATCTCAAGGACATATGGTCCCTCGCCGCCGCGCGCATGATCAACCGCTTGTCTCCCCGCCTCGCGCACGGCGAGAACATCCATGCCGTCGACCTCCATCCCCGGGATGCCAAACGAAGCGCCGCGACGATATAGGTGTGTTTCGGAATGCGAGCGCTTTACGCTCGTGCCCATCGCATACTGATTATTTTCGATGATGAAGACGACCGGCAGCTTCCAAAGCTGGGCCATGTTCATGGCCTCAAAGATCTGTCCCTGGTTGGAAGCGCCATCGCCGAAATAGGTAAGGCTGACGGCGTCATTGCCGCGATATTTATTGGCGAAAGCGAGACCTGCGCCAAGCGGCACCTGCGCGCCGACAATGCCATGGCCGCCATAGAACTCCTTATCCTTTGAGAACATATGCATGGAGCCGCCCTTGCCTTTGGAGTAGCCGCCCTCGCGCCCGGTGAGTTCGGCCATCACGCCTTTCGGGTCCATGCCGCAGGCGAGCATATGCCCGTGATCGCGATAGCCGGTGATGGTCTGGTCGCCATCCTTCTTCACCGCCTCCATGCCGACGACGACCGCCTCCTGACCGATATAGAGATGGCAGAAACCGCCGATCAGCCCCATGCCGTAAAGCTGGCCCGCGCGCTCTTCAAAGCGGCGGATCAGGAGCATATCCCGGTAATATTTCAGGAGTTCGTCTTCGGTCGCAGAAAGATTGGACGGCGTTGACGGTTTTTCGGACACTGGGCGCTCCTCCTTGCGGAGGAAATGATCTAGCCCGGCCAATCGCTGCGGGCAACATCGTGCGAGCGAAAGCGCCAAGGCCGGGGCCGTATTGGCCGCTAGGCGATCAAGGCGCGGTTTGCGCCTCAATCAGTGCGTCCAGCTCCTCTCGCGAGATGACGACGTCGCCCTCGCGGGCGTAGCCAAGGATCGCGCGAATACGCTCCTCGGCGAAGTCAGCGTCGAGGGATCGCGAGCTCAACTGATCGGCGCGCTGCTCCAGGCTCTGGCGCCGCGCGCGCAAGTCATCGATTTCTTCAGCCTTTAAAGAAACGTCGCGTTCGAGCGCGGAGAGTGCGCCAAAACCGGTATCGCCGGCGGCGGCGTTGTACATGTAGATAGCGGCCCAACACATGATCAAGGCGGGCGCCGCCACATCAATCAACAATCGCCAACGAAACATCACTCACCAACGCCACTTGCCGCCGAATCGACAAGAATCGAATTGGGTTAACGAAAGGTAAACACTGTTTTGGCGATTGCGGCCGACGCCCCGCAGAGCGCAATCAGGTTTTCTTCAAATCAAGCGCGAGGGTTTGATCGCAACGCGCATCGACCGGCTTGCCGTCCATCGGGCGAAAGCCGAACTTCGCGTAGAGCCCGATCGCCTCTTCCATGATCCGCTTCGTGTTCAATTCCATCCGCGAAAAGCCAAGACTTTGGGCTCGCCCGATCGCATGTTTTAAAAGCCGCGCGCCGTGGCCGCGGCCGCGATATTTCGGCCGCAAATACATCTTTCTCAGCTCACAGGTCGATGGGCTCAACGCCGCGACCCCAACCGTGCCGATGATCCCATCTGGTTCCGAGACGAGCACGTCGAATGAGCCGCCGCGATAATAGTCTTCGATGTCATAGAGATCGCGATCCGTGGTTTTCGGCGCCGGATCGATCTCATATTCGTCGAGCACCGCGAAAACGAGGGCGCGCACATTCTCCTGATCGGCGTTGGTCGCAGGACGCAAAATTGGCGCGGTGGGGGGGTTCATGATCGCATTGCAATAGCAGACGCGCCCGCATAGCGCGCGGCGTCGCCAAGCTCCTGTTCGATGCGAAGCAACTGGTTGTATTTCGCAAGCCGATCCGAACGCGCGAGGCTGCCCGTTTTGATCTGACCGCAATTGGTGGCGACGGCGAGATCGGCGATGGTCGCGTCTTCAGTCTCGCCGGAACGGTGAGACATAACCGCCGAATAGCCGGCGCGGTGGGCGGTGTTCACAGCAGCGAGCGTTTCCGTCAGCGTGCCGATTTGATTGACCTTGACGAGGATCGAATTGGCGCAGCCCTTGTCGATCCCTTGGCGCAATCGCTTTTCGTTGGTGACGAAGAGATCATCGCCGACGAGTTGGCACCTGTCGCCGATGGCCGTCGTCAGCGCCCGCCAGCCCTCCCAGTCGTCTTCGGCCATCCCGTCTTCGATAGAGACGATAGGATAGGCGTCGATGAGGCTCTTGTAGTAGGACGCCATCTCGTCGCTCGAAAGCGATTTTCCCTCGCCTTCCAGAACATAGCGCCCATCTTTGAAGAACTCTGTCGACGCCGCATCGAGCGCGATGGAAATCTCGTCGCTGCCCTTAAATCCTGCGGCGTCGATCGCGGCCATGATGAAATCAAGAGCTTCCTTTGTTGATTGCAGGCCCGGCGCGAAACCGCCCTCATCGCCAACATTGGTGTTGTGGCCGGCGTCCTTGAGGCGCTTTTTCAGCGCATGGAAAATTTCCGCGCCGGCGCGCAGCGCTTCTGCGAAACTCGGCAGGCCGAGCGGCATGATCATGAATTCCTGGATATCGATTGGATTGTCAGCGTGGGCGCCGCCATTAATGATGTTCATCATCGGGGCGGGCAAAGTGCGGGCGCTGACCCCGCCGATATAAGCGTATAGCGGCGACGACACCGCCTCGGCCGCCGCCTTCGCGACGGCTAGGGAAACGCCGAGAATAGCGTTCGCGCCCAGGCGGCTTTTGTTGTCCGCGCCGTCGAGCGCGATCAGGGTCTCATCGATATGAATCTGCTCTTCAGCTTCGAACCCCGATAGCGCGTCGAAGATTTCACCGTTGACAGCGTCGACGGCTTTCAAAACCCCCTTGCCGCCATAGCGGGCGCCGCCGTCGCGCAGTTCATGGGCTTCGTGAGCGCCAGTCGACGCCCCGGACGGAACTGCGGCGCGGCCGAATGAACCGTCTTCCAAGGTGACATCGACCTCGACTGTCGGATTGCCCCTGCTGTCGAGGATTTCACGGGCGAAGATGTCGACTATGGCAGTCATGGGCCGCTCCCTATGGATGGACGTTTGGGCGCTTCTATAGGGGCGGCGCGACCGGGGCGGCAAGACGCGAGCGACGAACGGAAAAAAGAAAACGCCGCGCTCGGGCGGCGCGGCGTCGAAATTCTTAATACGTCGCCGTAGGTTTAGTCGCCTTTCGGCTCCAGAACCTGCCGGCCGCGATATTTGCCGGATTTCAGGTCGATGTGGTGCGGACGGCGCAGCTCGCCGGAATCTTTGTCTTCTATGAAGGTCGGTTGGCCCAGCTTGTCGTGGCTGCGGCGCATGCCGCGCTTGGCCGGGGTTACTTTGCGCTTCGGAACGGCCATGTCCCATTGCCTTTCAAATCGGTTTCGCCGCACGGTCCCGCTGGCGGCTCAAAAAGAAGGCGTCGTCTAATCGAAGCGCAGGGGCATTTCAAGGGCTGGGGCGGAAATTCGGCTTGGAGACGCCTGGGCGCCGCCATTTTGCGCATTCGCGGCGCGTGGCGCACCCTGAAACCAGCCGCATCTCTCTGTTTGGATGGCGATTTTGAGCAGTCTTTGCGTCGTTGCCGGCACACGCGCCGGCCATTTCGGGCTCAAGACTAAGCCGGTCCCCGGCGAGCGCCGGCCACGGACGGCAATTGAGCGCGTCGAGGCGCGCCGTCCCGCTTGATTAGCGGGAGGGTCTCAGGAATGCAGCCGGGCGCGGTGCGTCGTCAGATATTCGCGCGCCTGGCGTTGCGCCTCTGCGATCTGTTCCGGCGACATCTCGTTGGCGAGCTCGGCGCGATAGGCGCGCGCTTCGAGGTTCCCTTGCATCGCCGCCAGGTTAAACCATTTGTGCGCTGTGACCAGATCAAACTGTCCGGTCTCCGAACCTGTCGACGCCGCGAGGCCGCGCCGATACATTTCTTCGCCGCTTAAGATCGGCTCCGCGCCGTCTATGGCTCCCGTCGTAAAAGTCATTGTCATTCTACAGCCCCTTGCTCATTGAGCGTCTGTTCAATGCCTCCCCCACTCGCGAACAGCGACCGGGTTAACCATGACCAGAATGAGAGGACGCAGAATAATATCGAGTTAACAAAACCTTGTCAGATCGTTACCGACCGAACAAGGTTTCGTTAATGTTCACACGATGGTCCGTATGGTGACTTTTGTCTCAAAATGTCAGGCTATGACTTCTCGACGAGCCGTTCGAATTTGCTCATGCCGCATGACCCAACTGTGTTGCCTGTCGTATTGTCGACAACCCTCACAATCTCTTTTTCGCAGAGCTGCGAACCAAACGTGTCTATCTGAATCCGGGTGAAAGCCCGATCGACGCTAAGGCAACTGTTTTCGAGCTCGGCAAGATAATAGTCGTTAACGCCGGAGCGAACGAGAAAGGTCCGCTCGTCAAGCGCATCGATATTGAGGTCCCGAAGCGAAAGGCAGTTTGTCAATTCGCCAGTGCGTTCATATTTCGCCAACTCCGTAACCGCCTCTTCGCTCATTACGTAACTGTCGCCAGCCGTGGCGCATGCTGCAAGGAACGCGGCCCCGGCGCTCATCAGGATCAATTTTGCTGTCATCACAAACTCCTTGTACCCCCATACCCAGCAAGGCGGAATCTACGCCGGCTGTCGGCCATTCGCAAATGGCAGAAGCGCCGAACCGCCGCGATTCCGGGCGCTTCAGCATCACGAAACCGTAACAATTCAGCCGTTCATGACATATCCAGGCGTCGATTCGGCGATTTTCCGCTCTTCTCGGCTCATTTCCGCCTCGACATCAGCAAATAGCGGCGTCGACAAATACCGCTCGCCCGTATCCGGCAACATACATAGTATCGTTGAACCCTTGTCGGCTTTTCCCGCAATCATCATCGCGCCGGCGAAGGTCGATCCGCCCGAAATCCCGGTAAAGATGCCTTCCTTCGCTGCGAGTTCCTTGCTCCAGTGGATCCCGTCCGTGTGCGGGGTTTTGACAAGTTCGTCGATGACGCCGGCCTCAACGGCCTCCGACGTAATCAGGGGAATGAAATCCGGGCTCCAGCCCTGGATCGGGTGCGGCGTCCAGGCAGGGTGGGTTGCGGCCGGACTGCCGTCGGCGTTGCGCTCCTGGTTTTGGCCGCTCGACAGCATCGCCGCGTCGGGCGGTTCGCAAACGATGATTTTCGTGTCCGGGCTTTCGCGGCGCAGCACTCGCGACACCCCGGTGAGCGTGCCGCCGGTGCCAAACCCCGTCACCCAGTAATCAAGACGCTCGCCCTTGAACGCATCCATGATCTCGCGCGCCGTGGTGCGCTCATGCATGTCGGGATTGGCCGCGTTTTCAAACTGACGCGTCATGAACCAGCCATGTTTGTGCGCGAGCTCTTTTGCCTTCTCCACCATGCCCGTGCCTTTTTCCTCTTTTGGCGTCAAAATGACCTTGGCGCCGAGGAAGCGCATCAGCTTGCGCCGCTCGATAGAGAAGGTTTCCGCCATCGTCACGACAAGCGGATAGCCTTTCGCCGCGCAGACCATGGCGAGACCGATCCCGGTGTTGCCGGAGGTCGCCTCGATCACGGTTTGGCCGGGCTTGAGATCGCCGGATTTCTCCGCCGCTTCGATCACGCCCAGCGCCAGCCGGTCTTTGACAGACCCAAGCGGATTAAAGGCTTCGCATTTTACATAAAGATTGACGCCGTCGGGCGCGAGACGATTGATTTTGACGACCGGCGTGTTGCCAACTGTGCCGAGGATGCTGTCGTGTTTCATATCCATTCCCTATCTTGAAACCGCGCCGCCCATCTCTAGGCCTTAACGAGTAGGCCCGTCCACTCGACTTGTCCCGAACCGACGGCAGTTCAACGCGATCACGAAGGCGCGAGGGCGGAGCGCGCAAGCGAAGCCGCCCGGTAATGCAAAGACAGGGTTTACGGGCCATCGGCGCACCGATATCAGCGGCGCATAGCGAGTAAATGAGACATCAGTAATGCTTAACCGGCGCCTTTTCCTGACCGCCAGCGCAGCCGCCGCAGCGCAAGGCTGCGCCGGCTCTGGCCCGTTTTCCAAACAACGCCCGCAATTTGCGCAGCCGGCGCCGCTCGCGCCATTGCAGCTGAGCGAGGACCGCATCATGCGCGTCAGCGTCTGCACAAGGCCCTTTCGCGCCGCCGGGCCGCGGCTCGAGGCCGAAAATTTCGGCGACAAACTCGTGGTTCATAATTACGGGCATGGCGGGTCGGGCTGGTCCCTGTCCTGGGGATGCGCTGGCGATGCGGCTCGGCTCGCGCGTCAGGGGAATGCGCGCAATATCGCCGTCATCGGCGCCGGCGTGATCGGCGTCACGACGGCGCTGCGCCTCATCGAGACCGGCGCCGCCGTGACGATCTACGCCAAGGACTTTCCAGCCGAGACGCGTTCAGCGCGGGCGACCGGCGTGTGGTCGCCAAGCAGCCGCATTGGCCTTACGGGCGATGTCGACGAAAACTTCGCGGGCCGGTGGGAAGATTGGGCGCGGGCCTCTTTCCGCACGCACCAGCACTATGTGGGCGCCGCCGCCGAACCGGTTGAATTCGTCAGAAGCTATGCGCTTTATAATGATCCGCGCCCTGATCAGCCCGCCGCGGCCCGCAATTACCTGCATCTCGGTCGCAAGCTTCGTGACATGACCCCGCCCTGGGCGGCGATCGAAAAAAGCGCCCATCCCTTTGCCGCCGAACGCGCGCAATCAGGCCTGATCATGAGCTTCAATGTCGCGTCCTATTCGGACCGGCTTACGCGAGACTTTTTGCTGCGCGGCGGGCGCATGGTGCGGCGCGATTTTCCGGACCGCGCTTCGGTGTTGGCGCTTCAGGAAGCGACGATCGTCAACTGCACGGGCTATGGCGCGAAAGACTTGTGGGGCGATCAAAGCCTCGTTCCGGTTCGCGGCCAGATTGCCTGGCTCGCGCCCCAGGCCGAGGCTCGATACGGGGTTTATTACCGCAACGTCTCCGCCCTCTCGCGTCGCGACGGCGTCGTGGTCCAGTACACAGGGCCCAATGACGATTACGGCTATGACGACGAAAGCGAGGCGCTAGACGAACGCGAAACACAAACAGCGCTCGCGACGCTCAGGCCGCTTTTCGAGCGTCAACGGTGAAAGGCTTTGCTGGAAAAAGCCAACCGTTGAACGTCCAGACGGCCGAATAGTTCCGAACGCGGCGGCCGCCTATTCGAGCCCCAATTTTCTTCGCAAGATCTCGTTCACGGCCTGCGGGTTCGCCTTGCCGCCAGAGGCTTTCATCACCTGACCGACAAACCAGCCCATCGTCTTGGGCTTTTCCTTCACTTGCTCGACCTGCTTGGGGTTCGCCGCGATAATCTCATCGACTATTTTTTCGATCGCGCCGGTATCGGTGACTTGCTTCAGGCCGCGCTTCTCGACGATGTCGGCGGGCGCGCCCGTCTCCTCGCCCTCGAAGATGAGCGCGAAGACGTCCTTGGCGATCTTGCCCGAAATGGTGCCGTCCTGAATGAGGTCAATCAGACCCGCCAGCTGTTCGGCGGTGACCGGAGACTCGTTGATCTCCTTGCCAGCCTTGTTAAGCGCGCCAAACAAGTCGCCCGTCACCCAATTCGACGCGAGCTTGCCGTCGCGCCCTTTGGCGACGGCTTCAAAAAAGTCGGCGCGCTCGCGGTCAGCAGCGAGGACCGCGGCGTCATAGGCCGACAGCCCGTAGTCGTTCATGAAGCGGTGCTTCTTCACATCGGGAAGTTCGGGCAGGCCCTTCTTGATCTCTTCGACCCAGGCCGGGTCCAGTTTTAGCGGCAGCAAATCCGGGTCCGGGAAGTAGCGGTAATCATGGGCGTCTTCTTTGGAGCGCATGGTCCGCGTCTCACCGGTCTTCGGATCGAAGAGACGCGTCTCCTGATCGATCGATCCGCCGTTCTCCAGAATCTCAATCTGCCGGCGCGCCTCAAAATCAATTACCTGACGCGTGAACCGGATCGAATTGACGTTCTTGGTCTCAGTCCGCGTGCCGAGCGGTTCGCCAGGCCGGCGCACCGACACATTGACGTCGGCGCGCATGGAGCCTTCATCCATATTGCCGTCGCACGTCCCGAGATAGCGGACGATTGTGCGCAACTTCGAGAAGTAAGCCGCGCCCTCCTCCGACGATCGCATGTCCGGCTTGGAGACGATCTCCATCAGCGCGACGCCGGAGCGGTTAAGATCGACATAGGACTCATTCGGCGCGAGATCGTGGATCGACTTGCCGGCGTCTTGTTCGAGATGAAGGCGTTCAATGCCGACCATGATCGCCTCGCCGCCGTCGAGCTCAACCTCGATTTCACCTTCGCCGACGATTGGATCCTTATATTGGGAGATCTGGTAGCCCTGCGGCAGATCGGGGTAAAAATAGTTTTTCCGGTCAAAGCGCGACCAGGTGTTGATCTTCGCATTCAGACCAAGGCCGGTGCGGATCGCCTGTTCGACGCAAAACTTGTTGATAACCGGCAGCATGCCCGGCATCGCCGCATCGACGAGCGAGACATTCTCATTGGGGCCCGCGCCATAGGCGGCGGACGCGCCTGAAAAGAGCTTCGATTCTGACGAGACCTGCGCGTGCACTTCCAGCCCCACAATGACTTCCCAGTCGCCAGTTGATCCCTGCAGCAGTTTTCGCGGTTCGCTCATTAATCCTTCGCCTTAGAATTTCGCCGCCGTCTTTATGCGCTTCCGTCATCGGAATAAAGCTCGTCGATGACGCGGTGGATATCGGCGACGGTCACCGACCCCTCGCCCACCGCCGAAGCGACCCGTTTCACCGATTGGCTGCGAACATCTCCGACAGCGAAAACGCCCCGCTGCGTCGACTCATAGGCATAGGGCGCGCGGTCGCAATCGCCACAGACTTCGGCGTCCTTGCCAGTCTCAATGAAGCCTTTCGCATCTAGCCGCAGACAGCCGTCGAGCCAGTCGGTATTCGGCGCGGCGCCGATCATTACGAAAATATTGCCGATGTCATCGCGCGTAACCTCGCCGGTCTCGCGATGGCGCCAGCCGGCTCGCCGCAGAACCAGATCGCCTTCAATCTCGCACAACTCGGATTGCGTATGCAGGGTGATCTTGGGCGATGCATCGATGCGCTCAACCAGATAATCGGACATTGACGCCGCGAGGCTGACACTGCGCACTAGCATATGAACATGGGCGGCGTGTTGCGAAAGAAACACCGCCGCCTGGCCGGCGGAGTTGCCCCCGCCGATCACGATCACATTTTGATTTTCGCACAGACGCGCCTCGATTGCGGTGGCCGCGTAATGCACATTCTGGCCTTCATATTTATCAAGCCCGTCAATATCGAGACCGCGATATCGGGCGCCCGACGCAACGACAATCGTCTTTGTGCTTACGAAATCGCCGCTTTCCAGAAAGATTCGGTAAGGGCGCTGTTCGCAGCACAGCCGTTTTGCAGGAAACGGCACAGCGAGCGTGGCGCCGAATTTCTGCGCCTGCACCTGCGCGCGCCCCGCCAGCGCTTGACCCGAAACGCCTGTCGGGAAGCCAAGATAGTTTTCAATTTTCGAACTCGTCCCGGCCTGGCCGCCTGGCGCCAGGCCTTCCAGCACCAGCGTTTTCAGCCCTTCAGAGGCGGCGTAAACGGCGGCGGCGAGGCCGGCGGGCCCCGCCCCGACGACAACGGTGTCGTAAATCTCGTTTTCGTCAAACTCGACGGCGATTCCCAGAAACCGCGCCAGCGCCAATCGGTCGGGCCGCGATATATAGTCGTCATCCCGGCCGATAATGACCGGCAGCTCGTCTTCCTGAATGTCGAGTCGCGCAGTGATATTGCGCGCTTCCTCGTCCTCGCAAACGGTGATCATGCGGACGGGATAGCCGTTGCGTCGCATGAACCGCTCCGCCTCCAGCATTTCACTGGAGCCGCGCCGACCAATCAGCGTCGCTGCGCCTTGCTCGTGTTTCATCAAGCCGACCCGGCGCAAAATGAATGCGCGCATGATCGTTTCAGCGACGTCCGGCAGGCTTGTCATCATGCGCCGAAAGGAGGCGCGATCGAGACGCAAAACCTCGCCGTTTTCGCTCATTCGCCCGCTGACTAGAATGGCCCGGTCGTTGAAGAGATCGACTTCGCCGGTGAACTGGTTCGGGCCGTGGATGACGAGACTGTCCGACGGGTCGTCGCCGGCGCCCTCATAGATTTCGATCCCGCCTTTCAGCACGAGGAAGAAATCAACGCGCCGGTCCCCGCGTTCGAATGTCGGCGCGCCCTTCGCGAGGGTCTCAATGCGGCCGAAGGGCTTCATGCGTTCAATTTGCGCTTTGGCCAGTTTTGGAAATGTCTGGTCGGCGCGGAGATAGGGATCGCTCGGATCCTGGATTTGCGTGTCACTCATGCCGCCAACCCTATGCGAGGGCGCCTTCGGATGCGAGCACGCGTTCGATCACGCGCCCCACCGCCTGATGAAGTCGCCGCGGATACTGCCCTTCCAGATAGTGCGTGCCGCCGGGAATGAGGTCGAAGGCGCCGCGGGAGGCTTCGCTCAAACAGTCATAGAGTTTTTCTGAGTTCGCTTTCGGCACAATCGCGTCGAAGTCGCCGTGAACGATCTCCACCGGACCCGAATAATCCTTCAGACGCTCAAGCAGCGGGCCGATTTGCGCGCGCCGGCCGGCGATTTCCTCGCGCACGCGTTTCCAGCGATCGGGGATAAAGTCCTGAAGCCGCCCGTCAGAGCCGATTCTCTCAAGGCGCAACGCGTAATCATGGGGCTCGTCAATCAACGCGGAGACGGCGACGGCGCCGACGATCGCATCCGGATAGTCCATCGCCGCTTTCAGCGCCAATTCCCCGCCATAGGAAACGCCGAGCGTCACGATTTTCTTGTCGCCATAGGGCCCGCCCGGCAGAAACGGTTCGATCACGGCGACTTGGTCGTCAAAATCGGGAAAAGCGCGGGCGTGTCCCGGCCCGAAGCCCGGCCGCGCCGGCAACACGACCTCGACGCCGCGATGCGCCGTGCGCAAAAACCGTCCGTAGATATAGCGATTGCCGGGAGTCCCGTGAAAAACGATCAGCCGCCATTCGCCGGGGTCCGGCGCGATCGTCGCCTGGGTCTCCAGCGGCGGATCGAGGGGCGCGATATACGTTCTTTCGAAGATGTTTCGGGGCACTGTCTTTTCCGGCGACCGTCGTAATGCTTCTGGCGTCCGGAAAGAATAGCAATATCGCCGCGCCTGTCGACGCTCTGGGATAAAGGGCGGCCGGCCGCGCTGGGGGGAGAGAAGGCTGCGGCCGGCCCATGACGCCTGATCAATACGCGATCACTTCGGCGCCATGTGCTTTGAGTTTCAGATCAGTGGCGCTTCTTGATGATTACCCGTCCGCCGCCGCGATGATGGAAGCCGCCGCGCTTAAAGCCGCCGCGGTGAAATCCGCGCTGGCCATGAAACGATCGGCCGTAATAGCCGTAACCGGGGTGTCCGTAGAAGGCGCGGTTTCGATGAAAGCCGCGATGGCCGTGAAAGCCGCGCTTGGAAACAAAACCACGGTGAACACCGCGATGACCGACATTGGTAAAGAGCGGCGATCCGACGGCGACGTCGTTGACGCTGTAAGCAATAGCGGGCGCAAAAGCGGTCGTTGCGTGAGCGTTTGCAGGCGCCAAGGAGATCATGGCGGCGGCGAGAACGCCGGCGATTGATGCTGCGGCAAGTTTCATTTTGGGCCTCCGTTACGGTTACGTGGAACCCAAAGATGTGAGGCCCGCCCATCACGTACAACGAACAAGCGCGTTATCAGCGGCGGGGAAAGTCGTGAGAATGGTGGAAACCCGACGCGGCCGCCTTACGTCCACCACGCATCGGGCTTCGCGTTAAAGCCCGCCGCCTGTTCCAGAACATGCATCCCGGAAAACATCGTTTCTTCGTCAAAGGGCTTGGCCAATAGCTGCAAGCCGAGCGGCAAGCCGTCTTTGTCGAGGCCGGCGGGGACGGACGCGCCCGGCAGGCCGGCGAGATTCGCCGTCACGGTGAAAACGTCGTTGAGATACATTTGCACTGGATCGCTCATCTTCTCGCCAATGGCGAAAGCCGCCGATGGCGCCGACGGCGTCAGGATCAGATCGACCTTGGAGAACGCCTCGGTAAATTCATCGAATATCCGTTTCCTGACTTTCTGCGCCCGCAAATAGTAAGCGTCGTAATAGCCGGCGGAGAGAACATAGGTGCCGATCAGGATCCGGCGCTTCACCTCGTCGCCGAAACCTTCGGCGCGGGTGTTCTCATACATCGAAAGAATGTCGTTATAGTCTTTCGTGCGATGGCCGTATTTGACGCCGTCATAGCGCGCGAGATTGGAGGAGGCCTCAGCCGGCGCCACGATGTAGTAGACGGGCAGCGCGTATTTCGTCAGCGGCAGCGAGATCTCGACGATCTCCGCGCCGGCCTCGCGCATCCACTCAGCGCCCTTGGACCACAGCTGTTCGATTTCCGCCGGCATGCCCTCGAGGCGGTATTCCTTAGGCACGCCGATTTTGAGACCCTTCACGGATTTGCCGAGCGCCGCCTCATAATCCGGGACCGGACGATCGATAGATGTGGAGTCCTTCGCGTCGTGTCCGGCCATGGAGCGCAGCATGATCGCCGCATCGCGCACATTGCGCGTGATCGGGCCCGCCTGATCGAGAGACGAGGCGAAGGCGACAATCCCCCAGCGCGATACGCGTCCGTAAGTCGGTTTGACGCCGACCGTGCCGGTCAGCGACGCGGGCTGGCGGATTGATCCGCCGGTGTCCGTCGCCGTCGCGCCCGGACAAAGCGCGGCCGCCACCGCCGCAGACGATCCGCCTGATGACCCACCCGGCGCCAGTCGCGCGTTGCCGCCTTTCTTGCGCCATGGGTTAATGACGGGACCGAAATAGCTTGTCTCATTGGACGAGCCCATGGCGAACTCATCCATGTTCAGTTTGCCGAGCATCACCGCGCCGTCGCACCAGAGCTGGCTTGTCACCGTTGACTCATAAGTCGGCGTGAAGCCGCGCAGAATGTTGGAGCCGGCCGTGGTTTGAACGCCCTCGGTACAGAAGAGATCCTTGATACCCAGCGGCACGCCTTCCAGCGGCCCGCCCTCGCCATTGGCGAGCTTTTCGTCCGACGCTTTCGCCATCTCGCGGGCCCGCTCGGCGGTCAGCGTGACGAAGGCGTTGAGAGCGCCGGCCTTTGCTATGCGCTCAAGACAAGCGTCTGTCGCTTCAAGCGAAGAGACAGACCGGGACTTCAGCGCATCGCGCAAGTCGCCGAGAGAAAGATCAGCAGGATCGCTCACGCCTTACTCCACGACCTTGGGCACGACGAAGAAATTGTCGTCCGATTTCGGCGCATTTGCTGTCACCTTGTCCGGCTGGCCGCCGCCGGTCGGTCCGTCCTGCAAGACGTCCTCGCGCATGGGCAAGATCACATCGACAGTTGAGGCCATGGCGTCGACGCCTTCAATGTCGACTTCATTCAATTGCTCGATCCAGCCCAAAATGCCTGACAGCTCGTCCGCGAGCGGCGCGAGGCGCTCTTCGGGCTCTGCAATGCGCGCCAGATGCGCCACCCGGCGAACCGTATCCTTATCAATGCTCATAGATGCTTCGTCCTGCCTGAAGCCGCTGGCCTATCAACGGGGACGGGCCCGCGCAAGAGGTTGGCCCCTACGGCGATAGCGGCCGCCCGGATCTAAATGCGGCGCCGCCTTCACCGTCACCCTCTGCTCGCATCATGCTATAAGCGCGCGATGGCCAATGATTTCATTGAATCAGCGGAGGCCTTCGGCGCGCGCGGCGCGCTCCTCGGCCTCGACCTCGGAGAGAAAACGATCGGCGTCGCCGTTTGCGATGCGGATCGCCGCGTGGCGACGCCGGTTGAAACGATCCGCCGCAAAAAATTCACAGCCGATGCATTGCGCCTCGCTATGCTCGCAAGCGAGCGCGATGTGGTCGGGCTCGTCCTCGGCTTGCCGCTCAATATGGACGGCACGGAAGGGCCGAGCGCCCAGCGAGCGCGCGCCTTCGCCCGCAATTTACCGAAACAGCTTGATCTCCCCGTCGCCTTCTGGGACGAGCGGCTCTCCAGCGCCGCCATCGAGCGTGATTTCGTGGCGCTCGACATGAGCCGCGCCAAGCGCGCTGCGAAGATCGACGAATCGGCCGCCGCCTTCATCCTGCAAGGCGCCATCGACCGCTTGAGGGGAGAAAACAAATGAAAGCAAAAACGCTTCGCCACATCATCATCGGGCTATTGCTCGCAACCGGCATCTTTCATCTCGCGGTCGCGCTCCTGGGCGCCGGCGAAGGAAACGCGCTTGGCCTGACGATCTTCGGCTTTCTTTACGTCGGCCTCAGTTTTTATGTGCGCGGCGACGTTAATGACGGATCGAAGAGCCACAGCCGCAACGCCATCCTCGCCGCGCTTGTCGCCTGCACGCTCGGCTTCGGCCTTGGCGGTTACCGGTTTTCCCAAACCGGAGAGCCCGGCGCGATGCCGCTGATGCTCGCCATCGATGTCGCAATCATCGTCCTCGGCGTCTGGTGGCTGCGCAAGACTGGCGCGAAATGACCATCGCCCATTGCCGGCGCAGCGGCGCCGCCCTATAGCTCTCGCCCGATATGTCGGTACGACCTCAAGCGCCAGACCCGCTCTTCGCCGCGCGACATCTTCTGTCCGTCGACGATCTATCCGATTATGAAATCGCCTACATCCTCGAGCTGACCGAGTTTTACGCCGGCTATCTGCGCAGGGCGGCGCCTGCGCCGAAGCGGCTCGCCGGCAAGACCCAGATCAATCTCTTCTTTGAAGACTCAACGCGCACCAATCTCTCTTTTGAACTCGCCGGCAAGAAGTTGGGCGCTGACGTCATCACCGTCCCGGTCGCCGCCTCCTCGGTGCACAAGGGCGAAAGCCTCATCGACACCGCCCAGACGCTCGCGGCGATGGCCGCAGAAATCCTGGTCGTGCGCGCAAAGGACGAGACGCTTCACAGCGCGCTGGCCGAAAGGCTCGATTGTTCGATCGTCAATGCCGGCGCCGGCGCGAAAGAGCACCCCACGCAGGCCTTGCTCGATGTCGCCACCATTCGCTCAGAATTCGCATCCGTCGAAGGACTCATTGTCGCCATCTGCGGCGATGTCAAACATTCGCGGGTCGCCGGTTCCACCGCGCGGCTTTTGTTGCGTCTGGGCGCGGAGGTTCGCTTTGTCGGCCCGGCGCCGCTGATGCCCGACGATCGTGAGCTCCCGGAAGTCAAACGCCATAACAACCTCGCAGACGGCTTGAGAGACGCGGACATCGCGATGGCGCTGCGCATGCAGTTCGAACGCATGGAAGGCGCAGGCGGCGAAGCTGCGGCCGGCTATTTCGGCGCCTTCGGTCTGACCCACGAAACGATGAAGCTTGCAAAGCCTGACGCGCGCGTGATGCATCCCGGTCCGATGAACCGCGGCGTTGAAATCGACGGCGCTCTCGCTGACGACAAGACTGTCTCACTGGTCCTTCGGCAAGTTTTTTACGGCGTACCGACGCGAATGGCCTGCCTCGACGCGCTTCTGACGCGGGGCGAATGATGGACGTCTTGCTGCCGCTCATTCTCGGTTATCTCCTGGGATCTGTCCCTTTCGGGCTCGTGATTACGAGGGCCGCCGGTCTGGGCGACATCCGGAATATCGGCTCCGGCAATATCGGGGCGACCAATGTGCTCCGCACCGGAAGGAAAGACCTCGCCCTCGCGACGCTTCTGCTTGACGGCGGCAAGGGCGCGATCGCCGTCGCCTTAGCCTATGCGCTGAGCTGGCGCCCCGAAGTCGCCGGCGCTGCGGCGTTTCTCGGTCATTGCTTTCCGATCTGGCTTCGCTTCAACGGCGGCAAGGGCGTTGCGACGTTCATCGGCACTTTATTCGCCTTGCATTGGCCGGCTGGACTGATCGCCGCCGTCACCTGGCTTGGAACCGCGCGCATTGGCCGGATTTCATCGCTCTCAGCCCTCGCCGCCGCAGCCTCTAGCCCGCTCGTCTTTTTCGCCATGGGCAAGATCGCCTTTGCTTTCGCCTCTTTCTTTATGGCGGTCCTGATCTTTGTCCGTCACAAATCCAACATTGCCCGCCTTATCGCCGGAACTGAGCCGCGCATAGGCGCAAAAAACGAAGCGAAAGCGCCGGCGGATGCTTAGCCGAAGCGAACGTCTCGACTGGCTGCAGCTCATCCGCACGCCGACGATCGGGCCAATCACCTTTCATCGCCTCATCTCGAAATTTGGAACCGCGCGCGAGGCGATCGAGGCGCTTCCCGAATTGGCGGCGCAAGCTGGGCGCAAGCAGCGCGTCAAGATCTATCCGCGCGCGCAGGCCGAAGCGGAATTGTCTGCGGCGGAACGGGTCGGCGCGCACATCATCGCAACCTGCGAGGAGAACTATCCGCGCGCCCTCGCCGCGATCGCGGACCCGCCGCCCATCCTCTATGTGCGCGGCGATCCTGCGCTGTTCGAAAAACCGGCTGTTGCAATCATCGGCGCGCGCAACGCCTCAGGCGTTGGCCGCAAGATCGCGCGCACCTTGGCCGGCGATCTCGGCGCGGAAGGGGTCGCCATCGTCTCCGGCCTTGCGCGCGGTATCGACGGCGCAGCGCACGCGGCGGCTCTTGAGACCGGCACCGTCGCCGTTGTCGCTGGCGGCGTCGATGTCATCTATCCACCGGAGCATGACGAATTGACGGACGCGATCGCCCGGCAAGGCATCGTGATGTCGGAGTGCCCCATCGGCCAGCAGCCAACGGCGCGCGACTTTCCGAAGCGCAATCGACTGATCTCCGGCCTGTCGCGCGCTGTCGTCGTTGTCGAGGCGGCCGCCCGCAGCGGCACGTTGATCACCGCGCGGTTCGCCTTGGAGCAGGGCCGCGAAGTCTTTGCGGTGCCCGGATCGCCGCTCGATCCGCGGTGCCAGGGCGCCAATCGGCTGATCCGCGACGGCGCGGGGCTTGTCGAAACAGCTCAGGACATTCTTGAGTTTCTCGCCGGACAGACGCGCGGCGCGCAGGAAGACAAACGACGCGCCGACGACTGGCCGGCGGCGACCGACGCCGATCCTGACCCGGCGCAGTTCGCTGCCTTGCACGCTGAAATTCTGGAACTCCTTAGCTTCACGCCTGTCCACCGCGATGAATTGCTGCGCGAGACAAGCGCGCCGGCGGGGCTCTTCGCCGACGTCATGCTGGACCTCATCCTCGCCGGGGAAGCTGAAGAGTTGAGCGGCGCGCGGTTCGTCCGCTCGACGGGCGAGTGAACGACAGCGGCTATCTTACTTGCGAGAGAGCGCTCAACGCCCTGAAATGCATAGAGCTTTTCACCTTCGAAATTCAGGCTCGCAATAAGGCTGAACAGGCTTCGCCTTTAGTTGCGCGCGCCGTTAACCATTCGCCAAATCTGATCGCCGCAGTTGACAGGAGCCGCCAGCCGGCCGCATTACCGCGCGCCCAAGCCTTACCGGGCCCGTCGGATCGAGGTCGCAGCGCCACATGCAAGTCGTCGTAGTCGAGTCGCCGTCCAAAGCGAAAACGATCAACAAGTATCTCGGGCCAGGATTTCAGGTTCTCGCTTCCTACGGCCATATCCGCGATCTGCCGTCCAAGGACGGATCCGTCGATCCGAACAAAGACTTCGAAATGGTCTGGGAGCTCGACGCCGGCTCGCGCAAGCGCGTCAACGAAATCGCGAAGGCCGTCAAAGGCGCCGAGCGGCTGATCCTCGCCACCGACCCCGATCGCGAGGGCGAGGCGATCTCCTGGCATCTTCTGGAGGCGCTCACCGACAAGAAAGCGCTGAAGGACGTCCGCATCGACCGCGTCGCGTTCAACGCCATCACAAAAAAGGCTGTGCAAGACGCGATGGCGCATCCACGGCAGTTGGATGAAGACCTCGTAGACGCTTATCTCGCCCGCCGCGCGCTCGATTATCTCGTCGGCTTTACATTGTCGCCGGTCTTGTGGCGCAAGCTGCCCGGCGCCCGGTCGGCCGGCCGCGTCCAATCGGTGGCGCTGAGGCTCATCTGTGACCGCGAATTGGAAATCGAGACCTTTGTTCCAGAGGAATACTGGACAGTCGCTGCGCAGATAATGTCGCAGTCCGGCGATTCATTCGAGGCGCGTCTCGTCCTTCATGACGGCGAGAAGCTGAAGAAGTTCTCCCTCGGCGACGAGGCGGCGGCCATGGCGGCGAAAGCGGCGGTCGAAGCCGCGCGCTTTGCTGTCGACGCCGTGGAAGCCAAGCCCGGCCGGCGCAACCCGCCGCCGCCCTTTACGACCTCGACCCTTCAGCAGGAAGCCGCGCGCAAACTTGGCTTCAACGCACAGCGCACCATGCGCACCGCGCAGCGCCTGTATGAAGGCGTCGACATTGGCGGCGAGACCACCGGGCTTATCACTTATATGCGGACCGACGGCGTCGATATGGCGCCGGAAGCCGTTCATGACGCGCGCCGGGCCGTCGGCGCCCAGTTCGGCGAAACATACGTTCCGGACTCGCCGCGCATGTATAAGTCCAAGGCGAAGAACGCGCAGGAAGCCCATGAATGCATTCGCCCCACCGGATTTTCGCGGGCGCCGAACAAGATCCGTTCGCTGAGCGAAGACGAATACAAGCTTTATGATCTGATCTGGAAGCGCGCCATCGCTAGCCAGATGGAATCGGCCCGCCTTGAAAACACGACTATTGATCTGCTCTCGCAGGACAAAAAGACCGGCTTGCGCGCGACAGGCTCGGTCATCCTGTTCGACGGGTTCCTGAAGCTTTATGAAGAAGGCCGCGACGATCCGGACGGCGACGAAGCGTCAGGCGTTCTGCCGAAGCTGACCGCAGGCGAGCCTGCAGAAGCATCGGACGCGAAAGCTGATCAGCACTTCACGCAGCCGCCGCCGCGTTTTTCTGAAGCGAGCCTTGTCAAGAAACTCGAAGAGCTCGGCATCGGCCGGCCCTCGACATACGCCTCGATCCTGTCGGTGCTGCGCGACCGCGGCTATGTCACCATGGACAAGAACCGGTTCATCCCCGACTCCAAGGGCCGGATCGTCACCGCGTTCCTTGAGAACTATTTCCAGAAATACGTCGAATATGATTTTACGGCCGACCTTGAAGAAACGCTCGACGAAATCTCCGACGGCAAGGCGGACTGGAAAGTCTTTCTAAAGAATTTCTGGTCGGAGTTTCACGCCGCTGTTGAAGATATCGGCGAGTTGCGAATCTCTGAAGTGCTCGATGCGTTGAACGAGTCGCTCGGACCGTTGATCTTTCCGAAGAAAGAAGACGGCTCCGATCCGCGCGCCTGCCCCGCTTGCGCCGAAGAGGGCCGACCTGATGGGCGCCTCTCTCTAAAGACGGGCCGCTATGGCGCCTTTATCGGCTGCGCCAACTATCCGGAATGCAACTATACGCGCCAGCTTTCCGCCCTCGCCAATGGCGAGGACGCGGCGGAGAACGCCGACAAGGTGCTTGGCGTTGATCCCGACACCAATCTCGATGTGTGGCTGAAATTCGGCCGCTTCGGCCCTTACGTTCAGCTTGGCGAACAGGAGAAGGGATCGAAGGAAAAGCCGAAACGCTCCAGCATCCCGAAAGGCTGGGAGGCGCAGTCGGTCGATCTTGAAAAGGCGCTGATGCTGTTGTCGTTACCGCGCGCCGTTGGTCCGCACCCTGACGACGGCGAGATCATCGAAGCTGGGCTCGGGCGATACGGGCCCTTCGTAAAACACGGGAAAATATACGCCAATCTGGAATCGGTCGATGAGATTTTCGAAGTCGGTCTCAACCGCGCAGTGACGCTAATCGCAGAAAAGAAAGCCAATCCGCGCGGCCGCCGCCAGCAAAAGGCGTTGAAAGAGCTCGGCGCGCATCCTGAGACGGGTGATCCCGTCAACGTTCTCGACGGACGTTACGGGCCTTATGTGAAACACCAGAAGACGAACGCCACGATCCCGAACGGCGTTGAGCCGGAAAATGTAACGCTGGAGCAGGCGCTTGAATGGATCGCCGCGCGCGAGAAGAAGCCGGCGAAGAAGAAAGCCGCGAAAAAGAAATCGACCAAGAAAAAGACGGCAAAAAAAGCAACGAAAAAGAAAGCCGCAGCGGACTAATACGGCCCTGGCCAGGATCGAATGATCGATCCCTCGGCGCATTCATATTTCCGGCGCCATTTTGCGGCATAATCTATCGATGCGTTGCGTTCTTGCGTTTCTGGGTCTTTTTGCGGCGACAGCCTGCGCCACGGCGCCGGCCCCGCGCGCTAACCTCGGATCCTCAATTCATGTCTGCGCCGGCGGCGGCGCCAATTTGCCAGCGACAGACCGGAGCCGCCGCGTCGTCGGTTTTGAGCCCGTCATCTCGATCGCCGGCAACCAGCTTTTGAGCGCGCCTGTCCCAGCCTGTATCTCATCGGGTTTCGGTCCGCGTCGCGGCGGCGCAGGCGACTTTCACAAGGGCGTCGATTTTTTTACCGGATCGCCGCGCACCTTCGTCGCGGCCGGCGACGGCGTCGTGACGTTCATCGGACGCCAGCGCGGCTATGGGCGCGTCATCATCATCCGTCATCGCAACGGCGTTGAAACGCGCTATGCGCATCTTTCGAAATTTTCACGCTCCATTCGCGAGGGCGCGCGCGTGCGCCAGGGCGAGCCGCTCGGGCTCACCGGCGACAGCGGCAACGCGACAGCAGTGCATCTCCACTACGAGATTCGGGTGCGCGGCGCCCCGATCAATCCGATGCTGGCGGGGTCTTGAGCAGCTATCTTTGACAGGCGCGACCTGTTAGAGCCTCGCTCATGCCGAAACGCAAAGCCCGCGGCGCGCCCGCCCTGCCTACTCGCAACGAGATCATCGAATATCTGAACGACACCGACCACGCCGCCGCGCGGCGCGACATTGCGCGCGCCTTCGGCGTCAAAGGCGAAGCCCGCGCCGAACTGCGCTCTTTGCTGAAACAAATGGAGGCGGACGGCGTCATCGATTTAAAGGGCGGCAAGCGCGTGCAGATTGCGGGACGACTGCCGCCGGTGACGCCCATCGACATCATCGGCGTCACCCATGACGGCGATCTCGAATGCGAGCCGGCGGGCTGGAAAGACGATCATGCGCCGCCAATGATCCGCATTTCCGAAAAGTCAGCGGCGAAAACAAAACCTGCGCCCGGCGTCGGCGACCGCGTGCTGGCGCGTCTGAAACCCGATGGCGACGGCGCCTATACGGCGGAGATCATCAAGGCCATCGGCAAGGGCGCCCACCGCTTCCTCGCCGTTTTCCGAAAGGACCGCCGCGGCATGGGCGCCGATCCGGTCGAACGGCGCGCGCGCGGCTCTTTCACGATCGAGCGCGGCGATGAAGCGGGCGCAAAAGACGGCGATCTTGTCTGGGTCGAGACGAAAAACGCCCGCGGCTATGGCCCGCAGCGCGCGCGCGTTCGAAAAATCGAGGGTCATATCGACGACCGGGACGCCTTTTCAACGATTGCGCTCGCCAATCACGGCATCCCGACCGAGTTCCCGGCCCCCGTCATGCGCGCTGCGGAAAACGCAAAGCTGCCCGGTCCTGAAAAGCGCGTCGATCTGCGTAAGACCGGGCTTTTGACGATCGATCCGGCGGACGCTAAAGACCATGACGACGCCGTATTCGCCGAACCTGATCCGGATCCGGACAATCCTGGCGGGCACCGCATCATTGTCGCCATAGCTGACGTGAGTTTTTTCGTCGGCTGGAATAATGTCATCGACAAAGAAGCCCGCCAGCGCGGCAACTCTGTCTACCTGCCCGACCGCGTCGTGCCGATGCTGCCGGAGCGCTTGTCGAATGATTTATGCTCATTGCGCGAAGGCGTCGACCGACCATGCCTCGCGGTCGAGATGATTATCGATTCCGGCGGCAATAAAAAACGCCACACATTCATGCGCGCGGTCATGCGTTCGGCTGCAAAGCTGTCTTACGAAGACGCTCAAGGGATCCACGAAGGGGCCGGCGCAGATCCCGATATCCAGCAGACCATTTCGAGTTTGTTCGCAGCCTTTCGGGCGCGATGGACGGAACGACAAAAGCGCGCGCCGCTCGATCTCGATCTGCCTGAACGCAAAGTTCTCCTTAACAAGAAAGGTGAGGTCAGCGACGTCGTGAAACGCGAACGCCTCGATGCGCATCGCGTCATCGAGGAGTTCATGATCCTCGCCAATGTCGCGGCGGCGGAAACGCTCGAACGCGCGCGGCTCAATCTCATTTACCGCGTGCACGACCAGCCGGACGAGGACGATCTCCAAGGCGTGCGCGAATATCTCGACGGGCTCGACTACAAACTGACGAAGGGCGGATCGGTCCGCCCCGCCAATTTCAACCAGATCCTGAAAATCGCCGGAGAGCGCGACGAAAAGGAGATGATTTCGCAAATTGTCCTGCGCGCCCAGCGCCAGGCGATTTACGACACTGAGAATCGCGGCCACTTTGGCCTCAACCTGCCGCGATACGCGCACTTCACCTCGCCGATCCGGCGCTATGCCGACCTCGCCGTGCATCGCGCCCTGGTGCGAGCAGCTAAGCTTGGGCCCGGCGGGCAGTCGAAAGAAGAAGCCGACGCGCTTGACGACATCGCCGAGCAGATTTCTGATCTCGAACGTCGCGCCATCGCCGCCGAGCGCGAGGCGAGCGACCGCTATCTCACCGAATACCTGGCCGGCCGCGTCGGATTGGAATTCAGGGCGCGCATTCGCGGCGTCACTAAATTCGGTCTCTTTGTCGGCCTTGATGAAAGCGGCGCCGACGGGTTTATCCCGATGCGCAGTATTGGCGACGAACGCTACCGCTTCGAGGACGCGAAACACCGCATCGTCGGGGAGACCACCGGCGGCGTTTACCGTTTAGGACAACCGGTTCAAGTGCGCCTCGCCGAGGCGATCCCCCTCACCGGCTCTTTGCGGTTTGAGATGGTTAGCGATCCCCTCGCCCCGGATCCGAAAAAGGCGAAGACGCGCAAACCAAAACGCGGCGGCGGCCCCAAGCGGTCCGGAAAGAAGGCTTCGGGCAAAAGCCGCAAGAAGAAATCCAAATCCAACGCCAAGCCGCGGCGCGAGCGGGCGTAAAAAGGTCCCGCAGCGCAGCATGACCGGGCGGCGTGACGCGGCTTGTGAGAAATCCCTTTACATCGCCCACGGCGATCCCTAAATCGCGCCTTCACGCCAAGTCCGGGTTTTTCTCGTGGGGCTGGCGGTCTGGTCAGACGCTGTCGCGCACGGGCTTCAACTGGTTCCGCCGTTCGCGCCGGCCCTTACTTGGAGGTCCCATGAGGTGGCAAATTACAAAGACGCGACTCACGTAGCGCGACTGGAAAAACCCAGCCAACCCGTCTTCTGCCTGCGACCTGAAGCGGCGGCGCGAGCAGCGCGCTGGTTTATCGATACTTTTCCAGGGACAAGCTTTTACGCCGTCAAGGCGAACCCTTCCCCGTGGCTGCTGCGCGCGCTAAATGACGCCGGCGTCAACGCATTCGAGGTTGCCTCGATCACGGAAGTCCGGCTCGTGCGGTCGCTTTTCAGTCAGGCTGAAATCGCCTTCATGCATCCGGTTAAGGCCGAGGAATCAATCCGCGAAGCCTATAACGACCATGGCGTTCGAACCTTCTCGCTCGATAGCGAAGCGGAGCTAGACAAGATCCTGCGCGCGACCGGCGATGCGCGCGACCTCACTCTGTGCCTCAGGCACGCCGTTCCAAACGACGAGGCGAAGATCTCGCTTGGCCGCAAATTCGGCGCGTCAGGCGACACGGCCGTCGCCCTCCTCCAGCGGATGCGACAGGTCGCGCGCCGTCTTGGCGTCGCCTTTCATGTCGGCAGCCAGACCATGTCGCCGAGCGCTTATGTGAACGCTATCGACGTCGTGGAGCAAACAATCGTCCGCGCCGGCGTCATTGTCGATATTCTCGATGTCGGCGGCGGGTTCCCGGCTGATTATCCCGGCATGACGCCGCCGCCGCTGTCGCATTTCGTCGATGCGATCGCGCATCGGTTCGAAGAGATGCTGGTCGCGGAGAATTGCGAGCTCTGGTGCGAGCCCGGCCGCGCGCTTTGCGCCGAATCGTCGTCGCTGATCATTCGCATTGAAGGGCGGCGCGACGACGCCCTGCATGTTAATGACGGCGTTTATGGCGCCCTTTTCGACGCCGGCCACCTGAACTGGCCGTTCCCAACCCGCGCGCTTTCTCAGAGCGGGCCTGCAGAGATCGCCGCATACAGCCTTTACGGACCGACCTGCGATGATCTCGATTTTATGCCCGGCCCATTCTATTTGCCGGCGGGCGTTGAGATCGGCGACTATATCGAAGTGGGTGTCCTCGGCGCATACGGTGTATCGATGCGCACCCAATTCAACGGCTTCGGCGCCTATGCGGAGTTTGTCGTCGACGATGAACCCATGACCACCGTCTATGGCGATGAAATCGAAGCCGTCAAGCGATCGGAGGAATCGGCGAATGGCTGACGAAAACCGCTCCAACCGCAAAGCCGAACTGCTTTCAAATGTCGTTGAACATATCGACATCAAGTCGTTCGACGCGCGCCCGATCATTTCCGCGATGGAGAAAATGTCGTTTTCCTCGCGCGATCTTGGCCGCGCCGCGGGCATCTACAATCAGATGCTCGACGACAAGGGCTGCACGATCTTTTTAACGCTCGCCGGCTCGACTTCCGCCGGCGGCTGCATGGATCTCTACGCAGACCTTCTCGAGAATAACATGATCGATTGCATCGTCGCGACGGGCGCGTCGATCGTCGACATGGACTTTCTGGAAGGCCTTGGCTTCAAGCATTATCAGGCGACGGGCGCCGTCGATGATAATGATCTGCGCGATCTTTATATCGACCGGATCTACGATACCTATATCGACGAAGAAGAGCTGCAGGCCGTCGATCACACGATCGGCGAGATCGCGAACGCTGTTAAGCCCGGGCTATATTCATCTCGCCGCTTCATTCGCGAGATGGGCCGCTACCTCGCTGAGAACGGCAAGAAGGAGAAATCCCTCGTCCGCCTCGCCTTTGAGCGCGACGTGCCGATATTCTGCCCGGCCTTTTCGGACTCGTCGGCGGGGTTCGGCCTCGTCAAGCACCAGGTCGACCGCATCAAAGCAGACAAACCATATGTGTCGATCGACTCGGTCGCGGATTTCCGTGAGCTCACCGAGATCAAACTGGCGTCAGGCGAGTCCGGTCTGTTGATGGTCGGGGGCGGCGTGCCGAAAAACTTCATTCAGGACACGGTCGTCTGCGCCGAAATCCTGGGGCACGAAGACGTCCCCGTTCACAAATATGCGGTCCAGGTGACGGTCGCGGATGTGCGCGACGGCGCTTGCTCCTCTTCTACGCTGAAAGAAGCGGCGAGCTGGGGCAAGGTCTCGACCGTGCTTGAACAAATGGTGTTCGCCGAAGCGACGACGGTGATGCCGCTGATCGCGTCCGACGCCTATCATCGCGGCGCCTGGAAACAGCGCGAAGCGAAACGCCTCGCCCGCATGTTCGACGACTAATGACAAAGCCTGAGACACTGTCCCCAGCCGACGGCTTTCTCGGCCTCGGCGACGACAACATCGCCAGGTCCGACAAGCCGAAAGCGGTGATCATCCCTTTCGGACTGGAGGCGACGGTTTCCTATAGCGGCGGGACGGCGCGCGGGCCGGCCGCAATGATCGAGGCCTCGCATCAGGTCGAGCTTTTCGATGAAGAACTCTGGTGCGAGCCGATTGACGCTTTCCATCTCGAAACCTGGCGCGAACCGGAGATCCCGGAGAAAACCGAAGACGCGCTTGATCTCTTAGCAACGTTCACAGAGATCGCGCTTGAAGACGGCGCTTTCCCTATGACCTTCGGCGGCGAGCATTCGATCACGCCGGGCGCCATCCGGCCGTTCCTGAAGCGTTACCCGGATCTCGTACTCCTGCATTTCGATGCGCATGCGGATTTGCGCGACGGCTATGACGGCGAGCACTACTCTCACGCCGCCGCGATCCGCCGTTGTCTCGATGCGCCCGACTTAAGCGTCGTTTCCGTCGGCATCCGCAATATCTCCAAATCCGAGATCACCTTCCTCGAAGAAAATCGCCATCGCGTCCACATTCACTGGGCCAAAGACAAGGCCGAGTGGAACATTGAAGACATGCTCGCGCCATTAAGAGGGCGCCCCGTCTATGTGACCTTCGATCTTGACGGTTTTGACGCGAGCCTGATGCCGGCGACCGGCACGCCCGAGCCGGGCGGCCTCTTCTGGCACGACGTAACGCCGATCCTCAAACGCGCCTCGGAAATCTCCGCCTGGGTCGGCGCCGACATCAACGAGCTGGCGCCGAACCCCGCGCTCCATGGCTGCGATTTTCTCGCCGCCAAGCTCGCCTACAAGATACTTGGCTACAAGTTTCTCGCTTCCAAATAATAACGGCGCCCGAAGGCGCCGTTATCAAAACGATCTGCGATTTGATTAAGCGGCTTTACCGTAAAGCCCGGCGCCTTCGTCCGCCATGTCGCGAAACTTCGCTGGCGGATTGAACCGCTCGCCGTAACGCTGGGCGAGGCTCTCAGCCTTCTGGACAAAAGCTTCAACGCCGATGGTGTCGATGTAGCTCATCGGCCCGCCGGTCCAGGGCGCAAAACCCCAACCGAAAATCGCGCCCAGATCGGCCGATTTTGGGTCGGGCACAATTTCATCGGCGAAGCAATGGGCCGCCGGAATGAGCTGCGCGTAAAGCAGGCGTTCCTTGACGTCCTCGGCGGAAGGTTGCTCGTCCGCTTCGGGGAAGTGTTCCGAAACGCCCCGCCAGAGATGCTTCGGCGCGCCTTCCGGGTAGTCATAGAAGCCGCCACCTGATTTGCGGCCCTGCCGGCCGAGGCCTTCAACCATCTTCTCCAAAAGATCTTCAACGCCTGTCGGTTTGTAATCGTCGCCGAGCTCTTTCTTGGTTGAGCGAACGAGCATCAGACCTAGAGACAACGAGGTCTCATCGACGAGCGCCAAGGGTCCGACCGGCATGCCGAGAAGCGATGCGGCGTTCTCGATAAGAGCGGGCTTCACGCCCTCTTTCACCATTGTCATTGCCTCGTTGAGATAAGGCGGGACGACGCGGTTGGTGTAAAAACCGCGAACGTCTTTGACGACGATCGGCGTTTTCCGGATCTTGCGGTTGTAATCGAGGGCCGTCGCCAGCGCGCGATCGCCCGAGCGGTCGCCCGGAATGATTTCGAGGAGCGGCATCTTCTCGACCGGCGAGAAGAAGTGCATGCCGATAAACTGATCGGGCCGCTTGGAGTGTTTCGCAAGGCCGGTGATCGGCAAGGTCGAGGTGTTCGATGCGAAGATGACGTCCTCGCCAATCACGGCCTCGGTTTTCTTGATGACGTCGGCTTTGACGTCCGGATCCTCAAACACCGCCTCGATGATGAGATCAACGTCTTTCAGATCGTTATAATCAGCCGTCGGCTTGATCTTTGAGAGAAATTCCTCGGCGGCCTCTTTCGTCATCTTGCCGCGCGAAACGCGCTTGTCGAGGATCTTCTTCGAATAAGCGACGGCGTTTTCCGCCGCCTCCATGTCGCGATCGAGGACGATGACATTCATGCCGCCTTTAACGGAGACATGCGTGATGCCGGACCCCATGAGCCCGGCGCCCAGAACGCCGACGGTTTTGATATCGCTCGGCGGCACGTCTTTGGGACGGGCCGCGCCTTTCTCCGCCGCTTGCTTGTTTATGAACAGCGTGCGGATCATGTTGCGCGTCTGCGGGCTTGTCAGAAGCTTGGTGAAGTATTTCGACTCGATCCGGATCGCCGTGTCGAAGGGGACGATCGACCCTTCATACATGCACGAAAGGATATACTGGACGGCCGGATAGTTGTGCTTCGTCTCGCGCTGACCCATGGCGTTCGCCGCCATGAAGAACTGAACCGAACGCGGATCCATGGCGCCGCCGCCGCCGGGAAACTTGAATCCCTTCTTGTCCCAGGGCTGGACGGCTTTCGGATTGGCTTTCACCCAGGCTTTGGCCTTCGCGACAACGTCTTCCGCCGGCGCAATCTCATCGATAAAGCCTTGCGCTTTCGCCGCCTGCGGATCGACGGGCTTGCCTTGCGTCGCGAGCATCGCCGCGGATTGCAGACCAGCGAGGCGCGGCAAGCGCTGCGTGCCGCCGCCGCCCGGCAACAGGCCGACCTGGACTTCCGGGACGCCAAGCTGGATTTTCGGATTGTCCGCCACAACGCGGTAGTGACAGGCGAGAACAAGCTCAAGACCGCCGCCGAGCGCAAGGCCATTCACCGCCGCCGCAATTGGCTTGGCGTGCGCGGCGCCGTTCTTCAGATCTTTCGCCGTGTTGCCGCCCGTCTCCATCTTGCGAAGCATGGCGTTGAGGCCGAAGGCGCCCTCGAATGCTTCCTGCGTCGATGAAGCCGAGGCCGAGCCTAGCATGTTGAGGTCTGCGCCCGCGAGGAATCCAGACGCCTTGCCCGAGGTGATGACAGCGCCCTTGATGGCGTCGTCGCCGAGCACCTTTTCGACTGCCTCGCCGAAATCTGAAATCAGATCAGCGTTCCAGACATTCATCGACTCGCCGGGCAGATCGATCGTGATCAGCGCAATGCCGTCACCATCAACGTCGATAGAAAGTGTTTTAAAAGACATGTGAGTTCTTCCCGTTCAATCAGTTCACGCGTTCGATAATCGTCGCGGTGCCCATGCCGCCGCCGATGCACAGGGTGATCAGCGCGTTCTCTTTGCCGGAACGCTCAAGCTCATCGACAACGGTGCCGAGTATGATCGCGCCAGTCGCGCCGAGCGGGTGGCCCATGGCGATCGCGCCGCCATTCACGTTGATGTCGGAATGGTCGATGTCGAGCGCCTGCATGAAGCGCAGGACGACGGAAGCGAACGCTTCGTTCAGCTCCCACAACTCAATGTCCGATTTTTCCATGCCGGCGCGCTTCAGCGCCTTCTTGGCGGCGAATTCCGGACCTGTCAGCATAATGGTCGGCTCTGAACCGACCGACGCCATGGCGCGAATGCGCGCGCGCGGCTTCATGCCGATCCGCTTGCCCGCCTCTTCATTGCCGATCAGCACCGCAGCGGCGCCGTCGACAATACCGGAGGAGTTGCCAGCGTGATGGACGTGCTTGATCTTTTCAAATTCAGGGTATTTTTGCAACGCAACCGCGTCGAAGCCGAATTGGCCGCCGAGCATCGCGAAAGACGGATTCAAAGCGCCGAGCGATTGCATGTCCGTTTTCGCCCGGACGGTTTCATCATGGGCGAGAACTGGTTCGCCCATGACGTCCTTGACCGGCACGATAGACTTTTCAAATCGCTTTTCGTCCCAGGACTTCGCCGCGCGCTTTTGGCTCTCGACGGCGTAAGCGTCGACATCGTCGCGCGAAAAACCGTATTTCGTTGCAATGAGGTCAGCAGAGATGCCCTGCGGCACGAAGTAAGTTTTGAACGCCACGGCGGGATCGGTCGCCCAGGCGCCGCCGTCGGAGCCCATGGGCACCCGGCTCATGGATTCAACGCCGCCGCCAATCGTGAGGTCCGCTTCGCCGGCCTTGACCTTGGCCGCTGCGATGTTGGCGGCCTCAAGCCCGCTGGCGCAGAAGCGGTTAACATGAATGCCGGCGGTGGATTCGGCGAATCCGGCGTTCATGATCGCAGTGCGCGTGATAACCGCGCCCTGTTCGCCGACCGGCGAAACGCAGCCGAAAGCGATGTCGTCGATTTCCGCGGTGTCGATTTGATTGCGGTCCCGGACCGCCTCAAGCACTTGCGTCGCTAGCGAGACTGGCGTGATTTCATGAAGCGAGCCATCCGCTTTGCCTTTGCCGCGCGGGGTGCGCACGGCGTCGTAAATAAACGCATCTGTCATAAGCCCGTCCCTTCGGATAGATCCGGCTCTGCCGGCGGGGGCGCGCCGGCGACCGCATTGAAAAACACCATTTGCGACAGTTAGGTATGCCTTGGCACAACGGGGTGCAATGGCTCTGCGCAGCGGCGGCGCGCGCGATTAGAAAGTCAACCCAAACCACGATCTGTACATGACAATTTGACGAGAAGTCATTATTGTTTTGAATAATCAAGCGTCTACAGGATGTTCCATGGCGGCCGACGCAGACAGTCTCGAAACCATGCGCGCTGCGGTTCGCGCGAATGCTCTCAAAAGCGAGAGCGAGCTTGCAAAACAATTGATCCAACTGGCCCGGCTTGACGACGCGACGCGGGCCCGCGCGCGAGACGCCGCCGCGCATTTTGTAAACGAAGCGCGCGCCGATGCGCAGCGCTCCGGGCTCATTGACAAATTCCTTCAGGAATACGGCTTGTCGTCGGCCGAGGGCGTAACGTTAATGCGGCTTGCAGAAGCACTGTTGCGGACGCCGGACGCCGCAACAGCCAACGCGCTTATTGAAGACAAGATCGAAGCCGGCGACTGGGCCGCGCATAAAGGCAAGAGCCCTTTCCCCCTTGTCAATTTTTCAACCCGCGCCCTGATGTTGACAGCAGCGTGGCTTGATGACGTCGAGGCCAAGGATCCGATGCGGCGCATGGCGAAGGCGACAAAGGCCGTCCTTGATCGCCTTGGCGAGCCGGTGATCCGCGCTTCGGTCGCGCAGGCCATGCGCATCATGGGTGAGCATTTTGTTCTCGGCGAAAGTATTAAAGAGGCCATGGCGCGCAGCGAGCGATACGCCAGGGACGGCTATCGCTTTTCTTTCGACATGCTCGGCGAGGCTGCGCACACGGCGGGCGACGCCGAGCGCTATTTTCGCGACTACGAATCGGCGATCGCGGCGATCGCAGACCATGCCAAGCATGATCGCCCGGCGGACAATCCCGGCATCTCCGTAAAGCTGTCGGCGCTGCACCCGCGGTATGAATATGGTAAAAAAGAACGCGTTTTGAGCGAACTGGCCGAACGCGCGCGCGTCCTCGCCCGGCAAGCGCGGAAGGCGAATATCGGGTTTAATATAGACGCCGAAGAAGCCGACCGGCTGGATATCTCGCTCGATCTCATTGAACAATTGATCCGCGACCCCTCTCTTGACGGCTGGACAGGGTTTGGCGTCGTGGTTCAGGCCTATCAGCGCCGCGCGCCCTTTGTCTTAGATTGGCTCGCCACGCTGGCGCGCAGTTCGGGGCGACGCATCATGGTGCGCCTTGTTAAGGGCGCCTATTGGGACGCTGAGATCAAACGCGCGCAAGTGCTCGGGCTTTCGAGCTATCCGGTCTTTACCCGCAAGGCGATGACCGATCTCAGCTACATTGCTTGCGCGAGAAAAATGCTCTCATCAACCGACGCCTTTTATCCGCAATTCGCCACCCATAACGCTTTGACGGCGACAACTGTCATGGAGATGGCCGGCGATTACGCCGACTACGAATTTCAGCGCCTTCATGGCATGGGCGACGCGCTCCACGACAGACTTCTGAAGGCGGGATTGAATTCACGGATCTATGCGCCAGTTGGAGGACACAAGGAGTTGCTGCCCTATCTTGTGCGCCGGTTATTGGAGAACGGCGCCAATTCGTCATTCGTGAATCAATTGATCGATCCAGACCTTTCCGTTGACGATATCGTCGCTGATCCGATCGATGCAATCACGAGCCTCTCCGCCATCGAGAACACCCAAATTCCGGCGCCGCGGGATTATCTTGGCGGGCGTCTCGCGGCGAAGGGCTGGGATATCACGGATCCTTTAACTGCCGACCATCTCGTGGATCAATTGGCGCAAGCAGAGCCAAACACCGACGCGAAACCAATTATCGATGCTGACTATGACAGCGAGGAAGCAACGCCTGTCTACTCGCCGTCGGATCGAACGCGCCGCATCGGAACAGTGGTCGAGTGCACGCCGGAAGATATTGCGAATGCATGCGCATCGGCGGCGGCGTATGCGTCGGAATGGGCGGCGACGCCGCGCAGCGCCCGCGCCGCGATCTTGCGCAAAGCGGCGGATCGCCTCGACGAGCGCGGCGACGCCTTCATGACGATCGCTGTTCGCGAGGCCGGCAAGACATGGGAAGACGCGATCGCAGAGATCCGCGAAGCAGTCGACTTTTTGCGCTATTACGCCGACCAGGCGGAGAGCGCGGCGGGCGCGCCGCTCGGCGTCGTCGCCTGCATCAGCCCGTGGAATTTTCCCTTGGCGATTTTTCTGGGCCAGATCAGCGGCGCCCTCGCCGCAGGCAATTGCGTCGTCGCGAAACCAGCAGAGCAAACACCGCTCATCGCCTATGAAGCCGTTCGTCTTCTGCACGAAGCCGGGGCGCCGAAACCTGCCTTGCAGTTCACGCCTGGCGACGGGTCAATCGGCGCATCGCTTGTTTCAAATGACGCAATCGAGGGCGTCATTTTTACTGGCTCCACCCAAACGGCGCGCGCCATTCGGCGAACGCTTCTCGAAACGAACCGGATCAATGCGCCGCTAATCGCGGAAACCGGCGGCGTCAACGCGATGATAATCGATTCCACTGCGCTGCTTGAACAGGCCGTCAGCGATCTCGTGGCGTCATCATTTCAAAGCGCCGGGCAACGCTGTTCCGCCTGCCGCGTCGCGTGCGTGCAGGACGACATATTTGATCGTTTCGAGGACATGCTCACGGGGTCGATCGCAGAACTCAGCGTTGATGATCCGGCGAAACTGTCGACCGACGTCGGTCCGGTCATCGATGTGCAAGCGCGGTCTGCAATCGATGACCGCATTCTCGATCTTGAGAAATCATCGCGCTTGATGGCTAAGGCCCGCATCAAGAGCGAGGCTAACGGTCTCTTCATCGCGCCAGTCGCATTTGAGATTTCCTCTGTTAATGCGTTGGGCGACGAAATTTTTGGCCCTGTTCTGCAGGTCGTGCGATTTGAAGCCGATCGCCTCGACGCGCTCATTGGCGACATCAACCGGCTCGGCTACGGGCTGACCATGGGCGTTCACACGCGCATTGACGAAACGATGAACGCCATCGCCCGGCGCGCCCGCGTCGGCAATCTTTACGTCAACCGCAACCAGATTGGCGCCGTCGTCGGCGTGCAGCCCTTTGGCGGAGAGGGTCTCTCCGGCACCGGTCCCAAAGCCGGCGGCCCGCATTATGTGCAATCGCTTTCAAAGCCGGTGATCATCGAGGGCGGCGGCGAACTTGTTCTCACCGACACCGAGCTTTCCCGGGAAGACCATCAGTTTATCGATCATTCGCACGCCGCATATTTCGCATGGTCGCTGACAGATCGCGCAGCTGTCTTGTCCGGCGCTCTGGAAAGGCTCGATTCGATTGACAATGAGACGCGCGACGACATCTTGGCGACGGCGCGCGCGTCGTCGGACAGCGAGGACCTGCCGGGGCCGACGGGCGAATCCAATACGCTGAAGCTGCGGGGCCGCGGTTTGGCTTTATGTCTCGGCGGCGATGGCGACGTCGCGCATCAGGCGCTCAAAGCCCTCGCCGCGGGAAACATCGTCATCGCGTTTGGCGCCGGCGAGCTTTCCGATCTTGCTCGCGCGTTGTCAAAGAGCGGCGCGCCGGACGGCGTCTTTCGGTCAGTGGACGCAATTCCGACGGCATTGCTCCAGGCGGCGCCATTGCGCCTTGTGGTTTTCGACGGCGATCGGAAATCGCGATTGAAAATCGCCGAGGCCACAGCAACGCCCGACGGTCCGATCATTCCGATCCTATCACGCCGGGACCCCGTTTCGCGCTTTTGCACCGAGCGGACAATGACGGTAAACACGACGGCGGCGGGTGGCGACGTCAGATTGCTCGCCCTGGCGGATTGAAGCGCTGACGTCCATCTCGGGGGGGTTGGTCGCGATTGACGCTCGGTTCGCCGCAGACGCGCTTGCGCATCAGAATGGAGAGCGTTTGAACCCGTGAATGAGGCGTATTCACCAAAAATGACGACAGCAGCGAACACCCATAGCGGGCAAGGTCCGTTCATCGACGCGCCGGGACGCTCGCGTCACTGGATGAACTGGCTATTCGCGGACAAGAACCGGATGTTCTGGGTCTTGCAGACGGCTGGCTGGCTCGGATTTTTCATTTTGCATGTCTCCAGCGTTTCGACGTTCGTCGCAGGGCGCACCCCGGAAGCTGTTCTTTATTCCCTCGCCTCGTCGCTGGTCGGCTTTCTGACGACGACGATCCTTGCGCGGCCGATTTATCACTACGCGCGCGGGCAGAAGGCCGGGTTCATTCTTCTCATAGCCATCCCGTCGACCATCGCCATGGCCGTCGCCATGGCCGCGATGAAGACAAAGATCTTCACCTATATTTTCGGCCCGGACTGGCTCGACACCCGCAACATGCCTTTCGGCGTCGGCAACCAATTGCTGTTATTGCTGCCTGACATCCAGGCCAATCTGTTTCTCCTTGGCTCCTGGGCGGGCTTTTACTTCGGGATCAACTACTATTTAAACCTTCGCAACGAGATGGAGCGCGTTGTCCTCTCCGCGCGGCTCGCCGACCAGGCGCAGTTGAAGATGCTGAGATATCAGCTCAATCCGCATTTCCTCTTCAATACGCTGAATGCGATCTCGACGCTCGTCCTTGAACAGGACGGCAAGCAGGCGAATAAGATGATTTCGCAGCTCTCCGCGTTCCTGCGCTATTCCCTCGACAGCGATCCGCTATTGAAGACGACGCTGGCTGAAGAAGTGCGCGCGCTTAAGCTCTATCTTGAAATTGAAAAAACGCGATTTGCGGATCGCTTGAAGTTGAACTTCGAGATCGACGAAGACGCGCTTAGCGCGCAGGTGCCCTCTCTCATTTTGCAGCCCGCGATCGAAAACGCGATCAAATACGCAATCGCGCAAATGGAGAGCGGCGGCGAGATTTCCGTGATTGCGAGGCGCGACGGCAAGTGGCTGCAGATGGAGGTCTGCGATAACGGTCCTGACGCGCCTGACGATCCGAGCGAATTGCTGCGGGATGCGAAAGCCGGCGTTGGCCTTATCAATATGCGCGATCGCTTGGCCTTCCTTTACCAAGACAAAAATGAATTCATGTTGCGGCGAATATCGCCGCAGGGGCTTTGCGTATGTTTGCGCATTCCCTTTGAGACGTAAGACGGGCGCGGGAGCGGGCGATTATGACGGACGAAAAAATCAGGGCGGTGCTGGTCGACGATGAGCCGCTGGCGCTGCGGGGCTTAAAAATGCGTCTTGCGGAATTTCCCGAAGTGGAAATCGTCGACGAATGTTCAAACGGTCGCGAAGCCGTGAAGTCGATCAAGGCGACGTCCCCCGATGTTGTCTTCCTCGACATCCAGATGCCGGGCCTGGACGGATTTGGCGTTGTACGCGCGCTGATCGGCGCGCCGGCGCCATTCTTCGTCTTTGTCACCGCCTATGACAAGTTTGCGATTGACGCCTTTGAAGCAAACGCGCTCGATTATATCGTCAAGCCGGTCGAGGAAGAGCGCCTGAAAGACGCGCTGCACCGCGTGCGAGAAGCGCTTCACTCAAAGGCGGCCCTGACCCGCGAATCGAAACTCGTAGAGCTTCTTGCGTCGCTGTCAGACGACGAACGCGACCGCATCAAGGAGCTGATTAACGATCCGGATTGGGCGGAGAAGGAACGCTATTCCGAACGCCTCTCTTTTAAAGACGGCTCGAAAGTTGTTGTCCTGGACGCCGACGAAATCGAATGGATCGACGCAGCCGGCGACTATATGTGCATCCACGCTGGCGGCAAAACCCATATCATTCGCGAGACCATGAAGGCCCTGCAACAGCGTCTTGATCCGTCGCGGTTTCAGCGCATCCACCGATCCGCGATCGTCAATGTCGACAAGGTGAAAGAATTGCACCCGCATTCGAACGGCGAATATTTCATCATCCTCGAAAACGGCCAGGAGCTGAAGCTGTCGCGGTCTTATAAGGAAGTCGTGGCGCGTTTTATCTAAAGGCTGGCGGCGTCCAGCATGTAACGCGCCGTCATTAAATCGAGATGTGCGCCGCCGCCATTCTTAAAGACGGTGATGTCTTCTTGCGCGCGCGCCGGCATCTCATCAGCGATCAGATCATAAAGATCGCCCAGCACATTTTCTCGCGTAATGACGCCCGACGCGATCGGAATCATTAGCTCGCCAATATGCTCGATCGTCGTCTCGCGACTATCGACGAACAGCCTTGCGCGGCGCATCAGCTCATCGTCAGCTTCGCGCATCGCCGGTCCGTGCGCGCCAACAAGATCGACATGCGCTCCAGGCTTCACCCATGCGCCATTTAACATCGGCTTTCGCGCACCGGTCGCACAAACAATGATATCGGCATCAGCGACCGCCGCGCGGCTCGTCTCGCATACGACGGCGCCCTCTCCAATCGTCCGCGCAAGGCGCGCGGCCGTGGCGGGCGTGCGGCTCCAAATGCGAACCGTCTCAAGTGAGGCGAAGAATGTGCAGTAACCTTCCGCAAGCGCGGTCGCCATCGCGCCGGCGCCGATCAGGGTGAGGCGGCGTGGGTTGGCCCGCGCCAGCAGCGACGCGCCAAGCAGAGAATCCGCCACTGTTTTCCATTTTGTGAGAACCGCGCCGTCGATCAGGGCGACAGGACGACCGTCGACTTCTTCGAAGAGTATGAACAGCCCCTGCACCGCCGGCAACGGCGGTCTTTTACGGGGGTTGCCAGCAATAATGGAAACCGTCTTCGTCCCCGCGCCAAAGCCCGCGATCGACGCCGATCGCGTCAATAGTTCGCCGTCATTCATGGGGATCAGCAAGTCGGCGCTTGTCGCCCTCGCCTGGCGATGGGCTGCGCGCAACGCTTCCACGGCGCCCGACCATGAGAGGCGAGGCTCGATCGATTGATTGATGTACGGAACGCCCGGAGCGTCGAATTTGCTCTCGCTCATATCCTTGCGCCCGGCCACGTATCCGAAATGCGATAGCCCTCCGGCCAAGGATCATCCGGATCAAGCATTAGTTGTCGGGTTCCGGTGATCCAGGCCGTTCCCTTGATTGTCGGGAGCACCGCCGCCTTATCAGCCAGCTTTGTGAGGCCGGCGATGCGGCCGACGAACTCCGATCTGATGATCGAACGCGCTGAATATTCATAGCCGACATCCACAGCGCCCCGCGCGTGCAATAAAGCAAGACGCGCAGAAACAGCGGTGCCTGTGGGCGATCGGTCGATCTTGCCCGGGCGGATAGCCACCGCGTGTTTGGTCGTCCCGTCTTTGATCGGCGTTGCAAACAGGCAAAATGAAATATGCCGCCAATCGGGATTGGTCGGATGCGAAAAGCCGATCTGGTCGGTCGCAGCGTCGCTTATTTTTACGCCGAGGGCCGCAAGATCCTTTGCTTCGTCCGGCGCTAAGCTGAAGCCTAGCGCGTGGGCGTCGACAACGACAAAACTGTCGCCGCCATAGGCGGTGTCGACGCGCAGCGCACCAATCCCGGCCACCTCGAGGGGTGCATCCAACTTGTCCGCAAAAGACGGGTGGTTGGCGATGGTCGCGGACCGCACTTTGCCATCGCGACATTCAGCGATCACATCGACAAGTCCGCCCGGCGCCTCAAGCGTAAGGCGCGTTTCCGGTTCGGTCATTGGAATAACGCCCGTCTCCAAGAGAACAGTCGTCACGCAAATGCTGTTTGAGCCGGACATGGGCGGCGTATCAGCGGGCTCCATGATGATGAAGGAGGCGTCAGCCTTTGGATTCTTCGGCGGAACAAGCAAATTGACGTGACGAAAGACGCCGCCTCGCGGTTCGTTCAGAACAAAGTTGCGCAGGCGCTCATCCGTTGCGATCCATCGGGACTGATCCCACAGGGTTTCGCCTGGCGGAGGGGCGACGCCGCCAACGATCACGTCGCCGACTTCTCCGCCTGCATGACAGCCCACAATGTGAATGAGTTCTGACGACCGCAAGTCGAGCACCTTTCATGGTTCTGACGAAGCTAGTCAGCTTTGGCGGACACTCCGGGCCAGTGGTGCGGACGGGGGGACTCGAACCCCCACGGGATTGCTCCCGACAGATTTTAAGTCTGTTGCGTCTACCGGTTCCGCCACGTCCGCCTTCCGTGGGCCGGGGTGATAGCATGCATCATGGGTCTGTCCAATCGCTCGCTCAGCACTCGACGACGTTGACGGCGAGACCGCCTTCACTCGTTTCCTTATACTTCCGCGACATGTCGAGACCGGTCTGACGCATGGTTTCGATGACCTGATCAAGGGAGACTTTCGGATTATCGGCGGCGCGCATGGCGAGGCGCGCGGCGTTCACGGCTTTGACGGCGCCGATGGCGTTGCGTTCGATGCAGGGGATTTGAACAAGCCCCCTTACCGGGTCGCAGGTGAGCCCGAGATTGTGCTCCATTGCGATTTCGGCCGCGCGTTCAACCTGCGCCGGCGTTGCGCCCCAGACTTCGGCGAGACCCGCCGCAGCCATCGAGCAGGCGACGCCGACCTCGCCCTGACAGCCCATCTCAGCGCCCGATATCGAGGCGCGCTGCTTATAGAGCATGCCGACGCCGGCGGCTGTCGCAAGGAACGTGCGGATCTTGTGCGCCGTGCGGTCCTCGTCCGTGCAGTAATGGCGGATGATCGCCGGGATGATGCCGGCCGCGCCATTGGTGGGCGCAGTGACGACGCGCCCTCCAGCAGCGTTTTCCTCGTTCACGGCCATGGCGTAGACATTCAGCCAATCGAAAAGCTGCTCGCGTTCATTCGCGAGCGGTGCATCCAGAAGTTTTCGGTGCAGAGACGACGCGCGACGGCGCACGCCAAGCCCCCCCGGCAATTCGCCCTCAGCGCGAAGTCCGCGATCAACGCAATCGTTCATCGCAGACCAGATCCGGCCGAGACCAGCGTCAGTTTCCGCGCGCGGGCGCAGCGCGTCTTCATTCACGAGGATGATCTGTGAAACCGGCACGTCTTCGGACCTGCAATGGGCCAGCAGTTCCTTCGCGGATGTGAAGGGAAACCTGCCATGCTGGCGACGTGAAATGAGGTCGTCATCTGATTTCTGCGCGAGCTGTTTCGCGGTCGCGATGAACCCTCCGCCAACGGAATAATAAACGCTGGAGAAAATCTTCTCGCCGCTCTTGTCGGAAAGGGTCAACACTATTTCGTTTGGATGCGTCTCAGGGATCACCGAAGCGCAAAGCTCGATCGCGGTAGCGGGATCAAAATCGATCTCCGGGCCGTCCGGTAAAGCGATCCTTTTTTGTTCGCGAACGCGAGCGACGGCGTCATCGGCGGTATCCGGATCTATCGTTTCCGGCTCGTAACCAAGGAGCCCCAATATCACCGCCTTATCGGTCCCGTGGCCAACGCCGGTCAGCGCCAACGAGCCGTTTAACTCGGCTTTTATCGATTGCGCGCGCGCCAGAACGCCCTCTCCCGCTGCGTCCTTCAAGAACCGCAAAGCGATACGCATCGGCCCAACCGTGTGCGACGACGACGGCCCGATCCCGATCTTGAAGATGTCAAAAACGCTGAGCATAGCCCTCGCCTAACGGCGGTCTCCCATTACTGGTTCGCAGCCAAGCGCGCGCATGACGTCCAGGACGCTTGAAATGGCTGCGTCCGCCGCCTCCTCGTCCTCGGACCTCGCAATAACCGTGACGCCTTTGACGTCGCCATCGATCGGATAGCTGCCGATTGCGACGCCGCTCGCCTCGGCCTGAATATCGCGTAGGCGGTCGGCGATCCGCGACTCCGGCAGGCCGTGCGCCGTCGCTGCGCGCGCGTGCAGTTTGACGCCGCGCTCAATCTCCGCGTCGACCGCGTTGAGCATGCCCTGAAAAATCGACGGCACGCCGGCCATGACGAAAACATTGGCGATTCGCACGCCCGGCGCGCCGGTGACCGGATTTTCGATTAACACTGCGCCTTTCGGCGTTCGCGCCATTCGACGGCGCGCTGGCGTCACCTCTTCACCGCGCGCGGCGTACCAGGCCTCGATCTTCGCAATCGCGGTTTCGTTTTCGACCACGTCGACGTTGAAGGCGGAGGCGATCGCGTCAACGGTGATGTCGTCATGGGTGGGGCCGATGCCGCCTGACGTAAACACGTAGTCGTATCGAGGGCGCATCGCATTCAGCGCCTCCGCGATCCCGGAAACGTCGTCGCCGACAATGCGCGCCTCTTGCAACGCGATGCCGCGCTCGGTCAGCCATTCAGCGAGGAAATGGATATTGGCGTCGCGGGTGCGCCCCGAAAGTAATTCGTCGCCAATGGCGACTATGCCGGCTGATTTTCGCGATGCTGTCGTCATTTTTCTTGCTATCGAAATGGGGCGTGTCGCTTGCGTCGCGACAATAGTGCCGCGGCGGGAGACAATACACCCACTTCAGCTCGATTGCAGGACAATAATTTTCGTCCGAGCCGCCGGCCCTCCCCCGTTGGCGGCGAAAGGAAAAGCCTGCTAATGGCCGGCGGGATGCAATTCCCGACCCCTTTGCAGCGCGGCGTCCTTGTCAAACGCTATAAGCGCTTCCTCGCCGACATCCGCCTCGACGACGGCTCCACCATCACCGCCCATTGCGCCAATCCCGGTTCGATGTTGGGTGTTGCTGTTGAAGGCGCGCCCGTCTGGGTGAGCGAACACCGCGACGGAAAACGAAAGCTCCCTTATTCCTGGCAGCTTGTGGAAATCGATGACGTATTGATCCCGGTCAACACGACCAACGCCAACCGGATCGTCGCGGAAGCGCTCTCCGCCGGCGCCATCTCGGAACTGTCGGATTACAAGTCACACCGCGCCGAGGTCAAATATGGCGACAAAAGCCGCATCGACTTCCTGTTGACGGAGGGGGTTCATCCCGATTGCTTTCTTGAGGTCAAAAATGTGCATCTCTCGAGAGCGCCCGGCCTTGCGGAATTTCCCGATTCCGTCACGACGCGCGGCGCAAAGCACCTGCGCGAGCTAACCGCCGCCCTTGAGGACGGATCGCGCTCGGCGCTTCTCTTCGTCGTGCAACGACGCGATTGCACGCGTTTTCGCCCCGCGGAGGACCTCGACCCGGCTTATGCGGAAGCCTTGCGCGACGCCGCAGCGGCCGGCGTTGAAATCCTGTGCTATGATTGCGATGTCACAACCGCTGAGGTAGGCCTGCGCCGGGCCCTGCCGATTGACATCCAGAAGGACGCGAAATGACGGAAGTCGCGCTGGAAGACGAAACAACGCTGCGCACCGCCGCGATCAAGCGCCATCCGCCGGAAGCGTTCGACGGCATGCGCAAGGCCGGTCGGCTGGCGGCGGAATGCCTCGACATGATCGCCGGGCATGTCGCCCCCGGCGTCACCACCGAGGCCCTTGATGACCTGATCCGTGAATTCGTGTTTGACCATGGGGCATTGTCGGCAACGATCGGCTATCGCGGTTATCGCCACGCGAGCTGCATCTCGCTCAATCACGTCATCTGTCACGGCATTCCCGGTCCAAAGGCCCTAAAGAACGGCGACATCCTCAACATTGACGTCACGGTCATCCTTGACGGTTGGCATGGCGATACGTCGCGCATGTTTTTCGCCGGCGAACCGAAGGTCAAAGCGCGCCGCCTTGTTGAAACGACTTACGCCTCCATGATGGCGGGCATTAACGTCATCAAACCCGGCGCGACGCTTTACGACATCGGCAAGGCCATTCAGACGACAGCGGAGGCGGAAGGATTTTCTGTTGTTCGCGATTTTTGTGGTCACGGCCTCGGGCGCGTTTTCCACGATGCGCCGAATGTTGTTCACTATGCGGAGTACAAAGACCGGTTCGGTCACGTGCACAGGGCTGCCGATACAGTGCTTCAGCCTGGCATGTTTTTCACCGTTGAACCGATGATCAATGAGGGCAAGCCCGACGTTAAATTGCTGCGCGATAACTGGACAGCGGTTTCGCGCGATAAATCCCTGTCGGCGCAGTTTGAACATTCCGTCGGCGTCACAGAAGACGGCGTTGAAGTCTTTACGTCATCGCCCGCCGGATTCGATCAGCCGCCCTATGGCTGACGACGGCGCGTCACGGAAAAAGCCAAAAGATTCGCACGCCGCCGGCCACCGCGAACGGTTGCGGTCGCGTTTTCAAAAGGCCGGCGTTGACGGCCTGCAGGACTATGAGCTGATGGAGCTCATCTTGTTCCGGGCCATACCGCGCAAGGACGTCAAACCGCTCGCGAAAGACCTCATCGCAAACTTCGGCGGCTTCGCCGAGGCCCTCGCCGCGCCGGTCGAGCGGTTGACGGAGGTAAAAGGCGTCTCGCCCGCTGTCGCCGCAGAGTTGAAGATCGTGCAGGCCGCGGCGGTAAAGCTCGCGCAGGCGCGCGTTTTGAAGCGCCCGGTCATATCTTCCTGGGATGATCTTCTCGCCTATTGCCGCGCCGCCATGGCCGACGAAAAGACCGAACTGTTCCGCATCCTCTTTCTCGACAAGAAGAACATCCTGATCGCCGACGAAGTTCAGCAACGCGGCACCGTCGATCATACGCCCGTTTATCCGCGCGAGGTCGTCAAGCGCGCGCTGGAGCTTGGCGCCTCCGCCATCATACTCGTCCACAATCATCCCTCAGGCGATCCGACGCCGTCAAAATCTGATGTCGAAATGACAAACCAGATCATCAAGGCCGCCGCAGCGCTGAACATCCGCGTTCATGACCATCTCGTGATCGGCCACGACCGCCACGCCAGCTTCAAGTCCTTGGGATTAATATAGATGCCGCGAATCATTACGCTGACGCCGAACCCGACTTATGACTTTGCGGTCGACGCGGATTTCGTTGAGCCGAATCGGAAATTGCGGTGCCACAATCCGCAATCTCATCCCGGCGGCGGCGGCGTTAATGTTTCACGAGCCGTTGCGCGCCTTGGCGGCGAAACGCTGGCGATCATCACCACGGGCGGGCCCTACGGCGACGCCGTCACGGAAATGCTCAAGGAAGAAAAAGTTCCCGTGCGGTCCATTCCTGTCAAAGCCGATACGCGCATCGCCTTCCATGTCCGCGATCTGGGCGGCGATCAGGAATACCGTTTCAACTTGCCGGGCGCCCAGATGGATGCGAGCGAAGTCGCAGCCCTGATCGCGGCGGTGAAGGCGGAAGCCGGCGAAGGCGATTTTGTCGTCGGGTCGGGCAGCTTGCCCGCCGCGAAGCCGGCCGATTTCTGGGCGCGCGCCGCCGGCGCGGCGAAATCAAAGGGCGCCCGCTTCGTTTTGGACTCCATCAATGGCGTGCGCGAGGCGCTCGACGAGGGCGTCTATTTTTTGCGTCTTAACAAGTTCGAGTATCCGGACCTCGCCGGCCGCGAACTGGAGTGGCCCCATGAGGTTACGTCATTCGCACAGAAGATCGTTCGATCAGGGGGCGCTGAGAAAGTCGCCGTGACCCAGGGCGGCGATGGGACGATCATTGCATCCGCCGAAGGCGTCTCGTCGACGCCGGTCATCCCTGTCAAAGCCGAGAGCGCTGTCGGCGCAGGTGACTCCTTTGTTGCGGCGACGCTCGTCTCCATGTTGCGCGGGGCGAGCGATGAAGACAGTATTCGATACGGCATGGCGGCGGCCGCCGCTACGCGGCTTACGGCGGGTACGTCTCTTTTTCGCGTTGAGGACGTGGACGCGCTCTATAAGACCGGCGCGGCCGCACCAAGCCGGCAACGCGCCGACAAAAGCTGACGCGTTTGATTTCTGTTCGGCTTAAACGATAGCCGAGCGCGAATTCTTTGATAGAATTCTCTTATGATTCGGGCGAATACCCGCTAAACTGGCGTAAGACCACGACCAGGCGGGCGGAAAAATCATTACGCGTCGGATATTGAACATGGCCCAATTCAGGCGTTGGCGCTTTCAACGCAGGCCGGTTTGCGTTAAGGCCCCCCAACTTCCCATCATCCGGACGTCGACATGCTAGATCTGGCCCTCGCCACGCTGCTCTCCCCTGTGATCTTGTTTTTCCTGCTCGGCTTGTCAGCTGCGCTTGCGAAAGCCGACATCACGATACCCGAAGCCATTTCCAAAGGCGTCGCGATTTATCTGATGATGGCGATCGGTCTTAAAGGCGGCTTTGAGATGGCTGCGAATGGGCTGAACCTGAAGATCGTCAGCGTAATGATTACGGGCGTGTTGCTTTCCTTCACGCTTCCGGCGATCGCCTACGCTCTTCTGCGCACGACCACGAAGCTGCCCGCCATCGACGCGGCGGCGGCGGCTGCGCATTACGGATCAATCTCCATCGTCACATTCGTCGCCGCGACCCAGGCGATCGAGCTTGCCGGTCTGAACAATGCGGGCTACCTTGTCGCGGTTGCGGCGCTGATGGAGACGCCCGCAATCATGACGGCGCTGCTTCTTGCTGGCCGCCATCGCCCCAAATCGCAAAACGGCGAAACAGGCCTTATCCGCGAAGTTGCGCTCAACGCGTCCGTTGTCGTGCTGGTGGGCGCCCTGATCATCGGCTGGGTCACAGGCGCGGACGGCAAGGCGCAAGTGCAAGGCGTCTTCATCACGCCGCTTCAGGGCGTCTTGTGTCTGTTTCTTTTAGAAATGGGGCTGTCGGCAGGCCGCGGCTTGCGCCATGGATGGCGCCTGCTTCAACCGGCGACAATCGGCTTCGGCATTTATATGCCGCTCATCTCAGCGTCGATCGCCGCTGTTTTCAGCGCGCTGCTGGGACTTTCAGCAGGCGAGTCGGCGCTGTTGATGACGCTGGCGGCGTCAGCGTCTTACATCGCTGTGCCCGCTGCGATGCGGATCGCCCTGCCGGAAGCGAAACCATCAATATACCTGACCTTATCGCTCGGCGTGACGTTTCCCTTCAACCTGACCCTTGGAATTCCCATTTACATCGCCGTATCTCAATTCATCGCCGGATAGAGCCGCTCATGCACACAAAACTTCGTCTTGAACTAATTATCGAGCATATGGCGCTCAATCGCGCGCGGACAATTCTCGAGGACGCAAAGCTGACCGGCTACACCATACTGCCCGCGATCGCCGGGTTCGGCGCCGGGCGCCGCTGGCGCAGCGGCGATGATCTTTCCATGGCGCGCGAGAAATCCGTGGTGGTCGCGATCGGGGACGAGACCAAAATCGAGACGGCGTTGCGCGAGTTGCACAAGCTTCTTGAATCCCAGATCGGCGTTGTCAGCGTGAGCGAAGTCAAGGTCCTGCGCGACGAACGGTTCTGACGCTTTTCAAATGCGCGCGGCTAAGGCGCGAATCTCCTCGGCGTATTTTTCTGCAATCGGAACAAACGCCGCCTTCGCCTCGTCATATTCGCTGACATCGCCTGTCTTGATGTCATAGATCCACCCATGCAGGGCGATCCGCTTCGCCTCGACCGCAGCGCGCACCGATGCATGCGTCGCCAGGTTTTCTAGTTGAACAAGAACATTCTCTTCGGTCACACGGCGAATGCGCTCGTCGGCGCTGCATTGGGGCGACGATGCGTCCACCCTATCAACCGCCGGTTGCGCTTCGCCTAGCCACTGCGAGACATGCGGAAGATGTTCGAGGCTCTTGCGGTCAAGGAGGCTCGCCATCGCCCCGCACTCGGTATGCCCGCAAATGACGATATGGCGAACCTTGAGAACGGCGACGGCGAATTCGATCGACGCTGTTACGCCGCTTGCGGTTTCGGCATAAGGCGGAACGATGTTGCCCGCGTTTCGGCAAACGAACATTTCGCCGGGATCGGTCTGCGTGATCATCGCTGTCTCGATGCGCGAGTCAGAGCAGGTGACGAACAAGGCGCGCGGGGCCTGTCCTTCGGCAAGCTTGTCAAAGAGTTCGCGCTTCTTCGGATAAACCGAAGTCTGGAAACGAACGACGCCCGCCGCGATGCGATCCATGGCCTAGTCCTGATAAATGGCGACGACGGTTTCGTTTTTTGATTTCACGCCGCGGAACATGCCGGACGTGTTGAAGACCATCGCGACCTCGCCGTCAGCGCCCAAGGCGATGACGCCGCCGCCAGCGCCCAGCGCCTCCAAGCGATTGTGGATCATGTCATCGGCTGCAGCATTCACCGTCGCGCCGCCATATTCGACCTGCGCGCAGATATCGCGGGCGATCGTCAGCCGAATGAAATATTCGCCGTGACCGGTCGATGACACCGCGCAAGATGCATTATCCGCGTAAGTGCCGGCCCCGATAATTGGCGAGTCGCCGACCCGGCCATACTCCTTCATTGTCATGCCGCCGGTCGAGGTGCCGGCCGCAAGATTTCCGTTCGCGTCAAGGGCGACGGCGCCGACCGTGCCGTATTTGCGATCGATGCCCAGACCGCCTTGTTGATCCGGCGATTCCTCCTTCAACGCGTCTTGCAGGGCGCGCCAGCGATGTTCGGTATAAAAATACTCCGCCGGCGCTGTCTCGAATTCCTTTTCGGCGGCGAACACCTCAGCGCCCTCCCTCGCAAACATGACGTGACGGGAATCCTCCATCACGGCGCGCGCCAGCCTGATCGGATTCTTCACCGTTTTGACGCCGGCGACAGCGCCGGCATTCTTGGTCGCGCCGTCCATGATTGACGCGTCCAGTTCATTCTTGCCCTCTCGCGTGAAGACAGCGCCTCTGCCTGCATTGAAATGCGGGGAGTCTTCGAGCATGACGATTGCGGTCTCAATTGCGTCAAGCGCCGTTCCGCCTTCATCCAGGACGGCGTAACCGGCATCCAGCGCAGCGCTCAATGCAGCCTTGAACGCTTTTTCCTGGTCCGGCGTGTAGGCGCCTTTCTCCATCGCGCCGGCGCCGCCATGGATGACGATGGTGATCGGCGCATCGCTCGCCTGGGACGCGCCCATTCCTGAAAGCGCAAGGATTATCGCCGCTATCGTCAATCGCATCGCTGTCATCTCCTTTTCGGGACATAGTCAGCGATTGCGCTGTGTTGATCAACTCACCAGGACGTCGAATTCGACACTGCGTTTAGGTGCGAGAATCAGTCGATCTCGGGCAGCAGCATGCGTTGGGCCCGCCATTGCTCGACGATCCGCTCGATAAATCCGTCGTCCTCGATCTCGACCGACCAGCCGTCGGAGAAGCTTGCCGTCAAGCTTCGAGGCACCGCGTCCCGCGGCAAGGCGTCAAAGCGGATCCGCGTCGGCATCGGCACGCCCTCGCCGACCGCAATCGCTTCGCCCATGCCTAGCGACGGCAGACAGCTTAAGAGGCTCGTCGATGCATCAGGAACCGCCGCGCGCAGCGCTTCCTGATCCGCCTGGTTCGCAAGCCGCATAGCGAAGATCGTGTTGCATTGCGAAAGAACAGTCGGATCGAGTTCGGTCGGCCGTTGCGACGCGACCCATAAGGAGACGCCGACCTTGCGTCCTTCTTTTGCGATACGAATTAATGCGCGGCGGGTCGGAGGGAAGCCTTCGGACGGATCCGCCGGCGCGTACCGATGGGCGTCCTCGCAAACGAGCGCGATCGGCGCCGCGCCATGACTCCACAACCCGAATTCGAAGGCGAGCCGCGATATCACCGAGACAACAACCTGAACGACCTCTTCCGGGAGCCCGCCAAGTTCGATCACCGAGACGGGCTGGCCGGCGACAGGGATTCGAAAGATCTGACCCAAAACGTCGACGAGATTGTCCTGGACTGTCAGCCCGCCGAACATGAAGCCATATCGCGCATCTTGGCTGATCGTATAGATGCGGTTTTTCAGGCGCTTGTAAGGACCGGAATTGCGGGTCGCATCAAGACCGCCGAGCGCCTTGTCGATAAGGCCGATGAGTTCGGAAATTCGATAGGGCGTCGGCGTATCGACGGTTATCGCATTCATATCGATTCGGCCGCGCAGATGCGCCCGGCTGATGCTAGAAATGTTTTGTTTCTTCGCGGCGGGCACGAGATCGGCCAGCAACTCTATTTCTTCACCATAGCCAGCGCGCACCGGATACAAAACCTCGACAAGCTCGTCGAAGGTCAACATCCAGTATGGCAACGTGAAGCTCGACGGATCAAATATAATCGCGCGGTCGCCGAAACTCTTAGAATACTCATTGTGCGGATCGAGAATGACGATGTGCCCGTGCGGGAAGCGTTCCAGAACCGAACGCAGAAGGAGCGCCATAGCGCAGGACTTCCCCGCCCCTGTGGTGCCCAGAACGGCGCAGTGGCGGGCGAAAACCTCATCGACATTGACGGTTGCGGGGATTTGCGCGTCCTGTTTGACAACGCCGACGCGCACACTGGAGGATCCGTTGATAGCGAAGAGCGCCGCCAGTTCATCGCGCGTCGCGACATGAACGCTGTCGCCCAGCGTCGGGAATGACGAAACGCCGCGTTTAAATCTTGCCGGCGCATTGATGGTTGGCTTTGAAAACTCGCCAATCAGCTCGACTTCGACAATCCGGATGGTCTGAACTTCATCGTCATGCGAGGGCGCGGGAACGCTCATCGCCGACACGAGGCCGAGCACGACCGCGTGGCCGGCGTCGATACTCATGATGGCGCCGAGCTGGGGTTTGATTTCGCGTTCTTCATCCTCGCGGTCAGGCTCGAGGAGGACGAGCGCATGCGAGCCGGTAACCGAAATCACCGAACCGATCTGTGGCTTTTCCTGAAACGCAGAATCGAACGCTTCCGCGGTCGGCGCAGCTGTGCCTTTCCGGACGATGGGCGATCGGCGTTCGCGAACATTAGGCTGCATCAGATGTCTCCTCGCCGCTTCGCGCGGCGCTTGTTCCCCCATTGGCGGGCGCATCCGCAAAGACAAGGCGGACAAGCGTTCCCTGGCCGGGCCGGCTCTTCACAGAAAACGCGCCGCCTTGAAGTTCAATGAAGGATTTCGCAATCGCGTAGCCGACCCCTGCGCCCGAAAAAGTGCGATCAAGGCCAAGCTGGGTTTCGGCGAACACGTTAAGCGCCGCGTCAATCTCATCTTTTGAGAAGCCGGCCCCTTCGTCGCGCACCGCGATCTCAGGCTTGCCGTCCTCATTGAGAGCCGCGCGCACCATGATGCGCCCGCCCTCTTCACAAGCATCGATCGCCGTTTGAATGACATGATCGAGCGCTTGCCCTGCGCGCATTTGATCGCCTGACGCCGCAATCTTGACCCCCTCGTCGCGCCTGACGATTTTGATGTCCCCCGCTTCTGCGCGAATGGCGCAGCGCGCAATCGCATCGTCCAGAAGAGTGCCGATCTCCATATCGTCCGTCACAAATTCAACATCGCCGCTTTCCAGCGCGGCGATCTCGAGGATCGTGTTGATATGGCCAAGCAGAAGATCGGCGGACTGAAGAATATATTCGGCATATTCGTTTCGCCGCTCCGGACCGAGCGAGAACTCTTCACCGTCGCGGAGCATCGTGGCAAAGCCGATGATCGCATTTAACGGCGTTCGCAATTCATGATTCATGTTGGCAAGAAATTCGGACCGGGCCTTGATTGCGCTGTCGGCCGCTTTGCGCGCCGCCTGCGTTTCGAGATCCGCGCGGCGACGCCAGAGATACTCGCTCATGCGCGACGTATATGCGCCGAGCAGCGAGCCTTCAGAATTCGTTAACAGTTTTTGAGCGCGCATGGTTTTCCTCGCAAAAAACCTACGCGCGGAGGGCTAATGCTGCGTTAAATCCAAGCCCGGAGAACAGCTTGAGGATAGCCCGGAAGGCGCCCTTTTCGGACCTCAGACGAGCCCGCGGGTCGGGCTTGGATCGCCCGTTTCAACGCTCTCCGCCTTTTCGCTCTCGCCATTGGTGGGACGCGCCTTCGATTGCTTCGTCTCCTGCGCCTTTGGCAGATAGGCAAGCACCGTATCGCCGATTTCGGGCTCCAGCGGCGCTTCCTGAGAAGCAAAGGTCAACGCGCCCTTGCGAAGGATCGCAATCAGCTCATGTTCCTTGCCGCGGTCCGCCTGATATTTCTCGGGCGGGTATTCCTCAGAGAGCCGCGTTTTTTGGTAAACCCATCCGGAATAGTGGCGGCGGAGCATTTCATCGAGCGGCGCGCCCGAGTGCAGAAGCGTCCGGCCCTGCAAGGTATAGGACAACGCCTGGCGATCCTCTTCGTCCTTGCCGCGCGCGTTGATCTGGTAAATCGCGGCCCGCCCCAGTTCGGGCGCGAGGTCGGTTGCAATCAGCGCGTTGTGCGCTTCATTGCCGCTCACCGCGAGGACGGCCCCGAACCGATTGAGATCAAGATGGTGCTCTGTGACTTCGCTTAAGAGCTCCCCGTAATAGGTCGGCACGTCAGCAAGACGGGCGGGCTTCAGCCGCCGCCAGCTTGCATCGGCGACGAGCACGGGGATTTCGAGTTCTTTCAGTTTCGCCGCCAAAGCGACGGACCAGGGCGAGGCGCCCGCGATCAAAACGCCGGGCCGCTCTTTCGACGCAAGCCCAAGCGCTTTCGCGAGCGGGCCAATCGTAAAACCGTGCGCGATCACTGTCGCGAACACCATGGCGAAGGCGAGCGGGATCAGCTTTGCGCCATCCTCGTACCCGACCGCAACAAGCGACGACCCAAAAAAGCTCGAGACGGCGACGGCGACAATGCCGCGCGGCGCCACCCAGCCAACCAATAATCTCTCCTTGAACGGAAGGCCCGCGCCAATCGTCGAAATGAACACCGTTGCTGGGCGCACCACGAACAGCATCACCGCAATGAATGCGAGATCGGCGACGCCGAGCGCGCGAATGGCATCGAAAGTCAAATTCGCTGTCAGGATGATGAAGACGCCAGACACGAGGAGAACGGCGATATTTTCTTTGAAGAGACGTATCTCGTTAATGCTGGCGATCCGGGAATTCGCCATGGTGACGCCCATCGCCGTCACCGCCAGTAGGCCCGCTTCCTCCTGCAACATATTTGCGATCTCGAAACAAAGGAGGACAAGGGTGAGCAAAACGGGCGGCTTCAGATATTCCGGTATCCACCCGAGCCTGAACGCCGTCGCCGCCGATCGCCCCATCGCAAAACCAAGGCCCGCGGACAGGATCGACGCCAAAACGATTGATCCGAAAATGTCGGCGAGCGTTCCGTGCTCGCCGCCGAAGGCGACGAAGTCGAAAACCAGAACAGCCAGAAGCGCGCCGACCGGGTCGTTGATGATACCTTCCCATTTCAACAATGTCGCGGGGCGCGGATTGAGTTTTGACTGGCGCAGCATCGGGATGATGACGGTCGGCCCGGTGACGACCATGACGCCGCCGAAGAGCAGCGCGACCGGCCACGACAGACCGGCGATTTCGTGGGCGGCGAGCGAGCCCAGCGCCCATGCGATCGCAACGCCTGGAAAGACGAGGCGTCCCACCCCTTGTCGCAGCCCGCGCAATTCAGAGAAATTGAGCTGCAGGCCCCCTTCAAACAGGATCACGGCCACGGCGATCGAGATGATCGGCCGATAGAAGTCGCCGAATAGCGCCTCCATTGGCGGCGCGCCCTCCGGGGCCCCCGCAGGTGTAAAAATGCCTAGCACAGGGCCGGCGATCACGCCGGCGATCGACATCAGAACAATCGCAGGTTGGTTAAATCGCCAGGCCAGCCATTGGGCGCCAATGCCCAGCGCCCCGATAATGGCGAAAGCAAATACGAGGTTTTCCATTCGGCGCCGAAGCGGCTCCTATTTGTTTTTGAATGAGGGTTTGCGCTTTTCGATGAAAGCGGCCATGCCTTCTTTTTGGTCTTCAAACGCAAATACAGAGTGGAAGACGCGTCGTTCAAACCGCACGCCTTCGGACAAGGTCGTCTCGTAGGCGCGATTGACCGATTCTTTCGTCAGCATGACGATCGGCCGAGAGAATCCGGCGATCTGTTTGGCGACGCGGATCGCCTCTTCGCGCAACTCGCCCTTGGGCACGATGCGGCTGACAAGACCGCAGCGTTCAGCTTCTTCAGCGTCCATCATTCGGCCCGTCAGGCACATTTCCATCGCCTTTGATTTGCCGATAAAGCGCGCGAGCCGTTGCGTGCCGCCCGCGCCCGGCATCGCCCCGATAGAAATCTCCGGTTGGCCGAATTTCGCATTGTCGCCCGCAATAATGAAATCGCACATCAGCGCCAGCTCGCATCCCCCGCCCAGCGCATAACCCGCGACAGCGCCGATGATGGGCTTGCGCGTTCGCGTCGCCTCTTCCCAATTGGCGGTGATGAATTCGTTTTTGAAAACATCTGCGTAGTCGCGCTCGGCCATCTCTTTGATATCGGCGCCGGCGGCGAACGCTTTCTCAGAACCCGTCAAGACGAGACAACCAATCGCGTCATCCGCTTCGAAGGCGCGGATCGCGTCTGTGACCTCGTCCATGAGCTGCGTATTAAACGCATTCAGCGCATCCGGGCGGTTCAGCGTGATCACGCCCACCGGTCCATCGGTTTCGGTAAGGATGCATTCATAGGCCATGGAAAGTGTTCCTCGGTTCCGTCGTCGTCGTTCTGAACGCCGACCAATGACGGGCGCTTTTAGTCGTTTGGCGGTCAAAGAAAAACCATTGCGTCGCTTTCAGCTCCCGATTTATCGTCGCAACGGGGATGCGAGGGCAGCCTCGCTGGCATTGAACAAGGCGGGGGAAATTGAATTTATCCAATCTTTTCAAAGCGTTATTTTTCGTTCTGGCGGGCATCATCGGCTATCTCGCTCTGACGCCGGATGCCGATCTGGCCGATGCGGCGCGGCCCGGTCTTTTGGACGACGTCGCCCGAACAGCTTTGTTTGGCGTGACCATCGCGCCTGACCTGGTGACCCATTTTTTCGCGTTTGCGGCTCTTGGCGCCGTGCTGCCATTAGCGCGCATCAATGTGCTGTCATCGCCGATCATCGCATTTATAGCTCTTTATGCATTCGGCTACGCCCTTGAGTACGGCCAGGGCGAGTGGAACATGCGCTCAAATGATCTTCGCGATCTGTGGGCGAACGCGCTTGGCGCAGCTGTCGGCCTCGGTATTGGCTACTTTTTTGAAACCGTCCGTCGTCGGATTGAACGCCTAGCGCGATCGCTCAGACCATCCCGATTAGACGCATCACTTCCTGGCGCGCTTTCTCGTCTTCCCTGAAGATCCCCATCATTCGGCTCGTCGTCATCGAGACGCCAGGCGTTTCAACCCCGCGCGCCGTCATGCACGCGTGGCTCGCTTCGATCACGACTGCAACGCCTTGGGGCTCCAGAACCGTTTGGATGCAGTCGGCGATCTCTGCGGTCAGCCTCTCCTGCACCTGCAGGCGCTTCGCGTAAGCTTTCACCACGCGCGCCAGTTTTGAGATTCCGACGACCTTGTCCGTCGGCAAATAGGCGACGTGCGCCTTCCCGACGATCGGCGCCATATGGTGCTCGCAGTGAGACTGGAAAGGGATATCTTTAAGGAGCACAATCTCGTCATATCCGCCCACCTGTTCAAAGGTGCGTTGCAGATAAAGCTCCGGGTTTTCTTCATAGCCCACAAAATATTCGAGATAGGCGTCAACGACCCGTTTCGGCGTGTCTTTCAGGCCCTCGCGGTTGGGATCATCGCCGATCCAGCGGATCAGTTCTTTCACCGCCTCCAGCGCTCTTGCGCGCTCTTCCGCCGTTCTGACACGGGCGTCCTCGGCCATCGGTAAACCTTCCATCGCTTTGCTTTGCCTCGCTTGTTACGGAACGCAGCCCCAGACGGATTGGCGGGGCGACACACTAGTCGCAGGCGCGCGCGCGGTCGAGACGCGCGCCCACGCGCCTCGATGAAAGAAAAGCGCGCCTTTAACAGGCGCGCTTTGTCCGTAATTCCGGGGATTTTCGGGCGGTTAACGCGCCGCCATCACGGTCGTCGTCGAGTTCCGGTTTTGAGCCCAGACCGATTCGCCGGTTCCGAGCGCGACGGGGCGCTCTTTGCCGTGGGAAACCGTGTCGATGCGGCTGGCTTCAACGCCAAGACCGACGAGGAATGACTTGGCAGAGCCGGCGCGGCGCGAGCCGAGCGCCAGGTTGTATTCCCGCGTGCCGCGCTCATCGGCGTGACCGGCGAGTTGAACCTGCACTTCCGGGTTGGCTTTCAGCCAATCGGCTTGCTGGCGAAGGGTCGATTGAGCCTGCGGCGACAGGGTGTATTCGTCATAGGCGAAATAGACCCTGTGGTTGGCGTTGGCTTCGAGATCGGCCTGGCTGCCGGCTTCGATAGACGAGGTTTCGACCGCGACCGGTTGCGGCGTCGTATCGATGTCCGCCCGGTCCTCGGTTGTTGCGCAGCCCGCCAGAACGATCAGGCTCGCAGCGATAAAATAGTTCTTCATGGTAACGAATGCTCCTAAGTCAAAGGACAACCGGCCGTATCCGGACGAGCGGCGAATTGGAGAAGGCGCCCCTCTAATTCAAGCGAAATCTCACTTCAAAGGGCCTTCGCCATACGAATTGCCCCCGATGTTGCAACGCGGATACATCTCCATAGAGAGATTCTTTGAAGACTTTCCCTGCTGGAACATTAAATAAAGTTCAAAAGGGAGAGCTGCGTCGCCTCGGCGAGCGCCCGCGCCGAGGCTTCTATGGCGATCTGGTCCTGGCTGAGGGCCGATAAGGCTTCCGCAATATCAACGTCCTCTATCTCTGCGGCCGTGATCTCCGCCGCTTCGCGGGCGCGGCGGTTGCGATCGGCGGCGTCCGCCGCCTGGCCTTGCGATACGGCCGAAAGACCCTGGATCTGGTATAGATCGTCAGCAATTTCGCCGAGCCGCGCCGAGGCAGCGACTAAGAAATCGCGTTGCGCCGCGGTCAGCTCGCCATCGAGTGGCCCGAGGGTTGCTTCGATGTTGGCGAAAGACTGAAGCTCGACGAAGAGGTCGGCCGCAACCTCGCTCGCAAGCGGCCCGCCGTCGATTGTCCCCCCCTCCTCCACCGTCAGGCTTGCGCGCCCGCCCTCATCAAACAGCGCCGGAATTGACGGCGCGGCGCCGATGTCGCCGAGCGAGCCGGCGGTCACCGGGGGGCGGTCGCCAGCCGTTCCGCCAAAAAGATAGACGCCGCCGATATTGATGTTGAGCGCGGCGATGATCCGCTGGGCGGCGGTTTCGATTTCTGGCGGCAACAGCTCGGCGTTCCCATTGGAGAGGGTGCGGATGAAACCGGCCCGGATGGACTCAACAGAATCCGAGATCTGCTCGAGGCTGGCGCCCTGTGTCTCCAGCCGCGACAGCGCGATGGAAGATGCGTTTTCAAAGGCGCTCGCCCGCGAGATAACGCCCTCGGCGGAAACGAGGCGAAGCGCGTCGGCCCCATAGCCGCCATAGGTCTGGAAGCGATCGCCTGATCCGAGCTGGATCTGGCGCGTTTGCGCCGCATTCTGAGCGTTTTGGAAGCTCTGTAGCAAAATCGCCTGCATGCCGAGATCTGAAACGCGCATCCCGTTGCTCCTAGATGATGTTCAGAAGGGACTGGTACATTTCATCAATCGCCGAAATGACGCGCGCATTGGCGCTATAGGCCCGCTGAAAGAGAAGGAGGTTTGAAAGCTCCTCATCAAGATTGACCCCGCCCTCGGAGAGCCGGCGCACTTCAACCTCTTCAGCAAAGCGCTGCGCAGAACCGGCCCGATCGCTTGCGGTCTTCGCCGCCGCGCCAATCAGGGTGACCGCCTCCGCGGCGCCTTGCGTCGATGGCGCGCCGCCGAGCGAGGCGATAGCGCCCGCGCCGGCGCCGTCATTGGCCCCGCCGGGCGCGCCGCCGGCCGGGCGCGCAATCGCGAGCAGCGACGGGTCGGCAGCGATTGCGGCGTTGACCGTAAAGACCCCGTTCGATTGGACGATCAAGGCATCGCCGCTTGGCGCGGTTTGACCGACCGCGACGTTCTGCGCGTATGCCGCGTTGATGTCAGCAGCGACGGCGCCCGCAGCGCTGACGACGCTTTCGCGCAATTGCGGCAAGTCCGTGTTGCGCAACCGAAGAAGCCCGCCAATCTCGCCGCCGCCGATAAGCGCCGTCACATCCGCACCGGTGGCCCCAACGGCGCCCGTCGCCGGATCGGCGCTCGCGAGTTGCGCCGACGTTGTCGCACCCGGCGAGATGACAATCGCAGACAGGCTTGCGGAATTAACAAGCAGCTGGCCGTTCGACAGGGATACAGAGACGCGTCCGTCTTCGCTGTAGACCACAGAGATATCAATGAGCGCTGACAAATCGCGAAGGCGCGCGTCGATCTCGTCGGACGCGCCGTTTGATTCCGGTGCGATCTGGTTGAGGTTGTAAATATCGCGCAGCAGGGCGTTGGCTTGATCAGCCTGCGCCCGCAACCGCGCGTCAATCGACAAGGATTGATCGTCGATCGCGGAGATTGTCCGTGAGAACGCGGAAAAAGCGTCCTCCAGTTTTGAGACGGCGACAGCTTTTGCGGCGAGCGATGACGGCGCCGCCGCTAACTCGGCGAAAGACGCATAGGCCTCGTTGAGAGCATTGGCGAAATCATTGTTGTCACCGGGCGCGCCAAGCGTCGCTTCGATTTGTTCAAGGACGCCGGCGATGGCGTTGAGAGACGACGCGCTCGACTGGCTGGAATAAACAGCGCTGCGAAGAAACCGGTCGACCCCGGCCCGCGTCAGCTCGACCGAAACGCCAGCGAACTGGTTTGGGATCGCGTCTGTAAAGAAGTCCGCCTCGCGCCGCGAGAATTCCGGCACATTGACGTTGGCGATATTCTCCGACGTCGCGGCGATCGCCTGTTGATGAGCGATCAAGCCCGATATCGCCGTATTCAGTGCAACGGTCAGACCCATTGCCCATCCTTTCACGCCGGCAGGTTCTGCCGCCTCGACACTATTCGCCCGGCAGAATCTGCCTTTGGTTCACGCGCCGCCGCTGCAAGCGTCAATAGTTACGCGCCTTTTGGCGAAAGCTGCGACGATGCGATCAATTACGCGCCGAAAAAGTTGCAACTGATCTGCCACACCAACGGGCACAGCCTCGTTCGGCGTGCAACGGCAAGTTCTGCCGCATCATTTTTTCCGTATACGCGGTATTTAACCGATCATTAGGCATGGGTATCCAGCTTTCGCGCCAATTAAGAAATGGCGCGAAGATTGCGGCTGACAAAGCGCGCAATTGCGAATGACAGCCAATGATTGAAGGCCAACAGATCCAAACGCCAAACGCCGCAGCACGCGAGCCCCGCGCGCCGTCGCGCCAGGAACCGGGCCCCGGCTTTGATTTCGGCGCCGCCGTCGCAGCGCTGGAGTCTCGCGCCGCGCAAGCTTTGGAGACCCATGGCGGCGCGCCCGGGACTTCGACAAGCATTGGGGAAAGCGGCGCGGCGCCGACCGATGCGCACCGCAACGCCAAGACCGCCAATGCTGGACTTCAAGAAAGAGCGCGCGGCCAGACGACACCGCAGAATGACGGCCCCCTCAACCAACCGCAGCAACAGGCCGACCGCGTCAACGGCGAGGCGCGTGTTTCGCAAGCGAACAGCACGGCGCAGGTTGCAGCGCCAGTCGCCGCCGCGCCTATTGCGAATGCGACCGCGGCGACAGCGGCGCTTACGCAAAACTTGGCTGGCGCGCTGAAGCCGGACGCTGGTCTCGCCCGCCTCGCCGAAGCCCGGCCATCGTCTATGACGAGCGCGCCAAAAGCGCCGGCGCAACCGGCGCCGCCATTTTCTCAGACCACGGCCGAAGACTTCGCCAAATTGCTTGCGCGCCGGCTTGAGACAGGCGGCACGCATTTTGAGTTGCGGCTCGACCCGCCAAGCCTCGGCCGCATCGAAGCGACCATGCGTCTCGGCGATGATGGCGAGAACACGTTGGCGCTGAAATTTGAAACACAGGCTGCGCTCGAGAAGTTTTCGTTAGACGAAGCGACCTTAAGAACAATGCTCGCCTCCTCGGGTTTTGAGTTCGGCCGCGACCGGCTCGAATTCGCGCTGCAAGATTTTGATGAAGCATACGCATCGCAAAGCGAGGCTGACGCGAATCAAAGTCATAGCGGTGTCGTTCTCTATTCCCTCACGCCCTGGTCAACGGGCGCCATCGACATAACGGCTTAAGGACGACTGGCCATGGATATCGCACCGCTTCAATCGACGCCCGCCGCCTCCGCAAGCGCAACGACGCAGTTCGCGGCGGATTTCGACACCTTTCTGACGTTGTTGACGACGCAATTGCAAAACCAAGACCCGCTTAAACCGTTGGATACGGAGAAATTTACAGAGCAGCTGGTGCAATTCGCCAGCGTTGAGCAATCGATTCAAACAAACCAGCACCTTGAGGCCTTGATCGCGCTGCAATCCTCCTCAGCAAATGAAACGGCCTTAGCGACAGTCGGCAAACTCGCGGAAATCGCAAGCGATGGCGTTACATTCGCCGAAGGCCCTGTTGAATGGCGCTACGAGCTGCCGCGAGAAGCCGCGAGCGTGACGCTGCAAGTCGCTGACGCCAATGGCGTCACGGTCGCCACCCTGCCCGGGGAAACGCGCGCCGGGCGCCACATATTTAGTTGGGACGGCCGGCTCGATAACGGTTCGACTGCAGACACCGGCGAATACAGGCTCTCGATTGCGGCCGTTGACGCTGAGGGCGAGCCCATTGCCGCGACGACCGACATTCGCGGGCTTGTCGACAGCGCCGTTTTCAATGACGGCGCCCCCAAAATAGAAATCGCCGGCGCCCTTTACGATTTATCGCTGTTGTCGCGCGTAGAGGCGCGGACGCAATACCGCATGGGAGATGAGTGATGGGATTGTCGGGATTGTTTTCAATCGGTCTTTCCGGCGTAAACGCCTATGCGGCGAGCCTGGAGGCGATTTCCCAGAATGTCGCAAACACGCAGACAGCCGGCTACAAACGCGCGCAAACGGATTTTTCAACCCTGATTTCGGCATTGGCGCCGTCGGGCGGGATCAGCGGCGGCGGCGTTGCGGCGCAGAACCGCGTCGCCGTCGATGAGCAAGGCGCCATTACGCGCACGCAGTCAGCGACAGATATTGCGATTGAAGGAGACGGCTTTTTCGTCGTCTCCGAAACAGCGGACGCCGGAGCGCCTGTTTCGTTCACCCGGTCCGGCTCCTTTTCGATCAATGGCGATGGCGATCTCGTCAACGCAGCCGGCTATTTTCTGCGCGGCTCACCGGTTGGCGACGCTGGTCAGAGCTCGGTCGGGGGCCTGAGCGCGCTACAAGTCATCAACATCGACCAGAATGCGTCCGTTCTGGAGCCGACATCACAAATGACGCTCGCTGGCCGGCTGCCGCTCAACGCCACGCCGGGCGATCTCGTCTCGCAGACCGTCAACATCACCGATGAGAATGGCGACACGCGCTCAGTCAATTTTGAATTTAGCGTAAATGCGAGCGGCGGCTTCGATGTCCGCGCAGTGCGATTGAGCGACAACGTCGCGATTGCGAATGGGGCGCTAGCATTCGACGCCAATGGCCGCATTGATCGCGACGCATCAACATTGCCGCGCACACTTGAAGTCGCGCCCGGCCAGTCCGCCAGTCTTGATTTATCCGGCCTGATCCGGGCCGCCGGCGCGGCGACGTTCTCAGAGGCGTCAGCGGATGGCGCACCGGCCGGATTCCTTACCGGCGTCGAAATCACTGGCGACGGTTTCGTCAACGCACTTTATTCAAATGGGCTTCAAAGAAGCCTTTATCAGGTCCCGCTCGCGACGTTCGCCAATCAATCTGCGCTCCAAGAGGGCGCTGTCTCAACATTTCTGGCAACGACGCAAGCTGGCGACGTATCATTGAACGGTCCACAATCGGGACGCGCCGGAACTTTGCAAGCCGGCGCTCTTGAACTTTCCACAGTCGATATTGGTCAAGAGTTTTCGAGACTTATCGAGACCCAGCGGGCGTACGCGGCCAATACGCGGATTATTTCAGTTGGCGACGAGCTATGGCGCACGCTGACTGAAACGGCGCGATAGCCGATCATTGTGCCTTCATGGCACAATAGAGGGGCGTCAGAATTTCACAGATAATCAACCACTTAGAGAAGCTTTTACCTTGACGTTTAGCCGTTTTTTAAAAGCGCGCGAGGTAGGGTCAAAGCTGACACTTGTTGCGTATCTGGGGATTTGAAACGCTCATGAATGCTCTAGCGAACACTGCAGCGTCGCGGCTTGAAAAAGATCCGTACGTCATCGGACCGGATGGCACGCCGCTCACACTGAAAGACCTGCCGCCGACGACGACGAAGCGGTGGGTTATCCGACGCAAGGCGGAAGTCGTCGCCGCGGTGCGCGGCGGCCTTCTTACGCTGGAGGAAGCGTGCGACCGCTACAAACTGACCGTCGAAGAGTTTCTGTCCTGGCAGAAGGCGATTGATCAACATGGCCTGCCGGGCCTCAGGGCGACGCGCGTTCAACAATACAGATAAACCTCGTTAAGCATCTCTAAACGATTATAACCCGCGCGGCTCGCCGCGCGGGTTTTTCATGTCATCGCGCCTTTGTCGAAACGGTTTCTTTACGACATGGGAGGCAAATTTTGCCGGGCGGATTGTATGCGGGCGTCTCCCGCGCCGCCGCGATGGGCGGAAAGATCGTGGACGAATTAAAAAAGATCATTGAGACAATCGGCGTCGCGCGTCTTGGCGCTATCATCGGCGTCAGCTTTGGCGTCGCCCTCGCCCTCGCTTTGATCATGGCGCGGGCCGGCGCCCCGTCCATGTCGATCCTTTACGCCGATATCGGCTACGGACAGGCGCAACCGATCATCAGCCGGCTTGAACAGGACGGCGTCGACTATGCTCTGCGCGACAATGGCGGGCGGGTCACCATCCTTGCGCCCCGGAACCGCCTGGGCGATTTGCGTATTGATTTCGCCGCGGACGGCGTTGGCGTCGGCGACGGGGTTGGTTACGAAATTTTTGATGATGGCCAGGCGCTCGGCGTCACGGCGTTTCAACAAAACATCAATCGACTGCGCGCGCTGGAAGGCGAGATCGCCCGAACGCTGACGACAATTAGCGGCGTAAGGTCGGCTCGCGTGCATCTTGTTTTGCCCGAACGCGAACTCTTTTCCAGGGATCGGCAGTCCGCGAGCGCATCCATCGTTGTCGATGCGCCGGCCGGCATCAATTCGCGCGCGGTCAGAGCCATCGTCAACATGGCGGCGTCCGCCGTGCCGGGTCTCGAACCGGGGCGCGTGACGGTCATGGACGCGCGCGGCGAACTTCTGGCTTCGGGCGGGGATGACTCATCGCCCGAAGCGATCGCGGCGAGCGTCGAAGACCGAAAAGCCGCGGCGCAAGAGCGACTGCGGCGCGCCGTTGAAGACATGGTTGGCCGGATTGTCGGCCCGGAAAATGTGCGTGTCGAGATCAACGCGGATATGGATTTCAGCCGAGTGACGGAATCGAGCGAGATCGTCGACCCTGACAGCCAGACGGTGTTGTCGTCCTCGACGATTGAAGAAACGTCCAATAGCGCCGAACCAAGCGCGGCGCGCGGGGTATCGGTGGCGAACGCCCTGCCCGGCGGCGCGGCGTTTGAAGCCGACGGCGGGTCGGCGACGTCGACAACACAGCGCCTCGAAGAAACGACGAATTACGAGATCACAAAAACGGTGCGAAACGCCGTTCGAGAGGAAGGCCTTGTCGTAAAACGCGTCTCGGTCGCGGTGGCGATCAACACGGGCGAGGCAGCCGGCGCCGACGGCGAGCCGGCTTTTGCTGTGCGCGATCCGGCTGAGCTGGCGGTCATCGAAACGCTTGTAAAATCGGCGATTGGTTTTAGCGCGGAGCGCGGCGATCAGGTCAGCGTCGTCAATATCGGCTTCTCGCCGGCGGCGCAGGTCACCGCGAACCCCATCGCCGCCGACGCCAACACTAATGGGTTCACGCCGAGCGACGCGCTGCGCATGGCTGAACTTGCCGCACTGTCGCTAATCGCCATCGCGCTTGTCTGGTTCGCCGTTCGCGTCGTGTTCTCGAACAACGCGCAGACGGCGATCACCGCCGCGACGCCGCGCAGCGCAGTGTCAGCGACCGCCGCGAAAGCCGTTGAGGCGCCCGCCGAACCAAGCGCAATTGAACATCACATCGATCTCGCCCAGGTTGAGGGACAAGTCAGAGCGTCCTCCGTCAATAAGGTCGCCGAGATTGTGAGGGCTCACTCTGAAGAATCCGCCGGCCTTCTGCGCAGCTGGATGAGGCCCGCGTCATGACCGCGAAGACTGTCACCAGCCCGGACCAGCTTTCCGGCGCGGAACGCGCGGCGGTCGTCATGCTCGCTCTCGGCGAAGACAGCGGCAAGCCGCTGTGGGAATCGTTTGACGAGGACGAACTGCGTGAGTTGACGCTCGCCATCACCAATCTTGGTTCCGTAACGGCCGACGTTGTTGAGAGCCTGCTCTTCGAATTTGTCAAAAACCTTTCGGCGACGGGAACCATCACGGGCTCGGTCGACTCCGCGCGTCGGTTTTTGAAAAACATCTTGCCCGAAGAGCGCGTCGCGACAATTCTTGAAGATATTAAAGGTCCAGCCGGCCGGACGATGTGGGACAAGCTCGCAAACGTAAATGAGCGAACGCTTGCCGGTTATCTGCGCAACGAGCATCCGCAAACCGTCGCGGTGATCCTGTCGCGGATCAGACCGGAGCACGCCGCCAAGGTGTTGTCCGCCCTGCCCGAACGCGACTCAGAAGAAGTCATGAACCGGATGCTCTCGCTCGGCCCCGTGCAAAAGGAAGTGCTTGACCGCATCGAGCAAACCCTGCGGACCGAATTCATGGCCGGCCTCGCCCGAGCGCCCGAAAAGGATTGCTATGAATCGATGGCCGAAATTTTCAACAATTTCGATCGCGCCATGGAAAAGCGTTTTCTGGAAACCCTCGAAGCGAAAAATCCGACCGCGGCCGAGAAAATAAAGTCACTGATGTTCGTCTTTGAAGATCTAGCGCGCCTCGACGGCAGCGCGGTGCAGATTCTGTTGCGTCACGTTGACAAATCCGTACTTGCGACGGCGCTGAAAGGCGCGGACGAAACCATGCGCACGCTTTTCTTCTCAAACATATCCGAACGCGCGTCGACGATCTTGCGCGATGACATCGACATCATGGGCCCTGTGCGCGTGCGCGAGGTCGAACAGGCGCAACAGCAGATCGTGCAGACCGCCAAACAGCTTGCCGAAAACGGCGAGATCTATCTTTCGAAAAACGCAGACGATGAGGTCATTTACTGAGATGGCCGCGCTCAAACAGCCATATCGCTATGACGATTTCGCAGAGCCTTTCGCGGCCGCGGACGAACCCCGCGCCTTTTCGAAGGAAGAGCTTGAGGCGGCTGTTAAAGCAGCGCGCAAGGATGCTCTTGAAAGCGTGACGGCCGAAAGCGCGGGTCTGCGCGCTGAGGCGATGACCAAGATCGCGTCTGAGCTCGGCGCAGCCATCGAGGCCGCGCAGCGAACGATTGAGGACCGCGCCGCGCAGTTAACGGCAATCGCCAGAAATTTAGCCTCAGAGATTTGCGTCGGCGCAACGGCGCGCCAGGACGCCGAAGCGGCGCTCATGGTTCTGAGCGACGCTCTCAAAGCGGACGCCCGGTTGCAGCCCGTTCTTTTCGTCAGCGCCGCGCTTTCGCAACAACAAATGCGCGATCTGAAAAAGGCCGTCGCCGCCATTGATGGAAACGAAAGCGTCTTAATCGAGAGCGCCGACGACCTGAAACCAGGCGAGTTGCGCATGACATGGAATGACGGCGCTCTGGAACGACGTCACACCGAACTGCGTAAGCAAATCTATGAGATTTTCGACATGGCGGTCGATAAGCGACCGCAGAAAACGACGGAGAAGCGGTCATGAGCGCATTGCCTGAACGCACAAAAGCCAATGCTGAATTGCCGGATATAAGCGACGGACGCGAAACGCCGCCGCATGCGCCGCGATCAATTGAGGATGTGCCGGTGAAGATCGCCGCCGTTCTCGGCAAGACGAAAATCGATGTTGCTCAATTGAAGGCCCTCGGCGACGGCGCGGTCATCGAACTGAACCGCAAGGTCGGCGAACCCATCGATCTTTACGTAAATGACCGACTGATCGCGCGCGGCGAGCTTGTCCTCACCGACGGCGTTCTCGGCGTCACCATGACCGAAATCGTCCGCGACGACGATTGACTGGATAGACGAAGAAGGAAATTCCTCCATGCGCCTTCTCATCATCGGCGGACAGTCAAGCGAGTTATCGAGCGCAGCGAAAATGGCGATGGAGCGCGGCGCGACGGTTGCGTTTGCGCCGTCGATCGATGCAGGTCTCGCAGCGCTCCGGAAGGGTGACGGCGCTGATCTCGCCATGATCGACGTGCGCCTCGACGTCAAAGGCTTCATCAACGCGCTTCAGTCAGAGCGGATCGCCGCGCCCGTCGTCGCGTGCGGCGTCAAGAACGACGCCGACGCGGCCGTCGCCGCAATCCGCGCGGGCGCAAAGGAATATGTGCCCCTGCCCCCGGACGCCGACCTGATCGCGGCGATCCTTGAGGCGGTCGCCGATGAAAAAGCCGACATGATCGCAGTCGACCCGGCGATGAAGAAAGTCATCGCGCTGGCCGACCAGGTTGCGGCCTCGGAGGCGTCGGTGCTCATCACGGGGGAATCCGGCGTCGGCAAGGAGGTCGTCGCAAAATACCTTCACATGAAATCGAAGCGGTCGTCGAAGCCCTTTATCTCGATCAATTGCGCCGCCATCCCGGAAAATCTTCTGGAGTCGGAATTATTCGGCCATGAGAAGGGCGCCTTTACGGGCGCGGTGGCGCGGCGCGTCGGCAAATTTGAAGAGGCCGACGGCGGCACGTTGCTGCTTGATGAAATCTCGGAAATGGATGGACGCCTTCAGGCGAAACTCTTGCGCGTGCTCCAAGAACGCGTCGTTGACCGCGTCGGCGGATCGAAACCGGTCAAGGTCGATATCCGCGTGATCGCTACCTCGAACCGCGACTTGAAACAGGAAGTCAGAAACAACCGCTTCCGTGAAGACCTTTTCTTCCGGCTCAATGTCGTCAATCTTGATGTCCCGCCATTGCGCAAACGCCCGTCTGACATCATCGCACTCGCAAAGCATTTCGCAAAAAAATACGCTGAGCTGAACGGCGTTGACGAGCGCCCGCTCTCGGAGTCGGCGCAGCGCGCTATCGCTACGTCCGCCTGGCCGGGCAATGTGCGCGAACTTGAAAACGCGATGCACCGCGCGGTTCTGCTGGCGCAAGGGGAAAATATCGAAGCTGAGGCGATCCGCCTCCCCGACGGCGAACCGATGCGATCTGAGGCCGCGCGAGGAACCGAAGAAAGCGAAGCGCAGGTCGGCCGGACCGTTGCGCAAGTCGAGCAGGACCTGATCCTCAAAACGCTCGACCACTGCCTTGGCAACCGGACCCACGCAGCGAACATTCTCGGTATTTCGATCCGTACGCTTCGCAACAAACTGAAGCAATATTCCGAAGACGGCGTCGCGGTGCCGGCGCCGGGCGCTGAACGCCAAGCGGGGTAAGACGCCATGTCTGACCCGGCGAACACTCAGGCGTCCGGACGCGCGACGCGCATGTTAACGCCCTTAGTGCGCACCGACGTCCTGCTCGCAGCCGGCATCATCGCGATTCTGGCGCTGCTCATTTTGCCGACGCCGCGCTGGCTTTTGGACATTCTGCTGGCAGGATCGATTACGTTTTCGGTCACGATCCTGATGACGGCGCTGTTTACGAAGCGGGCGCTCGATTTCTCAATTTTTCCAGCGATCCTGCTGATCGCGACCATTCTGCGCCTTGGCCTCAATATCGCGTCGACACGCCTGATCTTGTCGCGCGGCCATGAAGGCCCGGACGCAGCCGGTCGCGTCATCGAGGCTTTCGGCGGCTTCGTCATGCAAGGCAACTACGTCATCGGACTGATCGTGTTTGCGATCCTCGTGATCGTGAACTTCGTCGTCATCACCCGCGGCTCCGGTCGCATCGCGGAAGTTGCGGCCCGGTTCTCCCTTGATGCGATGCCGGGCAAGCAGATGGCGATCGATGCTGATCTCTCCGCCGGCATCATCAGCGAAAACGAAGCGAGAGACCGCCGCAAGACGCTTGAGGCCGAATCCAATTTCTTTGGCGCCATGGACGGCGCCTCGAAATTCGTGCGCGGCGACGCGATCGCGGGGCTGCTGATCACGCTCATCAACATCATTGGCGGCATCATTATCGGCGTCGCACAGATGGACATGACGCTGAGCGACGCCGGCGCTTCCTACACGCTTCTGACCATCGGCGACGGACTCGTTTCCCAGATCCCTGCGCTGATCGTCTCAATCGCCGCCGGCTTGCTTGTCTCGAAAGCAGGCGTTGACGGCGCGGCGGACCAGGCGCTGGCGACCCAATTCGCGGCGAACCCGAAGGCGCTGTTTGTGGTCGCCGCCGTCCTCGCCATCATGGCGCTGCTGCCGGGCTTGCCGTTCTTTCCCTTCATGCTGCTGGGCTTATCGATCGGCTCAGGCGCCATGCTTCTGACGCGGCGGCGCAGGACGGCTCTCGAAAAAAAGGAAAGAGAGATCGCCGCGCCGAAAAAGCCGGTGGACGATCCTCAATCCATGCTGGCCATGGACGACCTGCGCGTTGAACTTGGCTATGGGCTGCTTGCCCTCATCAATCCCGAAAAAGGCCCGCGACTGACCGACCAGGTCAAAGCCGTTCGACGCGTCATTGCGCAGGAGCTGGGCTTTGTGACCCCGCCCGTGCGCATCCTCGACAACATGCAGCTACCGGCGACGGCTTACGTCATCCGGCTGAAAGAACAGGAAGTCGCCCGCGGCGATTTGCGGCCCGGCCAATATTTGGTGATGGACGCCGGCGGCAAGACCATCAATCTCGTCGGCGAGCCAACGCAGGAGCCCGCTTTCGGGCTTGATGCCTTGTGGGTTGATGAAAGCCAGCGCGAAGAGGCCTCGCTGAAAGGTCTGACTGTCGTTGATGCGGCGACGGTGCTGACGACGCATTTGACGGAGATCATCAAGGGGGAAGCCGCTGAGCTCTTGTCTTACGCAGAGACGAAAAAACTCATTGATGCGCTGCCCTCGAAGCACGCGCAACTCGTCAGCGATCTCATCCCGTCTATTGCGAGCGTCGCCACTGTGCAGCGGGTCTTGCAGGCGCTGTTAAATGAAAAAGTGTCCATCCGCGACCTGCCAACGATCCTTGAGGCGATCGCCGAAGCCGCGCCGCAGGCCCAAGGAACAGCGCAGATTGTCGAGCATGTGCGAATGCGCCTCGCAAGACAGATCTGCGGCGCGTTGAAGGGCGCGGGCGAAGCTGCGCCGATCATTACCCTTTCCCCAGCCTGGGAGGACGCGTTCGCCGAGGCGCTGATCGGCGAGCGTGAGACGCGCCAACTGGCGATGGCGCCGTCGAAAATCCAGGAATTCGCCGCTGAGGCACTCTCAAAACTAGAGACGGCGGCGCAAGAGGGCTATTCGGCCGCCATCGTCACAAGCGCCGCTGCCCGGCCTTTTGTTCGCTCCGTCATTGAACGCGTGCGGCCGCAAACACGGGTCCTTTCGCAAAACGAAATTCACCCCCATACTAGGCTCAGAAATCTCGGCGTGATCTAGCCTGGTTGTGTTCCCATGATGAAATTCATCGCCGCTAATCTCGAAGCTGGCAAAGCAAAGGCGCGACGGGCGCTCGGCGACAAGGCGACTGTCATATCGGTGCGCGAATTGCCGAGCGGCGACGTTGAGATAACAGCGTCTGACAAGCCCGCCCCATCCGCGCCGACGCCCGCACCGAAAGCGACCTTCGCGGGCGCCGCGCGCGAAGCTGTCGACGAAGGGCCTTTCAAAATGTCGGAAGGCGCGCGCCTCAACGAAACGATTGAGAGGAAATTCTCGTCTGACGCTCTCGCCCGGTTGAGCGGCGCCTTGTCCGGCGCCAAACGTTCTTCGGGCGTCGACATGGGCGATAACGCTGTGCGCGCCCTCGCGGAACTCCTGGCGCCGCACGGCGTTGGCGACGCGCTGATGCAAAGCCTTGTCGCCGGCGCGCGTTCAGCGCGCATCAATGACGACGTGCACCGGCTGGAGTCGGCGTTCGCCGCCGCTTTTCAGTTTGCGCCAGTTCGATTTTCGCCGACGACGCCGATCATGCTCGTAGGCCCCACCGGCGCCGGCAAAACCTCCTGCGCCGCGAAGCTCGCCTCAATGTCGCTGGACGGCGGCGCGGCGCCGTTGATGATGACGGCGGATGTCGGACGCGCCGGGGCAGTCGAACAAATTCGCGCCTACTCGGACGCGCTCGGCGCCAGCTATTTCATCATCGAATCGCCGGCCGACGTTATGAGCGTGATGCGCAATGAGCGGCCGGCAGGCGCGGTCATCCTCGATACGCCTGGCGTCTCGCCCTATGACAGCGCCGACATCGCAGCGCTGCGAAGCTACCAGGAGACGGCGGGTGCGGAGCCCGTGCTTGTGCTGCCGGCGAGCGGCGACGCCGCCGAGTACGCCGACTGGGCGCACGCCTTTCGCGACATCGGCGTCACTCGGTGCATCCTGACAAAGTTTGACGCAACGAAACGCGTCGGCGCCGGTTTATGCGCGGCTCATGCGAGCGAATTAGCGCTTGCCCATTTCTCCGAAACGCCGTTCATCTCAGAGGGATTGTTGACCGCAACGCCGGAGTTCTTAGCCCGCCGGTTCATCGCCTCGCGCCCCGGCCGCATCGGATAGGCGCTGCAAAAAAAATGGGCGAACCCGTAAGGTCCGCCGCAGATACGCAACCACGCAACTCTTGTTATGTTGTTTCTGTCGCCCCCCGGCGCAGGCGTCATTGTTTCTCCAGCAAAGCGATCGGATCGACTGATTTCAGCTTTTGGCGAATTTCAAAATGGAGCTGCGGCGTCTCGACCGCGCCGGTTTGCCCGACTTTGGCGATGACTTGCCCCTTTCGAACAACGTCGCCTTTTTTAACAAGCATGCCGTCATTATGCGCATAGGCCGTTACGAATCCGTCTGTATGCTTCACAAGCAGGAGGTTGCCGAACCCGTCAAGCTCTGAGCCGCGATAAACGACCTCGCCGTCCGCAGCGGCTCGCACCGGCGTGCCCGCGGGCGCGGCGATATTGATGCCGTCATTGCGTCGGCCAAGCTCGCCAATGCCATAATTGGAAATGATCGCGCCGCGCACGGGCCAGGCGAACAATGCGTCGCGCGCCGACGGCGCGAATGAGACCTGGCGGGTCAATTCAGCGACATCGCTGGGGCTTGCCGTCGCCGGCGCCGCGGCGTTTTGGGTTGGCGCTCTCGCCGGCGCGCTTGCGGGCTGGTTGGTCGCCATGCGTACAGGATCGCTCGCCGTGGCGCCCGGCGCTAAGAGTTCTTGTCCAGGACTAATCACGTATGGCGGCGTCAATCCGTTCGCCTGGGCGAGAACGGCAGTCGATACGCCGGTTGCGCGGCTCACCGAATAAAGGGTATCGCCCTGTCTGACGCGATAATACGTATCGCGCGGCGCGGCTGGTTCCGCCGACGCCACCGTCGGCGTCACCCTCGCAACAGGCGCGCTTGTCGGGATGCGCACGCGCTGACCGACCGATAGGTGGTAAGGCGCGCGCAAATTGTTCGCTGCGATGATGGCGGCGGGTTCTGCTCCGTATCGGCGAGACAGCGCATAAACCGTATCACCGCGGCCGACGGTGACCATGCGCGTGTTCGATACCTGCGGCGCAGCCTCCTTGCGATGCGTTATCGCGCTCTTGGCTCGTTCTTCGTCGGAGAGATAGATCGCCGATACAGGCTGCAGCTCCACCGGCTCGATCGGGCTCGCCGCCGGCTCCGGCGCAACATAAGTCGGCTGGCGACTCGGCGCTGGTTCGGAGAGGACGTTCGCCTGTTTTTGTGGGGCGTTATAGATGCGGCCTGATGCAGCGGGGTCTGTCCCATAGACGACCGGCGCAACGCTTTGATGGGTTCCGCACGCGCCCAGCAAAAGGACCGACATCGCCGTCATTGCTCTGCGCATAATCGTCATTAACCCCTCCCGCGGGCGCACATCTGATTCGTAAGTGAAATTTAGTAATTTTGGTTAATGCTCCGTTAATTTCATGACCCAAGCGTCGCGCAAAGCAGTCGCTGGCGATCACGAAAAGGCGGTTGAGAGCATGTTTTTGGCGTCTTCGTGGGTCAATGCGAGATGTAACGGCGTAATGGAAATGCGCCCGTCATAAATCGCGCGCAAATCGGTCCCCTGCGGCGGGTCGGACAATTCGCCCGTATAGCCGTACCAGTAATAGGTCCCGCCCCGCAGATCTTTGCGCTCCTCAGCGAAGAGCTGAACCGCGTCGCGATGGCCTTGCGCGGTGATTTCGACGCCGGCGATGTCTTCAGGTTCGCGATCGGGGAAATTGACATTGACGACAACGTCTTTCGGCCACCCCGCATTCAACAGACGACGGACGATATCGGCCCCGTGTTTTTCCGGCGTTTGCCATTTGGCGCGGGCGCGATCGAGGCGCGCCAGAGACAACGCAATCGAGGGAATACGCAAGGACATGCCCTGAAAGGCGGCTGCTATGGTTCCCGAGACCGTGACGTCTTCGGCGAGGTTCTGACCGTTATTGACGCCGGAGAGAATGAGATTAGGCGGGCCGTCCGCCATGATCTTGTTGACCGCCATCAAGACGGCGTCAGACGGCGTGCCGGTGACGGCGTAGCGACGATCATCATATTTCCGCAGACGAATGGGATGGGCGAGCGTCAGCGCGCGCGCAGCGCCCGATTGCTCTTCCTGCGGTGCGACTGTCCAGACGTCGTCCGAGAGTTCTCGCGCAATGGACTCTAGCGCCTCAAGACCGCGCGCATAAATACCATCATCATTCGTACAAAGAATGCGCATCACTTAACCCGCCGCCTCGATTTTCTCAGCGCCGCCCATATGGCCGCGCAGCGCCTCGGGGATCGCAACTGACCCGTCGGCTTGTTGATAATTCTCCAATATGGCGACCAGCGTGCGGCCCACCGCCAGTCCGGACCCATTCAGCGTATGAACGAATTCGGTATTCTTCTCGCCCTCGGCGCGGAAACGCGCATTCATCCGCCGCGCCTGGAAGTCGCCGCAAACCGAGCAGGACGAGATTTCGCGATAACGGTTCTGGCCGGGCAGCCACACTTCGAGGTCATAGGTGCGGCGGGCCGAAAACCCCATATCGCCCGTCGACAGCATCATCGTCCGGAAAGGCAAATCAAGCCGCTTCAAAATTGTCTCGGCGCATTCGGTCATGCGCTCATGTTCAGCCTCGGACGCGTCCGGGATGGTAATCGAGACGAGTTCGACTTTAGAAAACTGGTGCAGGCGGATCATGCCCCGCGTATCGCGTCCCGCAGCGCCCGCCTCGGAACGGAAACACGGCGTCCAGGCGGTGAAGCGCAATGGCAGCTCCTCCGCCTTCAGGATCTTTTCGCGAACAATATTGGTTAGCGAGACTTCCGCTGTTGGGATGAGCCAGTGTTCGCCGGTCGTCCTGAACTGGTCTTCGGCGAATTTCGGCAACTGGCCGGTGCCGTAAAGCGCGTCATCGCGCACGAGAAGCGGCGGCTGGCATTCCTGATAGCCGAACTCGCCGGTGTGCAAATCCAGCATGAAATTAGCAAGGGCGCGCTCAAGCCGGGCGAGCTGTCCTTTTAAAAGGACAAATCGCGATCCCGACATTGCAACCGCGGTTTCGAAATCCATTTCGCCGGACGCCTCGCCGATCTCGAAATGCTCCTTGGCGGCGTTATCCCGGCGCGGCTCGCCCCAGCGGCGGACTTCGACATTCGCCGCCTCGTCTTCGCCGTCCGGCACATTGTCAGCAGGCAGATTCGGCAGACCGGCAAGGATCTCCTTGATGGCGTCGAGATAGCGCTCGCGCTCGGCTTCTGCGGTTGGGATTTGCCCTTTGATGCGGTCAACCTCATCGCGAAGCTCATTGAATTTTGCATCATCGCCTTGGGCTTTCGCCTTGCCGATATCTTTCGAGGCCGCATTGCGACGCGCCTGCAATTCGTTGAGCGCATGGGTAAACTTTCGCGCTTCCTCATCAAGCGCCAGAACTTCGCCCGCGCGCGGCTGCAGGCCGCGACGGCGCAGCCCCGCATCGAAGGCGTCCGGATTGTCGCGAATAAACTTCAGATCAAACATGCGGCGCGGTTTAGCGGGGTTTCAGGGGCGGGTCTAGGCTCGCCGCCGGCAACTCAAGCGCCAGACGAAGCCGCCTCGTCAGCATCTTCGACCTCTTCGTCGCGCGGCCGGGCCGCAAGGCCGACGGAGATCACCGAGACCTCGTAAAGCGCAAGGATGGAGACGCCGAGGACAAGCTGGCTGATCGGATCGGGCGGCGTCAGGAACGCGGCGACGGCGAAGATGCCGACAATCGCGTATTTGCGCGCGCGCCGCAGTTTGGGCGCATCGACGATGCCCGCGCGGGCAAGCAGCGTCAAAAATACAGGCAATTGAAACGCAAAGCCGAAGGCCATGATCAGCGTCGTCGTCAGCGCCAGATAATCGCTGACCCGCGTTAAGAGCTCGATGGCGACGCCCGTTCCCTCCCCTGCGTCCTGCTCCATGCCGACGGCGAACTGCATCACGAACGGCATCAAGACGTAATAAACAAGCGCCGCGCCGGCGCTGAAGAGCACGGGCATGGCGAGAAGAAACGGCAACGCCGCAGCGCGCTCGCGCTGATAAAGACCAGGCGCCACGAAGCGGTAAAGCTGATAGGCGACGACGGGAAAAGCGAGCGCGATGCCGGCCAGCATGGCGAGCTTCACGCGCGTGAAGAAGAACTCGAGCGGCGCGAAGTACAGCGTCGGCTCGGCACCCGCAGCGATGACGGCGTTGCGAAACGGGACGACCAGAAATTCGTAAAGCGGCACCGAAAAGATAAAACAGATGACGAATGCGACGCCAAGCGCTGCCATGGAAACCATCAGGCGCGAGCGCAATTCCGTCAGATGATCAAGAAGCGGCGCCGAAGAGGCTTCAATCTCGTCGTCTTCAGAGGCTAGCGTAGACGGCTTTGCAATCATCGCGCAACGTCGCTCTGAACCGTCTCCGCCGTCGCGGCGGGCGCCTCAGCTTTATCGCGAGGCTCCGGCGCGGCGGGCGGCGCGCTATCTGGAGAAGATGACATTTCGGATTTAATCGGCGCCACGGCTTCGTCGAACTCGCGCTTGGCCTTTGTAACCGCATTGTCGTTTTTCAGCGCATCGAGTTCGCGGCGCAGCTCTTCCATCTCCGTTTCGCGCGCCATGTCGTCGAACGCGCTTGTAAATTCAGCAGCCATGCTGCGAGCCTTCGCCATCATGCGACCCGCGCCGCGCATAAGCTTCGGCAAATCCTTCGGTCCCACGACAATCAGCGCCAGGACGGCGATCAGGATCAATTCCAGAAAACCAAATTGTGGAACGAGATTCATATCGACGCTTTCCGGCTCGATTGCGTGCGCGGCTCAAGCTGTCCGACGCGGCCGCGCTAAGACGGCGGCGCGGCAGTGTTTATTCCGCCTTCGCCTTTTCTTCAGACGGCGTCACGTCAACAGCGGCGTCGCCGCGATCTTCCAGCGACTTCTCGTCATCTTCCTGCAAGCCTTTGCGGAATGATCTGATTCCTTTTGCGAAATCGCCCATCAGGGACGAGATTTTACCGCCGCCGCCGAAGAGCAGCAGGGCGAGAACCAGGATGATAACGATTTGCCAGGGTCCGATAGCGCCCATGGGAATGCCTCAAAATGACCAGGACCGGAATGTAGTGATCGTGGCGGGGATTAGCAAATATCCGCCAAAAAAAGAACGAATTAGGCGTTGCTTTCCTCATCGCCGTCATCGTCTTGAAAATCTTGGACAAATTCAGACGTTTCCGGGTCGTCGCCGTCAATGTCGTCGTCTTCGCCGTCAACCGGGGCAGGCACGGAAAAGCCGGGCGGCAGGCGCGCGTCCAGCAATCCCGCCGCCTTTAGATCGGCGAGGCCCGGGAGATCGGCGACGCCCTCCAGACCAAAATGCTCCAGAAAGGCTTCTGAGGTCCCGTAAAGCGTAGGCCGGCCCGGCGTGTCGCGGCGTTTGCCGCGCAATTTGACCCATCCGATTTCAAGCAGCTGATCGAGCGAGCCTTTCGAGACGGCGACCCCGCGCACGTCTTCAATATCGGCGCGGGTGCAGGGCTGGTGATAGGCGATGATGGCCAGCGTCTCGAGCGCCGCGCGCGAAAGCTTCCTCGGTGCAACCCGCTCGATTTCAAGGATGTGGGAAAGATCCGGCGCGGTGACGAAACGCCATTTTTTATCCGTCCGCTGAAGACGCACGCCCCGTTCCTCGTAATCGACGGCGAGCTGTTCCAGGAGCACTTCGATATCGGCGCCGGCCGGCAGCCGGCTCGCGATAGTGTCAACGTCAAGCGGTTCGCTGGCCGCAAACAAGACCGCTTCGGCCATGCGTTTATGGGCCGCGATATCTTCCTCGCTCCACTCGATCTTCGTTTCTGAAGAGTCGCCCGCCTCACCTTCTTCGTTCACGCTGTCTCCATCCTCCGGCGCCGCGCCCAGCTCTTCGGCAAGCGCAAGTTGCGTCGCATGCGCATCAAGGTCTTTGAAATCGCGTCCGCCGTCAGCGTCAAGATGCGTCATCAGAGTCCCTTTCTTCGCGGGCCTTGCGCGCGCGAATATAAATCGGTTCGAACGCGCTCATCTGGCGCAGATCAAGCCGGCCGTCCTTGGCAAATTCAAGCGCCGCGTTAAAGGCGCTTGCCACAACCGATCGGTTCGGCGCATCGATGTCTTCACCCAGTGCAAGCGTGCGCAGCTCAGTCCATTCCGGAATCGCCCCCAGGATGCGCTCCAGACGCAGCCGCGCCATTTCGATTGAAAAAACCTTCGGCGGATCGAAATGATAATTGCGATCGATCGAGGCGATGCGCTGTGTCGCGTAGGCGCGCAACAGATCGATAAGGTCGGCCTGCCATAGAGCGGAGCGCTTGACGCGCACGCCCTCGGGCATGCCGCGCGGAAAAAAATCGACCCCAAACTGGGAGCGCCCCTGCAGCGCTTCGACGGCGTTTCGCATCGCCTCAAGCCGCTGCAACTGAAACGCCAGCCGCGCCGCCATCTCATCGGCGGTCGGCTCATCACCGTCGTCACCCTCGACGGGCAACAGAAGCTTGGATTTGAGATAAGCGAGCCATGCCGCCATCACGAGGTAGTCGGCGGCGAGTTCGAGATTGCGCGTTTTCGCCGCTTCAACGAACGCCATATATTGATCGACCAATGCGACCATTGAGATGCGGCGAATGTCGACTTTCTGATGGCGCGCCAGATCAAGAAGAACGTCGAGCGGGCCCTCATAGCCGTCAATGTTGACAACCAGCGCATCGATATCGCTGTCGGCGTCGAGGCGCGCCGGGCGGTCGAATTCGTCGTCCGCCGCGCCCGCATCCGCATCCGCATCCGGATATCGTTGATGGTCGCCGTCTGTCATCATTTACCGTTCTTCGGCCGATTCTCCGCAGGCACGTCTGCGAATCGTTGCTTCCACACCCATAATTGCGCGGGTTCGTCAGGCCGCATTCGCCACCGGCCGCAACAGCTGCGTCAGCTGATCATAGCCGCTTTCCGCGCCCCCGTCGAAATCGTTTGCAGGCGCGGCCAGCGCTCGTTCTGAGCGGCGCGACGCCTCCCCGGCCACCGGCCGCGCGCCCTTCATCGCCTCTTTTTTCTCGGCGAGATCAAAATTGCAGCACAGCGCGATGTCGCACCCGGCGGCAAGGCTCTTCTCGACCCGCTCATCCATGGGCCCGCCGATCGCCTTCATTTTCAGATCGTCCGTAAACAGCAAACCGTCAAAACCGATGCCATTTCGAATGACTTCGGCGATGAGGATCGGCGATAATGTCGCCGGGCGCTCTGAATCAAGATTTTCGTAGATGATGTGCGCAGTCATACCCATTCCCGCATTTTTCATGGCGCGGAACGGCGCGAAGTCGACGCTTTCCAGATCGGCCCGGGACGCCGACACCCGCGGCAAATCCTCATGACTATCGCATAAGGCGCGCCCGTGTCCGGGCAGGTGTTTTATGACAGGCCGCGCGCCCCCGGCGTTGATCCCGTCTGCGAGCGCCGCGCCGAGCTTGGCGATGATGTCCTGGTGTTTCGCCAGAGCGCGATCGCCGATCACCGTTGGGTCGGCGTCGATTTGCGGCACGTCGAGCATCGGCGCGCAGATGACGTCTACGCCGCATTCGCTCACGAGCCGACCCAGCAGCGCGCCGTTCAGACGCGCCGCCTCAACAGCCTTTCGAGGATCAAGCCGGTAAAGCTCGCCGAACAGCGCCGGCGGCGGGTGGGCCGGGAACACAGGCGGTTTCATGCGCGCAACGCGTCCGCCTTCCTGATCGATCAGGATCGGCGCATCGCGCCCAACGGAATCGCGAAGCTGATCGCAATGCGCGCGCAGCGCGTCGGCCGATGCACAGTGCCGCGCGAAGACAATGAAGCCCCATGGATCGGCGTCACGGAAAAACGCGCGTTCGTCCGCGCTCAATCTTGCGCCTTCCGTATCAAAGACAATGGCTGCAGGCATCAGCGCGCCCAACTCCTGATTGGCGATACGGTGCTGCTAAGCAGGCGACCCAAGCAGACTTTCATTCGCTCAGCGTGAAGGCGTCAAAGCCGCTTAATGAGGCAATCCTGGCCGTTTTCCTTCAAGGCCGCGCAATAAGCGCTGGCGTCGTCGGACGAGCCGAAGGGACCGACCCGCAATCGATGATAGACGCCGCGATCGCCGAGGTCCGCCTCTTCGATGTTAAAGGTCTTGTCGCCAATGACGCCCGAAAGACGCGACTGCATTCGCGACCATTGCGCCAGCGCTTCGTCGTTCGAGCGGAAAGCGCCGACCTGGACGACATGGGTGCCCGACAGGGCGCCGATAGGCGATCGCGTCGTTGTCGTTGTGTCGGCGGAAGACGCGCTCGCAGGCGTCGGCGCCGTGGCGGCGACCGGCGCAGGGTCCGGAGCGTCGGCGCTGTCGTCCTCGATCATCGCAGCATCGTCTTCAGCGAGGCTTGCGATCCGCGCTTCTGCATCCGCTCGGACATCGTCATCCGCATCAGCGGCGAGCGCCGCGATCGGGTCGTCCGCGGTGCGCGCGACCGGCTCTTCAGGTCCTTGCGTGATCACGTTGACTTCCGCCGGTTCTTCGCCGTCAAAAGCGTCATAGACTTCGCGTTGCGCGATGACGTCGCCGCTATCTGTCGTTTCAATCTTGATCGGCTCGGGATCAGCGGCGACATAAGGCGTCTCAAGCGCCGCGCGACGCTCGCCTTGCCGAATGCCCTTCTGGTAAAAGAAATATGTCGTCGCTGCGAAAGCGCCGAACATGACAAGGCCGATCATCAGCACCGAAAAACCGGACAGACCGCCCTCGTCTTCGTCGTCCTCAAAACCGTCATAGTCGGAATATTCGTCTTCGTAATTTTCGTCTGCCGTCGCCATGCCTACCCGTTTCCTTCATGACCGTGCGAAGCGCCGGCTCCGCCGGCTCGCCCTTCTCTTAAGCCCCCGCCCCGAATCGCCATGCGATCACATTTTAGCATCGCAACGCCCGATGCGAGACCGTTAGTCCTGGATTTCGACGCCAAAAAGGCGGCGATACTCCCGCAACGCGTAACGGTCGGTCATTCCGGCGATGTAATCGCAAACGACGCGCGCGAGCCCGTGGGCGTCCTTGCCCTCATAGCGCTCCCGCCATTCCGGGGGCAAGGTCTCGGGCTCTGAAAAAAAGAGATCAAACAGCGACTTAACGACCCTTTTGGCCTGGCTCCGCGCACGGTTCACCTTGTAATGCCGGTACATGTTTTGATGCAGAAAGGCCCGCAAGCCCTCTAATTCTGCGTCGACGGCGGGTGAAAAACCGCAAAGCGGGCGTCCCGCTCGGCGCACCCCATCCGCATCCTGTGGAGAAAAATCTGCGAGCCGGGCTTCGGTTTCAGAAAGGACGTCCCGGATCATGGTCCCGATCAGGTCGGAGACGGCTTCCGCAATCAGGATGTCGGCGGGCGCATTGGGATACCGCGTCTCGGCGACGGTCAGCGCCGCGCCGATCAGCGGTTGCTCGCGCGCCTCGTCGAAGGTGAAAAGGCCTGCGCGCAGGCCATCGTCGACGTCGTGATTGTTGTAGGCAATGTCATCGGCGATTGCAGCCGCCTGCGCCTCAAGGGAGGCGAAGCTGTCGAGCCACAAATCGTGGCTCTCCGCGTATTCTGAGAGGGCGACCGGCAAGGCCGCGCCTTTTTTCGCGAGCGGACCGATAAGCGGGCCGTTATGTTTGACGACGCCTTCGAGGGTTTCCCAGGTCAGATTGAGACCGTCGAATTCAGCGTGGCGGCGCTCCAGTTTCGTCAGAATGCGAAGTGTCTGCGCATTGTGGTCGAACCCGTTGAACTCTGTCATGCATTCTTTGAGCACGTCCTCGCCGGTGTGACCGAATGGGGGATGGCCAAGGTCGTGGGCGAGCGCCAGGCATTCGGCGAGGTCTTCGTCGAGATGTAACGACCGGGCCAGCGTGCGCGCGATCTGAGCGACCTCGAGAGAATGCGTCAGCCGCGTGCGATAATGATCGCCTTCATGGGAAATGAAGACTTGCGTTTTGTGTTTGAGCCGCCTGAACGCCACGGCGTGGATAACGCGGTCGCGATCGCGCTGGAATGCGGTCCGGTGCTCGCTTTCCGGCTCCGGCCACAATCGCCCGCGGGTGCGCTCAGCCTTTGCGGCGTAAGGAGCGAGACGGGCGGGAAACGAAAGGGCCATGGCCCTTGTCTTGCGGCGCATTGAGGCTGTTTGGCAAGTTGAAACGGTGCAGGCGCGGGGCCTAGGGCCAAAAGGCCTGTTTTATCCTGCGTTCAACCCCTCGAAATTCGCATCCGGCGGCCTTATGTTCGCGAATAAGCAACGGAATACTGGTATGACGAGCGTTATGGACACCCCTGTCACGATCTCCGCGCGCGCCGCGAAGCGTATTGCGTCGATCCTTGAGCGCGAGCCCAAAGGCTCAATGCTGCGCGTCGCCGTCGAGGGCGGCGGCTGTTCAGGCTTCCAGTACACCTTCGACATCGTCACCGAGCGAGAGGATGATGACCTCGCGCTTGATGCAAACGGGTTTCACGTCCTCGTTGACAGTGTCTCCGTTGATTACATGAGCGGATCGGAGATCGATTTTTCTGACGAGCTCATTGGCGCGGCGTTCAAAATCAACAATCCGAACGCCACCGCCAACTGCGGATGCGGCACCAGCTTCTCGCTGTAACAACGCAATCGGCTTTCACACCTCAATCGAATCGAAGGCGCGATCGAGCTCTTTTGCGCGCGCGCGCAGGCGGCGGCGACATATCGCAACGCGTCATTGAACGGTCGCATTTCTGTTAATCATGTTTCGCATTCCTCACGCATAGCCAAGGCGGGCAATTGGTGGGGAATCCAAATGAAAAAGCTGCTTCAAACGACGGCGCTTTCAGCGGCGCTTGCGTCTCTTTCTGTTCCGGCGCTCGCCGGCGTCATTGAAGGCCGCGTCACCGACGGCAGCGGCGAGATTTCGCTCGACGGCGCAATTGTGCGCATCGTCGAAACCGGCGCGGCGACGACGACCAATCGGGCGGGCGTTTTTCGCTTCAGGGCGGTTCCGGCCGGGAGCTACACGATTCGCGTCAGCTATGTCGGCGCCGACCAGGCGACGGCGAACGTCTCGCTCGCTACCGACGACGCGACAGTCCGCTCCGACTTCCGGCTCGGCGAAGACGTCGCTGTTACCGACAATATCCTTGTTGTCGGCCAGCGCGGGGCGTTGAATTCAGCCCTCAGCCAGCAAAAGGCGTCGGACCGCGTGATCACCGTTCTTTCTGCGGATGCAATCGGCCAGTTGCCGGACGAAAACGTCGCTGAAGCGGCGCGACGCGCCGCCGGCGTCAATATCCAGAACGACCAGGGCGAAGGTCGTTTCGTCTCGATACGCGGCGCCAACCCTAATTTCGTCACCTCGACCATCAACGGCATTCGCGTGCCGTCGCCGGAGGCGGACGCCCGCCAGGTGCCGCTCGATGTCATCGACAGCGACATACTCTCATCGATCACGATCACGAAAACACTGACGCCCGATGTCGACGGCGACTCCATTGGCGGCAATGTCGAGATATCGACGCTGTCCGGTCTCGACCAGTCTGGCCTTTTGCTGAAACTCCGCGCCGCGGGCATTTACGCCAATCAGGTCGAGGAGCTCGGCCAGCGTTATTCGGGCGTTATCGCCAACAATTTTATGGACGGCCGGCTCGGCGTCGCCGCCTCCGTCGCCTGGCAGCAGCGCGAATTTGGCTCCGAGAACAAGGAAGTCGACGGACCGGACTGGGAGCTCGGCGAGGCGGTTCCGTATCCGGAGGAACTTGAATTTCGCGATTACCAGATCACCCGCGAACGCTTGTCCGCATCGTTAAATCTCGACTTCCAGGCGACCGACAACCTCCTTCTCTATGCGCGCGGCCTTTACTCGGATTTCAGCGACCAGGAGTTCCGGTCCCGGGTTGAGAATAAATTTGGCGACCCGGAATTCGCGGGCGCTAACGGGACGGTGGCGATCTTCGACGCGGCCGCAGACGATCCTTTCGAGGTCGATCGCGACATCAAGGATCGCCTAGAAGAACAAACGATCTGGTCGATCACGGGGGGCGCTGAATACGAGTCCGGTCCGGTCTTTTTCGATATTTACGGCGCCTATTCATTTGCCGACGAAGTCGAGCCGGAACGTCTCGATACGGATTTCCGCGCTGAGTTCGAGGAAGGCATTTTCGGCGTCGATGTCGCCAACCAGATATTGCCCGCCCTCGCCTTCCCCGATGCGGCCGCGGAAACGGCCTATTTCGACGCAGACAATTACGAATTCGACGGCCTAGAGCGCACCAATGGCGTTTCCGAGGACGAAGAAATCACGATCGCGGCCAATCACCGCTACGATCTCGATCTCTTCGGCGCGCCGGGCTATTTCAAAACGGGCGGCAAAGTTCGCCTGCGCGAGAAGTTCTACAATCTGGATCTCCAGGTTTTTGACGGCTTCGACGGCGACGATCTGCTGTTGACGCAATTCGCCAGCCCTGTCGAATTCGCGCTCGATCAGATCAACCCGGTTCCGAACGGGGACCTTGTGCGCGATTTCTTTTTCCAGAACGAATCTCTATTCGAGTTGAATGATCTCGATACGGCGATTGGCTCAAACGAAGAGAATTACTCGGCCGAGGAGGACGTGTTTGCCGGCTACGCCATGTTCCAGCGCCAGTTCAACGACGTCTTCTCGTTGATCGCCGGCGTCCGCGTCGAACACACCGAGTATGACGCGGTGGGTCAGTCGCTCCTTGTTCAGGAGTTTGAGGGAGCTGTAGATGGCGACGTCACCGGCGAAGATCCCTTTACCTTCATTCCGGACGCCGGTCTGCCTGGCGAGGTGATCGCAGAGGACCTAGATTTCGAATTTGATGAAGACGAAGGCGAAACGGTTATCGAATATGAGGCCGCCTTCCTTAATCCAGAATCTTTCTCGAATTCCTATACCGACGTTCTGCCGAGCGCAGCGGCCCGCTTCGATTTCACCGACGAGATTGTCGCGCGCCTTGGATATTATAAAACCATCGTCCGCCCGAACATCGAAGCCGCCGCACCGCGGATCAATGTCGAGCAAGGTGAGGACGGGCTCGTCGGCGCCGCCGGCAACCCGAATATCGACCGTCAGCGCGCCCACAATATCGACGCGACCCTAGAATGGTATCCGGACAACCGCGCTGTCTATTCAGTCGGCGTTTTCTACAAAGACATTAGCGATTTCATTGCTGTTCAACAGTTTGGCGCCGGCGATCCGCAAGCAACCTTCAACGGCGTCGAGTATGAAGAGCTTGATCTGTTCGTGAACCTGCCGGATGCGTCGATCCTTGGTTTCGAGTTCAATATGCAGCAGCCGCTCGATATGCTGCCGGGCCTCTTAAGCGGCCTGATCCTCAGCGCTAACTACACTTACGTCGACGGCGAAACGACGGTCTTCGACTCTGACGGCGTCGGGCGCGACATCGCGCTGCCGGGACAGTCGGAGCATGTCGCCACCGGCATTCTCGGTTACGAGATGGGGCCGATTAATTTGCGCTTCGCGGCGACTTATCGCGACGAATTCCTCGATGAGATCGGCGTTGCAAGCGACGTCGACGGCTCCCCGCTCGACCGAATTGTCGATGACCATATCCAGCTGGATATTTCGGCGAAATATGCGGTCACGGATCAGTTTCGCGCGTTCGTTGAATTCAAGAACGTCAATAATGAGCCGTTCGTCGCCTCGATCCGTTCCTCGCGTTTCGGCCCGCTCAACGCCCAATTTGAGGAATATGGCTGGACTGCGAAATTCGGCCTTGCTTTCACTTATTAGGCGTTGAACGACTTGGCTGTGAATTGAATTGTCGCGTGATCAGTCGGGCGCCTTTTGGCGCCCGACTGATCTCACGGAGGGTCTTCAGATGAGGTTGTTCATTATCGCATTGTCGACTTGCGCCCTTGGCGCATGTGCGGGCGGCGCATCGGAGCTACCAGACGTGACAGCCGCGGTAGAGACCGCCGCCGTCGCCTCAAGCGGCGACGCCGCCGACGATCCGGCGATCTGGATCAACTCGGACAATCCAGCCGAAAGCCTCATCATCGGCACGGACAAACAGGCGGGCCTGTATTCCTATGCGCTGACCGGCGAAGTTCGACAGTTCCTTCCCGCCGGCGCCGTCAACAATGTCGATCTGCGTCAGGATGTAACGATCGGCGATTGGCGCGGTGATATTATCGGCGCTTCCAATCGCACTGATGACACCATTTCTCTGTTCGTCATGGACGCCAGCGAGATCGTACAAACGGGATCGATTAAGTCTGCGCTGGCTGAACCTTACGGGTTCTGCCTCGGCATTGTCAGCGACGAAATATATGCCTTCGTCGCCCACAAGACCGGTGATTTGATCGCCTATCGCCTCGAGGGCCCTGAGGGCGGCGCGCCGACGGCGCGCTTGAAATTGGAGACCCAGCTTGAGGGCTGCGTCCATGATGATGAGGCCGGCATTCTATTCGTCGGAGAGGAAGCGCGCGGCGTCTGGAAAACAACACTGCGCAGTGGCGACTTTAGCGCGCCGGTTCTGGTCGACGAAGTCGGCGGCGCGTCCGGCATCGTCGCCGACGTCGAAGGCCTCTCGATTTACAAACACGCCAACAGCGAAGGATATCTCGTCGCGTCGTCCCAGGGCGATAACAGCTTCGCCGTCTATGATCGCACGCCGCCCCACGCTTTTCGCGGGCGCTTCGCGGTTGTCAACGGCGACGAAATCGACGGCGCTGAAGAAACCGACGGCATCGAGACAATGTCAGCGCCTCTTGGTCGGCGCTTTCCCAATGGCCTCCTCGTCGTGCAGGACGGCCTAAACAAGCCGCGGGGGAACTTGCAGAACTTCAAGCTCATCGACTGGCGCGAGGTCGAGGCCGCACTCGGGTTACGAGACTAGCCATGGTGACAGGCCGGCTTTCACCGCAGCTCAAGCTCGGTCAGGACGCCGCTTCTTTCGTTGACGAGGTCGCGGCCGGATTTCCAGACATCCTTGCCGACCCATTCGCGCTCAAGCTGACGGCGCCAGTCCGCGTCCATGGGCGAGTTTTCAAAATACCGGTCGAAAAATCGGTCGGCGACAAAGCGCCGCTCGAATTCGGGCTCTCGGGCGCGCCGGCCGGTATATGAATCGTAGGAGGCCGGCTCGTGAAACATGAAGCGCGAATTCGGCGCAGCAACGCGCCGGTCGCCTTTGAGAAACATCGGGACGCACATGGAAAGGCAAGAATCCCCGGGCCGCACTCGCGTCACCAGCGTGTGGCTGCGCTTCATCCGGTCGAGAAGCTGAATGACGCGCTTTCCTTCGGCGAGCGCGCCGCCTGGCGAATCAAGCTCGATGACGAAAACCGCAACGTCATCGCGATAGTCGTCATAGGCCTCCTCAAAGCGCCGCCCCATGGGCGCCATGACCGGGTCGGACCAGCGCAAGACGACCGTATCATTGGCGAAATCCTCGAAGACCTCGAGCCTGCCCTCATCAGCGGTGAAGCGGCGCTCATTGCGCTGGATGAGAAGCGCGGTCGCGGCGAAAAGCAAGATGACAATCAACGGTATGAGGCGCGAGTTCATGACGCTCAGACTGCCTGCGGCGCGCGCGCGGCGCAATGACGCGAATTGACCAACCCGTGCGGCCGCGCATAGTGCGCACCTATGCGACCTGTCGTTATCACAGCCGTCATCACCATATGCGCGCCGCGCCCAAACGTCTTTCAAACCGCGACGGACATGCGCGCGGCCGACTTTGTGCGCCCGCGCTTTCCCCTGCCCGGGATCAGCGCAACCGACGGCGGGCCCTGGCGGCGCATTGGCGATCGCCGCCATCATGTACTCACCGATGAATCGTCCGTAGACGAAGAACTGACGGCTCATGCGCGCGACGAGGCCTTCGCTTATCGCGTGACCGGCTTTGAGGGCGTATTTGGACGCATTGTTTCAAAAGCGACAGCCGAGTGGCGCTTTGACTGGCGCGGGCCTGAGCTCACGCAAGTTGAATGGACCTATTCTTTCTCTCCGCGCAGTGAAGGCGGGCGGGTCCCGCTGGCGATCATTGCCAAGCTTTTCTGGCCCGGCTATCTCAGGGCCGCGCTCCGATGCGTCAAAGAACAAGCCGAAAGCCAGAAATGAAAATCGCATCTTTCAATGTCAACTCGATCAATGCGCGCCTTGAGCGGATTCTCGGCTGGTTTGACAAAGCAAAGCCCGATGTCTGTGTGTTGCAGGAGATTAAGTGCGTCGATGAAAAATTCCCGGCGTCTGAATTTGAAGACCGGGGCTATAATGTCTCCGTTCACGGCCAGAAGACCTATAACGGCGTCGCCTTTCTCTCAAAGTCTCCGATCGACGATGTCGTCAAGGGCTTACCGGGGGACGCATCTGACGATCAGGCGCGTTACATAGAGGCGCTCGTCATGCCTGACGATTGCGCGCCCGTGCGTGTCGGCGGTCTTTACCTACCCAATGGCAATCCTGCGCCAGGCCCGAAATATGACTACAAGCTGAAATGGATGAAACGCCTTCAGCGGCGCGCCAAAAAACTGCTGGAAAACGAGGAAGCGCTCGTTCTCACCGGCGACTATAACGTTATTCCGCAAGCGGAGGACGTTCACGACCCGACCGCCTGGACCGACGATGCGCTTTTCCTGCCGGAAACCAGGGCGGCGTTTCGTGAGATCCTTAATCTCGGCTTCACGGACGCGATCCGGCAAGCCTCGCCCGCAGGCGTTTGTTACACCTTCTGGGATTATCAGCGCGGGGCCTGGGAGAAAGATCATGGGATCCGCATTGATCACCTGCTTCTCTCGCCGCAGGCCGCGGATCGCTTCAAGGATGCGGGCGTCGATCGCGCCGAGCGCGGCAAAGAAAAACCATCGGACCATGTGCCTGTATGGGTGGAGCTTGATTGACGCGCGATGCAATGGTCCCCTGAACAGGATGCCGCACTGAAAGCGGTCGAGCGCTGGCGGCGCGCCGGCGAAACACAAGTCTTTCGACTGTTCGGTTACGCGGGCGCCGGCAAAACGACGCTGGCGCGCCACTTCGCCGAGACCGCCGGGGGCGACGCCGCCTTCGCGGCTTTCACTGGCAAAGCCGCACATGTCATGCGCCAGAAAGGCTGCGAAGACGCAACGACCATCCATGCGCTGATCTATCGCCCGTCGGCCGCCGACGAAGACGGCGAGCCATCCTTTTCGCTACGCCATGACGCGCCAGCGTCCAAAGCCGATCTCATCATCATCGACGAATGCTCGATGGTCGACGAAGATCTCGGCCGCGATCTCCTCTCCTTCGGCAAGCCCATCCTCGTTCTTGGCGATCCGGCGCAGTTGCCGCCGGTGAAGGGCGGCGGGTTTTTCACCGACGTCGACCCCGATTTCATGCTGACGGAAATCCATCGTCAGGCGGCGGACAATCCGATAATACGGCTTTCCATGGCGATCCGCGAGGGCGAGGATTTCGACGAGCAGTCGGACGCCTGCCGCGTAATCTCAAAGCGCGATATTTCTACGGACGAGATCATGGCCGCCGATCAGATTCTTGTCGGCGCCAACCGCACGCGCAAACGCTATAATGACCGTCTGCGCGAGCTGCATGGGTTTACCGACCCCACGCCCGAAGCCGGCGAAAAGCTAGTCTGCCTGCGCAACAACAAGAAAAAGGGCTTGCTTAATGGCGGCGTCTGGACTGTTTCGCGGCGGGCCAGCCCGCGCGGGCAACGCGTGCGGTTTTCGGTCGTCCCTGAAGAAGGCGGCCGGCCGGCCACGGTTTCCGTGCCCCGCGCTTTCTTCACCGACGGGCCCGACAGCGTGCCCTGGAGCCAGCGCAAGAGCGCCGACGAATTCGATTACGGCTACGCGTTAACAGTTCACAAGGCGCAGGGCTCGCAATGGAACAGCATCGTCCTTTTTGATGAAAGCTTTATGTTCCGCGAACACGCCCGCCGCTGGCTATATACCGGTGTCACGCGCGCCGCTGAACGTTTGCTGCTTGTGCGATAGAAGCGCTTTGCACCCTCACCGAACCAGTTTAGTGTCCGAATCATAGTGAGGGAGAGCGCTATGACGTTTACGGACGCAGTTAGAACCGTGCTTGCCAATTACGCGAATTTCGACGGACGCTCGGGACGGGCGGAATTTTGGTGGTGGTTCCTCGCCTATCTCATCGCCTATGTCGTTGCTTCCGCTGTCGGAAACATGCTTGGCATGGGCTCTTTGCTCGCAAGCATATTGGCTTTGGCGGTCGTGGTGCCGTCATTCGCTGTTAGCGCGCGCCGGTTTCACGACATCGGCATGACAGGATGGCTTTCGCTTTTGCTGATCGTGCCGCTTGTCAACTTGATTGTGATGTTGGTGTTTTTCACGCGAACCTCTGCCGGGCCAAACCAATATGGCGAAGGGCCTCAAGGCCCGGCGCGCTGATGAAAGAGCGGCCCTTAAGTCTTTTGAAACAATCGTGAAGACTTTGGTGTTGGCGCGAGCTGCGCCAAGCGCATTGTTTTCCGGCGATGGCGGCAAACACGCCGCTCGTTAAACGCTGAATTAACGATGCTCGTTAAGCATGGGCGCCACTTTCGAGAGGCGGACCATCCGACATGCCGACCGTTTTCAGTTTAAAGCGCATCTTCGATCTTACGGATGGGGCGTCGGAAGCTCTTATCGATAGACGCTTGCGCGAGTTTCAAAAGCAGCTCCCCCGGGCGCTCGCCGCGATCGCGCTTTGCTCTGTTATCACTGGACTGCACGAAGCCGAAGAGCATCCGCTGCTCGTGTATGGCGGACTGGCGACATTTCTCGCCTATCTCGCCGTCCGCTTGCCTTTGTGGTTTCGCCTCGATGTGGACGCCTTGTCTCCACAGGAGAAGCGCGCCTATCTGAACTCCGTTCTGCCCAGCATTATCGCGCTGGCGATGGTCTGCTCCTTGATTTCTCTTGTTATCGGGACCACCGGCAGCAACGAGGAGGCGTATGTCGGCGCCTTCTGGGCCGCTTTTTGCGGCATCGCGAGCGCTTACGCCCTTGCGTCGGCGCCGCGGGCTGCAATCGCGGCGATGACGATCTGTGTCACGCCTTACGCCGTGATCCTGATTTCGCAAGGGAACCCGGTATCGATTACCAGCGGCGCCGTCCTCCTTGTCCTGACTTTTTTCTGCTCATTGCAGCAGGTGCAGTTCGGCAGAATGATCGAAGAATTGACGCGCCAGGAAGAGCAACTCGCGGAAGCCGCCGGTGAAGCGCGCGAGAATTTGCGTTCCTTTATCGAAGCCGCGTCAGACTTCGCATGGGAGCGCGATCGGGACGGCCGCCTCACCTATCTCTCAGACGCATTTCAACGCCTAACGGGCTTTGATCCCAGTCAGTTCGCCGGCGCGCACTTCAATGAGTGCCTCAACGCCACGCCCGGCAACGCAAGCGTCATCGAGCAGGTGTCTGAGGCCTTCGATTCGCGGCGGGCGATCCGCGACGTTCGGTATCGCTTTCGCGCCGCGAATGGCGACATTCTATTCCTGTCGATGTCCGGCCAGCCGAAATTCAGCGCCGCCGGCGCCTTTCTCGGCTATATCGGTTGGACGCGCGACGTCACCGATCAGGCTCGGGCTGAAATCGAATTGCGCGAAAGCGAGCAACGCCATCGCGATCTGGCGGAAACGGCGAGCGATTGGGAATGGGAAGTCGACGCCGATCTGAAGTACAGCTATATCTCCGCCCGCGCGGAACAGGTCACTGGCATGGACCATAGCCGCTTCATTGGCGAACCCATGTCGATGAACGGCGCCGGCGCCAAGGAAGAGGCCTGGGTCGTATTCAGAAAGAAAATCGATGCACGTCAGGCGTTCAGCGGATTTGTAACATCAGTCCCGCGCGAAGATAACGGCGCGATGTGGATCGAGCGCAGCGCCAAGCCGATGTTCGACGAGTCCGGCGCGTTCACCGGCTATCGCGGCACCGCAAGAGACGTTACTGACCGAGAAGAAGCGCGGCAGGCGCTTGAGGCGACGAACGAACGTCTTGAGCAGATCGTGCATGAGCGCACGCGCGATATCGAAGCCCGCCAACACCTTCTCGACGAAGTGCTGCAGTCGATGGAGCAAGGCCTTGTCGTCCTTGATGAAGACAACGTCATCGTTGAAAACAATGACAAGGCGAGCGCAATGTCGGGATTGCCAAGCGCGCTTTGGCGCGAAGGTGAAAATATTGAACCGGTGCTTGCGATTGGAATCAAACACGGCGTTTACGAATTTGAATCGACCGACGCCTTCTACGCCGCTTGTCAGGCGGCGACAGAGGATGGCGGCGCCTTTCGCATCATCCGCAAGCAGAAGGACGGGCGCGCGATTGAGGAAAGCATTCGCCGCCGGCCAAGCGGCGGGCTCGTTGTCACCTACACGGACGTTACGGCCGCCAAACATCGTGAAAACAAGCTTGAGCACTTAAGCGAGGAGCTGCGCATCTCCAAGGACGCAGCGGAGGCCGCCAACAGAGCGAAGTCGGAGTTCCTGGCCAATATGAGCCACGAAATCCGCACTCCCATGAATGGCGTCGTCGGCATGGCGTCTCTCCTTCTGGACACTGCGCTTTCCGAAAAACAAAAGGAAATGGCGCGCATCATCGTCAGCTCAGGCGACGCCCTATTGAAAATCATCAATGACATTCTCGACTTCTCGAGGCTCGAGGCGGGAAAATTCCGCGTTATGACCGAGCCGTTCGATCTGCGCGAAACGATCGAGGACGTCGCTGGCCTGCTCTCCTTGAAGGTTGAGGAGAAGGGCATCGAGATGCTGGTCCGCTACCAGCCCAATCTTGAATATGGCTTCGTCGGCGATCCAGGTCGGGTCCGTCAAATCGTTACGAATCTCGTCGGCAACGCCGTCAAGTTCACCGACCAGGGGCATATTCTCGTCGAAGTCAAAGGACGCAAACGCGGCGAGTTCGCCGACACTGAGATCGCCGTTACGGATACGGGCTGCGGCATTCCAAAAGAAAAGCTGAACTCCGTTTTCGAACAGTTTGAACAGGTCGACGGGTCCGCGATGCGCCGCCATGATGGCGCAGGTCTCGGCCTCGCCATCAGCAAGCGCATGGCCGAAACCATGGGCGGCGACATCAGCGTCGAGAGCGAACTCGGCTCCGGGTCGACTTTCACTGTTCGGATGCCGCTGACAATCGACGAAGAAAAAATCACCCGCTTAAAGCCGGCCGACGGCCTTTTTGACGGACGCAAGGCCGTTGTCATTGACGATAACTCGGTGAACCGGACCATCCTTGTCGAACAGCTCTCCGCATGGGGCCTCACGGCCGACGCCTTCGATTGCGCCGCTAACGCGCTTCAGCAAATGACAGACGCGGCTGAGGCCGGCGCGCCCTACGCGGTCGCAATCGTCGATTATCAGATGCCCGGCATGGACGGGGTCGCTTTCGCCCGGGCGATCAAAAAAGTTCCTGAGCTGAGCGCCACGCCGCTGATCCTTCTGACGTCCGCTGGAAAGAAAGGCGATCCGAAGGGCTTATCGGACGGCCTGTTCGAATATTATCTCGTCAAACCCGCGCGCGCATCGATGCTCCTTGATTCGATCATATCCTCGATGGGGGAGAGCGCGATTGCATCGTTGAGGAAGGTGGCGGAGGCGTCGAAAGGACCCGACGCACCGTCGCGACAAGACGCTCTGCTCGCGGCTTGCGGGCGCGCGCCTGACGTCCTGGTCGCGGAAGACAACACCGTCAACCAGATGGTGATCAAAGCGATGCTGACAAAACTCGGCTGTTCGGTGACGCTGGCGCAAGACGGCGCAGAGGCCGTCGCCAAAGCCGAGAAGAACGATTTCGACGTGATCTTCATGGACATCTCAATGCCGGTCATGGACGGCGCGGCGGCCACCCGCGCAATCCGAAACGAGCAGGCCAAGACCGGAAAACGAACGCCGATCGTCGGCGTCACCGCGCACGCAATGCGCGAGGACCGACAGCGGTGTCTCGACGCCGGGATGGACGACTATTTGCCAAAGCCAGTCAAAGAAACGCCGCTCTTTGAAATGCTGATGAAATGGGCGCCGAATCGATCGGGGGCGGCAGGCGCCGCCGGCTGATCCTATTCCGCAACCCGCGGGCGAAGCGCTTCCATGGGCGGTTCGTCGCCGCCCGACTGGCGACGCCACAGATCAGCGTAAACCCCATTCGCTGCGACAAGCTCGTCATGCGCGCCGCGCTCGATGATGCGGCCGTTATTCAGAACGAATATCACGTCCGCGTTCGCGATCGTTGAGAGGCGATGCGCCACGGCAAGGGTCGTGCGCCCGCGGGCCGCCTCTCGCAGCGCCGCTTGCACTTCTTCTTCCGTTCCTGAATCGAGGGAGGACGTCGCTTCGTCAAGGATGAGAATGGTCGGGTCGCGCATAATCGCGCGCGCAACGCCGACGCGCTGTTTTTCGCCGCCCGACAATTTGAGCCCGCGTTCGCCGACGCGGGTGTCGAGACCGTCAGGCAGCGAGTGAATAAAATCTTCCAGCTGCGCGCGGCGCGCCGCTGACATGATCTCGGCGTCATTCGCATCAGGGCTTGCATAAGCGAGATTGAACCGGAGCGTGTCATTGAAGAGGACGACTTCCTGCGGCACGAGACCGAGAGCCGCGCGCAAGGACCGTTGCGTCACCGACCGTACATCCTGACCGTCGATCACGACGCGCCCGCGCTCCGGATCATAAAAACGGAACAAGAGTTTCAGGATCGTTGATTTGCCGGCGCCGGACGGGCCGACGATCCCGACAAATGAACCGGCCGGAATATCAAACGTTACATCCTCCAATCCGCTCGCCCGCCCTTCATGGGCGAAGGCGATTTGTTCAAAACGTACAGCGCCGCCGCGCGGCTCAAAGGCGACAGCATTCGGCGTGTCGTCAACCTCAGGCTCGCGGTCGAGCAAGGCGAACAGTTTTTCGATGTCGACAGCGCCCTGTTTGATCTCGCGCCAGGCCCAACCGAGAATATTTAGCGGCCGATAGATATTGAACAGCATCAGCACGATCGCCGTCACATCACCGACTTGCATTTCGCCCGACAGCGCCCCGAGGCCGGCGAGGATCGCGACAGCCACAAGGCCGCCGGTCATGATCAGCTCCTGCCCGCCATTCAACACCGAAAGCGATTTCATGATCGTGACATAGTGGCGGTTGTAATCGCGCATGGCGCTGTCGAACCGATCAGACTCGCGATCTTCCGCAGCGAATGACTTGACGGTTTCAAAGTTCGCCATCGTGTCAAGAGCGATGCCGCGAAGCCGCGTGTCGGCGACGTTCATTTCCCGGCGCTGCTTATTTCGCCATTCGGTGACGATGATGGTGAATACCGCATAGATCGAAACGGTCGCGATGGCCGCGAGCGAAAATTGAACGCCATAAAGAACAGCCAGAACAATCGCCGCGAAACAGAGCTCGACAAGCGTCGGACCGATATTGAAGGCGAGAAAACGCAGGAGGTATTCCATCGCATTTGCGCCGCGCTCGATGACGCGGTTGAGCGCACCCGACCGTCTCGTTACGTGAAACTGCAGATCAAGGTGCTGAGCGTGGCGGAACGCCTCAACCGAGATCACGCGCTGCGCGTCCTGGGTGACGACGGAGAAGAACCAGTCGCGAATGAGCGGCAACGCCGAGGACAGAAAGCGCGCGGCCGCGAACAGTCCGAAAAAGATCAGAAATGAAACGCCCGCCGCACCCAGAAAAGCGCCGAGGCCGCCGGATGCAAGCGCGTTGATGCCCTCCCCCATGAACACCGGCGCGACCACCGCGAGGCCCTTAGAGGCGACCGTGAAAACGAGGGCGAGCCCGATCCGGAAGCGCCATTTGCTCATTTCCGGCCGGAACAGGACGGCGAACATCCGCGCGACGGATTGACCGAACGGCGCAGCGTCTCCTTTTGTTTCAAGTTCGTCGGGCGAGAAAGACCGCATCGTCTCTAGATGGGACGTCAGACCAAAAAAGGCCACCCATTGACGCTGAAAAGCCGGGAAAGATCCGCAAAACGTAATCTTCGGATTAAGGAAATCTTAGCAATGCCTAGCGATTCATGGTTGCAAAGAATTCAATCGGCCGAACTGGCGGCGACTATGTTTAGGAAAAGGGACCCGGCGAAGACGCGATTTGACGAGCGATTGTCGAAAATATCGCATCAGCCGAAGCTTGCCCTGCCCAAGAAGAAACCCATTAGCAACAACCAACGCACGGAACGTCACGCCACGTTTCGCATGGGTGAAATCGCCATATCCGGATCGCAGACCCTGACCTGCGTCGTGCGCGATCTCTCAAACGTCGGCGCGCGGATCACCCTTGAAGGCGCCATCGGCCTGCCGCCGAAAGCGCTGTTCATCGTCGGCCAATCGGGGATTCGCAAACAGGTTCGCGTGGTCTGGCAGGATGGGACCGAGGCGGGCCTGCAGTTTATTCCCGGTAGCTGAGCGAGGTCCGCGGCGTTGCCGCCAGCTTAGAATTTACCATTGATCAGTTTCATGACGCCGGAAAAATCGAGTCCGTCCTCGCCGGCGGCCTCCATCAGCGCATAGAGCGTCTGCGCCTGGGCGCCGAGCGGCGTCGCGGCTTTGGCCTTGTGGGCGGCTTCCTGCGCGAGGCGCATGTCTTTCAGCATCATCGCCGCTGCAAAGCCTGGCTGATAGTCGCGATTGGACGGCGCGGCCGGCACCGGCCCGGGCGCAGGGCAATAGCTCGTCATCGACCAGGATTGCCCGGACGCTGTCGAAGCGATGTCGAAGAATGTCTGCGCATCGAGACCGAGCCGCTCGGCGAGGTTAAAAGCCTCGCAGGTCGCGATCATGGTCGTGCCGAGAAGCATGTTGTTGCAGATCTTCGCGACCTGGCCGTTGCCTGGGTCGCCCGCGTGAAAAATATTCTTGCCCATGGCTTCGAGGACAGGCTTAGCGCGCTCGAACGCTTCAGCTTCGCCGCCGACCATGAAGGTCAGCGCGCCCGACGTCGCTGCAGCGACGCCGCCCGAGACCGGCGCGTCGACCATGGCGAAGCCTTTTTCAGCGGCCAACGCGATAACGTCGCGCGCGGAGTCCACATCGATAGTGGAAGAATCGATCAGGAGCGCGCCCTCTTTCGCATTGGCGATAACACCATAATCATCGCCGTATACGGAGCGCACATGCGGTCCCGCCGGCAGCATGGAGACGACGACATCCGCATCGCCCACGACGGCGGCGACGCTCTCCCCGCGCGCGCAGCCGGCTTCGACGGCCTTATCGACAGCGCCGATCGACAAGTCCGTCGCCGTCACCTCGTGACCGGCCTTGACCAGATTGGCGGCCATTGGCCCGCCCATATTGCCAAGTCCGATAAAACCGATTTTCGTCATCTCTCTGTCCTCCCAGATCTCGCGCCGCTTACCACGGAATCTCCTTGCCGTCATAGGCGAGGAATTTCGGCGACGACGTGACAGGCATATCGACGAGCAGGCGACGCATGCCGGCGACGCTCACCTGCGGTGTGATGAGCGCATTCGGCCCGCCCATATCCGTCTCGACCCAACCAGGATGAAACACGCCGACAGCAACGCCAGAAGAGGAAAACGCATCGGCGACCACTTTCGCGGCCATGTTGAGCGCCGTCTTCGACGTGCGATAAGCCATCGCGCCGCCGGACGCATCGCCGATGGAGCCCATCTTAGAGGAGATGAATGCGATTTTGCCTTTCGCTTTCTTGAGCGGCGCAGCAAACGCCTCCGCCGTCGCAACGGCGCCGTAAAGATTGACCTCAAGAAATGCGCGCCAGACGTCATAGTCGTAGGCGCCGAAGTCGCCTTCCCCGCGCGTTCCCTTGCCCGCATTGGCGATCACCAGATCAATAGGCCCGCCGATTGCCTCTCCGAGCTGACGCAGCGCCGCGTGGTCCGTTACGTCAAGCTGGTGCACATGAATATCGCCGGCAAGCGTCCTCAGATCGCCAGCCGTTTCTGGTTTGCGGCAACAGGCTTGCACTTTCCATCCGTCTGCGGCGTATTGACGGGCGAACTCAAGTCCAATCCCGCGATTGGCGCCGGTTATCAAAACAGAAGGCATAATCAAACTCGAATTGTTGTGTCAGGGCAGAACGAGGTCGTCATCGCCGAGCGGTTCGAAATAGGCCGCGATTTCATCATCGCCAATCTCTGCTAGCGTCGCCGGTTTCCATTGCGGGTTGCGATCTTTGTCGATGATCTGTGCGCGCACGCCCTCAAAGAAATCGTGGCCTTCCATCACGCGCCGAACCATGCGGAATTCCATGATCATGACGTCGTCGAAATCCAGCTCATGGCCGCGCCTCATTTGCTCAAAGGTCAGCGCCATGGATGTCGGCGACATGCGCGCCAATGTTTTCGCTGTCTTTTCCGCCAATTCGCCTTCTGCGGCGCTGAGCGCTCTCAAAAGCCCGGACAGGCTTTCGGGCGCCTCAAAGAATCCGGCGATGGCCTGTCGCAAATCGTTGATCTCGGCATGGCCCGGATCGCCTGCAAAATCGTCCAGCACCGATTCAATATCGGCGTGGGCGTGTTCGCCAAGAGGCGCGCGGAGCAAGGCGGCGATAAGGTCATCCTGCTTCGCCGACGGCGTGTAGTGAGTCGCGATGCCCGCCGCCATGCAATCGGCGGCCTTTGCCCGCGCGCCGGTCAGCGCATAGTAAAGCCCCAGCCCGTCATGCAGGCGCGGCATGAAGTGCCCGCCGCCGACATCTGGAAAGAGGCCGATGCCGGTCTCCGGCATCGCAAACAGCGTTCTGTCGCCGGCAACGCGAAAATCACCGTGTACGGAAATGCCGACGCCGCCGCCCATGACGATGCCGTCGACTAACGACACATAAGGCTTCGGGTAATGATAGATCAGGGAGTTGTTGCGGTATTCCTCGCGGAAGAATTGCGACGCGTAAGCCGGGTCCTTATTGGCGTTATCCGAAAGCCAGCGGATGTCGCCGCCCGCGCAGAACGCCTTTTCTCCATTGGCCTTAACGAGAACGGCTTTGACGGCCTTCTCGCCCGCCCACTCCTTGAGTTGCGCGCGCATGGCCTTCACCATGTCCCAATCGAGGGCGTTAAGAGCCTTTTCATTATTCAGCGTGACGACGCCCCAGTCGCCTTGACGGTCAAACAGTATCTTGTCGGTCATGATCCTTTTTCGGGTTGACGATGAGCGTGACGATGGAAATGGCGATCAGCAACGCGCCGAGATAGAGAAAGGTTGACAAACGCGGCGGCGCGCCGCCGTCAAGAATATAGCCGAGCAGCGCGAAGAACGGCGTCGCCGCGGCGTCAACGTCCTCCGCGTTCGCCATGTCGTCGGCAAGCCGCAAATAAGTTCCGATGTAAGAATAGACGACGCAGCCGATACCGGTCAGCAGGAAGATAAGGCCGGTCACAACGCGCATGGGTTAGCCTGCGCCCTCGACGATGATGATCTCGCTCTCTGCATTGGCCTGCCGGATTTTGCGCGCAGCGGCGTATTCCGGCGAATTGTAACAGGCGAGCGCCTGATCATAGCTCTCGAACTCCACGACGACATGGCGCGCGCGCGCAGCGCCTTCAACCGGTTCATGCCGGCCGCCGCGAACGAGGAATTTGGCGCCGTATTTCTCGTACGCCGGCTGCGCGGCCTTCATATATCCCGGATATTCATCCGCATTCGACACATCGACATGACCGATCCAGTAGCCTTTCGCCGTCATCGCGCCCTCACGCCTGGTATTCTTTGAGCATATCGCGGGCGACAATCACCCGCATGATTTCGTTTGCGCCCTCAAGGATTTGGTGGACGCGCACATCGCGGAGCATCCGTTCGAGGGGATAGTCGCGCAGATAGCCGTAGCCGCCATGGATCTGGAGGGCGCTGTTGACGACGTTGAAGCCGGTGTCTGTGACGAAGCGTTTCGCCATGGCGCAGTGCCGCGTCGCGTCCGGCGCCTTTTCGTCGAGCTTCCACGCCGCCTGGTAAAGCATCACGCGCGCGGCCTCTAATTCCGTCGCCATGTCAGCGAGCTTGAATTGCAGCGCCTGTTGTTGGTTCAGGCGCTTGCCGAACGCCTGGCGATCATTGGAATAATCGAGCGCGGTTTTCAACGCGATATTGGCGGTGCCGAGCGAACAGGCGGCGATATTCAATCGTCCGCCGTCAAGCCCCATCATTGCGAACCTAAAGCCTTCGCTTTCTTCGCCGATCCGGTTTGAAACGGGAACCCGGCAGTCTTCGAAACTGACGATGGCGGTCGGCTGCGAGTTCCAGCCCATCTTGCGTTCGGGCGCGCCGAAGGAAAGGCCGGGCGTTCCCTTCTCGACGAGCAGGGTCGAGATGCCCTTCGGCCCGTCCTCGCCAGTGCGCACCATAACGACATAGAGATCCGAAACGCCGGCGCCGGAAATAAACGCCTTTGATCCGTTCAGAACATATTCGTCGCCGTCGCGAACCGCTTTGGTCTTCAAGGCAGCAGCATCGGAACCCGAGCCCGGCTCGGTGAGGCAGTAGCTCGCGATCATCTCCATAGAGGTGAGTTTAGGACAATATTTCTGACGCAGATTGTCGGAGGCGAACCGGTCAATCATCCACGAGCACATATTGTGGATGGAGATATAGGCGGCCGTCGAGGTGCACCCTTCAGACAAAGCCTCGAATATCAGCGCCGCGTCGAGCCGGCCGAGGCCCGATCCCCCGACATCGTCATTCGTATAGATACCGGCGAAGCCGAGTTCGGCGGACTTGCGAATGACATCGACGGGGAAGTGATGCTTCTCGTCCCATTCCGCGGCATGCGGCGCCAGTTCGTCAGCCGCAAATCGGCGCGCCATCTCCTGGATCGCCAACTGCTCGTCGCTCAACGCAAAGTCCATCGGGGTTAGTCCTTCTTTTTCTTGTCGTCGTCTTCGTTATGCTCAAGCGGCGTTCCCTCAAAGCCGGGCATGCCCGGCATCGGGTGGTCGAACTCGCGCGACAAGGGCGTCATCGGGCCCTCATGCTTGTTCACATGATTGAGCCACCGGAAGATGATATAACACACGAGCAACGCGACGGCGCCGATGGGGAGCCAGATCTTCGCTTTTTCGCCGGCGACCGCACCCACGGTGTGAAACAGCGTGAAAACAATAGCGACGTAGAGCGATGCGGTGAAGATCAGGACCAGCACAAACTTGGGATAGGCCGCCTTGAAGAATCCGCAGGCGATATAGGTCGGGATGCGCGTGCCCGGCACGAAGCGCGCTGTCAGCATGGTCTGGACGAATTCCTTGCGCACAAGATCGCCGGCGATGGATACGCCCGGTTTTTCGGCGAATTTGTGGGCCCACTCATAGCGGCGCCCCAATCGTCCCAACCAGTATTTCCAGGCGTCGGACGCGACCAATCCGCAAAGAATGGCGATTAGGATGTATTCAGTCGGCGCTGCGCCGGCGAGAGACGCGGTCGCCGCGCCGATGACCGCCGCATCCTCCTGAACAAAAGGGAGCAGGAAAATCGTCGCATAAAGGACGAACCCCGTCATCATCGACATGTCGATTGCGTCAAGCCCGAACAAATATCGCTCCAAACCGCCGGCGAGGCCGCGGTCGGCGAACCCCTTTCGGGGAGATAGTGAAAATCTCCGCAGACTTCAATCGAACGCGCCGCGACACTCTAGAGCTTGGCCTTTTGCGGCAAGCCATCGGCGATATCGTAATAGTCGCCCTTGTCGGCGACGAAGATATGCATGGCGGTTTTGAGGCCTGTCGGCGCGTCGAGCGCGCCCACGGCGATTGCGATGCGGTCCTTATAATCGTCGAGACCGTGCGCATGATAAAAGAGCGATGATCCGCATTTTGTGCAGAAGCCACGGCGCGCAAAGTCTGAAGACTCATACCACGCCACGAGCGTTTCACCGGCGGTGAAGCGAAACCCGTCGCGCGGGACGTTGACGGCGGTCCAGACGTCGCCCGCGAAACGCCGGCATTGCGTGCAATGGCAGGCGGAGGGCTCGCCGAGGTCGCGCCGGTCGACTTCGAAGGCGACGCCGCCGCAGAGACAATGTCCTGTCAACGCGCTCATTCTCCTTGCTCCTTCATCCGCTTTTCATGCTCGCGGGCGCGGCGTTCAATTTCTTTCTCTTCGACAATTTCCTTGTGGGTCGACACCCACCAGATATTGCCCTGCGCATCGCGAAATCCGCCGTCATGCTCGCCGTAAAATTGATCCGTCGGCGGGAGCATCGGCTCCGCGCCGACGGCGACAGCCCTTTTGAAGGTTTCGTCGGCGTCCGGAACATGCACGTAGAGAAAAACAGGAAACTGCATGTCGTCCTGCGGTTCGCTGAACATGATCGTGGAATCGCCGATCTTGACCTCAGCGTTCCAAAGGCTGCCATCGGCGCGCATCAACGGCTTGCTTACAAGGGCAGCGCCGAAAACGTCTATCGCGAATTCAATGGTTTTCTTTGCGTCTTTGACCATCACGAATGGGGTGACGGTGCTGCGTTTGGGAGATTGCCACTGGGCCATCGCGGCGCCTCTTGAGCTGTCTATCGGGTTTCAAACTGTTCGTGGAGCCAGTTCAGCCATGCGCGATAGCCGCCATCTGTCAATTCTGCATCGCAAACGGCGACGACGACAGCGCGGCATTCCTCTTCGGTTTCGTTTTCGGCGAGCAATTTCGTCAAATCGCGTCTGACGACCCCGCGGCGCGCCGACCACTCGTCGATCATCGCCGTGACCGCGGCGTCCTGCGAGCCCTTTTCCTCAATCGCGTGGGCGTTAAGGGCGCCCGAGAGCATGGAATAGACGGCCGGATAGCGGGCTTTGAGCTCCGCGCGCGCCGTCTCGAATTGCTTGAAATTGTCCGCCGCGGATTGCCCTGGGGGTTGAACGACTTCCGCCGTCCCCTCAATGGTCTTGCTGCTGGAATTCGCTGTTCTCGCGCCGTCGCCGCCGCCTTTGCGCGCATTCCACAACTGCAGGCCGATGATAATCAGAATGCCAAAAACGATGATCTGTAAAAGGAACGCCATCCGGTGTTTAACCCATCGTTGGGATTACAAATTCAGAGCCCTGAACGTCTTCCGGCCAGCGCTGGGTGATCGTCTTCACCTTGGTAAAGAATCGCACGCCTTCCGGTCCGTGCTGGTTGATGTCGCCGAAGCCGGAACGCTTCCAGCCGCCGAAAGTGTGATAGGCGACCGGCACCGGGATCGGCACATTGACGCCGACCATGCCGACATTCACGCGGGCGGCGAACTCGCGCGCCGCCGCGCCGTTGCGCGTGAAGATCGCAACGCCGTTGCCATATTGGTGTTTTGAGGGCAGCGCCACGGCCTCGTCGAAGTTTTCCGCCCGTGCGATCTGCAGGACGGGGCCGAAAATTTCTTCCTGATAGGATTTATGTTCCGGCCTGGCGCGATCGAGGAGCGTGCCGCCCATGAAGAAGCCGTTTTCATAGCCCTGCAGCGTGAAATCGCGCCCGTCGATGATCAGCTCCTGACCCTCATCCACCGCCATCTGGATGTAGTTGGCGACGCGCTCGCGATGGGCGGCGGTGACGAGCGGTCCGAGATCTGAGTCTTCCGACATCGACGGCCCGATGCGCAAGGACTCAACGCGCGGTTTCAGCATTTCGATCAGCGTTCCCGCCGCTTCGTCGCCCACCGGCACCGCCACCGGCGTCGCCATACAGCGCTCGCCGGCAGAGCCATAGGCCGAGCCGATCAACTGATTGACGACGCTTTCCATGTCCGCGTCGGGCAGGACGATCATGTGGTTCTTGGCGCCGCCAAAGGCCTGCACGCGCTTGTTGTGCTTGGCGCCGTTGGCATAGATGTAATGAGCGATGTCTGACGAGCCGACGAATGACAGCGCTCTGACGCGCGGATCTTCGATCAGCGTATCGACCGCTTCCTTGTCGCCATTGACGACATTGAGAACGCCTTCCGGCGCGCCCGCCTCCATCATCAACTCGCCAAGGCGCAGCGGCACCGACGGATCTTTCTCTGAGGGCTTGTTGATGAACGTGTTGCCGCACGCGATGGCGACCGAAAACATCCACATCGGGATCATCGCCGGAAAGTTGAACGGCGTGATGCCGGCGACAACACCCAAGGGCTGGCGCATGGAATAAACGTCGATGCCCGGGCCTGCAGCCTCGGTGTATTCGCCCTTCTGCAGATGGGGAATTCCGCAAGCGAACTCGACGACCTCAAGCCCGCGCTGAACGTCGCCGCGCGCATCGGGCAGGGTTTTGCCGTGCTCGGAGGACAACATCCTAGCGAGATTGTCCATGTCCTTTTCGACGAGCTCTTTGAATTTGAAGAGGACCCGTGCGCGCTTCTGGGGGTTGATGGCGGCCCAGGCCGGAAAAGCTTTATCCGCAGCATCGATTGCGCCGACGACCTCGTCGCGGCTCGCCAGCGCGACCGCGGCTTGCACCTCGCCGGTTGTCGGATTGAAAACGTCATGGAGACGGCCCGAGCCGCTCTCGACATGCGCGCCATTGATGAAATGCCCGATTGCGCTGGTCATTTTTTCCTCGCCATTATCGCTCTTTAGTGAATCTTGGCCGGACCCTAGTCGCGCCGACCGACGGCGGCAAGCGCGCGGCGCGCCGCATCGCAAGCGTCTCAAGCTCTTAGCGTTTTAGGCCAAATTAGCCCGATGGCGGCGAGGATTTTGACTCGCGAATTTTACGATTTTGGCGGTTCATCGCTGGCGACGCGAAGCGCCGCCCGCCGGCGTCTTTCCACCACGACTAGGCGAGACGCAAGGTCGACCCGTCCGTCGCCGCGACGCGGCCGCTTACAGCCCCAGCGACATGGGTAATCGCATCGCCGTTCTCAGAAAGCGGCGCCGTCACGGCGCGCATTTGCAGGCGGCGGCCATCGCAAAGGGTCAAGGTCTCCTCGCGGAAATGCGGCGCCTCGCCCGCGATCGCGGCGCTGACATCGGCTGTGACCTTGTCCAAAACGGACAAGCCCGTATCCGCGTCGCCGCAGACGAAAATATCTGACAGCCGCGACAGCCGCAAACCCATGAAAACGAAAAAGGGAAAGCCCGCGCTTTTGTCGCAATCGACGACATACATCCAGTCAAGATCGTCGGCGCTGACGATCCGTTTCAGCTGCGTCCAGCTAGGAAAGCCGCCGCGGCCTGATTGCGTCCACGCATCGGCAAATCGGCGCGTCGCGCGGCGATCCGGCGACGGCGCCGCCGCGCCTTCAAAGAGTTCCGCGACATCGCTCAGCATGCGTTCGTCTCCCCAACCGACAAGGACCTTTTGTCGAACCTATGGCGTGCTGGTGACGGCGGCGTTATCTAGGCCGCCAAAATTCGATAAGAATTTTATGAGTATTGCGCTCCGGTGAGCTTTCCGTTTGCGGCGCCGAAAACGTGCGAAACATCACGCCCGTTGTTGCTCAACGGCAAGAGAACGCACCGGAACGCGATCCGGCCGCCATCGCCGAGCGCCGCCTGCTCATCATGGCTGACGGCCCGCCGCGTTATCACGGCCTCTTCAATCCGCGCTGCGACCAGATCAATGACCGCGCCATGGCGTCCGTTGGCGCCGGTGAAATAAACCTCCGACAGGCGAGCAAGGTCCTCTCCGATATAAATGAAATAGGGGTCGGGATCGGAAAGCGCGAGATCGACCGCGAAACAGCTGCGCCAATCATCGCCGATATCAAGGGCCTGAACATCGTCCCAAGACGGCAGGCGACCGTCGGCGCATTCGCTCCAAGTCCGCCGGACGCGCTGGGTCAATCGACGCTCGGCCAGGCCCGCCGCCCGTTCCAGGACACCGCTTTGCATGGCTTCCCCTTCTCGCTTCCGCCCCTCGCGCGCCACCCGCGCCGCCCTAAAAGCGTATGGGTCCGGCGTTAAAAAAGTGGTTTTTGAATTCGCCTCAATTCTCCCTATCACGCCGGTCGAGGCGCGCCGGGGCGGCTTTTCGCGGCGCAGCGCCGCATCTCGCAGAGGGGTGACGAGCGGGCCGAGCCTATCTATAAGAGCGGCTGATAACCGGAAAAGAGGGGTTTGCCATGGGTCCTGCTTGGATTGGCGTTTGGACGATCGTCGCTTTTGTCGTTGTTCTTATGATCTTGAATTTGCTCGAAAAGGGCAGCATTGACTGACCAGGCGACAGCTGGATCGCGAAAAGCCAGCTGAGCCCCGTTAGTCTCCGCGCCGCCGCGCTGCAGCGGCCGCGCCCATTCTCAACGAAAGCGGGCCATATGCTCACCCAGGCAGTGCTGGTCGTCGCCGGGCTTGCGATTCTGCTGGTCGCAGGCGATTTGCTGGTTCGCGGCGCTGTCGCCCTCGCCTCCGCCCTCAAAATTCCGACCCTCATCATCAGCCTGACCATCGTGGCTTTCGGCACGTCTGCGCCAGAACTCGTCGTGACGGTTCAGGCGGTGATCATCGGCAATGACGGAATCGCGCTCGGCAACATTATCGGCTCGAATATCGCGAATATCCTTCTCGTTCTCGGATTGCCCGCCATCATCTATCCGGTGTCGACCCATGTGCCGGGCCTTCGCCGCCACGCTTTCGTAATGATGATTGCCACAGGGGCGTTTGCAATTGCGGCTTACGGTCCCGGAGAGATCAATACGCGCATCGGCTGGGGCCTCTTCGCCTCCATCATTCTCTATGTCGGCTACATGTCGGTGCGGGCGATGCGCGGCGATTACAACGAACCGGTCATCGACGAAGTCGAAGAATACCTCGCAGAAGACAAGATCAGCCTCAAAACAATCGCCTTTGTCGCCGCCGGACTGATCGGCCTGCCGCTTGGGGCCAATCTGCTTGTAATCAATGGATCTGCACTCGCGGCCGGCCTTGGCGTGCGTGAGGAATTGATCGGTCTGACGATCATCGCCTTTGGCACATCGCTTCCGGAACTGGCGACTGTCGTCGCGGCGGCTGTTCACAAGAAATCTGACGTCGCGATCGGCGGAATCATCGGGTCGAACATTTTCAATATCTTCGCAGTGGGCGGCGCAGCCGGTCTCGCCGGCACCGCCATCTTCGAAGACGCTTCGCGCCAGCTCGACATACCGGTGATGATCGCCTCCACGGTCTTGCTGGCCGCTTTCGTCTTCATGCGAACGGACATCGCCCGAATTTCCGGCGGCGCAATGGCGGCGGCTTATTTCGGCTTTATCTATTTCCTCGCAATAACGGCGGGAGTCGTTTGATCGCCATGACCAAGAAGACCGCGCTCGTCACCGGCGGCTCCGAGCGAATT
>JBCBSE010000004.1:0-145580 GCA_039819305.1 Pseudomonadota bacterium
CCGACCTTGGGATTGAGGAGATTGGTCAAAAATCCGGCGCGGAACGCTTTCTGGGCGCTCGCGGAGCCATTGACGTCAATTTCATCAATCCCAAGGTCGGTCTTTTTTATCTGGCGTTTTTGCCCGCTTTCGCCGACCCAGCCGCCGGCGCGTTGTGGCCGCAGATCCTGTTCCTCGGCGCCGTCTTCAGCGCCGGCGGCGTGCTCGTGTTGACGATAGTTGCGTTTGCGGCGGGGCGACTTCGTAACCGGCTTGTTCGCTCGACAGCCCTTCGCGCTCGCGTCCGGGCGGGCGCGGCGGTGCTGATCGGCGGACTTGGGTTGCATCTCCTGTTTTCGCGCAACCCGTGACAGTTTTGCCGGGCCGGCTGCATTGCGCGCTTTATGGCGCACTGCGTCTGTGGCATGCCGAGCAGACAGGCAAATGAGAGATCAGGCATGGGCCGCGTTTCAGGAAAAAAGGCGTTTATCACGGGCGGCGCGCAAGGGCTCGGCGCGTGTTTTGGGCGGATGCTGGCCGCTGAAGGCGCGTTCGTTTTTTTAACGGATATCAACGCTGACGGCGCTGCGCAGACGGCCGCCGAGATCAATAAGGATTTTCCGAACAAGGCGTTTTCAGCCCATCATGACGTCACGAAAATCGATGACTGGAAGAGCGCGCTGAAAGCCGCCGATGACGCTATGGACGGGATCAGCGTGCTCATCAACAACGCCGGGATCGGCACGGCCGGCAACATCGAAACAGAGAGTTACGAGAACTGGCGGCGCACGCAGGAGATTGACGTCGATTCGATTTTTATCGGCACGCAAGCCGCCATGCCCTATCTAAAGACTTCGCAGCCTGCATCAATCATCAATATTTCCTCCGTCGCCGGATTGATCGCTGATGGGATGATGTTGTCTTACAATGCAGCCAAAGCAGCGGTTCGCCACATGTCGAAATCGATTGCGTTGCATTGCGCGAAATCTGGCTATGATATTCGCAGCAACTCAGTCCATCCGGTTTTTACGCGTACGCCCATCGTTGAACCGCTGATCGCCATGGGCGGCGGCGGCGAGGAAGGCGAGAAGAAACTTGTGCGCCAAATTCCGCTCAGGCGGCTCGGCGAACCGGAAGATGTCGGCTACTGCGTCCTTTATCTGGCGTCTGATGAATCGCGGTTTGTGACCGCGTCGGAATTCGTCATTGACGGGGGCATCACGGCGTAATCGGCGCCACAAGACTCAATTCGGTCTTAAGACTTTTAATGCGCGCGGCTTCAACGCCAGCGTAACCTCCTTGACGCTCTCCAGCGGGTCGCCGTCGACGGTATAGGAGAATGTTTTTCCGCGCGCGTGAATAGCGCAACGGCGAGCATTCCGAAGGTGTATCGCGTTTGATTTCGCGGCGCGGCCAGCGAGAAAGTCCGCGAGGAGGACAGCAAAGTCGCCGCCGTCGGCCGCCTGTGTAAGATAAACAGCGAGTTTGCCGCTCGCCAGCGCCTCGCGTTGGGGCACGAGGCCGTTTGAATGGGTTATCGCATTATTCGATACGACAATCGTGTTGGTGTCGATTGATTGCGCCTGACCGTCGAGACGGACTGTAAAGGTCAATGGGTCAGCGTTGAGGACTGAGCGCGCCGCGGCGGCGACGCCGGCCGTCGTCTCAGCGATGGTCTCGGCATCTCGCAATTCTTCGCGAGCTTCCGCCAACTCGCCATAAGCGCCGAACACGACGTTATTGAGAAACACGCGATCCGGACTGCCTGACGCTGTAACGACGCCGACATCAATCTCCGCAATGGCGCCCTGCAGGCTCGTGCGAAACGCGTCTTCAATATCAAGTGGCATGGATAGGTCGCGGCACAGAAGATTCAGGGTACCACAGGGCAGTGGCAATAACGGCGCTTCGGCGCCCATAAGGACGCCGGCGATGGCGGCTTGCGTTCCATCGCCGCCGGCGGTAGCGACTGCATCCATATCCCGCGCGGCTTCGGCGGCGCCTATCAAGCGATCGGCGTCGCCGCGCACAACATTAAGCGTTGCGCCCGCAGCCGCCGCGACGCGTCTCGCCATTGCTTCAATGGCGTCGGCGCCAAGACGTTGTACGGCCCCGGACTTCTCATTGATCGCCAGAAGGATTTTCATGCATCGCCTTGCGGACGCCAGCCATGGGCTGCGCGTTCAAAGGAGTGGCTATTATTCGGCGCGTATTTCGTGCCGTCGAAGCGCAGCGTTTCAATGATCAGGGACCCGTCCGACCAATATAGCAAATTGTAGGACTGCCCTTCGCCGCGCGTGCGCGTGGATGACGCCGTGCCCGCCGACGAAATCACGAGCGGCCCGTGCTCTGTCGTTTCTATGTCAGTCTGGGCGATATGGGCGTGACCGGTCAGCACGACGTCGGCGCCGCCGGCGCTAAAGGCGTCGAGCGCTCGCGCCGGCTGATCGATCACCGCCTGCCCGGCGCGGCCCGGCCGCGGAACGACAGGGTGATGTAAGGCGACGATCTTGAGGCCGGACTGTGCTTCCTCAAGCGCTCTGCGCGCCAGCGCGATTTGTGACCGCGACAGCCGGCCCAGCGACCAGTCGAGGCTTGGTCCCGCGCGCCGCGCGGAATTGAGCCCGATGACGTAAATGTCGCCGAAGACATCTTCAGGACAAAGCGCCTGGTGAATATAGCGGCGGTAGCGCGACCACGGATCGATGAAACGCCGGCCAAGATTGTAAACGGGCACGTCATGGTTGCCTGGAACCGCCAGGATTGGCGCCTCGAAACTGCGCAGATAAGCCGCAGCTTCAGCAAATTCACGCTTGCGGCCGGCTTGCGTTAGATCGCCTGTGACGATCACGCCGCAGACGTCGCGAGCGTTAATGTCATCGGCGAGCCGACGCGCCGCTGCGACGTCTACGGCGCCGAAATGAATGTCCGAGATATGGGCGATAACACTATTCATAGCCAGCGACTATAAACGCGCGACTGCGCCAGTGTAACCCACGCGCCGGCGCTCCGCGCAATTGCGCCAGCGCAGTGAACCGCCCTATAGTGCTTCTCGCCATTCAGGGAAGGAACAAGCATGTCTGGCATCTTGGTTTTTTTCGTCCTTGTCGCTGCGTTGGCGCTTTTCGCCGTCGTCATCTATAACCGAATTGTCGCACTTAGTCAGCGTACTGAGCAAGCGTTTTCCGATGTCGACGTGCAGCTCAAGCAGCGCCACGATTTGATCCCAAACCTTGTTGAGACGGTAAAAGGGTACGCCAGCCACGAAAAGGAAACCCTCGACGCGGTAATCACCGCAAGAAACGCCGCTCAGGCGGCGCAAGGCCCAGCGGCGCAAGGGGCCGCGGAGGGCGTCCTCGGCGCGGCGCTTGGCCGGTTATTTGCGTTGGCCGAGGCCTATCCAGATCTGAAGGCGAACACCAATTTTCTGGAGCTGCAGCGGGAATTGTCTGACGTTGAGAATAAAATCGCCGCCGCGCGCCGCTTCTTTAATAACGCCGTACAGGAATTTAACACCGCAATTCAGCAGATCCCTGGCAATTTAATCGCGCCGTTGGGAAACTTCACCAAAAAAGAATATTTCGAACCGCCTGAAGGAAGCCGTGATCAGATAGAGACGGCTCCTAAAGTGAGTTTCCAAACGGGCGAATAACGGAATTCGATTGATGAAACTTCTTGGTCTCATTGGCGGGGTCAGCCCGGAGGCGACGGCGATCTATTATCGCTTGCTGAACCAGGCTGTGCGCGAGCGGCGCGGCGGCGAGCACTCCGCAAACCTCCTGCTTTACGCGCTCGATTATGGCGTGATGATCGAGCACTATAATGCGAGAGACTGGGAGGCGTTCAAGGCGGAAGTTGCAATCGGGGCGCGCCGTCTGTCGGCTGCTGGCGCAGAAGCCTTGATGATCCTCTCAAACACGACCCATGTCGCAGCCGACGCCGCGCGAGACGCTTCTGGATTGCCGCTCATTCACATGCTGGACGTGCTCGCCGCCGGCATGGACGAGACCGGCGCGCGACGACCGCTCCTGCTCGGCACCCCGGTAGTGATGGGCGAGGAGCATTACCGGTCGGAGCTCGCCAAACGGTATGACGGCGAGGTCATTGCCCCAACGTTGCAAGAGCAGGAGACCGTTGGCCGGATCATTCTGGACGAGCTTGTCAATGGCGCTGTCCGTGATGAATCCCGCGATGCGCTTCTCTCTGTGATTGGGGCCCATGAGTGCGACGGGGTAATTTTAGGTTGCACTGAGCTATGCATGATCTTGGATCAATCGCACACTGATGTTCCAGTGTTCGATACCACCGGCATGCATGCAAAGGCGGGCGCAGCCTATGCGCTCGGCGATGCCTGATGGGCGCATACGGCCTGCAGACGCACATCTGGAACAACAATCTAAAGTCCGTTTTGCTGCTCGCAGGATTTCCGCTATTATTACTGTTGCTGCTTTTTGCCGTAAGCGCGCTTTATGTCGGTCTCACGCAATATGTCGACAGCCTCGCCGACGGCCTTTCGCTTGCGGCCGCGCAAACAGCGCGCATCTGGCCGTTCGCTTTTCTGGGCGCCGGGCTATGGTTCGTATTCGCCTTTCTCTCTCACCAAGCGATTATTAATGCGTCAGTCGGTGCAAAAGGATTGGCCCGCAGGGAAGCGCCTGATCTCTATAACGATCTTGAAAACTTGTGTATTTCCCGCGGCATCACGCCGCCCGCGCTTAACATCATTGAAACGCCGGCGTTGAACGCCTTCGCCAGCGGCGTTTCGGAGAAAAGTTATCGCATCACCCTTACCCGCGGCCTGATTGAGGCGCTGGATCGCGAAGAGGCGCGCGCGGTGCTCGCACACGAACTCACGCATATCCGCAATCGCGATGTTCGCCTGCTGATCATCGCCGTTGTCTTTGTCGGTATTTTCTCCTTTGTCGGCGAACTGATTTACCGGGGGTTGTTTCGCACGGGCGTCAAAATTGGCGGACATACGCGATCGCGCAATGGCGACAGTCGCGGCGGCGGTGCGCTGATCATTGTCGCCCTTATCGCGATTGCGCTCGCTTATCTTCTGGCGCTTGCGATCCGTTTTTCCTTGTCTCGGAAGCGCGAATATCTCGCTGACGCAGGAGCGGTTGAGCTGACCAAAAACCCCGACGCTATGATCCGCGCCCTGGAGAAAATCTCCGGACGCGCCGCATTTGACGCGCCAAATGACGTGCGCCAGATGATGGTCGAGAACAAGGCGCGCTTCGCGGGCGTTTTCGCAACTCATCCGCCAATCAAGAAACGCATCGAAGCGCTGAAGGTATATGCGGGCGGAACGGCGTAAACCAATTATCAAGGAAGCCTAACGGAACATGGACCCTCTGAGCGGCCACTCAGAACTTGCGGGCCGGGATAATTTATGAGGCCTCGGTTTTTTCAAGTAGTGCGACATTGCGCGGAAAATTCGCCTACAGCTATATTAATCGATCATCAAGCAATCCAATTCATTGATAGTACTCACTTAAAGATGCGATAATAATGACCGATACGCCAATCGCCAACGCTCCAAACGCTTTTATCGAGTGCGACGCCGCGCGGGCGCAAGAGTTGCACGTCGGGTTGAAGGACCTGGCGATCCAACTTGCGAACACGCCAGATAGCGAATTCCCCGAACAGTTTTGCCGCAGGGCAAGCGCCCTAATCGGCGTTGAGCACTTCATCATCGGGCGACTGAATACCTACTCAAACATGATGCGTACCGTTTGCTTCGTGAGTGACGGCGCATTGGCGGATAACATCGTGTACCAATTACGCGATACGCCCTGCGCTCGCGTCATGGAGAATCACACCTGCGTTTATTCGAGCGGCGTAGCCGACGCATATCCGCGAGATGAAATGCTGCAAGAAATGAAAATTCAAAGCTATATCGGCGCGCCGATCACCGGGAATGACGGTAAGCGGATTGGCATCGTCGCTGGCTTCGGTGAGAGTGCTATCGCCGATACGACGCTTGGCCAGAAGATCGTCGAATTTTTTCGCAATCGGATCGCGTGCTGTCTTGAAGCTTCCGAGACGCTTGAGCGTTATGTGATGGCCTATTCCGGCGCCGAAGAAGGGTTCTGGGACTGGGACTTAAAGACAGGCGGCATGGTTGTTTCTGAAAGCGTTGGAGAAATGTTGGGGCTGGCGCCGCGTCAAAGGCCTCGCGACCTCCAATCGCTTGAGAATCTCATTCATGCTGAAGACCGCGAGAAATTTGTAACGGCGGTTCGTTGGCACGCTAAGACGGGCGACCAGTTTTCTCTTATTCTTCGCTTCCGCGGCGCCGACGCCGAGTATCGATGGGTCCGCGCCAGCGGACGCGGTGTCTTAGATAACGCTGGCCGCGCAAGCCGCATGATCGGCAGTCTCATAAATGTCGATCAGTGGGTTAAGGAGGGGACATTGGCGCCTGACGCCAAGCCCAAGACATTTCTGAACGGGTCAGCCGCCGAGGGTCGAGTCGGCGTCGACGCATAAACAAGCCTCACCGGTATAACGCGCCCGGGAGCCATGTCGCGATTGCCGGGAAAGATGCAAGCAGCGCCAGCGCCAAAAGCTGTATGCCGATAAAGGGAATGGCGCCGCGATAGATATCCGATGTCTTGACTTCCGGCGGCGCAACGCCGCGCAGGTAAAATAGCGCAAATCCAAACGGCGGCGTTAAAAACGACGTCTGCAAATTGATCGCCATCATCACACCCAGCCAGACCGGATCGAGCCCCATGATCAGCAACGCTGGCGCGACCAGGGGTACGACGACAAAGGTGATCTCGATGAAGTCGAGAAAGAAACCGAGAACAAACATCACCGCCATGACAACCACAACTGCGCCAACGACGCCGCCAGGCGTCGCCTCCAGCGCCGAATGCACGGTGTCATCGCCGCCGAGGCCGCGAAAGACGAGAGAGAAGAGCGCGGCGCCGATGAGGATCGTAAACACCATGGTGGTCACGCGCGCGGTCTGATCGAGGATCGGCGCCACCACGCGCGCGCGCCGCATTTGAATCAGGCTCGCGGCGAGGCCCCAGGGCGTCACAGCACATAGGGCAACGGCGACCGCAATGGCGATCGCTTCGGCGTTGGAAACGCTATCCCGGCCCAGCCGCAAGTCAAAAAGGGCAGTCAGGAGAATCAAACCGACGATAGAGGCGGCGGTTGCGTATACGGCGGGCCGGCCGGCGGCGAGCGAGCCTTTCGGGGCCATGCGTCCGCCGGCGATCAGCATTGCGCCAACCGCCCCGACAGACGCGGCCTCGGTTGGCGTTGCGGCGCCGGCGAGGATTGAGCCGAGAACGGCGATGATGAGGAGAAGCGGCGCGGGCAAGGTTTTCGCCGCATCGAGCCACACTTTTTTTAGATCGCCGATTTCGTCCGCGGGCATCGCGGGGGCTTTCTTTGGCTGCGTCACAGCGACAAATATCTGCCAAGCCATGTAAAGGGCGACCAGCATCAGTCCTGGCAACAGGGCGCCGGCGAAGAGATGTCCAACGGAGACGGTCTCCGGCGAGACAACGCCTTGTTCGAGTTGCGCGCGCTGGTAGGCGTTGGAAATCACATCGCCGAGCAAAATCAGAACGATCGAGGGCGGAATGATCTGGCCGAGCGTGCCGGCTGCGGCGATCGAGCCGGACGCAAATGCCGGGTCATAGCCTCGGCGCAACATGGTCGGGAGGCTGAGCAATCCCATGGTGACGACGGTTGCGCCGACAATGCCCGTCGATGCGGCGAGAAGCGCGCCGACAAAAGTCACGGAGAGGCCTAGGCCGCCGCGCAAAGACCCGAACAGCTTCGCCATCTCGTCGAGCAGGTCCTCGGCGATCTTCGATTTCTCCAGCACGACGCCCATAAGGACGAACATCGGCACCGCAATCAAAGTGGTGTTGGCGACGGCGCCGAAGACTCGCGATGGGAATGGCTTGATATAGGAGAGATCAAAAACGCCCGCTGCTAGCCCAAGGACGGCGAAAATGAGCGCCGTTCCCGCAAGGGACAGCGCGACGGGATAGCCGGCCATCAGCATCAAGCACAGGACGACGACCATCATTACGTCGAGCCAAGGCGCCAGCGCGCACATGCAAAAGCCGGTTTCAAGGACGGCAAGATCCATCAGCCCTGACCTTTGAGCGTGCGAACCGCGTCATGGGCGCGCGAAAAGCCGGCCATGGCGAGCAGAACCGCGAAGGCGGGCACTAAAGATTTCAGAATGAAAACACCTTGAATGCCAGAGGCGTCCGGAGAACCTTCGAGAACCAGCCATGAGCGCGCGACATAGGGCGACGCCGTCCACAGAATGAGCAGGCATACCGGAAATAAAAACAGGTACGCGCCAAGAAGATCGATCAGCGCTTTGTGCTTTTCTGAGGCGTCGCGATAGAAAATATCGACCCGCACATGATCATTAGTGAGAAGCGCATAGCCGGCGGCAAGGAGGAACACTGCTCCGTGCATGTAGGTGATCGACTCCTGCATGAAGATGTAATTGATCCCGAAGACATAGCGCAGGAGGACGACGGCGAATTGAACGAGCGCCATCAACAGCAATAGCCACATTACCGCACGGCCTGTCATCCTTACAAAAATGTCGAAAACAACAGCGAGCATAGTCGTTAGTCGCGACACGCCGCCAAGCGCGATCGTAAGCGCCATCAGTCCAAGGAAGAAAGGGGCCGTCGAAACCAGGAAACGAGGCGCATCGACGCCGTCGAGACGCGGCACGAGAATTATGAATAAAACACCCGAACCGAGGAGACCAACGTAGAGGCCGGCCCAACTCAATGCGCCGGCAAAACGGCCTTCTCGTGCGCCGGCCAAGTAAATCGCGAGTGGCAGGATTAACAACGGAGCGAGCAACCCGGCCGCAGCCCAATTCAAGATATCGCCGATTGTCTGAAGCATATCAGATTGTGAAATAGCGCCGTCGCGCCTCTATAAAGCCGGCCTCGGAGACAGTGTTCCAAGCCATGCTTTTCGTCAGCGAGACCTTAAAGCTCTCATAGATCCTTCCCGTCAGTTCATCATGCTGCGCGGTTTCTTCTAGGACCGTTTTTGCCGCCGCCGCAGCGGCTTCCATAACGTCGTCGGGCATAGTGCGCAGCTCAACCCCGTGTTCGTCGACAAGCTGGTCAAGAGCTGCGGCGTTGTGGTGCATATATTCTGCGAGTGAAAGATTATTCGCCCACTGACAGGCGGCGCGAATAATCGTCTGTTCCGTTTCATTGAGGCCATTCCACACGTCGAGATTGACCCCAACGCCAAGCTGCGCGCCTGGTTCGTGAAATCCGGGGTTATAGTAATACCGGGCCTCATTATAGAAACCGAAGGCGAGATCGTTCCACGGCCCCACCCATTCCGTGCCGTCGATGGCGCCAGATTGCAGTGCTTGATAGATCTCGCCGCCTGAGATCGAAACGGCGGATGCGCCAAGGCGGCGCAAGACTTCGCCGCCAAGACCCGGCATGCGGATCTTCATGCCGCGCAAGTCTTCCAGCGAATTGATCTCGCGCTTGTACCAGCCTGCCGATTGATTGCCCGTATTGCCGGCGGCGAAAGGTTTGATGTTAAAGCGCGCTGAAAGCTCGTCCCATAGGTCCTGGCCGCCGCCGAACTCTGTCCACGCCATGATTTCGCTGACCGTCATGCCGAAGGGTACGGCCGTAAAAAAGGCAAAGGCCGGCGACTTGCCGACCCAGTAATATTCCGCGCCGTGATAAATATCGGCCGCCCCGTCGGAGACCGCGTCAAAACTTTCAAAAGCGGCGACGAGCTCGCCCGCGGCGAAGAGCTTGACGGACATGGCGCCGCCCGAGAGGTCGGAAATAAACCGTGCGGTGCGCTCAGCCATGGCGCCGAGACCCGGAAAATCCTTGGGCCAGGTGGTCACCATCTTGAATTCCCGCCGACGCACGGCGCCGGTAAGCGTCTCAAGGCCGGCAGGTGTTCCGCACTCGCACCCCGCAGCAAGTCCGGCGAGACCGCCGGCGAGAAGCTGGCGTCTTTTGATCATGTCTTCGTTTCCGCCCCTGATGATTGGTTTTTTACAAGCCTATCCGTCTTTTCAGGCAAGGCCAAACGCAGAGCGAGGAGCGGAAAAGGATTTGGCGGTTTTTGAAAAAGGCGCGGCCGCGAGCGTCAGCTCTGACGGTCCATCCGCACCCATCCTGAAGGCGTCAGTTTTTCCAGCGGCTGGAAGTCAGCCTTGTAGTCCATCTTCGGCGAGCCATCGACCCAGTAGCCGAGATAAACATAAGGCAGACCGAGTTCGCGCGCGAGAGCGACATGGTCGAGGATCATGAAACGGCCCAGCGATCGCGCCGCCTCATCGGGCTCGAAGAAACTGTAAACCATCGAAAGACCATCGGTGAGGCGGTCTGTGAGCGCCGCGCCGACTAATGGCTCGCGTCCGTCTTCTTCGCCAGAACGATATTCGACGATCATCGTATCGACCGCCGTTTCCTCGACCATGGCGGCGTAATCGAGGACGGTCATCTCAGCCATGCCGCCATCATCATGCCGGGAATCGAGATAGCCGCGCAGAACCGAGAATTGCTCGCCTGTTGCGCGCGGGGCCGCGAGGCGCCGGGCGAGATCTGCGTTTCTCGACAGCGCCCGCTTGCGCGAACGGGTCAGTTTAAAATCGTCGACGACAATGCGCACGGGCACGCAGGCCGAACACGCTTCGCAAGCGGGCAGGTAAATGATGTTCTGAGACCGGCGAAAACCGCGCCGGGTCAAAAGCGCATTGGTCGAAGGCGCGTTCGGTCCGACGAGATACGAGAAAATCTTGCGTTCGCGCCGGCCAGGCAGATAGGGGCATGGCGCTGCAGCTGTGAGGTAAAACTCACCGCTCTCAAGGCCGAACCGCCGCGCAAATTCTTCGTTGCTCATCAACTTTTCCTAACAGAAGAATCTTAGCGGGCGATTAGCACCGCTTCAATGAATCACTTCGCGGGTCCGGTCAATTGAGTGCGGTTGGGCTAGGCGACAGACCGAAATAGATCGGCGCGAGGAAGGTATAGACGATCCACAAAACGACGATCAGCGGGCCGCCGACGACCATGAAATCCCGGAACTTGTAGTGTCCCGGCGTCATGACGAGGAGATTGGTCTGATAGGCGACGGGGGTCGCAAAGGAGCAATTCGAGCCGAAAATCACTGTAAGAACAAGGTAGTGCTCGTCGATGCCGAGCTGATGCGCGGCCGCGACGGCGATCGGGGTGAAGAGGACTGCGGTCGCGTTATTGGAGAGCACGTTGGTGAGGCCGGCGCAGATGATGAAAAACGCCGACAGAACAGCGGCCGGACCGAAGGGCCCCGCCGCCGAGGCCAGCGCCTCGCCGATGAAAGCCGCGCCGCCGGTGCGCTCAAGCGCCGCGCCCATGGCGAGCGATGCGCCGATGAGGAAATAAATCCGCCGATCGATGGCGCGGGCGGCCTGGCGCACATTGAGACAGCCAAAGGCGACCATCAGCGTTGCGCCCGCAATTGCCGAGACCGCAATCGGCGCAAGTCCCGCTGCGGTTGCGCCCACGGCGCCGGCGAAGATCAATGCCGCGATCCGCGCGTTTCGCTGATCCGGCAAGCCCTGCATAGAATATTCGAGCAACAAAATATCGCGGTCCGCGCGCAGGTTTCGAATGTCGTTGATATCGCCCAGGATCAAAAGAACGTCGCCTGCTTCAAGTCTGATCGTATTCATCTGTGTTCTGATCATACGGCTGCGTCGCTCAATGCCGATAATCACGCAATTGGTTTGTGCATGAAAGCCGATCTGCGCAATGGAGCGTCCAATCAACCGCGAGCCCGGCGCCACGATGGCCTCGACCATGGTCAGTTGGGTGGAGCGCTGAACCGATCCGTCCTCTTCGTCTGCGATGGAGGTTTCCGCCATCAAACCTTCCAGCATCGCCGGATTGGATTTCAGAAGGCTCGTTAGCGCCGATCGCGTCGCGGCGACAATCACGACATCACCGGCCTTGAAGCGGAAATCATCAAAGGGCGGCAGAATTGCTTTCTCCCGCCGCTGAACCATCCTCACGGTGATGTCGGGAAGGTCCACGAAGAGTCCTGAGACAGGGCCCTTGCCGATCAACGGATGGCCGCGATTGATCTCGATCTGCGCGATGAAGTGTTTGCCCTCGCGCTCCGTCACAAGGGGCTGGTTCGGGTTGGAGCGGATCGGCATCAGCCAACGCCCGGCGGTCAGCATATAGACGACGCCGACGCCGGCCAGCATCAGGCCCATAGGCGTCAGCTCGAAAAACCCGATCTCGCCGCCAGTTGTCGCACGATAGGACTGCGCCGCGAGGAGGTTGGTCGAGGAGCCGATGATGGTGGTCATGCCGCCAAAGATGGAGAGATAGGAAAGCGGCATCATGAACCGCGCGACCGGCGTCTTTCCCTGTTGAGCGAGGGCGGCCATGATCGGAATGAACATCACAACGACGGGCGTGTTATTCAAAAACGCGCTGACCGCCATGATGAAGACAAAGATCGCCGCCGTGATGACAACGGGACGCTTGTCATACGCTCTTAAGAGGTACTCTGTCGGGCCTTCCAGCGCGCCCGATTGAAACATGCCCTGGCCGATAATCAGGAGACCGAGAATTGCAAAGAGAGCGGGGCTGGCGAAGCCGGCGAGCAAGTCTTCGGTGGTCAGGCGATTGACGCCATTGACCTCCATCGGCGCGATCAGGAACAGGAGGAGTAGTGCAAGCAGCGCGCCGACCGATACAAGCTCCAAGGAGAATCGGTCGAGCGTATAGGCGATGATGGTGACGCCGATAATCGCCAGCGTCGCCCACATCTGCCAGTGCGCGTCGGAAAGAAACTCCATCCTTTGCCCCGAAATGCGCGGCTCGCCCTTCGACCGCGTCTCGTCTCCAATCTCATCGCCCAGCGCGCCGACGCGCCGGCTTGTATTTTCCCGGATAGACCGCTACCGCACAAGAGCGAAGTCTTTTCAATACGTTGCCGAAACGGCGGCGCTGCGAGGAAGGTTCTATTTCATGGCCGACCATTACAGGCCGCTGAAAGACGCGTTCGGCAAGTTCGCGACGGGCATCACGGTTGCTGCATGTGAGACCGAGGACGGTGGATTCCGCGCTCTGACGGTTAACTCCTTTACATCCGTTTCGTTGTCGCCGCCGCTTGTCTTGTGGTGCCTGGAATACAGGGCGGCGGCTTATGCCGCTTTCATGGCGGCGGATTCTTATGCGGTGTCGATATTGCCGGCCGGCGCGCGCGCTTTGTCGGACCGTTTTGCCGGGCGCGAGCCGCAGCCGCTTTCCGAAGGCGAGTATGAGATTTGGGAAACGGGCGCGCCCGTTTTGACCGAACGTCTCGCTGGTTTTGATTGCCGCATTCAAAAACGCCATAAGGCCGGCGACCATGTTATCCTAATCGGCGAAGTCGTGCGGTTCGATTCGCGAGATGGCGCGCCTTTGGTCTACTTCGCGAGTAACTATCATTCAGGGGCCGGATCGGAATGACGAAAGCTGCATTTCTGGGGCTTGGCGTCATGGGCTATCCCATGGCTGGCCATCTCGCAAAGGCCGGCCATGAGATTGTCGTCTACAATCGCAGCGCAGATAAAGCTGCACAGTGGACGGACGAATACGCAGGGAGCAGCGCAAGCGACCCTGCCGCGGCCGTCGAAGAGGCCGCGCTTATTTTCATGTGCCTCGGCGACGACCCCGATGTCGAAGCGGTTCTCGCCAAAGCCGCGCCGGGGCTCGCAAAAGGCGCTGTTGTCGTTGATCACACCACGGCCTCGCCTACGCTGGCCCGGCGCCTATATGCGGACTTATCTGAGATCGGCGTTGGTTTCGTTGATGCGCCGGTTTCGGGCGGGGAGGCGGGCGCCAAAAACGGCAAACTTTCTGTGATGTGCGGCGGCGACGATGAACACGTAAACAGCGCGCGCGCGGCGATGGAAGCCTATGCTGCGCGGATCGTCCATGTCGGCGCGGCGGGCGCGGGCCAACTCTGCAAGGCCGTCAATCAGATTTGCATCGCCGGGCTTGTTCAGGGCTTGTCAGAAGGCGTTCATTTCGCCGCAAAAGCGCAGCTCGACATTGAAAGAGTGCTCGAGGCGATTTCAGGCGGCGCCGCCCAAAGCTGGCAAATGGACAATCGCGCCCCGACCATGGCCGCGGACGAGTTTGATTTTGGTTTCGCCGTCGACTGGATGCGCAAGGATCTGCGTATCGCCCTCGCAGAGGCGCGCTCTAATGGCGCGCGCCTGCCGGTGACAGCCCTGGTCGATCAGTTTTACGCCGACATTCAGGCCATGGGCGGCGGGCGCTGGGACACCTCAAGCTTGATCCGGCGGCTGAGCGACGCTGATTAGGGCGAAACGCAACATCACCGGCCGGAACTGCCTTTGAGCATTGCCGGCGCCGGGCTTCAGCGCCTATTTTCAAGACCACGTTTAAGCCGGAGTTTTTGCTATGACCGCCGTACAAACCGCCCGCCCGTCCTGGAAAACCGACGAACTGGTGATGTTCGAGGAAGAGGTCTCGAAGTTCTATAAAAAAGAGTTCGCACCGCATGTCGACAAATGGCGCGACCAGGGCGTCGTTGACCGTTGGGCTTGGGACAAAGCCGGCGAGCAGGGACTCCTTTGCATGTCGATGCCCGAGGAATATGGCGGGCTCGGCGGCACCTTCGCCCATGAGCAGATCTCGATCGAGCAGCAGATAAAATCCGGCGTCGAGGGGTTCGGCGCGCCCTTGCACAACACGATCGTCGCGCCCTACATCCTGCACTACGGCACCGAAGAGCAAAAACAACGCTGGCTGCCGCGCATGGCCTCGGGCGAGCTCGTGGGCGCCATCGCCATGACCGAGCCGGGGACCGGATCTGACCTGCAGGCAGTAAAAACGACCGCGATCCAGCAGGGCAACCAATATGTCGTCAATGGCCAGAAAACCTTTATCACCAATGGCCAGACGGCGAATATCATCATTGTCGTTGCGAAAACGGATCCGTCGGAAGGCGCGAAGGGCGTGTCGCTGATGGTCGTCGAGACCGACGAAGTCGACGGCTTTGAGCGCGGACGCAATCTGAAGAAGCTTGGCAACAAAGCTCAGGATACGTCCGAGTTGTTCTTTTCAGATGTCAAAATCCCGACGGAAAACCTCCTCGGCACCGCCGAAGGCCAGGGGTTTTTCCAATTGATGGAACAACTGCCTCAAGAGCGCCATGAAATCGCTGTCCAGGCGATGGCGGTTATTGAGCGCGCTCTGGAGCTGACGCTCGATTACGTGAAGGAGCGACAAGCTTTCGGACGCCCGATCCTGTCGTTCCAGAACACTCAATTCAAGCTTGCCGAGTGCAAAGCCAAGGCGACGATGGCGAAGGTTTTTGTCGATCACTGTACGGAGCAGCTGATCGCAGGGAAGCTCGACGCCGCAACAGCGTCCATGGGCAAGATGCTGCTGACCGATTTGGAAAACGAAGTCGTTGATGAATGCCTGCAGCTTTTCGGCGGTTACGGCTATATGGATGAATATCCGATCAGTCGGATGTACGCCGATGCTCGCGTACAGCGCATTTACGGCGGCACGAATGAAATCATGAAGCTTCTGATCGCGCGCACCCTTTGAGGGCTTTGAGCTTGTGCGCCGCTGTTGGTAGCTGGATCAGCGCCGTCGCCTTGCCTGCGCGACTTTAACGGCGTCGCCAGTTTCGTTTGCTGCAGAATCGGCGCAGCGAAGATGGCGTATGGCAACTGCGCAGATCTTCGCCGCGCTCAATATCCTGGGGCTTTTCGTTTTTGCGATCTCCGGGGCGCTGACAGCGCTGCGCAACGACATGGATCTTTTCGGCGTCGCCATGATCGCCTTCGTCACTGGCGTCGGCGGCGGGACCATTCGAGACGTTTTGTTAGGACAATTCCCGGTCTGGTGGATCGCTTCGCCCTCGGCGATCCTGATCTGCCTCGCCGGCGCGGCGATCGCGACGCTCGCCCAGCCTGCGATCGCCTCGCGCCTCAAAGCGCTGATCTGGGCCGACGCTGTGGGCCTCTCTGTCTTTGCGATCTTGGGCGCGCAGGCCGCTCTCGCGGCGGAAGCGCCGGTCCTGATTGCAATTTTCATGGGGGCGGTGACGGCGACCTTCGGCGGAATCGTTCGCGATGTTCTCCTCAACGAGCCGCCCCTGATCTTGAAGCAGGACATCTATGCAACCGCCGCACTCATCGGGGCCGGGGTCTATGTCGGGCTCATCGCGCTGGGTCTTGCGGCCTCTATCGCCGCGCCGGCTGCGGCCTTGGCGACCTTCGCCATCCGCGCCGCGGCGATCCTTTTCAACATCCCGTCGCCCAAATATGCGCGCGTCCGGCGGAACGAATTGGAGTGAGCGAAGGGCCCGGCCGGTCGCGCCGCCCGGCCTTGCGCTTAGCGCTGTTTGCGCTAAGGAAAGCGACTTGGCGCGCGGGTATAGCTCAATGGTAGAGCCACAGCCTTCCAAGCTGAAGATGCGGGTTCGATTCCCGCTACCCGCTCCAAGCGCTTTCGCGTTACCTCAGCCGCGCGCCGTCAGGGCAATGTATCAAGCCAGACCGAGAGGGCCGCGCCGATAGCATGAGGGCTCGACTCCTGTAGGTAGTGCGAACCTGCACCGAGGTCGACAGCCGTGATGTTCTTTGCATTGGCGATCACATAGTCGGCCGCCGGCGGGGGCAGAAGCGCGCCGGGTTGAGCGTGAAAGAAGAGCTTCGGCAGTTCCGTTTCATATAGCCATGCGCCATTGGCCTCGACGATGGCCTCGACTGACGACGGCTCTCCGCCGATGGGGATCTCGCGCGGCCACTGAAGGGTCGGGAGCCGGCTCGCGGGCGTCGCGAAGGGCCGGCGATAATGCGCGAGCTCGGCTTCAGACAAGCGCCGCCCGGATCCGAATGTGCCAAGGACCGACTCAACAAAAAAGTTGTGTCGCAAGACGAGTTCCTCGCCGAAACCAGGCGTGCGAAGCGCCCTGAACATGGTCCCCGTAAACTCGCCCATGGCATCGTAATTGTCAGACGGAATTCCAGGTGGAATGATCGCTTCCATAAAGACGAGCGCGCGCACATTTTCTTCAGTGAGGCGCGCATATCGCATGCCGAGCGCCGATCCCCAATCGTGGATAACAAGGGTGATGTTTTTGAGGTCAAGCGCCTCGATAAATCCGTCGAAATAGGCGGCGTGATCTTCGAACCGATAGTCGATCTCGGGCTTGTCGCTGTCGCCCATACCGATCAGGTCGAGCGCGATCACTCTGTGATCGTCGGTGACATAAGGAATGATGTTTCGCCATAGATAAGATGATGTCGGGTTGCCGTGGACAAACAATAGGACCGGCCCATCGCCTTCATCAACATAAGATATGAGTGATCCGTTCACCCGCACTGATTTTTTTTCATACGGGAAGGCCGGTGAAATTGGTTTACCGTTTTCAGTCGGCGTCTGTTCAGCGACGGCGGGCGACGACACTGATAGACAAAGGCCGAACGCGGTCAATCCGGCCATGGCGAGGCTTTTCAGTCGATGATGCGTCATGTCTGCACTCCTAATTGAAATTGGCGATTTCATTTCAGCCTTTCAGGCTTTTTGGCCGCGGCTGAACAGGCGTCGGATAATCAGCACATGCGTGACGATCAGCATTGGCACCACGAAAGTCGGAATATACCAAACGGAACGAAAATGCGGGACGACGTCCGCCTGGCGAAGAGCGTTCAACAAGTCGGCGACGCCAACCATACTGAAAACGAAAACCAGGGGCAGGGCGATCGCCCATCGGTTGCGCAACGCAATCAGGGAAATGATCGCCAGAAGCGCTGACAATAGATCGCCATAACCGGCCGTGATGGAAAAGAGGGCCGGCATGTCTTCGCCAACGAGGCCGGGCACGAAAAACGCCAGACCGAGGTGTCTGAATGCATGCGGCAGAAGCAATATGCTGAGCGCGTCTGTTTGGCTTTTTTGAGCCAGCCAAGGCCCAACAAACCATCGCGCTATCAACGCGAAGACGAGCACGCTTAAAAGGAACTGCAGCCCGAAGACCGTCATCCGATCCATCATGGCGAATTGAATGCCGAGTATCTCTACGCTTTCCATCGATGCCTCCATTTTATATAGTGATGCGCGCTTGCTTGGCGCTTTCCGCTTCGAAGTGCGGAAGCATGCGCACCGGCGCCAGCAGGACCTTTACGGCCGCGAGAGACGCGGATGAGGCGCAAGCTTCCTGTTTGGAAAGCTGGGGGCGCTGATAGCGTGCAAACAGTTTGTTGCCGTTAGTAACGTCGATGAATTCGCCATAAAGAGCTGAAAACGCTGAAATAAATATTGGTGCGGCGACAGGCTGGCGACGCCGTTGCGCGGCCGTTTTATGAGTGACACAGCGGCGCTCGTGGACCCCTTCATTTCTCTGCGGTAGCCTACAACGTCCAATTCAAGGGGGTTTGCTATTGGTGCGTGGTCCGAAGCCGATTGCGATGCTATTCGCGCGCAAGTCGAACATATAATCGCCAGCGAGTATTTTTCGCATGGCGAACGTCAGCGTCGTTTCCTCTCCTATATTGTCGACGCGTCGCTTGCCGGCGAGGGCGAAAATTTAAACCAGTACGCCATCGGCGTTGATGTTTACGGCCGCGGCGAAGACTTTGATCCAACGACAGACTCAATTGTCCGCGTAGAGGCCGGCCGACTGCGATCGAAGTTGGTGCAGTACTACGCTGAATTCAGCGCTGCTGCAGAAGTCGTAATCTCGTTGCCAAAGGGTGGGTACGCTGCGTCGATAGAAGTCAAGAGACCCTCGTCGCGTGACGCAGTTGCACAACTTTTACCATTCCGGTTTCCCTTATGGGGTGGCGCGCTGGCGCTGGGCGGCGTCGCACTTGCGGTGGTCACTGTTGTCGGCGTGGCGCCGCGTTCGAAGCGGGGCGGCGTGAATAGCGCGCCCGAAGCAGTCACGCAAACAACTAATCTATTCGCGCCGGCGATCGCAGTTCTACCGTTCGACAATATGAGCGCAGATCCTGATCAAGAATATTTCAGCGATGGCATCACGGAAGACATTATCACCGACCTTTCGGTTCTGCCCGACCTCGCAGTCATCGCCCGAAACTCAACCTTTGTTTACAAAAACCGGCCAACCAGTATTCGCGTCATCGCGGATGACCTTGGCGTAAGCCACGTCTTGGAAGGAAGCGTTCGGCGTGACGGCGACATGGTACGGATTACGGCGCAGTTGATAGACGTCGAAACTGAAGCGCACATCTGGGCTGGCCGTTATGACCGCGCAATCGATGATGTATTTGAAATACAAGAGGCCGTTTCGCGGGAGATCGTCGCGGCTCTAGAACTTGCCCTGCCGGTGAAAGATAGCGCGATCGTGACAGGCGCTCACCGGCCGAACCTATTGGCGCATGATGCTTTTTTGCGCGGAAAAGAACAGTTTTACCGGTATGACGAGGAAGGCGTTCTCGGCGCAATTGACCTCTTTGCGGCCGCCATCGACCAAGACGCTGATTTTGCTGAGGCGTATGCTTGGAAATCGAGAGCGCTTATCTTCGCCTTCATCTCCGGATTCAATTCTTCAAAAGACGAAACTGTTGGGCAAGCGTTGCTGTTTGCGGAGCGTGCGATCGAACTCGATAGACTGCTGCCATCGGCGAACGCAAACCTCGCCTGGGCGAAGCGCTGGAATCAAGAATTCGCTCATGCAGAGGCATTGATTAATCGCGCGATCGATCTCGATCCTAATTCAGCTGACGCCTATCTCTGGAAGTCGTTAATCCTGTCGACGGTTGGCAAGGGTGATGAGGCGCTTGACGCTATTGAGAGAAGCAATCGCCTCAACCCGAATTACGGCGCGACGTCGATATTCGCGCTTGGCCGCGCACAGCTACAGCGCGGGGCGGTAGATGAAGCAATTGCGATCTTCGATCGCGGCATCAATCGCAACCCGAATTTTCTGCCAAATCATATGTTCAAGTTGTTGGCGCTGGAGAAGACCGGGGCGTTGGACCGAGCCATCGCCGCAAAAGCGATGATGGCGCAAATCAATCCCAATTTTGAACAGAGTGCGGCGTATCAAAATTATCTCGCCGAACGCCAAAAGCCATAATGGAGACTGCGCTTGCTTGCGGTTGGCGACGTTATATCGATTGGCGATGGCAACGCAATTTAACCGACTTATCGGGGCGCGAGCGTTGAGACTCTTACGGTGTTGGTCAGTTTCGCCATCCGTTCTGGCGTTAAGGACGTGCATGCCGTTGCGAGCGCGCATCCATACATCTGCGACGTTTTCACGGTGGGAAGCTCAGTGAGTGAGTGCGCCCATCGGTAATGGCGAAGCGGGATAAGAAAGCTTCGGCTGCGGTCCGAGGTTACCCTCGAGCACAACAGCCACTGGCGGAGACGAAGGGATTCGAACCCTCGATACCCTTTTGGGGTATACTCCCTTAGCAGGGGAGCGCCTTCGACCACTCGGCCACGTCTCCGTCGCCGGTCATGCCTTCTCTCGGCGGCGAAGGCAAGGATTCAAGTTAGTGTCGTCGCAAGACTATTGCGGGCAGTCGGTTTCACCCGTCAGCGCAGCCGCCATCTGAAGGTTGAGATTGGCAGCGCTTACCGAGGCGTCCGATGGCTCGCTTTCCGCGCAGGCGTCTTCGGCCTGGGCGCCGTCAGGCGTTTGCCTCAGCGTCTCGGTTGGATCGTCCGGGTTAGCGGCGGCAGGGACGTCAGTGGCGGGGACGGCTGTTTCCGCCTCCAGCTGCGCGAGGCCGCGCGCAATCGCGGCCGCCAGCTCGTCTTTCTGATCAGTGATTTCCAATCGCCGGGCGGCGCGGTCGATGATCTTTTCAGGCGCGGCTGTTGTGAAGAAGGAGTCGCCTTGCCCGGCGATTGTTGTTTCATTTCGAACGTCAGCAACGCGCACGCTACCCTCAGGCGCCGCCAAGGTGACGTCGTCCGTAGCAACCGTTGTCTGGGCTGTCGCCGCCGGCGTCTCCATAGGCGTGGCGACCGGCGCGGACGGCTGCGAAGCTTTGATCTCGCCTTTACCCGGCGGGATACCGGGGGCTAACGGCTCGTCAGTGCGAGTGTCGCTAATCGCAGGTGCGATTTTCGCCTCCGCATTCGGCGCTGGCGCGACGTCCGATTCCGATGCGCTCGTCTCCATTTTGAGATTCGCAGCCGCGTCGATAGACGGCGTCGTGACAGGTTTGACCGGTTTGCGCGCCGGTGCGGTGCTCCGCCGACGCTCTGGACGCTGCTTGCGGTTTTTCACAGGCGCAACCGTTGATGTGATCTCTGCCGGCGCCGCGACTTGCTCCGTCGAACCGCCCGCCAGTGCCGCAAGGCGTTTGGTTTCGAACGCGTCGGCCAGCAACGCTGTGCGGGCCGGTAAATCGGCTAGGGGATATTGTTCGCCGGCTGCGCGAGTGGCGAGAACGGCGGACGGCTGAAACTTCCGCCCGGCGCGGGCCGGCGCGCCGCCGCGATCTAGATCTGCGCTAAGCGCGCCCGGAATCGGTGCGTCATTGATCCGCCCACGGTATACTTGAATGTTTTCAAGCACGCGTTGGACGTAATTGCGCGTTTCTGAGAATGGAATGAGTTCGACCCAATCAACTGGATCAACTTCGCCTGTCCGCGGATCGCCGAAATCCTCCACCCAGCGGTCAACGCGATGCGCGCCCGCATTATAGCCTGCGAAGGTCATGATCATAGAACCGTCGAAGCGATCCAGCAGGTGTGAAAGATGCGCCGCGCCGATCGTCATGTTGTATATCGGATCGTTTAAGAGCGCCGAACGGCGATAGGGCAGTCCTTCCTTGCGGGCCGTAATTTGCGCTGTCGATGGGATGAGCTGCATCACCCCGCGCGCGCCCGCGCTAGAATAAGCGCGCGGATTAAACTCGCTTTCCTGACGAGAGAGCCCGAGGATCATTTCCGGAGGCGCATAGGCTTTGGCCTCTTCCGGCACAAACACCAACGGATACGAAACCTCCGGCGCGAAGGCGCCGGAAAGTGCGGCGACTTTGCCCGCGCGCACTGTCAAATGCGGCGCGCCCTCGCCATTCGTCAATTTCGCCATCCACCGATATTCGTCAGGACGGTCGAGGGCGTCATCAATGTGATAGGCGAACACCATGAACGGATAATCGAGATTGAGATCAGACAGCATCTGCATGGCGGCGACGGCCGGGCGTGCTTCAAACCGCGCCTTGTCCTCCGGCGACGGCGACGGCTCCGGTTCAAATCGGCGGGCGAGGGCTGGGCCGCCCAACTGTTCGGCGGCGAGCTGTCCGTAGTAGGAATAATGGTGCTCGCTTGCTGATTCGAAATAGGCGCGGGCCTCACCATCGTCGCCTTGTGCTTGCGCCGCCCGGCCGAGCCAGTAATAGCCCCGCGCGAGGGAGATCGGCGTGGCGACGCTGCCGGTGAAAGCTTTAAAATGGATCGTCGCGCGTTCCGGCGCATCAAGAAAACGCAAAGCGATCCAGCCGGCAACGAACTCAGCGTCGGCAAAGTCGCCGCCTTCGCTCATGCCGTGATGCGCCGCCAACCGATAGGCGCTGGCGAATCGGCCGTCTTTCAACGCGCGTTGCAGCAATAGCCGACGCTCCGTCCACCAACGATCGGTGTTGCGCAGCGCATCGGGCGAATCCGGCGCCCGCGCGGCGAGGGAAATCGCGTATTGCTGGTCGTCGCGGCGGCGATAATAGCGAACTGCTGCGTGCAGCACGCCAGAGTCGAGTTTTTCGTCTTCCGCAAGAGCGTTATAAAGGCGTGATCCGGATGCGGCGCCTAGCAGCAACGCGGCTCTGGCCTCGGCCATGCGTCTGTCGCGCTTTGCAAGTTTGGGAAATACGCGACGCGCATTCGTCACTTGTCGGGACCATAACAAACGGTCGACGCGTTTTGCGTGATCGTCTTTGGTTAAGCGATCGCCAAATTGAGTCAGAAGGCGACGCTCGTCGCCAACGGCGAAATTTTGATTGATCCACGCGTCTTTAATCAATGCGTTTGCGTCCGCCTCCCGACCGGTCGCGAGATAGGCGCGAGCGAGCTGAACCTTGCCGACGCCGGTCCGCGGTTCGCGATTGGCGAAAAAGGCGAGCACGACATCTTGCGGCGTCGCGTCATCGATCTGTTTTTCCACAAATGACTGAATGCGCGCGATCGCCGGCCAGTCGCGGTGCGCGGTGATAAACGCGCCGGCGTCGGCGATATCGAGCTCCGGATCCTTCTCCATATAATAGAGCCAGCGCCCAAGGCTGCGCGCAATCGGGTCCTCGACAAATTCGAGTTCGGCTAGGGCGAGCGAATAGGCCTTGCGCTCGAGCGAGCTGGAAATGGCGCTAAGACGCGCGTGATCCAGTCGCGAAAGATATTGAGGACCCGGCGCCGGCGGCTTGACGCGGGGCGTCGCCATGTCGGCATATGCTGGGCTGAGCCAAGCGGCGCAAATGACCGCGACAAACACCCTTAGAGCTTTAATCCCCGCCATTCACCACGCTCCGACCAACACGCCGCTGCCCTCAATACGCAGAATATCAAATTCCCAGCGCAATCCCGACACAGTCTAGCCTAATCAAGCGCTGATCTGAACCGGTCTGCTTGATGACGACGAGCCTTCGGTTTATCGATCGTCGCAACATGGAAAAAATTGGATAATGAAAGCACTTAGAGGGTCAATTACCGCCCTGGTCACCCCGTTTCGCGATGGCGCGTTGGACGAGGCCGCCTTCATCTCTCTTATTGAGCGCCAGATTGCGGCGGGAACGCACGGCCTTGTGCCCGTCGGCACCACGGGCGAATCCGCTACGCTGACCGACGCCGAACATGAAGCGGCCATCCGCCTATGTATTGACACAGCGCGCGGCCGTATTCCGGTAATCGCGGGAGCAGGCGCTAACGACACTGCCTACGCCGTTTCGATCGCCCGCCGCGCGGAGGCGGCCGGCGCTGACGCGCTCTTGGCGGTCACGGGCTATTACAATCGCCCTAGCCAGGCCGGCATTATCGCCCACTACGAAACATTGCATGACGCGGTTGGTCTTCCGATCGTCATTTACAATATTCCGGCGCGGACATCGGTCGCCATCAGCGTCGACACGCTGGCCCATCTGGCAAAACTGCCCCGTGTCGTCGCGGTGAAGGATGCGACGGGCGATCTGGCGCGGGTGCCGCGCGAGCGGGCATTGTGCGGCGATGATTTCATTCAGCTTTCGGGCGAAGACATGACCGCGGTCGGCTACAACGCCATGGGCGGGATCGGCTGTATCTCCGTGACGTCCAATGTGGTTCCGGCGGATTGCGCAGCGCTGCAGGATGCGACGCTCGCCGGTGACTATGCGAAAGCCTATTCGTTGCAAAAACGCCTGGCGCCGCTGCATGACGCGCTGTTCTCGGACGCGTCGCCAGGCCCCGCAAAATACGCGCTGTCGCTTCTGGGGCTGTGTGCGCCTGACGTTCGCCTGCCGTTGGTCGAGCCGTCTGACGCGTCAAAAGCGAAGGTTCGCGAGGCGTTGAACCGGCTCGGCGCGCTCAATTAATGGCCGGCTCAAAATCCGATACCCGGAAGGTTGTCGCAGAAAACAGGCGCGCCCGGTTCGATTACGCCATCACAGACGCCATCGAAGCCGGCCTCGTTCTCACGGGAACCGAAGTGAAGGCGCTGCGAGAGGGCAAGGCGAACATCGCGGAAAGCTATGCAGCGCCGGAAGACAATGCGATCTGGCTGATAAATGCGAACATTCCAGAATACACCGCTGGCAACCGGGAAAATCACGAACCAAAGCGAAAAAGAAAGCTCCTCTTGCACAAGCGTGAAATCGCGCGCCTTTCCCAAGCTGTGGAACGAAAAGGTTATACGCTTGTTCCGCTACGGCTCTATTTCAATGAACGCGGCGTCGCCAAGATCGAAGTAGGTCTTGGCGAAGGCAAGAAGACGCAGGACAAGCGCGAGACGGTAAAAAAACGCGACTGGACGCGGCAGAAGCAACGTCTCTTGCGCGAACGAGGGTAGCAGTCCGATGGAAGAAGAAACGGCAGATCGGCCCGACGTTTCAATTCACCCGCCCACGGTTTTCTTCGCAGCGCTTTTAATCGGCTTTACGATGCGCGCCTTCACAGGCGGGATGTTGCCCATGCCGCGAGTCTTTGGAGAGGGTGTTGGCGGTCTTTTGATGCTGGCGGGCCTTGCCGCCGCGATTTCCGCCGTATCCGCCTTTGCGGAGAGCGGCGAAACCCTGCGCCCGTCGACGCCGTCAAACGAGCTTTTGACGGATGGCATGTACCGCTATTCGCGAAATCCGATCTACCTTGCGATGGTGCTGTTCGGCGTTGGTTTCGGCTTTGCGACGCTGAATTTGTGGATCATTTTAACGACCGCCGCTGCCGGCGCAGTTTTCCACTATTTCGTCATTCCACCGGAGGAGTCTTATTTGGAGCGCAAATTCGGCTCTGAATTTAGGGATTACAAAGCGCAAGTGCGGCGGTGGCTCTGATCCGCGCCGATGCGGTCATTCATAATAAGGAACGAAGGCGAGCACGGTCTGGAACGCAGCAGCCGCGCCCGCGCCGCCTGACGCGCACAGTATCAAGACCGTAACCAGTTCCGGTGCGGCTGCAATGGCGACCCGGCCGATGAAGAAAAGAATGATGAGCGCAATCGCTGCGCGGGCGTAGAATCGCAACAGGCTTGAAAAACCGTCGCCGCCGGTCAGTTGCGCCGCAAATCTCGGGCGCGCGAGCCAGACATACGCCCAGCAGCCAAAGCCCGCAGCAACAATCGCAGCGACAAGGCTTCGACCGTGGAACAGATTGGCGATCAAGTCGCGAGCGTCCGCGAAGCTCATTGCGGCCAGCGCCGCGCCAATGATCCCGAACACGGCGGAAACGAACAGAGTCATGAGCGGCTTTGCGGTTTTCGCGTCGCGCATGGCGCGCTGCGCGTCTCGCGACGGAAGGCCCCAATTGCGTCTCATACTCGCGCTCGTTTTGACCCCGCCCGACCTCCGCGCGTCCGCATTTTCGACCTATCCTTTGGCGTCGAGATGGTCGCGGATGGCGGCGAAGACCCGCCGGAACATTGCAGGCGTCAGTCTGCCTGTATTCGTGTTGTAGCGCGAGCAGTGATAGCTGTCGAACAGGGAAAATTTCCGTCCCGGAATGCTATGGCGCGCGCCATGCGCGAAAACCGCATCGCGTTGTCTTTGGCTGAGGGCCTTGAGCGTTGAATCATGCGCAATGCGCCCTAGGCACAAAATCGCTGCAAGTCTCGGCATGGCGTCAATTTGCGCGATGAGAAAAGGGCGACAGGCTCTGATTTCCGCGCCTACCGGCTTGTTTTGGGGCGGTGCGCACCGCACGGCGTTTGTTATCGCCGCATCGACAAGGCTCAGGCCGTCATCGGCGCGCGCCGCGTACTCGCCTTTTGAGAATCCGTGTTTCGCCAAGGTGTCGTATAGAAGATCGCCCGCATAGTCGCCGGTGAAGGGCCGGCCGGTCTTGTTTGCGCCGTGCAAGCCTGGCGCAAGTCCGACGATGAGAAGCCGCGCCGTCTTCGGCCCGAATGTCGGCGCCGGCGCATTCAGATAATTTGGATAAGTCGCTTCGTTGTCGCGCCGATACTCGACAAGCCTCGGGCAAAGCGGGCAATCCGGGGCAGGGTCGGTCGAAGCCGCGCCAGTCACAGGGCGCGCGCCTCAATCCGCATCCTCAAAGTCTTCCTCGAAATCATCTTCGAAATCGTCGTCATAGTCGTTGCTCGGCCGCGCCCGGCGAGCTGGCCCGCCGGACCGGCCAACCGCCTGTTCTAAATCGGCGAGGTCGACGAAGGCGTCCGCCTGCCGACGGAGCTCGTCTGACGCCATCGGCGGGGAAGACTTCACCGTTGAGACAACGCTCACCCGGACGCCCATGGCTTGAACCGCCTCAATCGCGCGGCGGAAGTCGCCATTTCCGCTGAAGACCACGGCGTGGTCTAGGCGCGGCGCCAGCAATAATAGATCTGTCGCGAGTTCGATATCGGTCGAACCCTTGAAGCGCTTGCGTCCTTGAGGGTCTGTAAACTCGCGCGTCGTCTTCGTGACCATCGTATAGCCATTGTAATCAAGCCAATCGACGAGCGGACGCAGCGGGGAGTAATCCTGATCGCGGTCTTCTTGTATCGCCGTGTAATAAGAGGCCCGGATCAATTGACATGCGTCTTGCGCCGACGCGAGCAAACTTTTGTAATCGATATCGAAACCGAGATTGCGCGCCGCTTTGTAGAGATTTGCGCCATCGATAAAAAATGCGGTTTTTTCCGCATCTCTAAGCCCAAGAAAATTTGCCATTATTGCCTCTGTTATTGAAAATACGCGCTGAAATAGACTGCAATCGACGCGCCCATCAATCGCGAAAATCATGATCTTAATTGCTGCCGGCTCAAATTTGCCTTTTTGCGGGCTTGATTCGCAACAGATTGTTTTCCGATCATTTTTGGCGATTGGGCGATTCGCGCGATTGGTTTCCCAGTCGCCGTTGTTCGACAGCCCAGCCTGGCCGGATCGCGGGCATCCGCGTTTTGTGAATGCGGCGGCGCGGGTTGAGACCGATTTGACGCCGGCCGCCCTGTTGGCGGCGCTTTTGGCGGTTGAAGCGGCGTTCGGGCGCCGACGCGGGCTCGCGAACGCCCCGCGGACGCTCGATCTCGACCTCATCGACTACCATGGCCAGCTTGTTGGCGAACCTGAAGCGGCGCTGCGGTTGCCGCATCCTGGCCATGCCGCCCGCGATTTCGTATTGGGCCCGATTGGCGAGATCGCGCCGGAATGGCGAAGCCCCGTTACGGGAAAGACAGCGGCTGAAATGCTCGCGGCGACCCCGCAGCGAACGGCCCGGCGAATTGCCTGAAAAACCGATAATTTCAGGATTTTTTGCATCGCAACGCTTGTTTTGGGGCGTCTGAAGCGATATTTGCACCAATTCGCTGATAGCTTATGGAGACGCCGATGGCCCGCGTGACCGTCGAGGATTGCGTAGAAAAAGTTCAAAACCGTTTCGACCTGGTGCTTCTCGCGGCGCATCGCGCGCGGGTTTTGTCATCCGGCGCTCCCCTTGAGGTTGAGCGGGATAACGACAAGAATCCCGTCGTCGCGCTGCGTGAGATCGCCGAGGAGGCCCTGGCGCCGGCTGAACTCGACGAAGATCTCATCCAGTCGCTTCAGAAACATATCGAAACCGATGACGCTGAAGACGCTGAAGCGGCGACCGAAAAGGCTGATGCGCCGGAATTCGATAAGATGTCCGAAGACGAGTACCTGAAGGCCATTCAAGCCGCGGGCATGACATCGCCTCAAACCCTGCCGAAAGGCTGATCAGTCGCGACCGCAGCCACTGAAATTTCAGCGTCTATTCACCGCGGATCGGCCATGGTTCAATATGCGCCGTGGTCTGCGGACGACGCCGGAGAAGAAAAGTGGCGGACGGAAGTACAGCCGAGGAAGTGACAACACCGCAAGAGAGCGGTGGGCGCCATGCGAAAAACAAGATTCCTGCGTCAGCGTCGCCAACAGCGCAAACGGGCGATGCTGCGACGCCTGACGGCGCTGACGGATCGACGCCGGCGAGCGGCGAGGCTGCAACTGCTGCGAACGGTCCATCGGCGCGTCAGGCGCATCCGGTCGGTTTTATTCGCCAGGCTGAATTAGTCGATCGCGTCCGCGCCTACGATGCGAATGTCGATGAATCGCTTTTGAACCGCGCCTATGTCTTCGCCATGAAAGCGCATGGCGGGCAAATGCGCCAATCCGGCGATCCCTATTTCACCCATCCTCTTGCGGTCGCAGCGATTCTAACGGAGCTGCGGGCTGATCCGGCGACCGTCGTGACGGCGCTCTTGCACGATGTGATCGAAGACACTGAATACGAGTTCAACGACATCAGCGGCGCGTTCGGCGACGAGATCGCGCAGCTCGTAGACGGGGTCACCAAGCTCTCGAAATTTGAGTTGCCTGAAGGCGCGAGCAAGCAAGCGGAGAACTTTCGGAAATTCGTGGTCGCCATGGCCGAGGACGTGCGCGTCCTGCTCGTGAAATTGGCTGATCGCCTGCACAACATGCGGACGCTCCATCACATCGAAAACCCGGATAAGCGCCATCGAATCGCGCTTGAGACGATGGAGATTTACGCGCCGCTCGCTGGGCGCATAGGGGTTCAGCGCTTTAGAGAAGAATTGGAAGACATCGCCTTTCGCGAGATCAGCCCCGAGGCGCATGCGACCATCTCAGAGCGCCTCGCCGATCTCCACAAACACTCCGTGTCAAGCGTTGTAGAGGTGGCGAACGCCTTGCGTGCGCAACTCGCCAGCGAAGACTTGCATGCGCAGGTTTACAGCCGCGAGAAAAGACCGTTCTCGATCTGGCGAAAGATGACGCAGAAAAATGTGTCGTTTGATGAACTCGCGGATATCTATGCGTTTCGCGTGATCGTTGATACGGAGGCGGATTGTTATCGCGCGCTCGGCGTCATCCATCGCGGATGGCGGATCATTCCAACCGAATTCGACGACTACATTTCTGCGCCGAAGCCGAACAACTACCGGTCGATCCACACTGCGGTGATCGGACCACCTTGGGCGGATGGTCGGCGCCAACGCATCGAAGTGCAGATCAGAACCCACGAGATGCATGAAACGGCAGAACGCGGCGTTGCGGCGCACTGGCAATATAAAGACGCGGCGCAAACCGGGCGCAGCGTCGAGATTGTCGTCCGCGGCCAGTATGATCCTTATGAAACGCCGCGCAGGCTGGTTGAGATGTTCGCGGCGGGAGAAGACGCCGATGAGGCGTTGCGCTACGCAAAGATCGAGCTCTTTCAAGACGAGGTTTTCTGTTTCACGCCAAAAAGCCGCGTCATCGCGCTGCCGAAAGGATCAACGGCGCTCGATTTCGCTTACGCTGTTCACACCGAGATCGGCGACACTTGTATCGGCGCCAAGATCAATGGCGTGCAACGGCCTTTGCGCACGCCGCTCGAGACCGGTGACGTTGTGCAGATCCTGCGCTCGGAAAACGCGCCGGTTCCGGCCGAATGGGAAAGCATTGCGGTGACGGGGCGGGCGCGCAGCGCCATTCGCCGGCGCATCAAGAAAATGCAATATGACGAGCATCTGGCGCTTGGCCGCTCTATTGCGGAGAGCGTTTTCACCGGGGCCCATCTGCAATTCTCAATAAAAGGCGTGCGCGCGGCGCTCAAAACGCTCGGCAAGAAGTCCGTTGAGGATGTGATGGTCTCAATCGGCCGCGGTGACTTGCCCGTCGCGCAACTTGTCGAGGCGGTTTATCCGGGCGCTTCCGCGGCGGCCGAGGGCGAGATTCGTCCGGCGAGCCTTCAGGATTTCAAACCGCGGGTCGCGATTGCAGGCCTGACGCCGGGCGTCTCTGTGACGATGGCGCGGTGCTGTACGCCGTTGCCAGGCGAGCGCATTGTCGGCATTCGCGGCGATGATGGATCTATCCGCGTGCATACGATTTACTGCGAACAACTCGCGAAAGACGATCCGCCGCAGGAAAGGTGGCTCGATCTCAAATGGCGCGAAAAGGAAGACGATGCGTTGTCAGCCTTTGCGACGATCACAGTGACCGTTCAAAACGGCGTTGGCGTTCTCTCGGAGGTTGCAGGCATCATCGCGAGATATGGCGTCTCCATTGCGTCGATTAAACTCATCAACCGGTCGCGGGAATTCCTCGATATGTTGATGGATGTGGAAGTTAAAGACGCCAAGCAACTCAATCAGGCGCTCGCGGGCGTGCGCGCCGCGCCGACCGTGATCTCCGCCGACCGAACGAGCAAGACGAATGACAACTGACTTTGATCCGTTGAGAGAGTTTGAGGAGGCGGGTGCCTTGCTGAAGGGCCATTTTGTGCTGTCATCAGGCCTACATTCCGACACTTATCTCAACAAGTCGATTGTCTCGATGTATCCGGATCGAACGGAGCGCCTTTGTCGCGCTCTGGCGGAGAAGATAAAAAGCTCGGAACTCGGCGCAATTAACTTTGTTGTCTCGCCTGCCATGGGCGCGATCATTTACGGCTATGAGACCGCGCGCCATCTTGGCGCGCCGTTTATGTTTCTTGAACGGGTCGAGGGCGTCTTTCAGCTGCGGCGCGGCTTTTCGGTTCCAAAGGGCGCGCGCGTTCTCGTTGTTGAGGATATCGTCTCAACCGGCCTTTCCGCCCGAGAGGCTATTGATGCCGTGCGGAAAGCGGGCGGAGAGGTCGTTGCGCTCGCCTGTCTCGTTGACCGCTCCGCAGGCGAGGCGGATGTCGGCGCGCCGATCATGGCGCTCGCAGAGCTGAAGGTGGAAGCCTGGCCCGCCGACGCCCTGCCGTCGCATCTGCAAGGCACGACGCCGGTCAAGCCAGGCAGCCGCGGGGTCAGCCAGTGAGCGAAAAACAGCCGTTGCGTCTGGGCGTCAATATTGATCATGTCGCCACCCTACGTAACGCGCGCGGCGGCGCGCATCCCGATCCCGTGCGCGCGGCGCAGCTTGTCGCGACCGCCGGCGCTGACGGGATAACGGCGCATCTGCGCGAAGACCGCCGGCATATTCGAGACGACGACATGCGCCGGCTGAAAGCGGAAATCGATCTGCCGCTCAACTTTGAGATGGCTTCGACGGCGGAGATGCTGAAGCTTTGCCTTGAGGTGGCGCCGCATGCCTGCTGCATTGTTCCCGAAAACCGTAATGAACGCACAACCGAGGGCGGGCTCGACGTTGCGGGTCAGCATAATTTCATTGCGCCTTTCGTCAGGGAGCTGACGGACGCGAATATCCGCGTCTCGCTCTTCGTCGATCCGGAAGAGCGCCAGATTGAGGCGGCGAAGTCCTGCGGCGCGCCCGTAATCGAAATCCACACTGGCGCCTATTACGAAGCGACGATCGCGACAGAACCACGGCGCATCGAAGCGGAGTTCGAGAAAATTCGAAAGTCCGCTGCCTTCGCCGCCTCGCTTGGGCTTGAGGTGCATGCTGGTCACGGCCTGACCTTCCTCAACGTGCAGCCCGTCGCAGCAATCCCGGAGCTTGCCGAACTCAACATCGGTCATTTCCTGGTTGGCGAAGCGGTCTTTATGGGTCTCGCCGAAACCGTGAAGGAAATGAAACGCCTGATGCAAGATGCACGCACCGGGGCGCATTATTGATGATCATTGGCATCGGCAACGATCTCATCGACATCCGGCGTATCGAGCGGACCCTGGAGCGTCATGGCGAACGCTTCACCATGCGCATCTTCACGGATGTCGAACGGACGAAATCAGACCGCCGCCACAACCGGGCGGCATCCTACGCCAAGCGTTTTGCGGCGAAGGAGGCCTGCTCAAAGGCGCTCGGCACCGGTCTTTCCCGCGGCGTTTTCTGGCGGGATATGGGCGTTATCAACCTGCCGGGCGGCAAGCCCACCATGTACTTGACGGGCGGCGCCGCCGTCAGGCTGGCGGAATTAACGCCGGACGGCCACGACGCCTTCGTTCAACTGACCATAACCGACGACTTCCCGTTGGCTCAGGCCATTGTCATTATCGAGGCGCGGGCTAAATAGAGGGCTGGCCAAAACGGGCCGAGGGGCGGCAAAGGCGACGAAGTATGGCGTTTTCCTGGAAAAATTGGCTTGGCGGCAAGGGCGTCGAGGGCGAGACCATCAAGACCGAAGCCCCGAAAATGACCCCGGCCGAAGAGGCGTGGGACCTCGCCAAGACGGTGATGATCGCCGTCGCCATCGCGCTTGTTCTGCGCATCGTGATCTTCCAGCCCTTTAATATTCCCTCTGGCTCCATGAAGCCGAACCTCTTGGTCGGCGATTTTCTCATCGTTTCAAAACCGACTTTCGGCTATTCCCGGGCTTCGCTTGTCTATCCGCTGACCCGGCTTCCGATCGAGGGACGGATTTTTTCCGGCGCGCCCGATCGCGGCGACGTCGTTGTCTTCAAAAACGTCAAAGACGGCAACAAGGATTACATCAAGCGCGTTGTCGGGATGCCGGGCGACGAGATTCGCATGGTAAAGGGCAGGCTCTTTATCAATGGTGAGCCGGTCAAAAAAGAATTCATCGGCAATGTCGGCGTCGCTTGCGGCTACCGGTCCGGCCCCGCGCCCGCTTATCGCGAAACTTTGCCGAATGGCGTGACCTATATCGTTCAGGAATGCGCAGGCGACTCAGGCGCGCTCGACAATGTCGGTCCCTATCGCGTGCCGGCGGACGAATATTTCATGATGGGCGACAATCGCGACCAGTCCCAGGATAGCCGCGTTACCGGCGCGGTCGGCTATGTGCACAAGGACGATATTGTCGGCCGCGCCGAGCGCCTCTTTTTCTCCGTGGACGGACAGCGCGCCAGATTCTGGGAAGTCTGGAAATGGCCGTTCGCCGTTCGCTATGGCCGAATGCTCGACAAGGTCGAATGACGCCGCCTGAACTGCACGCCCTCGAAGAACGACTCGGTTATCGCTTTTCCGACAAGGCGCTCTTGAAGCGCGCGCTTACCCATGGATCGCTCTCCGGCGGTCGCGACGACATACTCAATCTTGAAAGGCTAGAGTTTCTTGGCGACCGCGTGCTTGGTCTGTTAACGGCGGAAGAGTTGTGGCGGCGTTACCCAGATATGGACGAGGGGGCGCTTGCGCCCAGACTGAACGCTCTTGTCCGGAAGGAAACCTGCGCCAAGGCGGCTCTGTTTTTCAAGGTCGACGCTCATATCCGCATGTCTTCATGGGAAGCCGAATCCGGCGGACGCAAGAAAACCGCAATTCTCGGCGACGCCATGGAGGCGCTGCTCGGCGCGCTTTATATCGATGGCGGGCTCTCTGCGGCGCGCAACGTCTATGATCAGTTCTGGACGCCGAACCTTGAAAAGCTCTCAAAGTTTCATCGCGACGCGAAGACAGCGCTCCAGGAATGGAGCCAGCAGAAAAAACTCGGCACGCCCGATTATGACGTTGTCGAAGCCGATGGGCCGGCGCATGCGCCCGCCTTCACCATCAAAGTCGTGATCGAGGGCTATGCGCCAGCCGAAGGAGCCGGCCGATCAAAACGCGCCGCGCAAATGGCGGCGGCGCATGCATTTCTTGTTCGCGAAGGGGTATGGGCGGCGGATGACTGAAGATCCTGAACAACGATGCGCCGTCGTGGCCGTGATCGGCGCGCCGAACGCTGGCAAGTCAACGCTGGTCAATGCGTTGGTCGGCGCGAAAATTTCAATCGTCACCCAGAAAGTGCAAACGACTAGGGCCCGCGTCCGCGGCATTGCGATGGACGGCGACGCGCAGCTTGTCTTCATCGATACGCCGGGCATATTTGCGCCGAAACGGCGGCTAGACCGCGCCATGGTGGCGGCGGCCTGGGATGGCCTTGAGGGCGCGGATGTGATCGTCGCGCTGATTGACGCGGCGGCCTACGCGTCAGACGCTGCCGGCGCGGGCGCCTCGCGCAAGGCGCGCGAAGACACCGATCGCGTTATGAACGGCCTGAAGGCGACCGGACGCAAGGCTATTCTTGTCGTCAATAAGATTGACGCGTTGCCAAGAGAAAAGCTTCTAAAGCTTGTTCATGAGTTCGATCAGAAGGGTCTTTTCTCAGATGTTTTCCTGGTCTCCGCTAAAAACGGCGACGGACTGGCTGATCTTAAGTCACATCTTGTGAAAACCGCGCCGAAGGGCCCGTGGCTTTACCCAGACGATCAGCTCTCTGATATTTCAGACCGGGCGATGGCTGCTGAGACGACGCGAGAAAAGCTGTTTTTGCGCCTGCATCAGGAACTCCCCTATGACGCCACTGTCGAGACCGAGAACTGGCGGGAAACCAAAAACGGCGTTCGTATCGAACAGACGATTTATGTCGCCCGCGAAGGCCAAAAGGGCATTGTACTCGGCAAGAATGGGCAGACCCTAAAGGTGATCGGGTCAGCTGCGCGCGAAGAGTTGATTGAAATATTGGGACGTCCGGTTCATCTGTTCCTGCACGTCAAGGTGCGCGAAAACTGGGCGGAGGACCCGGCGCGTTTGCGCCAGATTGGTCTTGATCCGGACGCGTAGCCGGCGCTGTCAAAAAAGTTGCGAGTTAATCTTCAATTGTCTCTTCGGCGGGAAGAACCACGATCGCCTCACCGTCGGCGTCGATTGATTGCGCGGCGCCTTTCTGCGCCGCTTTCGCCGCCGCGCCTGAGCCAACCGTCACATTGGCCGCATAGCTGCGCGGCGCTTTCATTCCGTCTGAAGCCTCAGCAACAACAAGAACATCAATCCGATAAACGCCAGCGCTTGGCGCCGTGAAGAACACATCCCACTGATGAGTGTCGCCAATGGACATATCAATTTCTGCCGACGCTGAGGTCGGAAAGATCTCAAGGCCACTCTTTGAAGTCGCCGATAACGAAAGCAAGCCGCCGTCGTACCGCTCCTCGATATCCAGAGTAAGAACCCCGCTTTCGCCGGGCGCCACCTCGGATCGCAGCCGGTGAGTGATCGAAACGGCTGCCCCCGGCTTCACGGTTTGTGCGTGTGCCACTGACGTCTTTTCGTCGCTATGCGCCGTTTTTGACGGCTCCTCAACATCGGCGCATGCCGCGGCCGCCAGCGCCGTTGCGGCGGCGAGGAGGAAAGGGGAGGCGCGGTGCGGGTCGGTCATTCTTCGCGTTCTCAGTTCACGGAAAAATCATAACAGACATCACCGGATGGCGTGGAGTCGTCGATATTGCCGAAGTCATATGCATCGATCCAGTATACGCCGGCGGCGAGAAATGTCGTCAGCTGTTCTATATCGACGCTGGCGCTGCCGGCGATCGCAACCAGTTGGCTCGCCTGAAAAATCAAAAAATCGGGATCGCGCGACGCCGGCCCGCTCGCACGGGTCATTGTCAGCGTGTAATTCGCGGAAGCGGGCACCGTCAGGCGGATCAGCTGACGATTGCCAAGCTTATTGAAATCGCCGAGATCATCAAATGAGCAGACGACCGTAGACCCGCCGCCAACGGTGACAGTTTTCACTGGCGGCAGAGAAATGGCGAGACCGCCGTCATTGGTTTCCCCGTCGCCGTAACTGTTGGATCCATTGATGAGTTCGTTCGCAGCGATGGCGTTGATGCCGGCGACGTTCGCGCCGGGCTGAGAAAGAAGCTCGCTCAAATACAAGAATATTGTTCCAGGGGCCACGTCACCGGTAAATGACGGGCTTAGCATGGTGTCGAGGATCGGGCCGGCTCCAAAGGTTACCGTATCCGCGCCTTCGTTCGATGAATCGAAGATATCGTACATCAACCGAAATACAGAGGACTCATTGAACCAGCCGCGGTTGGCCGTGTTGACGGTCTCGACATTGAAACTGAAAGACTGCCCCTGCAACGGTCCGAAGGTATCGATGTAAATCTGATCGCTGAGGATAAGGACGGCGAACGCCGTCGCAAAGCCTTCGCTAAAGGCGAGGCGCGCGTCCAGCCGATCAGAGAGGCTGTGCGGACCGCCAATGGAGTCCAGTCGCGACAGCTGATCCTCCAGATAATGACCGAACTCGTGAACGATCACATGCTGATCGAATTCGTCCGTGTCGTTGTTTTCGCTGCCTTGAATCAGGATCGTCGGCACGCCTGAGATGCGCGTGTAGGAGGTAGACGAAATTTCGCCATCAGAAATGTTGCCTTGGACGGCGATGTTCTGGGGACTCCAGAATACCTGAAGCGTCGGATATGTAAGCCCGGAAACGGAGCTTAGTGCAACGAGGTTCGTCATAGCTGTGTAGATCGAGTCGAGCGCGGCGAACGGGGCCGCTGCGCGCGTCGCGCCATATGATGCGCCGGTCCAGCCCAATCCTGCATTCAGGTTGCGTGTTGAATTCGCCGCACCGGAACTTTCCAGCGTACCCCGCAATACGTAAACGGCGTTATTGTTGGTGTTATCGCGGACAGTCACATTCCATGAGGACGATCCGGACTGCAATAATTGTGCGCGGGCCTGGATTCTGACCTGCGTTTGAGACGGCGTGGATAGAGAATACTGGCCAGACGCGTTAGTCACCGTGCTGTCAATGACAGCGCCGCTACTGTCCAGCGCCTCGACGACGACGCCGCGGGCGGCGCGTTGTTGAACAGCTGAAAAATTGAGGCCGGAAGCTATTGTCGGCGGCACGCGATCATAAGTGATTGCGCCGGATATGACGACGGTCGCAGGCGCGTTTGTCGGCGCCGGCGACGACGGGGAAGGATTCGATCCGCCGCCATCGCTGCATGCGGCCGAAAACAATAGCGCCGCTGCGCCAACCAGCAGCTTTCGGAATTGATCGTTAAGCACGCTGAAATACGCCTATACTATTTGGTAACCGTCTCGTTAGAGACCGCCTGACCTGTTAGTTCGAGCAAAAACCCTATGAGAATTCCAGTCAACTTTTCATTACCGCGTGCGCGAAATTGGCGCGATATTGACGATTGCGGCCTGACAGCCCGATGAGCTTTCGCGATATTGGTCTCGTTTTGGAGATCCGCGCCCATGGCGAGGCGCACGCCGTCGCTCATATTCTGACCGAAAATCACGGCCGACGCGCGGGGCTTGTCCATGGCGGTCAGGGTCGCCGGCTGAGGCCGATATTGCAGCCGGGTAATGATGTCGCCCTGGACTGGAAAGGGCGCGGCGACAGTTTGGGCTATTTTGACTTGGAGTTGACGCGCGCGCGCGCCGCGGAGGTCATGGACGATCGCGTGGCGCTGGCCGGTCTGGCCGCGGTATGCGCGACCGCCTTCGCCGTTCTTCCTGAAGGGGAGGCCGTCCAGCCCGTCTTTCGCGGCATGACCATCCTGCTCGACAATCTCGACGATCTGGCGCTGTGGCCGGCGCTGATGGCGCGCTGGGAGCTTGGCCTTCTCGCTGCCCTTGGCTTCGGTTTAACGCTGGATCGGTGCGCCGCCACTGGTGCAAGGGAAAATCTTGTCTTTGTCTCGCCGCGGTCGGCCTGCGCCGTTTCCGAAAGCGCTGGCGCGCCCTACCGCGAAAAGCTGCTTCCGCTGCCTGCATTCTTAATCGACGCCGCTGCGCCAACAGATCTCGCCGGCGTAATCGATGGTTTAACGACAACCGGCTACTTTCTCGAAACAAGGGTATTGCATCCGGCTGACCGGCAATTGCCAGAGGCGCGCGGGCGCTTGATCGAATTATTGAAAAAGCGTGCTGAGCTCAGCGCCTTATCCGTCGGCTGAAAGTGACTGCGCGGACCCGTCGCCCGACCACTCACCGCTCTTAAAGACAATTGCAGCGACCGCGTCCGCCATTGTCTCGTTGTTTGAAACGCCGTTGAGTTTTGGCAAACCAAAATACCCTTGCGGGCCGGCGTGCGTTATCCCGGCGAGACGGTTGATAGAAATCCGGCCGGCGCGTTTGGCGCGATTCCAGTGCGAGTTCGCCATCAGGGCCCATCGCTCCGCGAACATCACGGCGCCGACTTTTTCGATCCGGTCGCGTGCGCCGGCGAAATGGTGAAGCTTGCGTAACGAAGCGAGCCCGGGGTCCGATGCAATGACGCCGCCGACTGAGATCACATCGATGGCGCAATCGAGCTGCGCAGCCAGAAAGGGGGCCGCGCCCACGGCGACCTGCGCGCCGCCGCTATATCCGATGATGAAAACCGGCGAGCCGCGCGAATAGCCCGCGCGCCATAGAGCGCTTTCGATAACGTCAGCTGCGCCCTGGCTAAAAATCGGTCCGTAGCGATGGTCCGCCGAGACCATCACTTGATAGATATTGCGCAAATTGATCAGGCTTTTCAGAACTGAGCGGCGCTCCTGAAGACGTAGTTTTTGCAACCAACGCCATAAGCGATCGAATAGTCGCGGCGTCGCCAGCAATGGCGCGCCCGACGGCGAATAAGGAAAGACTTCGGTGACGATCGCCGCGTCTGGCAGACGTTCGCCTAAGCGGCGCAAGAAGATGCGTTCACGGGCGATCATGTACTCTCCTGAGAGCGCGGCGACGCCCGACAGATATACGATAAAGGCCCGCTGTTTGTCTGTCGGAGCGGCGCCCTGAGGCTCGCTTGTCGCGTCGCGGTCGGTCCAGCCGGCCCACCAGCTTAAAGTCTCGATTGGTGAAAGCGCCGCGGCGAGAACAAGAGCGGCCGTGGCGACGCCAAAGGAAACAAGCAGGATTTCCGTCATCGGCCGGCGTCGTCCCGTTGCAAGCGCGCCAATGTATCCTCAAGCACTTGCGCCGGCGATTTTTCTAGAGTTGTCCCCGAAACTGCAACGCGTAATTGCCGCAGCGGGTGCGCCAGCGCGCGGCCGAGAAAGGCGCGCAAAATGAATGAGGCGGCCCATCCCGCCCCGCCGCACGCCACCGCCGCCCCAACAGGTAGATTGAGCCCGACATGCAAGGCGAAGATCGCAAGCGCCATCGACCAGGCTTCCAAAACGTTTGAGAGCGGCGAACCGATATAGGGCGCAATCGCGAGAAATCCGAAAAGCCGCGGCGCGAAGGCGAGGGCGAGAAGGGACGCGGTCGGCAAGAAATCCCCGAGCCCCAAAGCGCCCACACGTGTTAAAGGCGCGACGGCCAAGGTCGTGAGCCCCCATATAAGAGCCGTCACTACATAGGTGACGCCGGTGAACGCGAGACTCGCCAAGAACCGGTAAATCGCGACGCGGTTGACGACCAGGACGACGCTTTGGCCGAGCATTTCCGATGCGCCGGCGAGAAAGGCGATGGTGAAGGCTGCGCTTTGGGCCGCCCCGCTCTCTGCAACCTTTCGGAATGCGGTTGGGGAAAAGCCGATGGCGCCGGCCGCCAGCTCCGCGAAATAAGAGATAAATCCAAAGAAATCGGCGGTTGCATTGAGCATTGCAGTAACGCCTAAACCAGCTTGGCGCGCGTGTTAACGCCGGGCGTGGTCAAATGCTTGCTCGGAAAGCCGCCTGTTGCAAGCAACTGGCAAGCGGGGGTAAGCGCTTAGTTTTCACAGACAGACCTGCCCTCGCGTGATCCGCCATGCCGAAAAGCCGAAAACCGAAAAATTCGCCGCCGCTGGAAGAAACCATCCTTTTGGAGCCTTTTGATGAGGCGCTCTCGCAGCGTTATCTCGCCTATGCGCTCTCCACAATTACGGCGCGAGCGCTGCCGGATGTTCGCGATGGGCTGAAGCCTGTTCATCGACGCATTCTTTATGCCATGCGACAGATGAAGCTCGCGCCGGGCGGCGGTTTTAAAAAATCCGCCAAGGTCGTCGGCGAAGTCATGGGTAATTTTCACCCGCATGGCGACGCCGCCATTTACGATGCGATGGTGCGGCTCGTTCAGGAGTTTTCCGTGCGCGTACCCTTGGTCGATGGACAAGGCAATTTCGGCAATATCGACGGCGATAATGCGGCGGCCATGCGCTACACTGAAAGCCGCTTGACGACGGCGGCTGAACTTCTGCTCGACGGGATCGATGAAGACACCGTTGATTTCCGCGAAACCTATGACGGTGAAGGTAAAGAACCTGTCGTCCTGCCTGCGGCGTTTCCCAATCTCCTCGCCAACGGCGCTTCGGGAATCGCGGTCGGCATGGCGACGTCGGTGCCGCCGCACAATGTCGCCGAGCTGATCGACGCCGCTTTGCATCTTATCAAGGCTCCAAAAGCGCGCACCGAAACACTCCTGAAATTTGTAAAAGGGCCCGACTTTCCGACCGGCGGCGTTTGTATCGAAGACGCCGCCGCCATGGAGGAAGCGTATGCGACCGGGCGCGGCGGCTTCCGGGTTCGCGCCAAGTGGCGAACGGAGGATCTCGGCCGCGGCCGCTATCATGTCGTGATTACGGAAATTCCGTACCAGGTGCAAAAATCTCGCCTCATTGAGAAGATCGCTGAGCTCATTCAATCCAAAAAACTGCTTGCTGTCGCCGATGTCAGAGACGAAAGCGCGGAGGATGTCCGTCTCATTCTCGAGCCGAAGTCCGGTAACATCGAGGCGGCTGCAATGATGGAATCGGTTTTCAAGTCGACAGAGCTTGAATCGCGTTTCCCGCTCAACATGAACGTGCTCGGCGCCGACGGCGCGCCGCGAGTGATGGGCCTGCGCGATGTATTGCAGGCCTATCTCGATCACCGCAAAGATGTCCTCGTTCGCCGTACGGCCTTCCGGCTTGAGAAAATTGCGCGCCGGCTCGAAATCCTTGACGGATTCCTTGTCGCCTATCTCAACCTTGATGAAGTGATCCGCATCATTCGGTATGAGGACGAACCGAAGGCGGAATTTATAAAGACGTTCAAGCTGAGCGACGTTCAGGCCGAAGCGATCTTGAACATGCGGCTTCGCTCTTTGCGAAAACTTGAAGAGATCGAAATCAAGAATGAGCACAAGGCGCTCAAAGCCGAACAAAAGGCCTTGAAAGCGCTATTGAAATCGGATGACGCGCAATGGAAGAAAATCGCAGACGAACTGCGCGATGTGCGCAAGGCGTTCGATCCAAAGTCTGAGCTTGGGGCGCGTCGCACCGAAATCACAGAGGCGCCGGCCATCGATGAAATCGATCTCGACATTCTGGTTGAGAAAGAACCAGTGACGGTCGTCATCTCTGAAAAGGGTTGGGTTCGCGCCCTTAAGGGTCACGTCGAGGATCTTTCCTCGATCAAGTACAAGGACGGTGATCGCGCCGGCTTTGCTGTTCGCGCCCTGACCAACGAGAAGCTAATGCTGTTTGGCACAGCGGGGAAATTCTTTACGCTCGATATCGCCGCCTTGCCGGGCGGGCGCGGCAATGGCGAACCGATCCGCCTGATAGTCGATATGGGCAATGATGAAGCCATCGTCGCCGCCTTTCTTTATGAAGGCGGACGCAAGATCTTGTTGGCGTCTTCATCTGGACACGGATTTATAGCTGCAGAAGACGATTGCCTTTCAAATACGCGCAAAGGCAAACAGGTCCTCAATGTCGCGGCTGGCGCGGAGGCCGCCGTCTGTCGGCCTATCGCCGGCGGGCCGCGCAAGGACGATCTTCTCGCGGTGGTCGGTGAGAACAAGAAATTCCTTGTCTTTCCCGCCGCCGACCTTCCGGAGATGAGCCGTGGCAAAGGCGTTTTGTTGCAAAAGTACCAAAAGGGCGGCCTGTCAGACGCGAAAATCTTCTCAAAGACCGAGGGTCTCACATGGACGGACCGGTCAGGGCGGACGCAAAGCGTCGATGGATGGAAAGATTATCTCGGCAAACGCGCACAAGCCGGACGTATCGCGCCGAAGGGCTTTCCGACCTCCAAAAAACTTGGCGACTGAACCGGGTTCAGCCGTTGTCGCGGGGTTTCACGCGCAGCCTGTCCTTAATGCGGCTGCCGGGATAGAGGACGACGGTGTCGCCCTCATCAAGGCCAGCAGTGATGGCCGCCTGTGCGCCGTTATTCTGACCGATTTCGACCAGCGTCTGAACGGCTCTTCCGTTTTCGACGGCGAAGACGGCCCACGCCCCGTCAACGCGAAACAGCGCATTCGCCGGCGCGACGAGGGCGTTATCATCCTCCCAGATCACGATCCGCACGTCCGCGCGATAGCCATGGCCAAGCCCAGCCTCATTGGCGCCGTCGCCAGCGAATTGGATGACGGCGTTGACGCGTTGTTCCTCGACGCCAAGCGCGGAGAATTTTGTGAAGCCCCAAGGCTCCACGCGTTCGACTATCCCTATCAGCGGATTTGGACCGCCCCATTTCTCAATGATGACGCGATCGCCCGCGTCAACCTGAACTGCATCAGAAGATAAAAGCTCAGCGACAATCTCCAGATCATTCTGCGGATCGCCGATTTCGATCACCGGCGAGCCGGCGGCCAGAACAGCTTCGCTTTCCTGGATCACGCGCAGGACGCGCCCGGAAATCGGCGCCGTCAATCTGATGAGGTCCGCGCCATTGGCGATGTCGGCGTCGCCTTGCCCTTGCGGTTCGTCAAACGACATCAGCATGGCGCGGGCGTTGGCGAGGTCCGCATCGCGCATTCGCGCCGAGGCTCGCGCTCGCGCCAGGCTCGCCCGCGCTGCGCGCCAGGCGCTCTCCGCGGCGTCGAGTTCAGAGCCGGAGACGCCGTCATAGGCTTTCAGCTCGCGCGCGCGCTCCACTTCGACGCGGCGGTATTCAACGTCGGCCTGCGCGATGTCGATCTCAGCCTGCGCCAGCGACAACGCCGCCTCCGCGGCTGCAACCGCCGCCTGGGCTTGTTCTTGCGTGCGCATGTCGAGAACACTCGGGCGCGCTGGTGCGATCTCGCCAATCACAGTTTCGCCACCACTAAGCGAATCGCCGGGTTCGACCTCGACCCGTAGCAGTCGGCCTGTGACCGGCATTGAAACGATGTAGGCGTCGTGAACGCGTGTTTTCGCTTCTTCATTTATCGTGACGATCATCGGCGCCCGCTCGATCGTGGCCATATCGACCGCCTCGGCCCGCGGCCAGAACGCGTAAGTGAAGAAGAGAGCGAGCGCGGCGACGCCAAGCCCGATGACAAATGTGCGAGAGCGCAAACCGTTCATCTTTATTCTCGCGTTTTCAAAGCGGCGGCGATATCAAGCTTGTTGATATCGCGCTGGACGAACGCCGCTGCGATGACTGCCGCGACGAGAACAACGATAGCACTCTGGCCGAGGCTGTCTTCCCTGTAGACGGTCGGTATCTGATAAAGTTCGGTGCTTAATGCCCCGGCGAGATAAGCCCAAAGGCCGTATCCAATGAGCGATCCTATTGGCAGGGCGAGGAGGGTCAAAAGCGCGAGCTCGCCAAGGAGAACATATCCGGCCTCGATCTTCGTAAATCCCAACACGCGCAGGCTTGCGAGATCGTGACTGCGCTCGATGAAGGCGATGCGCGCCGCGTTGTAAACGACGCCCGCCGCAATGACGATGGAGAAGACAGCCATGATGTTGCGGAAGGTGCCCGGGCCTTGGTCAATCATTTCCTTGAAATTGTGATAGGCTTCCCGACGCAAACTCACGCCCGCGACCTTCGGAACAGATTTCAGTTGTTCGTAAACGGCGGTCCGTTGTTCGGGATCAATCTTCAAGTACGCGCCGGACATTCGATAAGGCTCTTTGAGCGCGCGGTTGAGGCTGTCCATCGTCATATAGGCCGGCGTGCCGATCAGCGCTTCGACCTTGCCGCTCACTGGCAATTCTAGAGTTGGCCGCCGGCCTTCCTTCACAGAGACGGTGACAGCTTCACCGACATTCACGCTTAAGAGTTCGGCGAGTTGTTCTGAAAGGACTATCCCATCGCCGCGGATCGGCACGTTTCGAAGATCGGAATCGACGGCGCGATTAAGAACTGGATTCGCCGGCAGCCCGGTTATGGCGCCGAGATACTCAATCCGCTCATTTCGAAAAACGACGGGCGCGCTGCGAAAAGGCTCAGTATAGAGAACGCCATCGATCTTTTCGATTTCGTGGATAGCTGCGCCGGAAACAGGTTCGGGGAAGGTTACGAACACATCGCTGCGATCAGTGACATTAAAGCTGACATCGAGCATGTAGTCTGTGGCGTTGAAATTAAAACGCATCATCACCGCCAATCCCATCGCCGCGCCGACGCCAAGCACTGTAAGGCCCGCGCGAAAAGGCTGACGCGCAACCCGGCGCAAAATCATGCGGCTCGGTTGGTCCAGCGCGCGCATCATCGCTTCGGTGAGGCCGGTTCCGCGCGCGTAGTTTGGCGGCGCCGGCGGCCGCATTGCGACCGCCGGCGATAACACGACAGCGCCGCGAATAGCAGCGTAGGCGCCTAGGCTGGCGGCCGAGGCGCTGATCAAAATTGATCCGCCGACGGTGCTCCATTCGGCCCCATAAAGCAAAAAGGGAAAGTGAAAATAGAGCCGGTAAATCTCCGAAATGACGGCGCCGAGATACTGGCCGCCAAGCCAGCCGAGAAGCGCGCCGCCGAGAGCGATGGCGAGTACGAATTTCAGATAATGAAGGCCAATGTCGCCATTTGAGTACCCAAAGGCCTTCAGCAGCCCAATCTGCTCGCGTTCGGTCTGCACGAGTCGCGTGATGACGATGTTGAGAAGGAATATCGCGACGCCAAGAAAAATCGGCGTCATGACAGTCGTCATTGTGCTTAGCTGTTTAAGCTCTTCGACCAGGTATTTGTTCGAGACCTGGTCGGCGCGGGCGATGGCGCCGGTTGCGCCGTAAGGCGCCATTAGGCGGTCCAGAGATTGGATGAGGCTATCGACTTGGGCGGTGCGCGAAATCGTCAGAACAGCTTCGTTGAAGGCGCCGTCGAGATCATAGGCGGCTTCCATTGTCTCGACATTCGCCCATAGGACTGCAAACCGGCCTGCATCAACGACAAATTCGCCGGGCGGCAGCGCATAAATAAATTCCGGCGAAAGCGCGAGGCCCGCAATCACGAATTCGCGCTGTGCCCCGTTGAGCGTCATCGCCAGACTGTCGCCGGGCTCTAATCCATGGGCGTCGGCGAAGGGGCGCAACAGCAAGATCTCGTCGGGATGTGTAGTCCGGATCATCCGCCCTTCTGTCAGAAAGACGCGATTAATTGGCGATACGCGGTCAGGATCGTAGGACAGAACGCGCGCGCTGATCGGCGCATCAACGCCAGGCACCGTGGCGAGCCCGCCGCCATTTATCCGACCTTCGACGTCGGAGACGCCCTCCAGATTACGGATTTCCGACAGAACATTCTTCGGCGCGCGCTTCGCCGGGGCGAACACATCAGCGAATCGATGGCGCTCGTAATAGGCGCGCATCGTTTCATCGAGCGCGATAATCATGTTGTTCGACATCTCGAAAAGGGCGATTCCAGACGCGATGACGAAGATGATCGCGACCGCCTGACCCTTGATGCGCCAAAGATCGCGCAAAACCTTTCGATCAAGAACGGAAAGCGCGGTCACCAGCTGACCTCCTCGGCGTCGACAGGATTGTCGTTCTCGACAACTTCGCGGATGGCGCCGTCGGCGAAGTTTATCACGCGGTCCGCCATTGCGGCCGTGGCCGCGGCGTGCGTGATGATCAGGGTCGTCGCGCCGAGTTCGCGATTCAGCGTTTGCAGCGCCCTGAGGACGGTGACGCCGGTTTTGCTATCGAGGGCGCCCGTCGGTTCGTCGCAGAAAAGGACTGTCGGCTTTTTTGCAATCGCGCGGGCGATGGCGACGCGCTGCTGTTCGCCGCCCGATAATTCGGCGGGAAAATGATCGGCGCGATGGTCAAGATCGACAAGGCGCAGCGCCTCATCAGCGCTCATCGGCGCAGGCGCAATTTCAGTCACGAGCTCGACATTCTCACGCGCCGTTAGGCTCGGCATAAGATTGTAAAATTGAAAGACGAAGCCGACATGTTGGCGCCGGTAAGCCGTGAGCCGTCGGTCCGAATAGTCAGAAATGAGCGCGTCTCGAAAATAAAGATCGCCGCCGGTTGCCCGATCGAGACCGCCCATGATGTTGAGAAGCGTCGACTTGCCGCTGCCTGATGGCCCCAACAGCACGACGAGTTCGCCCGGCGGGACATCAAGATCAACGCCGCGCAGCGCATGCACGGCAGAAGGCCCTTCGCCATAGACTTTTGTGATGCCTCGGGCCCGATAGATCGCCTCGGCGCCATCGGGATCAGAAATGTCGAGCTGTTCCCGATGATGGGACATGCGCCCGTTTTTGCATCTAAAGCGGCGCTGCCGCAATGGCCTGGCGAGGCAAGCGGGGCAATCGCCATTCTCAGTCTTCCGGCGGTCGCCAAAATCAGGAAATCCGCCGATCTCGCGCCGAAGGGCGGATCGCCGGATTCCTGGTAGAATTTTATACGCTACCTTCGAGCGCGTCTCATTCTCAGGCGAATAGCGCCGTCTTTGCAATCATTAACACCGCCGCCCAGGAAACGAGATATATGGGCGTCCGCATTGCTGGAACCGCTAGCGTGTAAACGACCGCATGAGCGACGCGGGCGTAAAAGAAAACTGCGCTCCATGTCCCGACGGATTGCGCTGCGTTGACATCGCCATTGGCCAACGCGCCGGCGGCTACAACCGCGCCAACAAAAGCGGGCATCGTTTCCACCATGTTGAGATGGGCCCGTTGTGCGCGCTGCGCCCACAAGGGCGGTTCCGGCTGTTCAGCTGGAAAGTTCTTGGGGTAGTTCGATAAGAAAGTCGGCAATCCCCAAACAAAAACGCGCGCCAGTATGTAGGGCGTCCACAGAAGAAGTGTCAGCGCCGCGCTGAGCGCAAGATATATATAGGCTGTATCCATTTCAGCGTTCCTTAGCTTTGAAAGCCGCCATGGATCACTTCGAGCTTGTTGCCGAAGGGATCGCGAATGTAGGCCGCATAGGCGTTCTCGGTTGGGTAAGCGGGGCGCGGTCCGGGGGCGCCTTCGCATGTTCCGCCCGCTTTCACAGCTGCGTCATGGAAATGCCGCACCGCGTCCGGGCTTGCCGCCGTGAAGCAAATGTGCACGCCGTTGCCATTGGACGCCTTTTCCTTGTCGTAGGGCGGCATCGCGAGAAACTGAACGGCGTCCTTGCCGTAGGCGAGGAAATGCTCGGTGTCTGCGAGAAGCGATACGCCGATCGTTTCCAGCACTGGCGTATAAAATGCGCCAGCTGCTTTGAGGTCATCGACGCCAACGCTCAAGTGATCAATTATATTCATTTTCGCGAGGTCCTTTTCTGATTTCGTTTTGAATAGGCCGAACACGGCTAGTCCTTTCATTCCGATACGGATTTGAGATAGGCGATGATGTCGGCGCGCTCCCGATCGTCCTTGACGGCGAATCCCATCCGCGCACCGGGAAACATCTCGGTCGGCGCCAGCAGCCATTCGTCGAGTGATGCATTGTCCCAAACGCGGTCGACGCCGGTGAGCGCGGCGGAGTAATCGTAATCTTCAACGCCGCCGATGCGCCTGCCGAAAACGCCGCGGTGTTTAGGCCCAATCCGGTTTTGCTCCACGGAGTGACACGCGCCGCATTTGGCGGCGTAAAGAGACTCACCGCGAACGACATCGCCGACGTCTCGCGCGCTGATTTCTTGTTCCGCGCTTGAAGTCATGTTGCCGGCGAGACGCTTCATCGCCATCGAGGCGTCGGTCGTCTGCCAGGAAAGCATTAGGAAGGCCCCCGCCGCCGCGCCATGCGCAAACACGAGGGGGAGACAGCGGCGGCGGGGGACGTTCATGTCGATATGCTCCGTGATTCCTAGAAGAGGGGGGTCTTCGCGGAGATGGGAGACGCCAGATCGATCATGAACGTAGCGGCGTGCGCAGCTTCGTCGGCTGCAAGTCTTGCGACCAACAGATGAAGGTCGGTGTTCTTCAGCGGCTCAATCAGGCCGAGATAGGCGCTCGCAGCGCCGCGCTCGAGGCGCAGAGCAAGACGCAAGATGTCCTCAAATGTCTTGAGCTTGTCGGCTTCCAATTGTTTGACATATTGGGCCGTCGTTTTTGGCCCAACCGCTTCGCCGCCGAGCCGCTTGATGGCCTTTTCCAGATCATCATTATGCTGCTTGTGGTGGCTCTGATAGAGCGTGGCGAAGCCGACCGCGTTGGGCGGCAACAGACCGCTATCGAGGGCGATCTGATAGGCTGCGATGCCTTCGAATTCGAGCGCTCGGGCCGCGTTCAACAAGTTGACGTCATTGGCCGCGTCACCGCGCATGGATTGCGCCATGGCCGGCGTTGCAGCGCCGGCGAGGGCGAGCGCGCCGGCGGCTGAAAGGGCGATCCCGCCTGCGCTCAAAATATTTCGCCGGCTTAAGGTTTCATTCTTGGGCTCGACAGCCTGCGCTTTCTGTTCAGTGTTCATGGTTTTCTCCGTTTTGCAAAGTGAACATTTAATCCGCAAAAGGACGAAATGTCCTTTGCAGCTGGAGAATAATCACCGGCTGAAAGATGTTCTATAGCTTGGAAGAACTTCCGGACGCAGCGCGCATCACCTCGGACGATCAAGCAATTGCGGCGTTAAAACTAAGCCATTTCGCCGCGTCCTGCGGCGTTTGCATCACTCGAGTGACGACAGATAATCGAAAATAGCTTTGCGGTCGTCCTGCGTGAGACGCCGGGTTTGGTCCACAACCTCAATCATCTTCCGATCTTCGAGCGCCGAGCCGTCGAGGCGAAGACCGTAGACCAGCGCGCCCGTAACGAACGCGTCTTCGCCGGCCGCCAACAACCGTTCACGAGTCAAAGGCGGCGCAATTGCGCCGTCGAAAAGGACGCTGCCACGAAAGGCGTCGCTGTGATCAGATGTGAGTAAAACGGTTCGCGGGGTATGACATGCGCCGCAGTGAGCGGCGTGTTCTACGAGATATCGGCCCCGCTCCAAAACGGCGGCGTCGCGACGTTCACGCAACTCCAACGCGTCAATTCTCTTCCATACGCCAATGCCGCGTCGGACGCTGAAAGGGAAAGGCAACTGCGTCGGATTGTTCACCTTATCGCTCGCCGGCAGGCTTGAAAGGTAGGCGTGAATATCAAGAACATCGCGGTCAGTCAGTCCACGGTAATGCATATAGGGAAACGCTGGATAATAGTGCTCGCCGACAGGCGACACGCCGCGTTTGACGGCGTTCAAGAATTCGGTTTTAGACCAATCGCCGATACCCGCCTTCTTATCTGGTGTGATATTCGGCGTTATGATGGCTCCAAAAGGCGAAGCGATCTCAACGCCGCCATCAAGAACAGGCGGATCGCTGTAGTTCGCGGCGTGACACGAAACGCAGCCCGCCGCCGCCGTCATATACTCCCCGTTTTCAAGGTCCGGTCTTTGCGAGAACGTTGCCGGAAATGATTGTTGCCCGGGTTGCGTTCCGAGAAACAAAAACGCCGCCATTGCGCCAAAAAGGGCGAAAAGGAGAACGCGAGACCGCACCGAGGCGAGGGCCTTTGCTACGCCGCTTGCTGGAGCATGGTTTTTTGAAACCGGCCCGGCCCGACGCCATAGTGTTTTTTAAACGCCTTGATAAAGGCTCCAACCGACTGGTAGCCGACCTCCGGTGCGACGCGTGCGAGATTCGCTGACTTCTTCATCAGCATGCGAGAAGCCAACTCCATCCGCCATTGAGTGAGATACTGCATGGGCGACATCCCGATTTTGTCCTTCATGCGTTCAGAAAAAACTGTACGGGAAAGCCCGGCGGTCTGGGCAAGCGCATCGACCGTCCAATCTCGTGACGGAGTTTCATGCATCGCGGCAAGCGCGCGGCCCAGTTGCGGGTCTCGCAAACTTGCCATCAGGCCAGTCGAGGCGTCGCGCGCATAATGCCGGATTGTTTGAATAAAGAGGATCTCAGACAGTCGGTTGACGATGGCTTCCGAGCCCGGCGCCTCGTCATGGACTTCCTGGGCGATAAGCTTCATGGCGTCATCGATCCATCCGATATTGGCGGACTGGAATCCGTGAATGAGAATATAGGGCGGCAGATTATCGAGAAGAATGCGTCCAACATTCGGATCAAATGCGAAATGACCGCAAACCAAACAAGCTGGCGCGCCCTCGTCATCGCCGCCATAAACAAGCGCGCCCGTTCCTTTGAAGCCCGACGCGTCGACCACATGATCGAGCGATTCGATTGGCGTTTCGGGCGAGTCGCTCAGGTCGTGCGCTGCGCCGTGCGGAATGACGATTAAGTCGCCTGCGTTCAACGCAAGGCTGTCCGGCTCGCCCGCCACTCGAGCCCAGCACTGGCCTCGCGTCACCAAATGAAAGCGTGCAACATTCGAATAATTCGGAACATTGACGCCCCAGGGCGGGGCGAATTGCGTCCTAAAGTAAAGGCTGCCCTTCAGTGTCACGATGTTTAAAATGTCGCTGAGCACATCCATGGCCGGAGCTCCAATTGCGAGGGCGCAACCTATCCCGGGCGCATCGCCTATGAAAGCGCCGGCGGACGATTGGCGCATTCATCCGCACGATTGGATATGAATCGACCGTGGATCGCGGTCGAACGGACACTTACTTGAAATATCATGGAAAATGGAAGCAAAGCGGGGCCCCAGGCCGCCGGGAAGCCGTGCAGCGTGGCGGTCAAACGCGTTTACGCAGCGGTGTCGCCAGGCGACGGATTTCGCGTTCTTGTTGATCGACTATGGCCGCGAGGACTGTCGAAGGAAAAGGCGAAGATTGATCTTTGGCTCAAGGACGCAGCGCCGAGCCATGAATTGCGCGTCTGGTTTGATCATCAGCCGGGCCGCTGGCCGCACTTTCTGAGACGCTACCGGCTTGAGCTGCAGGCCAACTCGCGAAGCGGCGCGGCGTTTGAGCGCCTGAAACTGCTTGTCCGCGAAAACCCGCGTTTAACGCTTTTGTTCGGCGCGAAGGAAGAGCACATGAACAACGCCGTCGCTCTAAAACGGTTTCTCGACGATGCTGCACCCTTCTCAACGCCGTAACACGTAGAGTTATCACGCACCGAAATTCACAAAAAAGGAGGTCGCAATGGCGATAGGGTGGCAACAAATACTGATCGTCGGACTAATTTGTCTCGTCCTGTTCAGCGGGAAGGGAAGGCTCTCGGCGCTGCTTGGAGACCTTGGCCAAGGCGTCCGCGCGTTCCGGCTCGGTCTCAAGGAGGATGATGAGCAACGTGCGCCGGCGAATCAAAAACTCAGTACAAAGATGCCTGAATGAATTTTTAATGAAAATTCCGATCGCGCTTAATAAAACTCAGAAAAATCAATTTTGTGCGTCAGATGAGCTCTCTGAACGACATGTCCTCGAATTCAATACGAAGGCTGGCGATGCCGCGGCGCAGCCAGGATTTCACAGTGTTTAGAGGGGCTTTCATAACGTCAGAAATCTCGCTCAGTGATTGTTCTTCCAGATAGAATAGGCGAAGAGCATCCCGCTGCCGGTCGGGCAGCTGTTCAAGGCTCGTCGCGAGGGTCTGGGCGAGATTGCCCGCAATCGCGGCCTCGAGCGGCGTTGGATCCTTCGCCTCGATTTCGTCGCAAAATTCTTGACCAACATGCCCTGGCCGGCGTCTGCGCAGAGCGTCAATTCCGGCGTTGCGCGTCATGATGGCCATCCATGACATCGCGCGCCCTTTCGAGGGATCGAACTGATTGGCGCGGTTCCAGATTGCTATGTAAACGTCCTGCAGCGCGTCGTTGGCGTCTGCTTCGTCGCTTAAGATACGGATTAATACTGCGTAGAGTCTTGATGAGGTCGCTCGGTAAAGAAGTCGGAAAGCGCTTCGGTCGCCACGCCCGGTCTGGATCAAAAGCGCATCAAGGTTTTCGTCGTGGCGCTGAATAGCCATCGCACTGTCCGCCCATTTATCTGTTCTCGATTTCGGGCGTGATTACGACGACAATTCCAGAAGGTTCACGGCGCGCCGCGATAACTGATCACGGCTGCGTGAGGACGCCGCCGCTCGTTGACAGGGCGGCATGGTCCGCCGTCGCGGCCTCGAGAATTCTGTCCAGCGTCGGATCCTCAAGCCCGGTTTGACGTCGCCATTCCATTAAATCGCTCAAGATAAGGTCTGCGTCTTCCGCGATAGCGGCGCGGGCGAGAAGGCGGGCGTCGACCGGCTCTTTCTGGTCTCGCCAGTTCATCTGCGCAAAATTCAATGCAAGCGTTGAATTCTGTTCATAGTCGATTGCAAATCGCGCATATTCGCGGGCATGGCTGAAATCGCCGGCGGCTTGATCCGCCGTCATGCGCGCGCGCAGCTGTTCCGCAGCGTCTCTGGAGGTCGGATTGTCCTGGGCTAGCCCGGCGAGAGCGCTCAATACCAACAATGCTTCCGTCTGCGGTTTATCGCCGATGACGTGGATTGCACGAGCGTGTTCGCCTTGGCTCAACAGAAAATTAGCATAAACGGCGCGCGCGAATACGGACATTGGATCCGCCGCCAGCAATTCAGAATAATGCTTACGCGCGATGTCGACGTCGCCGCGCCGATCAGCAATTTCGCCCGCGACTGATAGCGCGAAGGACCGCTCCTCGCGCCGCGTAGCTGGCGTGATGGTGAGGATCGCCTCTATGCGTCGATGCGCGTCGTTAAGCGCGCCGGTCAGACTTGAAAGACGCGCTGAGCAGGTCTCGCGAATGGCAACCGAAACTGTCGGGCGCAGCGCCGCGCAGTCGTTTCCGCCAGCCGCCGCATTGCCAGTTGTGGCGAGCACAAAAGCGCGAGAGAGAAGCGCCTGCGGGTGAGCCGGTTGTCGATTAAGTACGATAGCGAGGTCGTCAAGCGCTGCATAAAATTGATGGTCGATTTGCTTGGTGTTCGCTCGAATGATCAGAATTTCCGTCGGAGGTGCGGGATCGTCCCGCCAGGCGGCAAGCGCCTTTTCAGCTTCGCGAAGCAGACCGGTGTCGCCAAGACGGCGCGCCTGCTTGGCGGCGCGGCGCGCAAATGCGACGGCCTTGGCCTCGTCCGTTGGGTCGTTGACGTGGACAGTGCGCCATTGAACAAGCTCGTCGGCGTCCGTTGCGTCGGTTGCGACGCTTTCACGGTGAGGCTCTGTTGACGCATGGCCACGAGGGTGGGCGGCGACCTCTGCTTGAGACCAAACGCCTGCAAAAACAAATGCGGCAAGAGCTGCTCGAAGAGAAAAATCCAAAACCGTCATTGTCGCCTCCTTAGATAGTCAAAAAAACGGGCGGGAATGTCTCCCGCCCGTTGCTCAGCGTACTGGCGTTACTCGCCGTCGCTTTGGTCGTGATGATCGTGATTTCGGCCGTTCAACGGTGTCGCGGCGTATGGGAAAACATCGTTGAAGGTGATGTCGTTGCGATCAATCCGGTCGACATTGACGTCAGCGAAGATTTGCGTGATGTCGTCGCCCTCCTCTGGCACGATGCCTGTCAGGCCGAGCGCGATAGCAGCGATATCAACAACATCGTCGCCGAAACGGCGCCCATTGGGCCACCCGCCGGGGATAAATCCGCCATTGGCGAAGGGATCTTGAAACTCACTTTTCAAGATGTCGCCGCCGAAGACGCCAAGGCGATTGAAATCGCTCTCTCCCGCCAGCCGCGCCGGACCCGTCGTCAAATCGACCTTGATCAGATCAGGAATAAAGATCTGCTCAAGCAGACCTGGAACGATCGGACCAGTACCGAAGCCGGCGAGTTCGGGATTAGCGGCGAATTCGCGCAATGCAAAATCGCCTTTTGGCGAGCCTTGATTATACGCGTCCTTTTCTTTGATCGGCAGCAACGCCTCAACAAAGAGTGGATTGCCCTGACGGCCCGCCTGATCGAAAGCTCCGAATTGCGGCCCGAAATCTTCGAATGATTTCGGCTTATCGTTGTTTTTAAAGTTTTCGAATTTTCGGCGGCTCGTCGTTGCATAGACGCCGGCGACTTGTGCGCCTTCCAGTTCTTCGATTGGAATATTTAGAACGATGGTGTGTAGATTGAACCCGCCTTGACTGTCGAACGGTTTCGTCGGCGTGTCCCTGTCGCGGCCAAAGGTGAGGTCAAGATCAAAGATCGACTGAATGTCAGCATAAAAGCCGTCATCGCGTTGGCCTGCGAAGGCGATGTAACCGTCTTTCAGTTCGGCGATGCCGGATTGAGTGTAAGGATCAAGAGCTTCAATGTTGGAAACGCCCTCTTTCGCAGGCATGTCGCCATCGTCATTTTGATTGTAGAAAGGCGTCAACCGACCTTGGTTGTTTGGCGGTACGACCAGTCCATCGCGCTTGCCTTCGCCGAGCACTGTCAGACCCCGACCGCGCTTGCGGAAATTTCTGCGTTTGCCGCGGCGACCGTCATTCATAACGCGCGTCACACGATAAGTCTGCTGGAGGTTTTGGTTTTCACCACCCGGCTGCACGACATCCTGAAACGCCTGAAGGATGGTGTTTTGATTGTCGTATTGGGTCGAGAAATCGAAATGGTAACTTAAGTCGGCCTCGCCTTGTGCGGTATTGTCATCGAGGGCGACATGAATCGAGTAACGGACGCGATCGTCGAAGCGGTAGGCGTTCGGACCGATTCCGGGCTCCTCGAATGGGAACACCGACAACGCTGTTGTAAGATACAACTGGCCTTTCGCGTCCTCGCTTAGAAATGCATAGACGTCCGTAGTATTCGCCGCATCATCGAAGGTGATGAGCGGCGCATCCATGTGGCTTGACGCGAACGCAGAAATCGGCGCGAACGCAGCAAGCCCGACCGCCGCGGCGGCCAGAAAGCTTTTGGTCTTCATGTAATAATCTCCGTTGGTTTTCGATGGCCGCTTGCGGCCTGCGCGACGCGGAGCGCCGACACAGGCAATTACGAAACCAAGGACGAGGAAGTTGCAGGCGTCATTCTATCGCTCTCCAGACAAGACGCGAGGCGCCACAAACGGCCCCACAAAAACGGAGAAATTGCGGCATGCGGCTCTTTGGTTTTTGTGCTAGTCTCGACGCAGCGCAACACGATGGGGAGAGCGCAACACTGTGCCGGATACTGATTTACCGGACCTGATAAGGCGCATCGCGAGCGGAGACCGAGCGGCGTTTGAGCAGTTTTATGCGGCGACCGTCCCGAAACTTTTTGGCGTCGCCATGCGTATTCTAAGGGATAGGGATCAGTCTGCCGACGCGGTTCAGGAGGCTTATTTGCAACTCTGGCGAAACGCCGATCAGTTTGATGCAAGGAAAGGCATGATCGAGCATTGGATGGTCAGTATCGTGCGTTTCCGGGCGATTGATATCGCCAGGAGAGAGCGAACGCGCCACGATTATTTTGATGATGCGCCTTTTGATGACCCCGCCGAAACGTCGGGCGTTGAAAGCGCGGCATTATCCCATGAAGACGCATTGACCTTGCAAGATTGCCTTAAGCGGATCGGCGTTGATCAACGCCGCGCATTGCTGGACGCTCATTTTAGGGGCTTTACCAGCGAAGAGTTGGCTGCGCTTTACAAAATCCCTCTAGGCACCATTAAGAGCCGAATACGCCGCGGCCTCATGAGTTTGCGCGTATGTATGGAGCGTGCAGTATGAACGAGGCGGAGGCAGCGCTCGCATCCGAGTACGCGCTCGGTCTTCTCAGCCAGGGAGAACGGCTCGAGGTCGAGGCTCGTATCGAGCGCGACAGCGCCTTCGCCGACCACGTCGAATGGTGGATCCGCTGTTTTGCGCCGCTGTCCTCCGCGTCCAGAGAGGTCAAGCCGCCCGCTGATCTATTCGACCGAATCGATGAACAGATTGAGCGCCAGGTCGCCGCCGGCGGCGGTCGATCGGCGACGATTCGCGCGTCCGAAGGCCGTTGGATTGAAATCGCTCCCGGCGCGCGGAAGAAGACCTTGTATTACGATGAACAATCCCAGTCAGAAGCCTTCTTGATTGAGCTTGAGGCAGGCGCAAGCCTCCCTCAGCACGATCATGACGGTACCGAGGATTGCCTCGTCATTTCAGGCGATTTCTCAATTGGCGATCTAAAACTGAGCGCTGGCGATTTTCACGCAGCTTTCGCCGCGTCGCGCCATGCGCCCTGCCGTTCAGAAGAGGGCTGCCAGTTGTTCATCAAAGCTGCGGCCTGAACTTTTCACCATTGCGCCTTCGCAACTTTCTTCGGCGGCGCTTCGTATTTTCTTTCGCAACAATCAATCGCGTCTTCAATCACTCTGAAGGCGAGCGAAAGGAACAAACATGACCAATAAAACGCTTATCGAGGGCCCCGCGCCGTCGCGCCGCGCCTTACTGACCAATGGCGGCAAGGCGGCTCTTTCAGTCTCCGCAATTCTGGCGTTATCGGGCGCCAGCGGCGCGCTCACGCGCGCTTTTGCCGACCACGGCGACGCCGCCCAAGACGTTGCAATACTCAATGTCGCGCTTGCGCTCGAACATGAAGCCATCGGGGCCTATCAGCTTGGCGCCGAAAGCGGCTTCTTGTCGAAAGACGTTTTGGGCGTGGCCGTAGAATTCCAGTCGCATCACAAGGCGCACCGCGATGCGCTTGCCGGCGCCATCCGTTCAATGGGCGGCGAGGCCGTCGATACGAAGACGCTGTCAGACTATGCGAAAGCGCTAAACGCTGGCTCGCTGAAATCGCAGAAGGACGTCCTAATGCTTGCTGCGAGGCTCGAGCTTGGCGCGGCGAACGCCTATCTCGGCGTGATCCCGTCCTTCGAAAGCCGCGACCTCGCGCAAATTTCCGCGCGCCTCGCGGCAGACGAAACCATGCACTGGACAGCGCTGACCTCCGTGCTTGGCGGATCTCTGCCGAAAGACGCATTAACCTTCGGCGCCTGATCTCCGCCCCGGCGCCGGAACCTGCGGCCTTCGGAAGCAACGCCCCCAAGCGCTTTCCGGAGGCCGCTCCCATCGTTGTGCGTGGTGGACAATGCTCAACCGAAAAACATTACACTTGTGGCTGCTTGGCGCCGCTTCGTTTCTGGCGTTTGGTTACGCCGAGCTCCACTCGATGAGCGTTGAAGCAAGCGCCGACCAGCCAGAGACGGCCCGAACCATGCCGGTCACGCGTGAGTCGCCTACGAACGCGGTCGAAGGACAGGCGCTTTACGCGCGTCGATGCGGCGCCTGTCATTCGCTGGACGCAAACCGGATCGGCCCGCGCCATCGCGGCGTCGTGGGACGCGAGGCCGGCAGCCTGCCAGACTATGATTATTCCGACGCGTTGCGCCGGGCGACTTTTATCTGGGACGCGGAAATATTAGATCGCTGGCTGACTAATCCGGAAGCGACGGCGCCAGGCCAGAAAATGGGGTTCAGGCTCAGCAATGCAGACGAGCGCGCACAGATCGTCGCCTTTCTTGAAGCAAATTCTGAGACAACATCTGCGATCGAATAGCGCGTGGCGTGACTGCCGCCGACTGACGCGATCGTCTCGCGTCAGCCGCCGACGCAGCGCCTATCCGCGAATGACCCTTTGAACGATCTTTGCTGTTAGTCCTTTCGGGATCGCCGGTTTTTCTGAAACGACGAAAGCATAACACACGCCTTCATCTTCTATCACAGGCTGGTGGGACAGCGACGCCTCTGCGCATTGAACGTCGCCGACGCCATATCGACCCGTATGGTCGCGATAAGCGCCTGTCAGCACCAGCGTCAGTTCATCAGAACCGTGATGGTGGTCCGGAAATTTTGCGCCGGGCCGGGCTTTGACAAGCCTCACAAGCGCTCCGTCGCGGCTGCCGACCAGAATAGCGCGCTTGATGCCGGGACCATAAAACGTCCACTTCATCGCATCGAGATCTGCGGCGCCGGCTCTTGCGAAAATGTAATCCGCCAACGGCCTGGGCGCGATTTCCGATAGAGATCCCGGCGGCGCGCCTTTGTGATCGGCGGAAACACTGTCTATGGCGCATTGCGTGATCGCGTTTGCGCCTGAGCGGGTTTCGGCGACCGCTCCGTCAAATCGTTCGAACAATGCGCCGGCGATTTCTTCGTGCCGGGAAGCCGCCTCCTGGCATTCGGGACAAAATGTCAGATGCGCCGCGATCAGGGCTTCGGTTGGCTCGTCCGCCGCGCCGCTGACATAGGCCGCCAGTAAATCTTCGCTTGGATGATACTGCGCCATTCAGACGGGCTCCATGTTCTTGCGCAATTTTTCGAGGGCGAGGCGCAGACGCGACTTCACAGTGTTAAGCGGTATTGAAAGTCTATCAGCGACATCCTGCTGTTTCATTCCGTTCATGTATACGAGCTGCAAGACTTCCGATTGGTCAGGCGGCAGGGCGCTGATCGCATCGTTCAGACGATCGGTTCGCTCTGTACGGTCAATTCGGGCGTCAGGCGCGGGCGTCTCCCCGCGGACGAGCAACGGATCGTTGATATCGATTTCGCTGCGTTTCGACTTTCGGACGACGTCAATGAAGCGGTTTCGGGCGACGGTGAAAATCCAGGTTGAAGCGCTTGCTTTTTTGTCGTCGAACGTATCGGCCCTCAGCCAAACCTGCGTCATCGCTTCCTGCATGATCTCTTGAGATATACGTTGATCAGCGCCTTTTTGGTGCAGGAAGGCGCAAATTCGAGGTGCGTAATACTCGTAAAGACGCTCGAATGAGGCTTCACAACGTTTGTCGCGCACTGCGACGAGGCATACCGACAGCGCGTCTCCGCGCGACCGCAACTTTCTTCGCGGCCGCAGCATATCTGGAATGTTGGTGGTTCCTCGCGCTAGCTCCATCTTTCTCCCCGTTTGACCTCTCGTTATGCATTACGAGCGGGCATGCCGCAAAGATGCGTCCATTAGGGAAAATCGCCGCCGGGCTTATCACAAAACGGCGAGCGCTCAGGCGAACGATTGGGCGACCGGGGTCGCAGCTTGGATGTTTTCGGGCCGTCGCGCGCCGGGCCCATGAAGCGATTTTCGGAATCTTTGCTTGTCAGCGCATCCGTTTGGTGAATTCGAAAAGCGCAAAGGGGCGCATTCAGACAATCATTCGCGATGCTGAATGCGCCTCTCGATCAGCCAACTTGCAGTTTGGCGTGGAGCGGAACTGCGCGGGAGAGATTGTAGAAATTCGGCGATGTCTTCATCACGGCTTCGTGAATCTCCTCAAATTGCTCCTGGGTCGCGTCGCCCTTTATCCGGACGGTGTAGGATAGCTTCTCATAGCCTGGCGCAACGCCTTCCTTAAGCGCCAAGAACCCGCGAAGATCGATGTCGCCTTCAACATCGATTTCGAGGCTCTCGAGCTCAATGCCGTTGAGCGAACACTGGGCGACATAGCCGACCATCATGCACGAATTCAGCGCCGCCAGCAGATATTCTTGCGGATTTGCAAACTGATTGGCGCCGCCGAGTTCTTCTGGCTCATCAATGTCGATCGTAAAGTCGCGATTTGATTCTTCGCCGCCGATAAAGAATGACGATACAGTCGAACGGTTATGCGTCCGACCCTGCCATGCACTCTTTACTTGCCATTTGGTTTCGCCCGACGACGGATCGGATTTGACGCTTTCAATGAGCGCCGTGACATCCTCGACATTGAGGCCGTTGATGATATTGGGTTTCGTCTTATCCAACATGAGTTTCTCCTTTTTTGTGGATAGGGGAGCGAATATGCGGCCGGGATCTTGGTCCCGGCCGCGCGGGGCGTCGCGTCAATGGAGTCGCTTCGACGCGTAGGGGCTCGGATGAATTGACACTTGAACGTCAACGCATTGGTTCGGCGGACAGCCGCCATTGAACTCAGTCAGCTGAGCTTTCAGCGCCGCCGGGTCGTCGATTGCAGCGCCGTGGGCGCGCACGACAAGATGGATTTCAGCGCGCGGCTTTATGGGCGATTCGATTCCCGGGAAGGGGACTTGATCGTCGCCCTTTGGCAACTCGCCATAGTTGATCTCACCAGCGAATGTCGCTTGTCCAAACGCGTCCGCCACTCGGCCGCCGGCGAAGAAGACGCCAGCATCGACGCGCGGATCGCTGAGGTCGACCAGCGCGCACTGAAACGGCGTTAAGCATCGGCCGGGCCGATTAAAGGTCACCCACCACATCGTGTAAGGCGCGCCTGGTTCGAGCTCGCTGGTGTTAAAATCGAAGCCTACGCCAGTTTTGGTTCGAATAATCGTCGAGGCGCCGCTAATCGGGGATGAAGCTTCGTCTTCCGTGAGGGAAACAATTTCACTCACGCTGATGGTCGATTTTTTGAGCTTGCTCAGTCGCCTCCATTCGCCAGAGAGATCAGCGGCGATAACAGAATCGATAAGGCTCAATCCTGCGATGGTGATGAGCATGGCGGCGGCGCCAGCCTGCAAGAGACGGTTCATATTCGGTTTCCAAGATGGTTTTCGCATGGGTTTCTCCTTTTCTTTTGCGAGATTTTTTTTACGGGCGGATTATCCGTCGATCAGCAGAATGCTGGTGCGACGTTTGCGATTTTTTGAGCGCCTTCCGGGGTCAGACTTTTGATGGTTGCGATGACTTGTGGATGGGTGAGGCCGGAGCCGAGAAAGGTCCAGCGCATAGCTTGATGCTGCGCTTCGACGAAGGACTTGCGTTCGCTTGCTGAAAGTCGGCGTTCTGATGCGCGTTCGAACGCATCGCAATCAAACTCGGTTTGCTGCTTCAGTCCGGCGTCAAGAAACGCACCGATTTCGAGATATTCGTCGACGGCGCTGAGCCGGCGCGCCGCATCCGCTGACTCAGCGATCGCTTCGGTGACCAGCGTATCAATTTGCGCATGTTGCATCTCTTCCATCCAGTGATGTTTCAAGAGACTCTTGAATTGCGGATCGAGGTCGTCGTCCTCGCGAACGCTTTCGGTGTAATGCGCCTGCGTCATCCACTCGATGCCGAGTACGGCGAACGAGACGGCGAGCGGATCATGTTTCAGCACCTCTTCAGCGACGGCCTCCGGCGGGCCGATCACGTCGCATTGGGTCCCAAAGCCCGCGATGAATTCTTCGCGAAAGCGCTTGAAGAGATGAATGTGTTTTGCTTCCTCGCTCGCAAATTGCAGCAGCGCGCGGATGCGATAGTCGTCCCCGCCGCTCAAGCCGGCTTCAGCGTGGTCCAGAACGAATGGCAGGATGAATTCCTCGACCAGGCCGAACATATAGAGATAGCCGTGGCCGCGAATCTGGTTGAGGATTAGCTTTTCGCGATCGGACAGGAATGTCAGTTCTTCGACGCGCGCCAGCGATTCCGGGAGAAAAGGCTTCGCGAAATCAAGCGTCTTGTCGCCGCCAATGAGGTCTTCGACCCGCCAATTGACGACTTCGGCCCGTGCAAGCGCGTCTTTATAATTGAAGTGAGCAGTCATACTTGCCTCCTGTTGTGGGTTTGGAGGCGACGTGATGAACCCCGAGCGTGGCGCCGAGCGTGGTAACGGCCGTTGTTTTTCGATGCTCTAGCGTTGTAATTGAACCGGAGAACACGAGATTTCGCGCCATGACCGGCATTGAGATGGAATTGCGTTTGATCGGCGATCTGGCGGTCCGGAAGCAGGGATCGCCAGTGCGTTTGCCCCCGTCAAAAAAGGCGCGCGCGCTGCTCGCCTATCTCGTCCTAAATCCCGGATCTCACCGCCGAGAACGCTTGTGCGAGCTCTTCTGGCAAATTCCAGATGACCCGCGCGGTTCCTTGCGCTGGGCGCTTTCAAAATTGCGCGCCGTCGTGAACCAAGACGGTGTTGAGCGCATTCAGGCGACACGCGATCATGTTGCGTTCAACGCGGAAGCAATCGACATTGACTATGTCGATGCCCAAGCAACTGCGTCTAATGGGTTTGATGCTGTGTCGTTGGACCAGCTTTCCGAGCTCGCCGACCGGCTGAGCCGCGATATTCTGGAAGGCCTCGATCTCTCAGGTCAAGCCGAATACGAAACATGGCGCCTCGCCGAACAGGAAAAGGCGCGTGAGCTATCGCGCAAGGTGCTGAGCGCGTTGATCGCTCGGCTCGAGGACGCGCCCGCAGCGCGCGCCGACCGTCTTTACGTCTTGGCCAGTCTCGATCCTTATAACGTCGACGTGCACGCGCAACTGATCAAGGCTCTCATGAAATCGGGCCGCGCGGCTGAGGCCGAACGGCAGCTGCAAGTCAGCAACGAAACCCTTTTGAATATTGAGAACGCCGATCTATCGCGCCTTCAGACCGCTTACGAGCACGCGCCCGTTGCGGCCGCGCCGCCTACAACGCCATTCAATCAGGAGATCCGTTATTGCAAGTCCAGTAATGGCGCTCAAATCGCTTACGCAACTGTCGGCGAAGGAGCGCCAATCATAAAAACAGCAAACTGGCTCAATCATCTGGAATTCGACTGGGAGAGTCCTGTTTGGTCACACTTCTTTCGCGCCTTGTCGACGTCAAATACCCTGGCGCGTTACGACGCGCGCGGCAACGGACTTTCAGACTGGCGCATCAAAGACTTCTCGATCGAAAGAAACGTTGAGGATTTGCACGCGGTCATTGAAGCGTTGGGCTATGAGCGCGTTACACTCCTCGGCTTCTCCCAGGGCTGCGCTGTCAGCATAAAGTATGCGGCGCTACACCCTGAACGGATAGAGAAACTCATTCTCTATGGCGGCTACGCGCGCGGGTGGAACGTTGAAACGCCGCTTGAAATGAGAAACAGCACCAAGGCGATGATTACGTTGATGCGCACTGGTTGGGGGCAGGACAATCCTGTCTTTCGTCAGATGTTCGCTGCTCTGTTCATGCCGGATGCGCCGCCGGAAAACCACGAATGGTTCAACGAATTGCAGCGGATGACGACGTCGCCCGAAAATGCCGCAAAATGCCTCGAGGCGCTTGGCGAAGTCGATGTTCGCGAATATCTCGGAAAGATCCAGGCGCCGACGCTTGTGATTCATTCGCGCGGCGACAATCGCATTCCGCTGGAGGCCGGCAGGGAACTCGCCACAGGCATTCCAGACGCCCGGTTTGTGGTCCTTGAGACAAACAACCATCTTATTCCGGACTGTGATCCAGCGTGGCCGCGTTTTCGTGACGCTATATTGGACTTCGAAAAAGCGTAGGGGTTCGTTTCTCCGCGTTCGCCCGCTTCAATAATCAGCATTCCGGAAGATCCGACGCAGTTCTTCCCGATGGGCCTTCGTTTCCACATCAAGCCACGGCCAGTCGAAAATCAGGTCGCGCCTGAGATCCGTCAGTACCGGACGTATCGTCGCCGCCAGCTTTGCGTCGAGCGCTTTGTCATAGCTTGAGCGCTCGTCCTTTGGGTCATAGGAGAGTTGCCTCATCACGTCAGCAAAACGCGTCGCAAAGAGGACCTGCTGTTCGCGGCGCGCGGCGTTAGGCCGTCCGATTATGCTGAGATCGGCGCCGTAAACGATGTCGACAAGCGCAGATAAGTATCCGCGCGGCGAATAGCTGTCGCCGAATGTCGAAGCGTTCAACATGCGCATCAAAAGGCCTTTATTTACCAGCCGGGCGATCACTTGCGACTTCATGACAGCGGAGAACTGGTACGGGAAATTATCGGAATTTATCGCCCAGACATCGGGGCCGAGGGTTTCGAGGAAGGCGGGCGACAACTGTAGTGCGTCTGGTGAGAAGACGTGGTCGTCGAGCATCGCCAGCAATTGATCCTGTTCCTGCCGGCTCGCCATCGCGATCGGGACGCCGTCTGTACTGCTGGCGGCGTAATCGAGGCGATAAGGCTCCATCAATTCCGCAATGCGTTGCGCCGCTTGGCTCCGCTGGTTCCAGATTTCATCAAAAAGACTGCTAGCCTCGCGCCAGTTTTCAGTCACGCGCGCCTGTTCTAGTCGTTCGGCGACATCTTCCATCAGGGTCAAGCGTTGAGCGGCGTATGCGGCCGGCTGGTCAGTGAGGTCCCAGCGAAGCCCGCGCGGATCGCGCGAGGAGGGATGCTCAAACCGCGCAAGCGCTGCATCTTGCGCAGCCTGCGCGAGCAGGGTCCGGCGCGCGTTTTCCCCTGCGTCCGGGTCATCGAGCGCCGGGTCATACCCGAATCGGATCGCCCAGATATCGTACGGGCCGACGCGGGTGTTCGCGAAATCGCCCTGCGGCGTCCCGGAGGGCGCAAAATTAATAGGGTGATAATCCATGACAGATGCGGAGATCAGGCCTTGCGTGACGGATCGGTCATGAATGTCGTCAATGGACCGCCAACGGCTAGCCCGGAAGTTATGCTTAAGCCCTAGCACATGGCCGACCTCGTGCATCGTAAGATCAGTGATGATCTCTGCCGTCATGCGCTCGACAAGCGTAGGATCCGTCGCCGCCTCTTCGAAATATCCGACGTCGATCGGCTGGCTGTCGTCCGCGCTGCGATCGGCGAGGGGAGAGAGAACTTTCTGGCTCGCGTCGACTTCGCTTGCGCTCTTGCCGTCAACGCCATAAGCGGCGGCGAGCGCGCGTGCGCCGGCGAGCGCGTCATTCGCATTCTCACTGCTGGACCGTGAATGAATGTCGGCGACAGGCGGTGCGTCAGCGATCAATACTGGCGCAGGCTGACCCTCGAAGCGTCGCCAGTCGTCAAGTTTCTCAACCAGGCTTAGATAAGAAAGGCGAATATCAGCGGCGATGATCTCGCCGGTGAGCGGATCGTGCGCGGATGGGCCGAAACCAAGATTGCCGATCTCTTCATATTCCGGGGACGCGACCCATCGAATGACATTGCATTCAATATCGCCGCTCCCCCATTCAGCGTCATCGGGCTGAATGTTGACCTCTAATGCGTTTTTGAATCCAGCCGCTTCGAACGCTTCGTTCCATGCGAGAACGCCGGCTTCTACATAGGGTCGAAACGCCAACGGCGTGGTGTTTTCAATCCAGAATGTGATCGGTTTGACAGGCTTGGATAGCGCAGCGGTTGGATCCTTTTTTTCTAGCCGCCAGCGCTTGATGAAACGATCCGCTGCTTCACGGTCGAGGCTGGAGAGACGATCGCTATTGGTGTGAAAAAAGCCGGCGCGGGGGTCTTCCGTTCGTGGTTTATAATCGGACGATGGGCGCTCAAAAATATCATGTCGCGTGACGATTGAGAATTTGGATCCACTTGCGTTCACAGGCGTGGCGCCGGACAGGTAACGCCCGTTCAGGGTCACGTCGGTTTGGAAGACAAGGGATATATTTTTCGAGTAGTTTCGCCATTCGATAAGCCGGCTATCGAATTCCATGTCCAAATCAGCGGGCCGCGTCTTCAGGCCTTCGGCTAGGCTGGTTGTCAGCCAACTATGGAGGCTGCCAAAAAAATTTTCGCCCGCAAATTGCGCAAAGAAAAATCCGTCGCCGACTGAAACGTTCTCATTTGGTGATCCAAATACCAAAGGCTCGAAAGATACCGGCGCTGCGCGGTGAATCGGATTTTTCTCGTCAAACGCGAATTGCGCGTTTCGCTGTTGAAAGTTCCGGCCATCAGCGCCTTCTGCGAAGTAAAAGATCTCCGCATTCCGATAAAAACTTGCAATCGGCGCCGCGCTGCTTTCGATATAGCTGACGAAAAGGTACTCTTTATCAATATGACGGTCTTCGTAAACGAAGCCGAAATAGGTCCGAGGTCCGTTATTGGTAGTGCTCTTGATCCTGCGGAATTCGAACAGAGAGTCCGTGTTCTGATCGGCGCTGTCTGGCTCGCAGGTTTTTGTCGATGCCTGAACAGGCGTTGAAATTACCGTCATCGCCAATGCGACCGCGAAAACCGTCGCGGCACGGATTTCACGAACAGAACAACCCTCTCGCGCCTTACTTGGAAGCCCATACTTGCTCATGACGCAATTCCCCCGCTCAAAACCGACCCCGAAGCCACGATTCTTGCACAGCCGCGGATGCTGTCAATCTCGCACCCAGCCGCCATTTTGCTGGCGCCTCAAGGCGAAACGACAGTAAATTGCGGAGGCGGCGTCGCCATTTGCGCCCCGTTTCCCGAGCAAGGCGTCGCGCTGTTCAGGATCGAGCCGTGCGCTGAATGTTATGGAATGAACTGGCATGTCAGGCGAGGTTTATCACCGAAATCTGGCGTTCGCTTGAAAAAAGATGAATCTGAGCGCCGGCGCATGCCGCGCTGCAAGTCACGATTGTGTTGGCTGTGGATAGATCGTTCGTAGCGATGGCAACACCAGCGCGCCGGAGCCCGTCGATTTCAAAGCGGGGCGGAATACCGCTTCTTCGCAATTGCGGGAACAACTAGGACCGGATCGCCGAGATTAAGTTAAGTAGCTACCCGACGCCGATGAAAGTGCGAACCGGCATATCGTCGTAAGCTATTGAAATGCGGGACGCGATTTCTGATCGGGCCGACAGTCCACGAAATTCGATCGCATCGACGATCTCGCCACTTACGCAGCTATGAACGTAAGCGACGCGTGGCAGTGGAAGGCTGAACCGAAATGCAAGTGGTCCCTACTGACAACGAAAGGACGAAGCGATCGTTCCTTGCGATGGATCGATTTGATCTGTGATAGTATCACCAAGCCCCTTCGGATTTTATCATGGCGCTGGACTTGCGACTGCGCCTTGCCGCGCGGTCGTTCATCCCGAGAAGGGGCGGCATGACGAAATCACTGCGTCTGCAGTTTGCGTCGCGTTTTGCGAGGATGGCGGTCGTTGTTGCTTTCGCTGTAGGGCAACTCGCCACAGCTGCGCACGCCCTGGAAGACCACAAAGATCATCTTTCGAACGCTCCATGCGCCATTTGCTGCGCGGTGCTTGCGGATGACGAATTGGATCCGCCCCCTGTCGCGCTGGCGCCAGACGCTGATCGAAGCCTTGGCGACAGCAACTGCATTCCCGATTCGCAAGTGCGCATTGTCAAAACTGACTTGCAAGCTGACGTGCGCGGACCGCCGCGCGGGCAGACCAAAAACGGTCGCTCATCGTTTTAAGCGCGTTTTTTCAAGCGCGTCGCGAACCGTCCGGCCGGCGAAAAGCGCCCTTTCCCTTCGCCGGCCGCCTCGCGCCCGGGCGTCATTCGGAACACCCCTTCTGATCGCGCTCGGGCGCCTTTCCGGGCCCACCGCGCCCGCACAACCAAGACCAATTGCGCAAAAGGAGTAACGCCATGTTGTCACGACGGTCTCTCATGTCAGGCGCCAGCGCTGCGTCAGTCGCGTTCGCTGCAAACGCCGCCTCGATTGCGTCGGCCGCCGCGCAAGGCGCACGCGGGCGTAGCGACAGCGATATCGCGCGCGATGAGTTGTTCTGGATGGACGTCGCTCGGGCTTACCGTCTCGACGGTCGCTGGATCATTCTGAATGGCGGCGGCAACAACCCGCACCCGACGGCCGTTGTCGACGCGCTCAGCCGCTACGATGCGATGTCGGCGAGCGCGCCGCGCCCGCACAACTACATTTTCCAGGCGCGCATCGACAATCACAGGGCGCGTCTCGCCGCCTTGATGGACTGCGCGCCGGAAGAAATCGCGATCACGCGCAACACGACGGAAGGCTTGAACATCGTCGGATGGGGTTTGTCCCTGGCTGAAGGCGACGAAGTCCTGATGAGCGATGTCGATGACCGCTATGCCGGAGAGATTTTCGAGCAGCGCGCGCGGCGTCATGGGGTTGTCGTGCGCCGCATTGAGTTGCCCGTCTCGCCATCAGCGAGACAGACCGTCAGACTCTTCGAGGAGGCGATGACGGCGCGCACGAAACTGATTGTCGCCAGCCACATCGCCGACGGCTGGGGTTATGTGCTGCCGATCCGCGAGCTGTCGGAGCTTGCTCATGACCGCGGTGCGCAGCTTCTCGCGGACGGCGCCCTCAGTTTCGGGCAGGTCCCGGTCAGCATGGCTGATCTTCAATGCGATTACTTTGCGACCTCGTTGCACAAATGGCTAAATGCGCCGCTCGGCACGGGCGCGCTTTATGTGCGCCTCGACAGGCTTGAAGCGCTTTGGCCGCTCTATGGCGTGCGCCGCGACTCTGACGATATTCGAAAGTTTGAAGATATCGGCACGCGAAGCGGCGCGACCATCGCCGCCATAGGCCAGGCGCTCGACTTTTATGAACAGCTTGGCCCCGATCGAAAGGCCGCGCGCGTTCGTTACCTTCTATCGCTGGTGATGGACCGCCTTGAGCGTGTCGACGGCGTCAGGGTCATTACAGAACCTGATCCGCAAAAGCGATCGGGCCTTGCACGCATCGCCATTGACGGTGTTTCCGGCGCCGACCTCACGACCATATTGCGCGAGCAGTTCGACATCTACACTTGGGGCAATTGGCCGGGACCGAATGACGGCGTCTACATCTCGCCCAATGTTTTCAACTCAAGCGTCCACATGGCGGCATTCTCAGATGCAATCGAGAGAATTGCCGCGCGTTGAGCTGTAGAGGATACGGAAAAGCGGAGCCAATTATGCTTGAAGCGAAGAAACTCACAAAAAAATTCGGGCCGCTCACGGCATTGGATGCGCTCGATCTCACCGTCAATATTGGAGAAGTTGTCTGTCTGCTCGGCGCAAACGGCGCCGGCAAGACAACCACGATCAACCTGTTTCTGGGGTTTGCTGAACCGACATCCGGCGAAGCCATTGTCAACGGGCTCGATGTGCGACAGGCGCCGCTCGAAACGAAGAAGCATCTCGCCTACATCCCGGAACAGGTCGCACTTTATCCTCAACTCTCAGGCGTTGAAAACCTCGATTACTTCTTGCGGCTAGCCGGCATCGTCAAGACGCGAGCCGCGCTCCTATCGTGATTAAGAGAGGCGGGGCTCGACGATGCGGCGGCGCGCCGCCGCGCATCGACTTATTCAAAAGGCATGCGCCAAAAAGTGGGCATTGCGATCGCGCTTGCGAAGGACGCAAAAGCGCTCCTCCTTGATGAGCCGCTTTCCGGCCTCGACCCGTCGGCGGCCAATGCGTTGAGCCTTTCGTTGAAAAACCTTTGCGATGAGGGTCACGCTATTTTGATGGCGACCCATGATGTCTTTCGCGCAAAGGAAATCGGAACCCGCATTGGGATCATGAAGGCCGGCAGACTTGTCGACACGCTTGACGCCGCGAGCCTCGACGCCGGCGAGATTGAACGCATTTATCTCACTCATATGCATGATGGCGATTCGTCTGACAGAAAACTTGGAGCGGCGGCGTGATCGCGGCGATTGCTCAAAGGGAAATCCGCTCGATGTTGCGCAGCGGCGTCTTTCTTAGTATCGCCGCCGCTTTCTTTGCCCTCCTCGCCGCTGCTGCGATGCTCTCGGTCGAGCGGGTTTCAACTTTCGAACGCGAACGCATTGCGGCGCAAGCCGTTGACCGCGAGGTCTGGGATTCGCAGGGCGAGCGGAATCCGCATTCCGCCGCGCATTTTGCGCGATACGCATTCAAACCTATACCGGGCTTCGTCGCCTTCGATCCCGGCGTGACGGACTATGCCGGGATCGCCTTATGGATGGAGGCGCATTACCAGAACCCGGCCGTATTCAGGCGCGCAGAAGATCTGGGGGACGCCGGGCGCATCGCGAACCTGTCGCCCGCCTGGGTGTTGCAGGTCGTCGCCCCGCTATTTGTTTTTCTCGTCCTGTTCGGCGCTATCGCCGGCGAACGCGAGAGTGGAACATTACGCCAGACCGCGGCAATGGGCGTCAAACCCGGCGCGTTGTATTCCGGCAAGCTCCTCGGCGCGGGCATCGGACTTGGCGTCGTCATTGTCCCATCGCTCATTTTCGCGCTCTGGTTTTCCGCGCGCGCAGGCGGCGAGCCGTTTCTTCAAGACGAGGGTGTCCGCACCGCTGGACTGATTGTCAGCTACGCACTCTATTTCATTGCGGTCGGAACGGTCGCGATTGGCGTTTCTGCTCTCGTTTTGGAGAAACGCGCGGCGCTCATTACGCTTGTTTCGATTTGGGCGGCGAGCTTCGTTCTCGCCCCGCGCATTGCGGGCGATGTCGCATCGACACTATACGCCGAGCCCGACGCCGCATCTGTGACGCGCCAGCTCGGCGATGCGTCCAGCGCATTCTATGAGGACCAGGACTATCGCGACGCACTCGAGAAGGCGATCCTGGAAGAATACAATGTCGAGAAAACGGAAGATCTGCCGATCGATTACGGCGCCTATACATTGCAAAGAAGCGAAGAGCACGCCCACCCCCTGTTCGAAGCGATCTATGCGCGGCTCGATGCAATTCACGCTAAACAAGAAAGCGTCTTGCGCGCAGCGTCATTGGTCTCGCCAGTCATTGCGCTGAATGCGCTATCCGCCGGGCTCGCCGGCGCCGATCGCCATCATCAAAAGGCATTCGTCGCGGGCGCAGAGGCGCACCGTCGGAAAATCGTTAAGCAACTGAACGATGACTTTATGTATAACGCCGGCGACGCCGGTTATGGCTACACAGCCGGCGCGTCCTTCTGGCGCGAAATCGAAGACTTTGACTATGCGCCGCCGCGCTTTGCTTCCTTGCGGGGCGAATATTTCTTCAGCGCCGTCGTTTTGTTTTTCTATGCAATTGGCGGACTGGTTTTCGCCCGATGGGCGGTCTCGCGCGCGCAAGGAAGGATCGCATCATGAAGACTTCGATGACGATGGCGCTGGAGCGTCGCCTGTTTCTGTTCGCCGCGCCGGGCATTGTTATTCTAGGATGCATTGCGCTTCTGGCCGCTTACGCGGCGATGAGCGGCAAGTCTTATGTGAACGAAGCGCTTGCGGGACAATACGCGTTTGAACGCCAAGCGAATGAGGCGGTCGCCGAATGGCGCGCTGCGCTGGTCGACGTGGAGGCCAGCGATGAAGCGCCGTCGCCTTATGCAGCGCGCCCGATGAATTTACGCCTGCCGGCGAGCCTGCCGCCGGCGTCGCTCGCTGATTTTGCGATTGGCGGCGGTGATCTCTTGCCAACGACAACAAAACTGACAGGCTGGTCCAGTCCGGGCGAACTGTTTGTCGGCTATGAGTTTGCAAATCCGACGACGCTTGGGCTTGGCCGCTTCGATTTATCGTTTTTGGTTGTCGTCATTCTCCCATTGGTGATGGTGGCGGCGTCCTTTGACGTCTTCGCTGGCGAGCGCGAACGCGGGCGGGCGAGAATGATCGCAGCACAGGCGGGTCATGTGCGAGCGTCTGTTTGGCGGCGACTTCATTTACGCAATCTCGCCATCTGGATGGTTTTTTCTGCGATCACATTGCTTGCGGCGGTCGTCGGGCCGGCTCCGCAAATGTCCGGTGCGCGTCTGGCGAGTTTCGCGGTCTGGCTCGGCGTCGCCTGGGCTTACGGTGTTTTCTGGTTCGCCCTCATCGCTTTTGCCGTCGCCGTCGCCCGCAACAGTGAAACCGTTTCAGCGGTTCTCTTTTCATTGTGGGCGATTTTTGTCTTCGCGGTTCCGGCTGTCGGCGGCGCCGTCGCAGAGGCGGCCTATCCGCCCCCGTCGCGGCTCGTTTTCCTTTCGGAAATGCGCAAAGGGGAAGTGGAAGCGGTGCGCGAAGCGGAAAAACTGACCAACAGTTTTCTCGCCGATCACCCTGAAATGGCGCTTAGCACGGAAGATGTGCCCGGCTTTTTTCGCGGCGCTTTTCTCTCGAACCGCGAAGCCGGCAAGCGCACGACGCCTGTGCTCGAGGCTTTCGCTGAATCAAGAGAGAAGCGGGCGGCGCTCGTTGGGCGCCTCCAGTTCCTTTCGCCGGCGCTGATCGCCAACAATGTGCTCGTCACAATCGCCGGCGGCGATGTCGCTCGCAATATGGCGTATCAGGAACAGGCGCGAGAAGCGCTTGGAGACCTATTCGAGCGAATCGGCCCCGCGGTTGTCGCCAAGCAGCGCATATCGGTTGCAGAATTCGACGCAATCCCGGCCTTCGCATTCAAGGACAGGACGCTCCTGGAAAAATTTCAAGGCTTTCTAGCGCCGATCGGATTCCTGGTTTGCCTTTCAATCGCGCTTCTTCTCGCCGCGAGGATACGGATGAGAGCCTCGCTTGAGACGCTGCTTTAGGACGCCGGCAATTCCATGTGCTGATTGATCAACGCGGATGCCACGAAGGTTACAGCGTGGTTTTTGCAGCCTGGTCGCTGCCGCGCCTTAATCAATCTTCAGCGATTGGGAATCCCGCATGAGGCGTCTGGCGGCCTGTTGTGCGTCCCCTAAGAAAACAGCCTCAACGCTTTCGATTGCTGGAAACGCATCAAACGCAGGAACAGAGATTGAGCGTAGACGTGAAGGCGAAGCGCAATTGAAGATGTAAGTAATTTCCAGGTCATTTAAATGGATGTCGGTATCGCCGTGTTCATCATGCGCGTGATCATGATCGTCATGGGCATGGACTTTTCTATCTTCGCCGCTAGCGTCAGAAAATCCGGCTGGGAGCACGATGTCTGCGGGCGTCGACGATGTGCAGCCTGCGCGATCATCAATTGCCAGCATCGTCTGATGCGACGTGAGGCGTTCTTTCAGGTCAGCGACAAACGCGCGTTCGGCATCCGTCTCCGGAACTCTCTCGAAACCCAACATGTCAACGATCGGGCCTTTCATCGTCACCGATAGCTGCGCATCGTCGAGCGCCGCGAACATTTCCCAAGATCCGTGAACATGCGCATCATGCGAGCGGTGGTCTTCATGAGCGTGATCATGCTTGTCGCCCACAGGCGCGGCGCCCACGCCCGGGGCGAGCGCCGCGAAAAACAGAGAGGCGAGAATTTGAGCGTCAACCATCATATTCCTCCCAACGCTGCAGCTCGAGCGTATAGGCGGCGTCGCCAAGCTGATTGAGGTGTTTTTGCGTGCGCAAAACGCCGATCGCCCAGATCGCGTTCCAGCGCTGACCGAGATCGGCAGGCGCCTCGGATTTCACATAAACCATCTGGTTCGGCGGCGGCGGCGGCGTGTGTATGCAGGCGCCAAAATACGGCACAAGGAGGAATTCCGAGATCTTGCCGGACGCCGAGTACTCGAACGGCAATACAAATCCGGGAACGCGGACGAGCACGCCTTCAAGCTCCTCGACAACATTGAAGGTGCCGATTTGCGCAGGCATGGCGCTCATCATCGGATCGTCATACTCAGAATGACCAAAGAGCAGCGACTGCTGCGAGGCATAGAGCTCATCGAGGCGCTCGAGTTCGCCTTCGGGCAGCAATTCTTCCCAATAGAGCGTCTGGGGTTCTGCTGCGATCGCTGACGGCGCGATCATCACAGCCGCCGTCATTGCAAATGCAAAGAACACGATTTTCATACTGAACCTCATATTCGAACCGTTAAGCCGTCGCTCAATGAACGGCGATAGGCGAGCCACCCGGGAAGAAATCCCAGCACAAATCCAATGACGATAACGCCAAACGCGATATAGAAATCGTATCGGGAAAACCCAAATCCGCCCAAGGGAAAGCCGGCTGCGGCTTCAATCTGCGTTGAAAAAAGCGCAAGGCCGATATTAATCGCGCCGGCGCCGAGGATGGCGCCAATCGCGGCGAGCATTGTCGCCTCGCAGACCAACAGGAAAAAAACATCGCGGCTCCTGGCGCCGACGGAGCGCAGCACGGCGATTTCCCGCCGGCGTTCATTGAGACTGGTCAGGATTGTCGTGAGGAGCCCGGTAAGGCCCGCCGCAATGACGAACACCGCAACGCCCCGCAGCGCCTGTTCCGCAGCGCCGACGACGCGCCATAGCTGCGACAGCGCGACGCCCGGTATCACCGCGGACAACGCCTCGGGCCGGTAGGTGTTCACGTCGCGTTGATAGCGGAGGACGGCGCTTTTGCTTTTTAGTCCAGTGAGAAAAGCGGTGATTGACGTGGGTTGCAGCGCGCGTTCGTCAATATCGCCGGCGGCGATTTCCGCGCGCCGTCCCATGGGCGGGGCGCCATTGGTCCACCCGATGTGTACGGCTTCTATGCCTTCAAGGCTGACATGAATTGTGCGGTCAACGGGCGTGCCTGTTCGGGCGAGAACGCCGACGACCTTGAACGGACGGTTTTTGTGTTCGGCGAAGCTGGCGCTTTTCAACCCATGCGAGATATCAAATTCGTCGCCAAGCCCGTAGTCGAGATCGCGCGCGACTTTTGCGCCAAGCACCGTATCAAATACGCCGGAGAACACGGCGCCCTCATCAAAGCTCAGCTGTCTCTTTTCGCCATATCTGTAGTGCTCGAAGTAGCCCGTGTTAGTTCCCAAAACGCGAAAACCCTCGTGGGAGTCGCCGAGCGACAGTGGCACGGTCCAGGCGACGTCAGGCCTCGCCGCAAAGGCTTCATAGGACCGCCAAGACACATTCGCCGTTGGATCGCCAATTCTGAAAACGGCGTACAAAAGCAAGTTGACGGGGCCTGAACGCGCGCCGACGATCAGATCCGTTCCCGACACTGTTTGCTCGAAGCTCGACCGCGCGCCGTCCCTGATCTTCTCAACGCCGAGAAGCAGCGCCGTGGATATGGCGATCGAAAAAATCGTCAGAAATGTTGTCGCGGCGCGCGCTCTGGCGCTTTTCCATGCGAGCAAGGCGAGGTTCATCTAAGCCTCCGCGCTCGCCGGCATTTTTTGCCGTTCGGATAGAGGGCTTTCGACCTCGCTGAAATTGATATTTTCGATTGCAACAACGTGGTCAAAATGCTCGGCGAGCGATGCATCGTGACTAACAAATAGGACGGCGGCCTTGTTCGCCTCGGTGAGCAGCGTTTCGATAAACGCGTTGCGGGTTTCGGCGTCGAGCGCGGAGGTCGGTTCATCGGCGATGATGAGCGAGGGCGAGCCGATCAGCGCGCGCGCAGCGGCGACGCGCTGTTGCTGACCGACCGAGAGCTCCGCTGCGGATCGATTCGCGCGAGTTTTTTCGTCCAGGCCAAGGCGATTCAACAGGGACTTCGCTTTATCGATCCGCTCCGCCTCGTTGGCGCCGACACGCGCGGCGCGATCACGCGAAAACCGGCACGGCAAGAGCACGTTTTCGACTAGGTTGAGATACGGCACCAGATTGAACTGCTGAAAGATCACGCCAATGGCGTCGGCGCGTACGCGGTCGCGCGCCGCGGCGCTCATTTCGTGGAAGGGGTGGCCCAGGATCGAGACCTCGCCCGCCGTCGGTGAAAACACGCCGGCGATGACGCCGAGAAGGGTCGACTTGCCGCTGCCGCTTGGGCCCCGCAGAAAGAGCCTTTCGCCGCACCCGATCGAAAAGTTTCGGATCGACAGGGCGCGCACGCCGTTCGTCCAAATATATTCAAGGTTCCGGATTCTTACGCTGTCGGCGGGCGTTTGATCTCTTGTCACGGGGGCGGCTTTAGAAACTCGACGGGACCACTGGCGGTTCTCTACCACGCCGCAAATCTCTACCACGCCGCAAATTGTGATTGTATCACAGGAATGCTATGGATTTTATCGAGTGTTTAGGTGGTTTAGCGCATCGCGAATAGGGGAGCTCACGGATGGATGAAAGCGAAAATTTTTCATCGAATCCTCGCATGGGAGCGGGGGCTCGCACCATCCACGACATCATTGAAAGGCGATTGTCGAGGCGCTGTTTCTTGACCGGCGCGAGCGCTGCTGCGGCGACGCTTAGCGTCGGCTGCGCAACCACGCGCCAGGGATCATTGCAGCCGGAGGCTGCGCCCGAATTTTCGTTCGCCGAGATAGCGCGGGGCACTGACGGCGATCATCATTTGCCGGAAGGCTATGCGGCCGATCTTTTGCTGCGCTGGGGCGATCCTGTCTTCGCGGATGCGCCCCCTTTTAATCCATACGCGCAAACGGCCGCGGCGCAGGAGCGCCAGTTCGGTTACAATAACGATTTTATCGGTTTTCATCCGCTGGACGCGGCGGACGCCAGCAACGCGCGCGGCTTGCTCTGCATAAATCACGAATACACTTCGACGCGGCTGATGTTGCCGGGACTGAGCGACGGGCGCCCGTTGTCGCGTGAGGCGTGCGAAGTCGAGACGGCCGCCCATGGCGGCACAATCATTGAGATCGAACAGAACCGATCAGGCGTCTGGCGGCCCGTATTGGCGTCGGAATTCAATCGCCGCATCACCGCTGGTTCAACGCCAATGATGATCACCGGCCCGGCGGCGGGCGCTGATCGATTAAAGACTGATGATGACCCGACCGGACGCCGCGTCATCGGCACGCTGAACAATTGCGCCGGCGGTATCACGCCTTGGGGCAGCTATCTGATGGCTGAGGAAAATTTCAATGCATATTTCTCGGGCGCCTTGGCGACCGATCATCCTGAGGCCGCAAACCATGCGCGATACGGCGTTCCGGGCGGCTGGTATCAATGGGGTCGCTATTTTGATCGTTTCGATGTTTCCAAGACGCCCAATGAACCGAATCGTTTTGGATGGGTCGTCGAAGTCGATATTCTCGATCCGACATCGACGCCGAAAAAGCGCACCGCGCTGGGCCGCTTTAAGCACGAGGGCGCGGAAAGCGTGGTCGCGCCTGACGGCCGCGTCGTTCTTTATATGGGCGACGATCAGCGCTTTGACTATGTCTACAAATTCGTCACCGCGGGCGCCTATGATCAGGAAGATCGCGCCGCAAATTTCGATCTCCTTGATAACGGGACGCTTTACGTCGCCCGGTTTGACGAGAGCGGCGACGTCCTTTGGCTGCCTTTGATCTTCGGCGAGGGATCGCTGACGCCGGAAAACGGGTTCTATTCGCAAGCGGATGTATTGATTGAAACGCGTCGCGCTGCTGACCTTCTCGGCGCTACGCCCATGGACCGGCCCGAAGACGTAGAGCCAGATCCCGCGTCGGGGCGCGTCTTCGTTATGTTGACGAATAATACGCGGCGAACTGAAGCGCAGACAGACGCCGCCAACCCGCGCGCGAACAACGCTTTTGGCCATATCATCGAGATCATCGAACCCAACGGCGACTTCACATCGACGCGGTCGCGTTGGGAGATCCTCGTCAAATGCGGCGATCCGGCCGACCCAGAGACGGGCGCGTCCTGGAACCCCGCGACGAGCGATGATGGCTGGTTTGGATCGCCGGACAATTGCGCCGTTGATCCGAAGGGACGGCTTTGGGTAGCGACCGACGGCAACCAGAGGACCGGGGCGAATGACGGTCTCTGGGCGCTTTCAACCGAGGGACCCGCGCGCGCAACGGGCCGCGCTTTTTTCCGAACGCCAAATGGCGCCGAGCTTTGCGGGCCGCGTTTCACGCCCGACGGCAAAACACTTTTTGTCGCTGTTCAGCATCCGGGCGACGGCGATGCAGCAACTTTCGAAAACCCATCGACGCGTTGGCCCGATTTTGACGACGAAACGCCGCCGCGCCCGAGCGTTGTGGCCATTCGCCATGAAGGCGGCGGCGACGTCGGTAGTTGACGCGTGCGCAGATGTTACAGGGGCGACGGCCCGAGAGACTTTGTTGTGAGCGTTGCAGAAACAAAATCCTTTGAAGGAGCGATCGCTTGCGGATCGGATCCGGCGGTGCTTTCAAGGATCGCTGAGCCGACAATAACGCTGGCGATCTGGCGCCGCCAGCTTGCAGCCGATTTGAAAAGCGCCGCAGCGAAGATCAGTAAACGAGATGTCGATTTGGTCACCTCCCTCAATCCTAATTCCAACGACGATCGGCAGCGTTTTACCGGCGAAATCGGCACCCTGGCCGATGGAGCAGGCAAGGCGTTAGCACATGACCTCCTCGACCTCGCTGAACGATATATAAAAATAATCCCGGGACGGACAGCCCGCATTCGCTTCGAAACGGTTAAGGATGACGGATGCCGCCGATTTCATCTCGATAATGTCGCCGCGCGCCTTATCGTGACTTATCACGGCCCGGGAACCCAATGGGTTTCGCCAGCGCTCGCTTCGACGGCTCGGGAACGCCAAAGCGATTATGCCGGTCCGCTGAATTCAATTAGAGCGGGAGATGTTGCGATCTTTCGTGGAAAGAAGAGCGGAGCGGCGGACCTCATCCTGCATCGATCGCCGCCCTTGACGCCTGTTGAAGGCGCGCGCCTTGTCGCCGTTGTCGACGGCGTTGACGCTTAAACGCTGCAAGTTTGCCCCGCCCTATTGCGCCACCGCACTAGACGGCGTCGTCCGCTTCACGTGATAGTAATACGAAACGTGAAAATAATGAGGGGCTCTAATGAACCTGTTCGTCCGGATCCCGGCTATTTTATTTCCTATCGCTCTGCTCGCCGGGTGCGGCGAACAAACGCCCGCCTCCGGGATCGAAGTGACGTCAGGCCACCGGCCGGCAGAGAGCACCGCTTTCCCCCAAGCCGATCTCGACGAAACCGCCTTGCGTGCGCGTATCGCGATGTTGGCGTCAGATGACTTCGGCGGACGAGCGCCGGCGACGCGCGGCGGGGAAAAAACGCGCCAGTATCTCATAAAGGAAATGCAGAAAATCGGTCTTCAGCCGGCGAATGGAGATAGTTTCGAACAGACGGTCCCGCTTATTGAGTTGTCCGTTGATCCAAGGCAGTCCAATTTTTCTGTCAACGGAGCGAATCTCTTTTATGGCGATGAGATTGTGTTCTGGACGAAGCGCGTTGAAGAAAGCGTGCGCTTTTCAGACAGCGAACTAGTATTTGTCGGGTACGGCGTGGTCGCACCGGAATTTGGCTGGAACGACTATGACGGGATTGACGTCGCCGGCAAGACGGTCGTCATGCTCGTCAACGATCCCGGCTATGCGACGCAAGACCCCGCGCTCTTCAAGGGCGGCGCCATGACCTATTACGGCCGGTGGACATACAAATTCGAAGAGGCGGCCCGACAAGGCGCCGCCGCCGCGATTGTCATTCACCAGACCGAACCAGCGGCCTATGGCTGGGGCGTCGTCGAAGGCGGCTGGACCGGTCCGCAACTTGACCTGAAACGCGCCAATGGCGGCGCAGACCGCGTTCTGATGGAAGGCTGGATACAGGAAAGCGTCGCGCAGCGCCTTTTCTCAGAGGCCGGTCTCGATTTTGAAAAACAACTTTCGGCGGCTGCGACGCCTGGTTTCGCGCCCGTTCCCATGCCGGGACTCAATGCGTCTGGCGCGATCGTGAACAATATCCGCGAAAGCGCGTCGGCCAATGTCGCTGGCGTCCTTAAAGGCGACAAGCGACCGGACGAGTATGTCTTGTACATGGCCCATTGGGATCATCTGGGCCGAAACTTTTCGGCCGCCAGCGACAGCATCGCCAATGGCGCCGTCGATAACGCAACGGGCACAGCCGGCATTCTGGCGATCGCCGACGCCTTTGCGAGCAACAACGCGCCGCCCGACCGGTCCGCCCTCTTTATCGCCGTAACAGCCGAGGAATCCGGATTGTTAGGCTCCGCCTATTTCGCCGAGGATCCGTTCGTGCCACTTGGCCAGATTGTCGGCGGCGTCAATGTAGACGCGTTGTTGCCGACGCCGCTGACAAAAGATCTTGTCGTGATCGGCAACGGTGCGTCCGAGCTGGAAGACCTGCTTAAAGTCGCCGCCGAAAAACGCGAACTCTATCTCGGCCCCGACGCCAATCCGGAGGCCGGCTATTTTTACCGGTCCGATCACATCTCCTTGGCCAAGCACGGCGTTCCCATGCTTTACGCCAAGAATGGCGTCGACTTTGTCGATGGCGGCAGAGAGGCGGGGCGCGCCTTCGAAGCGGAATATCGGGCGGAGCGCTATCACAAACCCGCAGATGAATATGATTCGAGTTGGGACATGCAGGCGATCCTCCAGACTTTTGAGATCCTCTACGAGGTCGGCGCGGCCATGGCCTATTCCGATGATTGGCCGAATTGGTATGACGGGAACGAGTTCCGCGAATTACGCGATCAACAACGCGCCGCGGCTGAAGCGCCTGAGTAAGCGCAAAGTTTTTGTTGCTGCTGACAAAAGCCGGCATTCGCTGCGACGCGCAAGGCGCTACGTCTTTAGCTTCTTCAGTTTGTGACCCACCGCGACGATGCTCTCAAGCGCCGGAATTAATTCGGCGCCCAGATCACTCAACTCATACTCGACCGAGGGCGGCGATGTTGGGCGCACATGCCGGCGCAGGACACCGCGCTCCTGCAACTCCGAAAGGCGCGCCGATAAAACCTTCGCCGAGACCGGGGGAATATCCGCGCGCAGTTCGCTGAACCGCCGCGGCCCCGCGCGCAGGGACCAGATCACATTCGGCGCCCATGCGCCGGCGATGATCGCCATGCATTCAGTCAGCATGCAAGGCTCGGGCGGCTTGGGACTTTTGTTTTTGCGCATCTTCAGCGCCATAGCCCTTACCTGGTTTCTTCTCGGTTACCGAATAATTTTTAGTATCTATTGGAAACTAAATCGTCAACGGTTACGTCCTGCGCCGCAGCCGACCGGCTGTTGAAACGGAAAGAAAAGGAGAAGAGGCGATGAAGCTTTACTACAAACCGGGGGCCTGTTCGATGGCGACCCACATTCTGCTGAACGAGATTGGCGATCCGTTCGAGTTGGAACGCGTCGACACTAAAAGGCGCGAAACTGAGACCGGCGCAAATTATCTGGACATCAATCCACGCGGCTATGTTCCAGCGGTTATGCTCGGCAACGGTGAGACGCTCACCGAGAACGCCGCGATCCTGCAATATATTTTCGATGAGCGGTTCGGCAACACATCCGAGATCAACGCCTTTGGACGTGCGCGCCTGCAAGAAGTGTTGAGCTTTTTGTCGTCTGAACTGCACAAGGCCTTCAGCCCGTTCTTTGCAAATTCAATATTGACCGCCGAAGAACGCGCTGACGCGCTCGCAAAATTGCATCGTCAGCTCTCCAATTTTGAAGCGATGATCGCCGACGGCCGCGCCTTTATGCTTGGCGCGCAATATACGCCCGCCGACGCCTACGCATTTGTTATCCTCAACTGGGCGACGTTCATCAGTGTCTCGCTGGACGAATGGCCGAACGCGAAGGCGTTTTACGAGCGCGTGAAAGCGCGGCCGGCGACACGAAAGGCCCTCGTCCGCGAAGGGCTTTTGAAAGGAGAAGCCGCATAATGTCCGCGCTCAGTGAAATCGAAAATGTCATCGAAGAGTATCTCGACGGCTTGCATCGCGCTGATACTGAACGATTGAAGAGCGTTTTACATCCAAAAGCGGTCTATGGGACCGCAGACGAGGCGACACCACTCATCCGCGGAATGGATGAATACTTCGCCGAGGTGGCGAAACGCGTCTCACCTGCGTCTCAAGGCGAAAAGCGCAATGGGGTGATCGACCGCATCGACATCGCCGGCGAGAACACTGCGAATGCGCGCGTGCGCTGCACTATGAACGGGCGCGACTTCGTCGATTTCTTGTCCTTCATCCGGACCGAAGGCGAATGGCGCATTCTCTCGAAGGTCTTTCAAGTCGCCGAAGCTGAAGCGGGAACGTAACGATGCCTTACATCAATATTCAGGTGACGCGCGAAGGCGTTAGCGAAGACCAAAAGCGCGAGTTGATCAAAGGCGCGACCGATCTTCTTGCGAAAGTTCTGAACAAATCGCCGGCGACCACCTTTGTCGTCATTGAGGAAGTCGAAATGGAGAATTGGGGCATTGGCGGAATTCCAGTTGCGGAACACCGCGCCCGCGTCAATCCATCGCCGCCGGAGCTCTAGAGCGGGCGAGAAGCGGATATTCGCCTTTGAGGAAGTGATCAGGTTATCCTAATTGCGCTTCAGGCGCGGCGCTTGCACCTGCGCGGCGAAAATCAGAGTGAGTAAGCAAAAAAGCAGCTCGCATGACACAAACCTCTGACGCGAAGGCAAAAACCATGACTGCGCCGCCCGTGTCCCTGCGCATGCAAAAAGCCGCTTTCGCCGCCGAGATCGTCGCCGCCGCCGCTTCAGAGTCACACTCGATCTTCTCGATAAAGATTAAAGTGCGGTGACCAATTGAGCGCGCCGGATTTAGTCGCCATCTGCACCCGCCGTGGTTATCAATTGGACACCGGTTGGAATGCCAGCGATACACCGTTCAATAACGGCCCGCCCGCTTTTGCGAGCAGTGCGGCGCAAGGTGTTTTATTAAACTAACTGAAAATGGCTCCCCGAACTGGACTCGAACCAGTGACCCGCTGATTAACAGTCAGCTGCTCTACCAACTGAGCTATCGGGGAAAAGCCGTTGGAAGCGGAGCCTATAGCAAAGCCGTTTTTGCGAATCCACCATATTTTTCTGACCGCCGGGCGCGGCGTTCCGAGCCGCGCGCGGGCCTGGCCGCTGCGTCCTGGGGGCGCCCACCATCCCCCAAATAGCGAGACGGCCGCGTCTTGGGGGAAAACGCGGCCGGTACTCACTGTCGTGGGGTATGGTGGGGTATCTTCTCGGGAGAAGACTTTTTTAAGGTGTCATCAAGGTGTTAAAAAAGGGTTAACGGTTCGCCGGAGTGGCAAAAACGCCTATTCCGCCGGGCGATAGAGCGGATTCGGCCGAGCCGCGACTGATTCGCCTGCAACGGCGGGGCGCCCGTCGATATCGGTTTCCAGCGGGTGCCCGGTCCCGACCCGCGGCTGTTTCTCCCCGGTCCAGGCCCATCGGTAAAACCGCGCGATATCAGCGCCGACGGCATACATTGCCGGCACGAAGAGCAGGGTGACGAACGTCGCGAAAAAGACGCCAAAAGCGAGCGCGACGATGGTCGGTTTGAGGAACTGCGCATCCGGCGACGTTTCAAACATGATCGGCAACAGCCCGATAAAGGTTGTAAACGACGTCAACATGATCGGGCGAAACCGGCCGACGCCGGCCCGGACGAGCGCCGCAAAGGCGCCTTCGCCATGCGCGCGCAGGCGGTTCACATAATCGATCAAAACAAGGTTGTCGTTGACGACGACCCCGGCGGCCGCGCCGATGCCGAAGAACGAGAACAGCGCGAAATCTAGGCCGAATATCATGTGTCCAAATACGGCGCCCATAAAACCGAAGGGGATCGCCGTCATGATCAGCGCCGGCTGCCAGTAGGAGCTGAAGGCGATGGCGAGTAACATATACATCGCGAACAATGCGGTGAGGAAGAGCGGCACAATATCGCGCAGGAACTCCTCCTGCTCTTCCGCGTCGCCGCGTTGCGCGATGGAAATGTTCGGATGCCGGCGCTGCAATTCGGGCGCGAATTCTTCGCGAAAGTTTTTCATGATTTGACTGCGGTCCAGGCCCTGGCGAATTTCCGCACTGACGCGGGCTGAGCGCTGCCGGTCATAGCGGTCTATGCGCTTATAACTCGGCGCGAATTTCGCTTCTGCGACCACAGTCAGCGGAACCTCGCGGCCATCGGCGGTTCGAATACGCATTGATTCAATTGTCGCCAGCGACTCGCGTGCTTCTTTCGGGTACCGCACCATCACGCGCACATCCTGACCATCGCGCGGCAGGCGTTGCACTTCCTCGCCATAAAACGCCTGACGAACCTGACGCGAGACTTCGGCGAGCGTCAGGCCAAAGCGCTCGGCGCCGGGGCGCATCTCAAGCTGAAGCTCAGGCGTTGCAGATTGCAGACTGTTTCGGACGTCAAAGACGCCGGGCAGGGTTCTCAGATAGTTCTGCAGATCAATTGTCGCAAGGCGCAGATCTTCAAGGCTGTCGCCTTCGATCCCGAATGACAGGTCTGGTTCATTGTCGTTCTGCGTGAAACCGATGTTGATTTCTTCCGCATCCGGTACGGGGCCCATCAGATCACGGAACAGTTCCGCAATATCTTCGGTCGATTCCGGCCGGTTCACAGACTCGGTAATCGTCACATAGGAGACGACCTCGCCCTCGTCCGCAGCGATATATATAGCTTTCACATAGGGCTCGCCGTCACGGGCGTCGCCTAATTCTTCGCGCAGCTTGTTTGCGGCGATTTCGACCTCGTCATAGATCTGTTCGGTGCGGTTAAACGCCGTTCCTTCAGGAAGCCTGACATTCAGCGAAACGAACGTGCCCTGGATCTCAGGCATGAATTTGAAGTTGATCCACCCTTGGGAGAGCAGAGCGAAGGCGAACATAAAGGCGACGAAAAAGCCGGCGACAGTGAAATACCGAAACTTCAGCGCGGTTTTGATGATCGGCTGATAAACCTTGTGAGCAAAGTCGACGATGCCTTCTGAAAACCCGCGTTGCAGGCGATAATAAACGCCATCTTTGTTTTGCGGCTTCAGGTGCGACAAGTGCGCCGGCAGAATAAAGAACGCTTCGATCAATGAAAAAATTAGCGCGTAAGTGATGGTCAGGCTGATCTGACGGGTGAATTGCGCAGCGCCGCCGCCGACAAACAGCCAGGGCGAAAACGCGATAATAGTCGTCAGCACAGCGAAGAAGACTGGCTTGATAACCAGTTGCGTCCCCAGAATTGCGGCTTCCGGACCGCCTTCTCCGCCTTCCTCGACAGCGTTGTGTATGCTTTCGCCTACAATAATCGCGTCATCGACAACAACGCCGATCACAAGGAGAAAGCCGAAGATTGAGAGGAAATTCAAAGATACGCCGGTCATCGGCATGAAGATGAAGGCGCCAGCGAAAGCAACCGCGATGCCGACGGCGACCCAGAAAGCGACCGATGGGCGCAAGAACAGCATCAAAATGATGAGGACTAGAACGAGACCGATAATGGCGTTCGACGCCACGAGATTCAGCTGCGCATTGAAGGGGTCTGCGCCATCAAACCAGACGAAGAGCTCAGCCTTGCCGTCCAGTTCTTCGTTTTTTTCGTCCACCCAAGCGTTGATCGCTTTGGAGAGCTCGCTGATGTTTGAGACTTCCGGCGACCGGATGGCGAACGAAATCGCAGGCTTGCCGTTGACGGTGCGGAACTGACGGCGATCCTCAAATCCATCGACGACATTCGCCACATCGCTCACCCGAACGACTGAACCGTCCGGGTTCTGGCGCACCACGATCGCCTCGAATTCTTCTTCGGTATCTGCAAGGGCCCTGGCGGCGATCTGAAGATTGCCGGTCTCTGTGCGAACCTGGCCGCCGGACAGGTTCAGGGACGATCCGCGGATGGCGTTCGCAACATCATCGAAGGTCAGATTGTAACGACGAAGCGATTCTTCTGAGACCTCGATGGAGACCTCTTCGCGTTCATCGCCCCAAAGTTCAATCAGCGGTGATCCATTCGGCAGCTGCGCCAGATCGTCACGCAGGTTTCGGGCGAGGCGGTTAAGCTCGCGCTTGTCTAAATCGCCATAAAGCGCCATGAAGGCGCCGGGCACATAATTGGTCCATTGCGATACAATCGGCGAGAATGCGTCATCCGGCAGGGTGGAAATTCCGTCGACGCGGTTCTTGATTTCGTTGAGGAACTTGGTGGCGTCCATGTCCTGGTCGCCTTCGACGTCGATCACGGCGCGGTTTTCGAGCGCATCGGAATAAATGTGCTCAATACCGTCGATATCGGCGATCGCCTCCTCGATGCGCAGGACGATTTGTTCTTCGACCTCCCGCGGGCTCGCGCCCTGCCAGGTCACGACAATTGTCGCGCCGGTGAAACCAGCAGACGGATCAAGCTCTCGCTCAAGGCTATTGAAAGCCAAAAAGCCTGATATCAGGCAGGCCATCATCAGAAGGTTGGCGGCGACGGCGTTTTTCGTCCACCAGGAGATGATGCCGGTCATGGCGTGTCTCCTGCGACGATCGCTGACGCCGCGCTGGCCGACAAGTCAGCGTCGGGATCGTTCAGATCATCAACTGGGGTGCCTGCGGTTTCGACTCTGTCGCCGTCGGTCGCGCCGCGCAGCGGCGATGTGACGACCCGCTCGCCGGCGGCGATCCCTGCGACGACGGTGATGGTGTCGCGATCCGACGCCGCGACGTTCACCTTCCGCAATTGGAGAATATTGTTCTGCCCGACGACATAGACTTCGTCGCGGCCATGAAGCGCCGCGCGCGGCAGGACGATAGCGTTATTGATCCGCCGTCCTTCGATCGCCGCATCAACAAAGAGGCCCATGGCCAGCGGCGTGCCGTCCTCTGACGCGCCATCGTCATAAGGATGATCGACAACAGCGATAGCGGCGATCTGGCGCGTTGCCGGATCGATTGCGCCGTCGGTGCGCGCGATGCGCGCATTCCATTCCCGCAGCTCGCCGGCGACAAAAGCCGTTAGGGTCGCAGACGGCCCGCTTCGCTCCGATGTTTCGACGAAGGCTACGGGGAGCCCCAGCTTCGCGAGATCGTTATCTGTCAGGGGAAGCCTGATCTCAGCGACGTCAGTCGAGAAGATGCGGCCGAGTTGCGCGCCGGGGGCGATATACTGACCAACGCCAACGATGCGCTCGCGAACGCGGCCGTCGAACGGGGCCTTAATTGTGGTCCGCTCAAGGTTGAGCTGCGCGGCTCGATATTCTGCGCGCGCTTGCGCCAGTTGCGGCACCCGCAAAGCAAGATCGGTCGGGTTTTCCACGCGGTTGAGGTCTTCGTATTCTGACCGCGCGAGCGCGGCTTCCGCTTCTTCCTGCGCCAGCCGCGCGCGGGCAGCCGCAGCTGTTGCACGATACTCTGCGTCCTCGATTTTGATCAGGGTGTCGCCTTCGGAAAACGCGCCGCCATTGACGAAGTTTTCCGACATTGAAACGACCTGGCCTGCAACCTGCGCGGTCAGGGAAATATCTGTCCGCGGACGAACTTCGCCCTGCGCATAAACGTCTAACGTGACCGGGCGCGGCTCGGCCACCGTAAAGAACACCGTTGGCGCGACAATGTCGGGCGTTTGTCGTTCAATCGTTGGCTTGAGAGCATTCATGGTCATGACGCCCGCGACGCCCAAGAGAATGATCCCCAGCGTTCCAACAATTGTGAAAAACTTACGAAACATAACTCGTTATTCTCCGGTCTCCGCCGCCAGGGCGGTTAGCCGTTCCTCCGTCAAAAAATCGCCCCCGATTGCGAGATAGAGTTGCACACGGTTTGAAACGCGCTGTTGTTTGGCTTGAATGAATTCACTTTCCGCTGAAATGCGGCGCGTCTGAGCATCAAGTAGATTGAAGATCGTCGCCGCGCCGCTTGAGTACCGACGCTCAGTCAGGTCTTCAGCGGCGGCGGCTTCTTCATAAGCGAGCTGCAGCGCTGCTTCGCGCGCGGCGAGCAATTGCTCGGCGGCAATCGCGTTTTCTGCTTCTTCGTAGGCGGCCAATACGGTTTGCACATAATTGAAAAGAGCCGCTTCGGCGTTTGCGCGTGCGCTTTTCGAATTCGCGAGCAGCCGCCCGCCTTGGAACAAGGGCTGAACGAGCCCGCCTGCAATATTGCCCGCCAGTCTCTGCGGATCGGTCAAATCAGCGAACTCCGGTCCGGACGTGCCGGCTTGCGAAGACAGTGTGAGCTGCGGAAGTAACTGCTTGCGCGCAGCGCGGGCGCGCAAGCCCGCAGCAAGCATGCGCGATTCAGCCGCGACAAGGTCCGGTCGTCTCGCCAGGATATCGCCAGGCGCGCCAGCGCCGTCCAGAAGTGGCAGCGTCGGGAGGTTTTCCGCCGCTTCCAGCTCCGCGGCCGGATACCGGCCTAGCAGGACTTCAAGGCTGCGCGAGGCTTCCTTTTCGAGCCGCTGGCGCAGGGCGAGATTGGCTTGACTGCTGCCAAGCGCCGAACGCGAAAGTCTGACATCGAGGCTCGACGCGACGCCGCGCTCATAACGGCGTTCGGTGACGCGCAAATTGCTTTCGCGCGCGGTCACGTCTCTTTCAGCGAGTTCTCGTTGCTGGCGCGCTTCGATCAAAGCAAACCAGGCTTGCACGGTTCTCGCGGCGATCGAGAGTTCGGCGCCGGCAAGGTCGGCGTACGCCGCTTGCGCGTCTTTATAGGCGGCGTTCGTCGTGTCGATCAGCCTGCCCCAGAGATCAATCTCCCAACGGACATTTCCGCCAAGGCGGAAATTGTTGATGAATAACCGTGAGCTCGCTGCGCCGGCGGACCCGCCGGCCTGCGCGGCCGTTGTCGGATCGGTGACGATCGCGTTTCGCGACGCGTCGAAATTGGCGCCGATCTGCGGGAAGAGATCGGCGCGGGCGATGCGCGCGCCGGCCCTCGCCGCGTCCAAATTTGCCGCTGCAGCCTGGAGATCATTGTTGTTCTCCAACGCCTCGCGAATGATGTCGAGCACAGCCGGGTCATTGAACGCAGCGACCCAATCGCCAGTCAACTCGCCGCCGAGGCCGTCATCAGCCGACCACGTCGCCGGAACATCCGGCAGTTGCGCCGTTAAAAGCTCTTCATCAAGGCTCGCGCATGACGCCGTCGTCACCGCTGCAATCGCTATCGCGGCTGTCCGAAAATCATGTCGGTCCAACGCCATCAGGCCCCTCGTCATTCGTTCGTTCATCGTTACATGTCGGCGCAGACGCTCGCCTTCAAGCGCTTATCGGCCAAGAGAGCGCCGTCTGCGATAAATGACCCATTGTCGCCCGCGGAAACGGCGCAGAGATTACGGTTTAGCCGGGCAGCATAGTTTACATACGTTGCTAAGGGGCTGAAAAAAGCGTCAAAAGCGTTGCGTTTGCGCCATTTTGAACAAAAAAAAGAGTAAACTGTGGCGATGCGGCCTCGAGGATCGATCGGGGCTGCGGACTGGCGAGGGCGTCATCGGGCGATCGCCATGGAGGCCACGGCCGGAATCGAACCGGCGTACACGGCTTTGCAGGCCGCTGCGTCACCACTCCGCCACGTGGCCGGGATTGAGAGGCGAGCGGCCCTCTTAGCGTGGGGCCTTAGGCGGGTCAAAAGAAATTGCGGCGTCAGCGATGAGAAATCCGCCTGAGCCGCGGGTGAACACATTGCGCCGCTTTCGACCCGGCGCTATGCCGCCACGAGAAAGCTTAAGGAACAGCTCGTCATGGATTTCGAAGCCGCCCGCCGTCACATGGTAGACAGCCAAGTCCGGACCAATGACGTGACAGATTTGCGCATACAAAGAGCAATGGAAACCACGGCGCGGGAAGTGTTCCTGCCCGCTGAATTGCGTGATCAGGCTTATGTAGAGCGGGAAATCGAATACGCGCCCGGCCGACGACTATTGCGCGCGCGGGACTTCGCCAAGCTTGTCGACGCGGCGGAAATTCGCGAATCCGACCTAGTTCTCAATGCTTTCTGCGGCAGCGGCTACTCAACAGCGATCCTTGCGCAACTCGCTGAAATGGTGGTGTCCCTGGAAAGCGACGACGCCATGGCGACGGCGGCGCAGGAAAATCTAAACAATCTGGGTGTTTCAAACGCCGCCGTGATCACGGGAGATCCTTGGAAAGGAGCACCTGATCAAGGGCCTTTCGACGTCATTTTTCTGGGCGGCGTAATCGAGCGCAGGCCCGATGCGCTATTGGATCAATTGCGCGACGGCGGACGGCTTGCCGCGATTGTGCGCGCGGACGGCGTATCGAGAGGCGGCGTTTATTTGCGGAGCGGCAAAGCCGCCTCCTTCACGCCGATGTTTGATGCGGCCGCCCAAAGCGCCATGCCGGGTTTTGAAAAACCGAAATCCTTCGTATTCTAAAAGGGCCTGGCGTTAACGTCACGGTAACGAAAGCCTTGATAACCCCGCCGAAGCGCTTGAAAAGGAAGGCGTCGGGCGGGCGGTAGCGCGCCTTCGAGGTCACAACGCATTCGCTTGAGGGAATCCTCATCCATGGAAAACGCTCAGCCCGAACCCAGCATGGAAGAAATTCTCGCTTCCATCCGGCGCATCATTTCAGAAGACGACGAAAATGGCGCGTCGGCCCCGGAACCGAAGGCGTCGTCCGGGCCGGAATCGGCCTCCAAGCCGGTTCCGGTTAAGGCCACCGCGCCAAAACCGGCCGAAGACGGCGCAAAACCCCATCTCGAAACGGAAGATGTTGAAATGATTAAGAAAAACGTGGCGGCGGCGGCGGAAAGCGAAGCCAATGAAGCAATTCTGGATGAGGGCGCGGCCGATGCTGCTTCAAGCGCATTTGCGACACTGTCACAATCCGTGCGCGTGACCGATGGCCCCGGACGGACGCTGGAAGACATTGTGACCGAGATGCTGCGTCCGATGGTCAAGAACTGGCTCGACGCCAACCTTCCGGCGATTGTCGAGGACAAGGTCGAGGAAGAGGTACAGCGGGTCGCCCGGCGACGCCGCTAGAACGCATCTGGCGAATTAAAAATTAGAAAGCCGGCTCTTTGCAGCCGGCTTTTTTTGCGTCTTTCAGCGCGGGGCATTGAAATCCTCGAGATATTCGGGATGGTCGCGGCAATCTCAGAACGCCCGGGATGCAGGGTGTTCGCGCTCCGGAAGGCTACCTGTGAACAAACGACCGCTTTTTGCGATGGTGGCGGCAATAACCATTTCCGCGTGTGGAGCCGAAAACGATGGCGCCGACGCGCCGCCCTCAGAATCGGCCGCATCGACGCAATGGGATTATCCTCAAACAAAGACAGTGGATCAGATGGATGAAATTCACGGCGTCAGCGTCGCCGACCCATATCGCTGGCTTGAAGACGACGTGCGCGAAAGTGAAAGGGTCGCCGACTGGGTCGCCGCGCAAAACACTCTTTCGTCAACGTATCTGAATTCGCTTGAAAACCGGGACGGTATCGAAGCGCTGCTATCGCGATTTTGGAATTACGAGAAATACTCGCTGCCGCGCGAAAAAGGCGACTTCACGTTTTTCACCAGAAATGACGGCTTGCAGAACCAGCCTGTCCTCTATGTTCAGCGCGGCGAGGAAGAGCCGCGCATATTGATTGATCCAAACAGGTGGTCCGAGGACGGAGCAACTGCGCTGGCGGACTATGCGCCAAGCCCGGACGGGACGATGGTTGCGTATCTCGTACAGGACGGCGGTTCCGACTGGCGCACTGCGCGGATCGTGGAAACAGCGACTGGCGAGACGCTTGGCGATGAAATCAGCTGGATAAAATTTTCCGGGCTCGACTGGGCCAAGGACGGATCAGGCTTTTATTATTCGCGCTATCCAGCGCCCGAAGGGGGCGCCGAATTTCAGAGCCTCAACCTCAATCAAGCAGTGTATTTTCACCGGATCGGAGATGATCAAGATGCGGACGCTCTTACTTATGCGCGCCCGGATCGGCCCGATCACGGCTTTTCCGCGGAAGTCTCGTCAGACGGTGAAACGCTTTTCGTAACGGTCTGGAAAGGCACGGACGAAAAATATGAGGTTGTCCTAATCGATCTGTCTGATCCTGACGCCACGCCGCTGGAGCTCGTGACGGGCTTTCATTCTGATTACAGTTACGCGGGTACCGCAAACGGAAAACACTACTTCCGCACAGACGACGGCGCGCCGCGCGGCAAAATTGTCGCCGTTCCTGCTGACCGCGGCGCATGGGAAGAGATTGTTCCGCAATCTGAAAACGTGCTGACGGCTGTCAATATTGTAGGCGGCAAGATCGTCGCGGAATATATGGCTGATGTGAAATCTCTGGTGCGTCTCTTCAATCTTGGCGGCGAGACGGCCGGCTCCGTTGAAATGCCCGGCGTCGGCTCTGCGTATGGCTTTCGCGGCGAGCCCGCCGACACGACTACCTATTTCGGTTTTGAGAGCTTCAATCAGCCTGAGACCATCTATCGCCTCGAGATCGAAACGGGCGAAACCACGATTTTCAAGCAGCCTGAAACGGTTTTCGATCCCGCGAATTACGTTGTCGAACAGGTTTTCTATCCGTCCAAGGACGGAACGAAGATCCCGATGTTCATTGCGCGGCGCAAGGACCTTGACATGTCAGCGCCGCAGCCGACGCTTCTCTACGGCTATGGCGGGTTCAATATCTCGCTGACGCCAAGTTTCTCCGTCACGCGCATGGCCTGGATCGACATGGGCGGCGTACTCGCTGTCGCTAATCTTCGCGGCGGCGGGGAGTATGGCAAGGAATGGCACAATGCCGGGCGATTGGGGAATAAGCAGAATGTATTCGATGACTTCATCGCAGCGGCGGAGCATCTGATCGCCGACGGCGTCACCACGGCTGGGCAACTCGCGGTTCAGGGCGGCTCCAATGGGGGTCTTCTTGTCGGCGCCGTGGTCAATCAGCGTCCCGACCTCTTTGCGGCAGCGCAGCCGGCCGTCGGCGTCATGGACATGGTGCGTTTTACACAGTTCACGGCCGGGCGTTTCTGGGTCGATGATTATGGAGACCCAGCGAACGAAGACGACTTCGAAACGCTTTACGCCTATTCGCCCTATCATAATATCGAATCAGGCCGCGAATATCCGGCGATCCTCGTAACAACGGCCGACACGGACGACCGTGTCGTGCCTGGTCACTCGTTCAAATATGTCGCGGCCCTGCAAAGCGCCAATCTGGGTTCAGCGCCGCATCTCATCCGCATTGAGACCCGAGCTGGTCACGGGGCCGGAAAGCCGACAGAGAAGATCATCGAGGAATACGCAGATATCTGGGCGTTCCTGGGCCATCACACCGGGCTTAAGCCGCGGTTCGATCAAGATGAAGGCGCTTAATCCGCCTTGAGGAATTGCGCCCGCAGGGATAAACCGCGGGGTCTTTGCAGGGCGCGACAAGGCTGAACGGGATGCTGGAAAAAAACTTCGACTTCGCGGAAGCCGAAAAACGAATTTATGAGGCGTGGGAGGCGGCGGGCTTGTTTCGTCCGACCGGCGAGGGCGAGCCTTTTACTATTGTCATCCCGCCGCCGAACGTCACTGGCAACCTTCATATGGGCCACGCCCTCAATAACACGCTGCAGGACGTCCTGTCGCGCTGGCGGCGCATGCAGGGGCGCCGCGTGCTCTGGCAGCCGGGAACCGATCACGCGGGCATCGCCACCCAGATGGTTGTCGAGCGCCAGATGATGGAGCGCCAGGAACCGAAGCGCACCGAAATAGGGCGCGAAAAATTCGTCGAGAAGGTCTGGAAATGGCGCCACGAATCCGGCGGCCAGATCATCAACCAGTTAAAGCGGCTCGGCGCTTCCTGCGACTGGTCACGCGAGCGCTTCACCATGGGTGAAAACGGTGCGGCGGATGACCAGATGGTCAAGGCCGTCATGAAGACCTTCGTTGATATGTACAATGACGGTTTGATCTATCGCGACAAGCGCCTCGTCAATTGGGACCCGAAATTTGAAACCGCGATCTCCGACCTTGAAGTTGAGAATATCGAGGTCGACGGTCACATGTGGCATTTCAAATATCCGCTCGCCGGCGGCGAGACTTACGAATATGTCGAAAAGGATGAAGACGGGAATGTAACGCTGCGCGAAACGCGCGATTACATCTCCATCGCGACGACGCGGCCAGAGACGATGCTCGGCGACGGCGCGGTCGCCGTTCACCCGAGCGACGATCGCTATGCGCCGATTGTCGGCAAGCTATGCGAAATTCCGGTGGGCCCGAAAGAGCACCGCCGCCTGATCCCAATCATCACTGATGATTATCCTGACCCTAATTTCGGGTCCGGCGCGGTGAAGATCACCGGCGGCCATGATTTCAATGACTATCAGGTCGCAAAACGCGGGCGGATTCCGATGTATCGCCTCATGGATTGGCGCGGCGCCATGCGCGCCGACGGCGCGCCTTATGCCGAGGAGGCCGAGAAGGCGAGAGAAATCCGCGAAGCCGGCGGCGAGCCCGAGGCAAACTACGTCGATACGATTAATCTCGTTCCGGACGAGTATCGCGGCATGGATCGTTTTGAGGCGCGCAAGAAAGTCGTCGCCGACATCGACGCCGAAGGCCTGATGATCAAGGTCGAAGACAAAAAGATCATGCAGCCCTTCGGCGACCGCTCCAATGTCGTCATCGAGCCGATGATCACCGATCAATGGTTCGCCAACGCCGAAGAACTAGCAAAGCCCGCGATCGCAGCGGTGGAGACGGGCGATACGAAGTTCATCCCTGAAAACTGGGAGAAAACCTACTTCCAGTGGATGCGGAACATCCAGCCCTGGTGCATTTCGCGGCAATTATGGTGGGGGCACCGGATCCCGGCGTGGTACGGACCAAGCAAGGATATTTTCGTCGCGGAAACTGAAGCGGATGCCAATCGCCTCGCCGAAGAAAAATATGGCGAAGCCATTGAGTTAAAGCAGGACGAGGACGTCCTCGACACTTGGTTCTCGTCCGGCCTGTGGCCGTTTTCAACGCTCGGCTGGCCTGAGCCCTCAGCGGAGTTGGAGACGCATTACCCGAACTCCGTTCTCGTCACGGCCTTCGACATCATCTTCTTCTGGGTCGCGCGGATGATGATGATGGGACTTTACACCCAGAAAGAAATTCCGTTTCCGGAGGTTTATATTCACGGCCTCGTCGTCGACGAGGACGGCCAGAAAATGTCGAAGTCGAAAGGCAACGGCGTCGACCCGCTAGAGCTCATCGATGCATTCGGCGCTGATGCGCTGCGGTTTACGCTATGCACGCAGGCCGCGCAGGGCCGCAATGTGCGCATTTCCGAGGCGCGGGTCGAGGGTTATCGAAATTTCGCCACCAAGCTCTGGAACGCGGCGCGCTTTGCGCAGATGAACGACGTCAAGCCTGATCCGGCGTTCGACCCGGCGTCGGCGACACTGACCGTCAATCAATGGATCATTCACGAGGCGAATGAATGCGCGAACACTGTGACACGCGAGCTGGAAGCTTATCGCTTCAATGACGCTTCGGGCGCGATCTACAGGTTCGCATGGAATGTCTATTGCGACTGGTTTCTGGAGCTCGCCAAGCCCGTGTTTCAAGGCTCGAATGAGGCGGCGAAGGCCGAAACGCGCGCCGCCGGCGCTTTTGCTTTGGGGACGATCCTGAAGCTCCTTCATCCCTTCATGCCTTTTGTCTCGGAGGAGCTTTGGGATAAACTCGGCTTCGATGACGCATTGATCACCGCCGCTTGGCCGCAAGCCGACAAGGGACTGGAAAACGCCGACGCGGCCGAAGAGATGCAGTGGGCGATTGATCTCATCACCGCCATTCGCTCCGTGCGCCAGGAAATGAACGTTCCCGTCGCAGCGAAAACCCCGCTTGTATTCACCGGCGGCGGCGATGACGCAGGCAAACGTCTTCAGATCCATGACGATGTTCTGAAACGTCTTGCACGATTGTCAGAAATCAGCGTCGCGGATGCGTCGCCGAAAGGCGCGGTGCAGATTGTTCACGGTGACGCCATCGCCGCGCTTCCGATCGCTGATGTTATCGACCTTGACGCTGAGAAAGACCGACTCGCCAAGGAAAGGGCGAAAGCGGAGAAGGAAATCGCCGTCATTGACAAGAAACTCGGCAACGAGAAATTCGTCGAGCGCGCGCCGGCGGCGGTGGTCGAGGAGCAGCGCTCGCGCCGCGATGGTTATGTCGCAGAGCTCGAAAAGCTGAAAGCCGCAATTGCGCGGTTGGAAGACCTTTAGGCGAAGCTGACGGCGGCGATGGGAGGCAGGTGCGCGGAAACCGGCGCCCAGCGTTCGCCGGCGTTTTCGCTCACCCAGAGATTGCCGGTGGTCGAGCCCATGACCAGCCGCTCTCCAGCGTCGTCAATATCGAGCGCATGTCTGTAGATGAGGTCGTAGCTCTCCTCGTCGGGCAGGCCATTGCTCATCGGCGTCCAAGACTTGCCGCCGTCGGTTGTTTTGTTGACGACGAGTTTCCCATCCACCGGCACGCGGCATTCGTCTTTGACGCCAGGGACGAGATAGGCGGTTTTCCAGTCGGCTGGGTCGACGGCGACTGCAAAACCGAAAACCGCCGGCTTGATGCCGCGAAACTCTTCAAATGTTTCTCCGCCGTCTTGGGACAGGAAAACGCCGTTATGGTGTTGGCACCAGACGGTATCGGGCGCGGCCGCGCACTGAACGAGCCGGTGGGGGTCCTGATTGTTGAGTTCCTCGGCCTGCTCAGGCGGCGTGTAATCAGAGCGCAGACCTTTTCCTGTGAGCCGCCAGGTCTCGCCGCTGTCATCAGACTTCCAGACGCCGCCGCAAGAAATGCCTAGCGTGATCTTAGCGGCGTCTCGCGGGTCGACGAGCACCGAATGCACACCGGGATTGTCGTAGCCCCCGCCAAACCAGCCTTCGCGTTCAGGCCGGTTCCACAGACTGTCGATTAGGCGCCAGCTCTCGCCGCGGTCGTTGCTCCGCCATAAGGCGCCGGGAATCGTGCCGGCCCAGAGAGCTCCCGGTTCTTTCTCGCCGCCGGGAACAATAGTCCAGATTAATTCAACTGACGGCGCGCCCTTGTTGTCGTCCGTAGTCGGAAAGGCGGGCGGAGCAAGCTCTGTCCATGTCGCGCCGTCATCATCAGACCGATGCAGCTTTGGGCCGAAATGGCCGAGATTGAGCGCCGCGTAAATCGCGCCGTCGCGGCGGTCTGCGAGGACGGCGGTGACAGGCTCGCCAAGAAAAGCAGGGGCGCCCGCGCGCCAGCCGCCATTGCTCTTGCGGAAATCGAATAGCCCCTTGCGGCTTGCGACAAAGAATCGATCCGACATGTCAGCCTCCTGAAAGCGCTTGAAAGACAAATACCCGATCATCCGGCGCGACGGCGTCCGAAAGCGTGAGACGGTCCGTGATCAGCGCATCGTTGATGAATATGTTGACGTGTTTGCGAAGGCGGCGCTGGTCATCCACGATGTAAGAGCGCAGCGCCGGATATTCCGCGAATACCGCATTAAGAACATCGCGCACAGTCGCGCCGTCGACCGACCGCGGCGGGCAGGCGACATGCCGTTGCAAATTATCCGTGAACGCGATCTGCGCCATGGAACGCGCCCTCCCCAGCGCGCCGGCGGCAATCTGACAGAAAACCTGCTTGCCGCCAATGTGCGGTCTTGATCTAAAAAGATGACTTGGGCGGCTTGTTTTCGCATTCGCGAAGGCGGCGCGCCTCAGGGTCAGCTGCTTTCGGCGAGAAAAGAAAGCTGCGTGATCATCGCGTTGCGTTCGCCTTCCTCGCGGTCAGTTAGGCGGGTCGGGTAATCGCCGGTAAAGCAATGATCGGTGAAGGCCGGCGCCGCGTCATCGCGTTTGCCCTTGCGGAAAGCTTTGTAAAGACCGTCAAGGGAGAGAAATGCAAGACTGTCGGCGCCGATCGCCGCGCGCATTTCTTCAACGTCCCTGCCGGTTGCGAGCAATTCATCGAAAGATGGGGTATTAATCCCATAAAAATCCGGATGCTGAATAGGCGGGCAGGCGACGCGCAAATGCACTTCCCGCGCGCCAGCCTCGCGCAGCAATTGGACGATCTTACGGCTCGTCGTGCCGCGCACGATTGAGTCATCGATCAAAACAATGCGTTTGCCCCGGATCAGTCCCCGATTGGCGGAGTGCTTGCGCGCAACGCCCGCCTCGCGGATTTTCTGCTCCGGCTCAATAAAGGTTCGGCCGATAAAGTGCGAGCGAATGAGCGCCATTTCATAAGGCAGCTTCGCCTTTTGCGCATAGCCGATGGCTGCCGGCACGCCGGAATCGGGGATTGGCGAGACGAGATCAGCCTCGCACGGGGCTTCCTTGGCGAGGCGTTCGCCAAGTCGTTTGCGAAGCTCGTAAACGCTTTGTCCATCGACAATGGAATTCGGCTTGGCGAAATAGATAAGTTCGAAAATGCATGGGCGCGGCTGGGGCGGCGCCGGCGTTATCTGTCGGCTCTCAACAGAGCCGTCGGGCCGGCAAATGACGACTTCGCCGGGATGGATATCGCGCACGAACTTGGCGCCGATCATATCGAGCGCGCAGGTCTCCGACGCCAATATCGGCGCGCCTTTTAGTTTTCCGAGAATGAGCGGGCGAATGCCAACCGGGTCGCGCGCGCCAATCAGGCCTTCCGGCGTTAGAACGGCAAGGGCGTAAGCGCCTTCGACTTGTTTCAGCGCTTCAATGAGTTTGTCCGTCGCCGAGAGATATTGCGACCGCGCGGTAAGCTGCAGGAAAATTTCTGAATCCGATGTCGATTGAAAAATGCAGCCGCGCCGGACGAGATCGGTGCGAAGCGTCTTCGCGTTTGTCAGATTGCCGTTATGGGCGATAGCGACGCCGGTCTGGTCAAGGTCGGCATATAGCGGTTGAACATTTCGCAGGACTGTGTCGCCTTGCGTTGAATAGCGCGTGTGGCCGATCGCCGCCGAGCCTTTGAGGCGACCGAAGATTGCAGCATCGGAGAAATTGTCTGAAACAAGCCCGAGCCGGCGTTCTGTATGAAACCGGTCGCCGTCAAACGTGGCGATGCCGGCCGCCTCTTGTCCGCGATGCTGAAGCGCATGAAGCCCCAGCGCGGTTAGGGTCGCCGCGTCCTTCGTGCCAATGACGCCGAAGACGCCGCATTCCTCGTGCAGTTTGGTGTCGCCAATCAAAGAGCGCAACGCCGCTTGGCGTCGTCGATATCGCTTGCCGAGCCATGCAAGGCGCGCCGCGGTCCTCTCCGCCGAATGGGTGGCGGCGCCGGCGCAACGCGCCGGCATTACTCGACTTCTCCCTGGATCAATTCAGCGATATCATCCTCATCAGCCGCCCGCGGCTCCGCGTCAGTTGTCGTCACCGTCGCGACGATTTCGTCGAGGCCCGATCGATCGGCGCGTCGGTAACCGTCTAGCGCCGCGTTTTCGTCCGGTTTCGGCGCGCTGACGCCATTCAATTCGGTGGAGGCGGGCGCCATGCTCTCGAATATTTTTGCAACGCCGGCGGCGACTGGCTGCGTGATCGCATTGCGAACGCTCTCGGGCTGGCGCGATTCATCGAGGTAATAGGAGTATCCAAGAAAGCCGAGGCCAACGAGGGCCAGCCCGCGCACAAATCCGAAAACGCCGCCGCCGATCTGATTATACAGCCGCATTTTCCGGGTCATTGGGAAACGCTTCAAAATGAGATGCAGCCCGATATGGGCGGCTATAAAAAAGCCGCCGAGAAGAACGACGGCGATTATGACGGCGCCAAAAAAGCTGCCTGAGAGCCCTAAGATCCCGATCAGTCCAGGCGCGGCGATCCAAGCCAATCCAGCAGCAACGCCGAGCGCAATAAGCGTTGATAATTCCTGTAATCCCCCGCGCAAAACCGCGAACGCCGTGGAAACGCCGACCACTGCAAGAAACAGGAGATCAAACATATACAATACGCCCGCCGTGGTTCGCCGAAACTTCGCCTGACGGCGATCGCCGAGAAGGGACGATTCGCCGTTCTCCCCAACGCCATGAATAGCCGCGATGGAAACTGATCTCAACCATTCTCAGCCCTCCTGGCTGCGGACGAACGTCGCGAGATCGCTAAGCGTCTCGGCCTCAACAAGGCGCAACGCGTCGTGGGTCGCCCCGGCGGGGGTCAGAGCGCCGGAAAATCCGAGTTTCGCCGCCTCTTTCAGTCGCGCGTCTGACTGGTTAACAGGGCGCACCGCGCCTGATAGGGCGACTTCGCCGAAGATCGCAATTCCCGGCGCAATCGGCGTATCGACAAGCGAGGAGCAAAGCGCCGCCGCTGCGGCGAGGTCCGCCGCCGGCTCGCTGATTCGCAAGCCGCCTGCCACGTTCAAAAAGACATCGTGCCGCGAAAAGCCGAGGCCGGCCCGGGTTTCAAGAACCGCCAGCAGCATGGAAAGGCGCGCGCTGTCCCAGCCGACAACTGCGCGCCGCGGCGCCGCGAGGCTCGACGGCGAGACCAGCGCCTGGATCTCGACCAGCACAGGCCGCGTGCCTTCTATTCCCGCAAAAACCGCCGCTCCGGATGCAGGCGTGCTCGTATCGGTCAGAAACAAAGATGAGGGATTGGCGACTTCAGCCAGCCCCTTCGTCGTCATTTCAAAAACGCCGATCTCGTGAGCGGCCCCGAACCGATTTTTCACCGCTCGGAGAATGCGAAAGTCGCGTCCGGTTTCTGATTCAAAATAGAGAACCGCGTCGACCAGATGTTCGACCACGCGCGGGCCGGCGATCTGGCCGTCCTTGGTTACATGACCGACCAGCATGACGACCGCGCCAGACGATTTTGCGAAGCGCACTAGCTCGTGGGCACAGGCGCGCACTTGCGTGACGGTGCCGGGCGCCGCGGGCAGAGCGTCGGACCAGAGCGTCTGGATCGAATCAATTATGACGGCGTCCGGCTTTTTTGTTTTCAGCGTCGCCAGTATGTCCCGGAGCGCGGTCGCGGATGCGAGATGAACCGGCGCCTCGGAGATGCCCAGTCTTTGCGCGCGCAGCCGAATCTGGGCGGCCGCCTCCTCGCCGGAGATATAGGCGATCGAAGCGCCGCCCTTCGCCAGGCCGGCCGCCACTTGCAGCAGCAAGGTCGATTTACCGACGCCGGGGTCGCCGCCAATCAGAAGCGCCGAGCCGGGCACGAGCCCGCCGCCGCAGGCGCGGTCAAATTCGGCGTTGCCCGTCAAAATCCGCGGTTCTGGCGCGCCGGCGCCGGCGAGGGTCGCAAATTCAACCGCCTTTGCCTTCGCCCGCCCGCCGCTGGCGCCAAGCGCGCCGGGCGGCGCGGCTTCGGCGGTTTCTTGCTCAATTGTGTTCCATTCCCCGCACGCCTCGCAGCGGCCGGCCCATTTCGCCGTAACGTTGCCGCAGGCCTGGCAGACATAGGTGTCGGTGTTTCGGGGCAAGTTTTTTGATCCAGCGTCGTTATCGAAGGCTGCAGTATCACAGACTCGTCGCGCGGCGGTAATGCATCTACGGTGACCGCGCTTTGAATTCAGGAGCGCGATGTTGCTGCCCGACATACCTTATGAACGATTCAAGGCCACCGGCCAGAGCCTTCACATGTGGACGCAGATTGTCGGCAAATTCCGGCTGTTGATGACCCCGTGGATCAATCATTCCTGGCAGGCGACCTTTTACGTCAACGCCCGCGGACTGACGACGTCGCTTATACCTGGTGGGGATCGCGCTTATGAGGCGATGTTTGATTTTCGCGACCATTGTCTGCGCATTGAAACGACGGACGGCCGCGATGCGTCGTTCGCGCTTGAGCCGATGTCCGTCGCCGAATTCTGGGAACGGTTTCTGACGTCTCTCGATAAGATCGGCGCGCCGACGGACTTGCACGGTTCGCCGAATGAGGTGCCGGACCCCGTTCCCTTCGCAGCGCAGACAATTGCGGGCGGCTATGATCCGGACGCCGCGCACGACTTTTGGACAGCGCTCGTTTTCGTTGACAGCGTGTTTCGAAAATTTCGCACGGGCTTTCTCGGAAAGTCGAGCCCGTCGCATCTGTTCTGGGGAAGTTTCGATCTCGCCGTGACCCGTTTTTCCGGCAGGCCTGCGCCATTGCACCCCGGCGGGTTTCCCGCTCTGCCTGATGAGATCACGCGCGAGGCTTACTCGCACGAGGTGAGTTCCACTGGATTTTGGCCGGGCGGCGGCGGCGTCGATGAAGCCGCGTTTTATTCCTACGCCTATCCGGTCCCCGACGGTTTCAAGGACGCAAATGTCGCTCCGGCGGCCGCTTATTTCCACGATAATCTTGGCGAGTTCGTATTGCCCTATGCGGCTGTGCGCGAAAGCGATGACCCGGCAGGGGCGCTTATGACATTCCTTGAGTCGACTTACGAGGCGGTCGCCGATCTAGCCGGTTGGGATCGCGCTGCGCTCGAATGCCCGACTGGAGAGCCGCGCGTGCCGAGACCCATTTAGACCGTCTGAGCGACGCGGCGCTGGAATGGCTGTACGCGGCCATAGGTTAGGGAGCGCCACAGCCATTCAAGCGGACCGAAGCGGAAGCGCGCAAGCCAGAGCGGCGACCAGATGAGAACGGCGAGCCATGTCGCCAATACGACCCCCATCAATTGCAGGTTGGTCGGCGCGCCGAATAGGCCGAAGCCGTGTCCGTTAGCGAGCGTCGTGCCAATAAGAGTGCAGGCGATATAATTGGTGAACGCCATGCGCCCCGTCGCGGCGAAGGCGCGGGCGCGCCAGCCGAGCTTTACCAAAACGCCGACGATGCCGGACCAGGCGACCGCGCCTGCGTAGCCGTCAAGCATATTGAGCGGCTGGGTCCAGGAATAGGCGTCGAAGGTCCAGCCTTGTGCGTTAAGCGTCAGCCAGCGGGTCGTGTCGAGGCCGACCGCGATAAGGGCGCCGATGATCGCCGCCTTGGCGTAGGCCGAAAGCGGCAACTTGCCGGTCAGATAGCCGGTGCGATAGGCCCACATGCCGGCGAGCATGATTCCTAGCGTCTGCAGCCAGAAACCGCCGGCGAGAAAATACATGGCGATAAACTCGCCGGCCATGCCAACGCGCGTAGCGATTTGTTCGCCAACGCCCGCAAGCATCTCGCTGGTTGATTTTTCGAGATAGGCGGGATCAGTTCCCCATAACATCGGCTCAACTTCAGCTCGAATCTCGGGAATTTCGGCGGGCAGGATTGCAAATGCGCCGGTCCAAAGGAATGCGACGACAAGGCAGCCGATGAACCATCTTCGCAGTGATTTCGCTGCAGCATTGCGAAACCACATGGCGAGAAAACCGGTCAGCGCATAAATCGTCAGTATATCTCCCATCCACATCAAGAGGAGATGCATCAGCCCGAAGATCAAAAGAAAAAACAAGCGCCGGGAAAGCAGCCCTAAACTGTCGTGACCGCGCGCTGCAGCTTTCTCCGCGATTAACGCCAGCCCTGCGCCGAAGAGCGCTGTGAAAATCGTGCGCCATTTGTCCTCCACAAGAAAGGCCTGAATGGCGGCGATGGTCACGTCATATTCGCCGGCCCAGAGGGTGGCGTTGGAATAAAAGGCGAAAGGCTGGAACATCGCCTTGATGTTGACAACAAAGATCGCCAGCACGGCGAAGCCGCGCAAGATATCGAGATAGTCCAGCCGTTCGCGTTCGCCGACCGGCGCGTCGATGGTGGACAAGGCGCTTCCCCTAAACTGCTGGAATTCTGCTGCCGCCGCGACTCGCGCCGCGCTGATCACGCATGTAATAATCCCGGCGAGAGGAAATTGCGATGGCGAAGACGGACCTAAACACCCTCAATCCTTATCTGAACGGCCTTTATGCTCCTGTTCAGAAGGAGGTCAGCGCTCAAGCCTTGGCGGTTCGCGGGGAGATACCGCGCGACCTCCATGGCGCGTATTTTCGCAACGGCCCCAATCCAAAAACGCCGCCCAAAGGCATGCATCACTGGTTCGATGGCGATGGCATGATCCACGGGATCTGGTTTGAAAACGGAACCGCGCGTTACGCCAATCGCTATGTGAAAACGCAAGACTATCTTTCCGGCGGCGACGCGCCGCTCACCGGCATTTTCGAGCCGGCCCGCGACGCGCCCGGCCGCAGGGTTCATTACAAGGATACGGCGAACACCGATCTCGTCGTCCATAACGGGCGATTGCTTGCGCTCTGGTACATCTCTGGCCAGCCAGTCGCCGTCGATCCGGAAACGCTTGAAACAATCCGCATTGAAACCTTCTCAGGCGCGCTGCCAGGGAACATGTCCGCACACTCCAAGGTTGATCCTGAAACCGGCGAGCTCGTTTTCTTCGACTACGCGCTTTACGAACCGAAAATGTGGACAGGCGCTGTCTCCGCGGCAGGCGAGCTGACTCATTTTCAGGAAATTGACCTGCCGGGCCCGCGATTGCCGCACGATATGGGCATGACGGAGAATTACGTCATTCTGCACGACCTGCCGGTTGTGTTTTCCGACAGCGCCATTCGAAATCGCCTATGGCAAATCCACGTCGCGAACTTGCCGACGCGGTTCGGCGTTGTCCCGCGAAAAGGGGGCGCAACGAAGTGGTTCGAGTTCCCTACCTCATACGTTTATCACGTCATTAACGCGTGGGAGGAGGGCGACGAGGTCGTCATGGCGGCATGCAAGATGGTCGACAACGGTTTTGAGCCGGATCCCGCCTATGGGCCCTATGCGGCGATGGCCGATGTTCTGGCGTTGCGCGCGCAGCCCTATCTCTGGCGGATGAATATGAAGACAGGCGAGGGCCGCGAAGAACAGCTCGACGATGCGTTGTCGGAATTCCCGGTGGTCAATAACGACTTCGCCGGGCGGCAAACGCGCTACTCCTATCACGTTGTTTTCGATAACTGCATCGAGCAGCGCTTCAGCGGCCTCATGAAATATAACCTCGAAACCGGCGCATCAACGCGGTTCGAGTTTTCGGACGGTTTCTACGGCTCTGAGCCCGCTTTTGCGCCGCGCGTCGATGCGACCGGCGAAGATGACGGCTATCTCATTACATTCGCGACGACGCTCGACGGCCGATCAGAGGCAGTGGTGCTCGACGCGCAAGCGCTTGAGCGCGAGCCCTTGGCGCGGATAGCGCTGCCCTGCCGCGTACCCGCCGGCTTCCATGGCGTCTGGGCGAAAGGCGTTTGAAATTGAAGCGGTTAGGCGCCGGCGACGATCGCAGACCATTCGGGTGCCTTGAATTCGCCCGCCTGAGACGTCAGGAATAGCCACCATGAACCCATTCGACGTCTCCGATGGCGAGGAAGCCGTGCTCGAATATGACGATGCTGAGTTTCACATCGTCAAGCCGGGCGCTTATGTGCGCTGCGCTGTCACGGGCGCTCAGATTTCATTAAAGGCGCTGCGTTATTGGAATGTCGACAAGCAAGAGCCCTATGTTGACGCCGCCGCCGCGATGAAAGGCTTCGGCTACGCAGAGGAAAATTGATGCGCAGTTCTGTTTTCGCCGCAATCTGCCTCTTCGCCGTTTCACCGGCGGTCGCTCTTCAGAACCACGCTGAAGAGCCTTTGCCGCCGCCTCTACCTGGCGCGTCCAATTTAAGTGAAACCGAGCAACTGATGCGCAGGGCCGCCTTCGCTGAAGCCATGCGCGATGTTGAAGAGCGCCAAAAAGTTTTCGATGAACCGCCCGAGCGGTTCTCACTGACCGGGACTTTTGCGCAGGGCGGACTTCTGTTTGGCCGGACCGAGCCGGGCGCGACCATTAAACTTGATGGCGAGCCGGTTATGGTCAGTGACGACGGCGACTTCGTGGTCGGGTTTGGCCGCGACAGCGCGCTCTCTTCGCTGCTCGTTCTTTCCTATCCCGACGGCGATGTTGAGCGTCACGCGATCAACATTGATGACAGGGAATTTCCCGTTCAGCGCATCGACGGTCTCGACCAGTCCAAGGTATCCGGCTTCACGCCCGAGCAACTGGAGAAAATCGCTGTTGACCGCGAGAAGAAAAACGCGGCGCGCGCAAAAACGCTCGATATCCCGGAATGGGTGAACGGCTTTGACTGGCCAGCGACCGGGCGCATCAGCGGGGTTTTCGGCTCGCAGCGCATTCTAAATGGCGAGCCGAAAAGACCCCACTCTGGCCTCGATATCGCCGCGCCCACGGGCACGCCGGTGCGCGCGCCGGCGCCCGGCGTTGTCACGCTCGCGGAGAACGACATGTATTTTGAGGGCGGGCTGGTCCTGCTAGATCACGGCCACTGGCTCGAAAGCGCTTTTTTGCACCTCTCCCGGATCGACGTGCAGCCGGGCCAGCGGGTCAAAAAGGGCGATATCGTGGGCACAATCGGCGCAACGGGGCGCGCTACCGGGCCGCACCTGCATTGGTCGCTAAAATGGAACGGACGGCTGCTTGATCCAAGGCTGACGGTTGGCGACATGCCGTCCGCATCGGCTGAATGAGCTCCGTGCTATTGACAATCATTATTAACTGGCGCATATGCAGATCCAGGCGCTGAATGTTCGGCGCGACGAGGATTACGCGCATGTATGTTTGCATTTGCAACGCTCTGAAAGACAAGCAGATCGCCGCAGCGAGCGGCGACGCCCGGTCCGTTGCTGATGTATTCAAACGCTGTGGGCGACGCCCGCAATGCGGCAAATGCCTGCCGGACGTCGCCGAGGTGATCGAGACAGTGCGCGCACAACGCGGCGGCGTGCACACATTCGCAGCCGAATAAGTCTCATTCGCACTCGCCGTTTCCGTTAAAGTTCGAAAATGTTCGCAAGTGCGAGGCGCTTGCAAAGATTGTTCTTGGCCGCTCGTGCGACGCCGTTATGTTCCGCTCAAACACTAACGCAAGGAGAGTGGATCCGTGAAGGGCGACCAAAAGGTCATCGATTATCTCAACAAGGCGCTGAAACTCGAATTGACAACAGTCAATCAGTATTTTCTCCATGCCCGGATGTTCAAGGACTGGGGCTTTAAGCGCATCGCCAAGATTGAATATGAAGAGTCGATCGATGAAATGAAGCATGCGGACGATCTGATTGAACGCATTCTTTTTCTTGATGGGCTGCCCAATCTGCAGGATCTGGACAAACTCTATATCGGCGAAACGCTGAAAGAGTGCCTGGAGTGTGACCTCAAGGCGGAACAACGCGCACATCCTACCTATATTGAGGGCATTGAGTACTGTGAATCCGTGCGCGACTTTGTGAGCCGCGAAATTCTGGTTCGGATTCTTGAGTCCGAGGAAGAGCATATCGATTACCTCGAAACGCAGCTTGGTCTGATCGAAAAAGTCGGCGAAGAGCGATATATGCAATCGCAAATGAAAGACGGCGATGAGTAAGCTCTTCGCTATTTTCTTCGCGGGTCTGTGCGCGGCTTGTGCTGCGCCAGGCGGCGAGGGCGCAGATCCTGCGGCGCCTGTCGGGCCCGGCGTCGGTGAAAGCGGCGGCATGTGTGGTGGGATTGCCGGCATAAGTTGTGAAAACGACGGAGACTATTGCTCGGTGGAAGCCGGGGTTTGCGCGAATACGGCGGACTATGCGGGCGTCTGCGCGCCGAAACCACAGATGTGCACCAAAGAATATCGCCCCGTTTGTGGCTGCGACGGTGAGACTTATTCGAATGCCTGCGTCGCGGCGTCAAACGGCGCCAGCATCGCCTATGAGGGCGTTTGCAAGGAGTGACGCGCGCTTGACGCCTCTGCCATGGTGTTCTTCGGCCAGCGCCGGTGAAACCAAAGCCACTGTCCGGGCCGCGCGCGAATGTCGCGTTCTAACGCTTCATTGATTCGTGTCGTAAGCGTTTTGATATCAGCGGCGAAATCGCCCGATGGCGTGAAGTCGATGGGCGGATGGGTTGTGACCCGAAAATGCGCGCCGTTCGTCCGCTCCGTTGACGTGATGATGACGGGCAGGCCAAACCGCAGTGAGATGCGGGCGGCAACTGGCGCGGTCATCGCCATGTGGCCGAGAAAAGGGACGCTCACGCCGCCGCTGTTGAGCTTCTGATCGGCGAGGATGGCGATTGAAAGCCCTTCTTTTAACAGGTCGATCATCGGCCGCGCGCCGGCCGGCCCTTTCGGGATCTGACGGCGGGTTGTTACCCGGGCGCGCTTCTCCAAGATATATCCGTCCACCAACGGATTGTTCAGCGACCGGTAGATGAGGCCGAATTTCAGCTCAAGCTCATGTGCGGCGATCCCGGAGACTTCCCAATTGGCGAAATGGCCGCTTACGAAAACGGCCCGGCCGGGATCGTCGAAAACATGAAGAATATCTTCAACGCCCTGAACGGTAATCCGGGGATCGGGCCCGCGGGTCGTGAGCTTTTCCAGATGCGCATATTCGGCCGCGGTGCGGCCAAGATTTTCCCAAACATCGGCGATTGCTTGTCGAATTTGCGCCTCGCTCCATTCCGGGAAGACAAGTCGCAGATTGTCCTCGCCGCGCCGGGAAATAGGGCGGATGCGCGGGCCGACAACGCGCATAAATTGTCCGGCGAGCGCTGAGGCGGCGTCGAGCCCGAGCAGATGGAAAAACGCGAACAGGGCTCGCATCAGCGCATATTCAATGCGATGGCCGAGGGTGACGGGCCGGTCGCTGCGCGGATCGGGTAGCGGGATCGACGGGTCCAGATTGTCTTTCATCGCTTGTCCGTCATCCGGCGTCATGCTGAGAAAGACGCGCTTCAATTGCCGACAGCAGCTTCTCCGGCTGGTGAAGGCGCATTTGCGCGCGAATGGCGAAGATCTTTGAGCGCAAGCCTGGATCGATGCGCACAAGGTCTTTTTCTGTCGTAATGAGACCGGCGTCTTGATCTGCCGCAGCTTTTAAAAGCGCCTGCACCTGCGCCTGCGAAAAAACGGCGTGATCGCGATAGGCGCTTGTTGCAATAAGCTCGACGCCGCCGTCGCGAAGGCCGGTGAAAAAGCGCTCCGGCCTCGCAATGCCGCAAAAAGCGATGGCCCGCTTCGGCGCATCGCTAAGATCGAGCTCGAGCCATGCCTGATCGTCCGCGTCGCCATCGGCAGCCGATAGTGATGAGCTCTCAACGCAAACAATATAATCGGCGCGATTGCGCGCTTCAGAAAATGGTTCTCTTAGCCGTCCTGCTGGAAAGACGGCGCCCGCGCCGGCGATGGTCTCCCGATCGGCGAGCAAAATCGAAAAATCTTTAACGAGCGTCGGGTTTTGAAAGCCGTCATCCATGATGATGAGGTCGGCGCCGGCGGCGCTCGCGGCGCGAGCGCCGGCAACACGATTGCGCGCAACCCATGTCGGCTTTTTCTTGGCTAACAAGAGCGCTTCGTCGCCGACATCGCGAAAGGTGTGTTTCTCTGCATCGGCTCTTAGCGGCCCAGCGGACGCCCCGCCATAGCCGCGGGTCAGAAACGCAATTTGGCTGAGCTTTTCAGACAGCAAATCAGCGAGCATCAGGCAGAACGGCGTCTTCCCGGCGCCGCCGAGGCTGGCGCCGCCAACGCAGAGCACCGGCGCTGGAGCGCGTTGCGGCTTGGTGAAATCGGCGCGCAGGCGCGCGCCGGCGGCATAGGCGCGAGATAGCGGCGAGAGAACTGCCCGAATGGCGCCTGCTGCGGCGCTGTCCTCGCGCCAAAACCATGGCTCGTCCATCATTGCGCTGATACAGACGCGGAGAGACCGCCCGCTAGGGTCTCGGCGATATCATCGAGCGTTTTCCTCGCGTTCGCCTCCGCGAAGTCCCGGGCGGACTGGATCATCGCTTTACGTGTTTTTTCGTCGCCCATCAGCCGGCGGATCGCAGTCGCCATTTCGCGGTCGTTGCGAACGAGTGCCGCGCCGCCTGCGCGTCGCAAAATGCGGTACGTGTCGTCAAAATTAAAGACTTCCGGTCCGTGAAGAATTGCAGACCCGAGTCGCGCCGGCTCGAGCGGATTGTGACCGCCTTTGGGTGTGATCGATCCGCCGATGAAAGCGATTTCGCAAAGTCGATAGAAGACGCCGAGCTCGCCCAGCGTGTCAGCGACGTAGACGTTCGTTTCATCCGTAATCTTCTCGTTCTTTGATCGCTGCGCGACGACTAATCCCGCCGCGCGGGCTATTTCGGCGACCTCGTCGCCGCGGCTGGGGTGACGCGGCGCAATCATTGTCAGAAGGTTCGGCGCGCGGTTGGCAAGGTTTTTGTGGGCGGCGACAATTGTCTGTTCTTCGCCGGGATGAGTGCTGGCGGCGAGCCACCGAACGCGCTCCCCGATGTCTGCTTTGAAGTGGGCCAGCGTCGCCTCATCGGCGGGAAGCGGCGCGGCCGCGTTCTTTAAATTGCCGAACATCAAAACCTTGCGGCCCGACAGTGCTTCCAGTCGCTCTGCGTTTTGCTGATCCTGTCCGATCATTACGTCAAATACGGAGAGCAGATATTTGATGGCGTTGGGTTGGCTCTTCCAGTCAGCGAAGGATTTGGGCGAGACTCGTCCGTTCACGAGCGCGCAGAAGGGCGCGGTTTTTCGGGCGGCTAAAATCAGATTCGGCCAGAATTCGGATTCGACGAAAAGCGCTGCGTCCGGGCGCCAATGGTCCATGAACTCGCGAACATAGGCCGGATGGTCCAACGGGATGTATTGATGAATCGCATTGGTTGGAAGGCGCTCTCGCATCAGCGCCGCTGACGTAACGGTTCCGGTCGTGACGAGGAACCGCGTCTCGGGAAAGTCATCGTCCAACCGTTCGATCAACGGAATAACCGATAAGGATTCCCCGACGCTGGCGCCGTGAATCCAGACAAGGCGGCCTTCCGGTCGCTCATGGCTCGGCGCGCCGCGTCGTTCATTGATTCTAGCCGCGTCTTCCTTGCCCGCTTTCAATCGGCGATCGAGGGCGATCTTTGCAACGGGCCCGGCGCACAGGCTGACGGCGCGATAAATCTTCAAACTCATTGGCTCGCGCAATGTCGTCATTCGCTTGCGCCTTTGCGTCCTGCGATGGCGTCGGCCCTTTGCGTTGCGGAGCATATAGCCGCTCTGACATTCTCTCGCATTGCAATGAACGCGTCTTGCGATACTTCGCTCCCAACTTCAATTGGCGGGCCTAACACAAACGCGATGCGCCCGAACGGCGCCGCCAGCATGAACCGGTCCCAACTGCTGAGCCGCGCCGCCGGCGCCGCCGCCGCCCCGACGGGGATAATGGCCGCACCAGACATTTGCGCAAGCTTAACGACGCCGGCTTGAACGGCCTCCGCGGGCCCGCGCGGTCCGTCCGGCGTCACCCCGACAATGCCGCCCTCGCTCAGAGCCGCCGCTGACTGCGCGACGGCGGAGGCCCCGCCTTTCGATTTTTGGGGTTTGCGCGGATTGAAGGCCGAGCCCCGGATGAATTTCACAGGGTAAGGGCGCACGGCCCCCGCAATGATATCGCCGTCGCGATTGGCCGACACCAGCATGTAGATGTCGGCGAACACGGGCGCTGTCAGAAAAGGCGCCATCATCAAACGCCCGTGCCAGAAAGCTAGAATGATTCCGCGGCCCGATGCGCGCACCTTCTCGTAGTGCTCAGCGCCAGCGATGGATTTCGTCGTGGTGGCGTCCACAAGCCTCAAATATCCCGCGAGCACGCTCGCCGCGAGGCCTGCCGCAAATTGACTCTTTAGGACGCGCTTCAACATCGCGCATGGGGGTTCCGCAATTTCGCGGGCGCGTCAATAGCTTGCATCGCCGGCGAACGCGCCCGATCATGGCCCGCCGCCGCCGCGCCCGAAATGGACCCGATTTCGCTTGTGTTGAACGCCCGTTCCGATCTGCGACCCGCCGCCAGCACGTTGGCGCTCGCCCGGCGTTTATGGACCGACTATCTGTCGGCCTATTGGCCGCGGCTGGCGCTGGCGCTTGTCGCCATGGCCGCTTATGCGGCGTCTGCAAGTGCGATACCGGCGGGCGTTGAGTGGATTAATGAGCGACTGTCCGCCTCCGTTGATGGTGCGGGCGAAAACGCGGGCTCCAGCCTTCGCCAAGCGCTCTATTTCGGTCCGGTGATCATCATCGCTCTTGGAGCGATCAACGCCGTCGCTCAATACGCTCAAACGCGCCTTTCCGCCGGCGCCGCGCTGGCCGCCCTTCGCGATATACAAAACGCGATGTTCGCGAAATTGACGGCGCTCGACTATGCACAAGTCAGCGCCGAAAATTCCGGCCAGATCATGTCGCGCTTTACAAATGATGCGACTGTCCTTCGCGAAACCCTGGCGCGCGTCGCCAACGGCGTCCGTGATTTGCTCACGCTCGTCGGCCTATGCGCGATCATGATCTATTATGATTGGGCCCTGTTTCTGGTGGTGCTCGCGGTTTACCCGGTCATTGGTTGGCCGGTTGCAAAAATCGGCAGGATCCTGCGGCGGACATCCGCCGGCGCGCAGCAGCATGCCGGCGATTTGACGTCATTGATCGGCGAGGGCGTCGCTGGCGCGCGCATGGTCAGGGCCTACCAGATCGAACCGCTGGAGCGCGCCCGCGCCGCCGACGCATTCGAGACACGTCTCTCCCTTTTGCGAAAAATGGCGTACACGCGCGGCGCGAATGAGCCTTTCATTTTTTTCGCCGGCTCCATCGCGATTGCGGTGATCGTCGCCATCGTTGCGCTACGCATTTCGGCCGGCGCCTTGTCGACGCCCGAGTTTGTCGGCTTCATCGTGGCGCTGCTTTTGCTGTCGCAGCCGGCGCGCGGCCTCGGAACGTTGAACGCCGTGGCTCAAGAAGGCTTCGCTGCGTTTGAGCGGATGCTCTCGGTTGTCGATGCAAATCCGAAGATCGTAAGCGCCAGCGACGCAACTGAATTGCCGCCGGGTCCGGGCGCGATCGAATTCGACGCCGTTAGTCTGTCTTACCCGGGCGGCAAGCGCGCGCTTGATAGCGTTTCGATCAAGATAGAGGCCGGCGAAACCGTGGCTCTGGTGGGCGAGTCTGGGGCGGGCAAGACATCGCTCATGAACTTGCTGCCGCGGCTTTATGATCCGGACGCTGGCCGCGTTCTGATCGACGGCGTGGACATCAAAAGCGTTACGCTCCGTTCGCTGCGCGCCCGCATTGCGCTCGTCAGCCAAGAACCGGTGATCTTCAATCTCTCCGCGCTGGAGAATATTGCATTTGGCAAGCCGGGCGCATCGCGCGCGGAGATGATCGCCGCAGCGGAGGCAGCGGCCGCCAGCGATTTCCTGGGTGCGCTACCTGACGGCTTTGATACGCCGCTCGGCGAGCGAGGAGCGACGCTGTCCGGCGGACAACGCCAGCGCGTCGCGCTTGCCCGCGCGTTCCTGCGCAATGCGCCGATCTTACTGCTCGACGAGGCGACCTCTGCGCTCGACGCCGAAAATGAGGCGAAAGTGCAAGAGGCCATCCATCGGCTCATGGAAGGGCGCACCACCCTTGTCATCGCCCACCGTCTCTCAACCGTAAAGGACGCAGACCGGATCGTCGTCATGGAGAGTGGGCGCGTGATTGAATCCGGCGCTCATGACGATTTGATGGAGGCGGGCGGACCTTATGCGCGGCAGGCGGCGTTGCAATTCGTATAGCGTTACACGCTTACTCGCGTCGCAGAACGACATCGGAGAGTAAACGTCCAAACACGTTTGGCTTGAAATCCCTTTTTATTTTCGCCGGGTCATAGGGGCCGTCGACCCATCGGAAAAACGCATCCACGTCTTTGAGGCTGTGGCCGGCGGCGCGTGCGTGTTCGATGTATTCTTTAAGCGCGACATCGATGACGCCGGTCTTGCCCTGGCGCACATGACCGTAACGAAAGGACAAGTGGTCCATGGCTTCATCGAGCGGGCGACCTTCTTCAAAGAAGAGATAAAGAACGGATGCGACGCCGGCGCGATCTGCGCCGGATTTGCAATGCAGAAGCGCCGGATAATCAATGCGCCGATAAAGCGCGCGCAGCTCGTGCAAAAAGTCTTTCGGCGGGGCTTCGCGCGAGTAAGCGCGAATGGTCTCAAGGTTCAGGCCTAGCCGCTCGCAGGCTTCCCTTTCCAGATACAGAAAGCCAGACGGCTTATCGCCGCGCAGATTGACGATCGTGCGCACGCCGCGTTCCTTCCACCGCGCAAGATGAGAAGGCGAGGGCTGATAAGAACGCCAGACTTTACCCGGAACAACCGTATGCGAATTGTCGTAGAATTCGCGCAGAGCCCCGTGGTCCCCGAGCATCAACTCCCGCCAGGCGCGCCGCCGACCGGCCGGCGTTCGATAGGCGTCCATGTCCGACTTTGTCAGGGCCGTCGTCGGCGCGGCGCTCAAAACTTGCCGTCGCCGTCAGGATCAAGCAGGCGATGCATATGCACGATGAAGTATCGCATATGTGCGTTATCAACCGTCGCTTGCGCTTTGGCGCGCCAGGCTTTCTCGGCCTGGGCGTAGCTTGGGAAGATTCCGACGATATCGAGACCTGCGATGTCCCTAAACCGGCATTCTTCCGGACTTTCCAACTCCCCGCCGAAGACGAGATGCAAAAGCTGCTTGTTTTCGGTTTCGCTCATTATATGTCACTCCAGAATCGTTGCGGTCAATCGCCTGCAATCGTCATCGATTTGACAAGCAGGCTCGGCGCATTGGTCGCGCCAAGAAACTCCAGATCATTGGCTGGCTGAATATTGGCGTACATTTCCAAGAGATTTCCGGCGATCGTAATCTCGCTGACGGGATAGGCGATCTCGCCGTCCTCGACCCAATAACCAGAACAGCCGACTGAATAGTCGCCTGTGTTCGCATTGACCTGAGGCCCGAACATATCTGTTACGAGGAGGCATTCGCCCGCTTCGCGCATCAGGGCCGCCGGCGTCTTCTCGCCCGGCTGCAGGTACAAATTGGTCGTCGATGAGCCTGGCGCGCCGCCGGCGCCGCGCGTCGCGCGGCCGTTGGTTTCCAGGCCCAGCTGACGGGCTTGCGCGCAATTCATGATCCACGATGTGAGGACGCCGTCTTTCACGAGATCAATGCGTCCATTCGCGACGCCCTCGCCGTCGAAAGGACGCGAGCCCGCGCCGCGCGGCATATGCGGATCGTCAACGATGATCGTTCCGACCGGGAATATCGCCTCGCCCAGATTCGACTTCAGAAACGAAACGCCGCGCGCGATGGCGCCACCATTCGCCGCCCCGGCGAGGCTAGAAAGCAGCGAACGCGACAGTCTGTTCTCATAAAGCACCGGTGCGGAGCGGCTCTTCATTTTTTTCGGGGAGAGTCTGCGCACGGCGCGTTCGCCTGCCTGACGCCCGATCGCCTCGGCCGCTTTCAGATCGGAAATATGCGTTTTGGAGTCGTAGTCATAGTCACGCTCCATCCCGTGTTCATCGGCGGCCAGTACGCTGACAGAAACAGAGTGGTTGGAGCCGCCGGACTCGCCAAAAAAACCGGCGCTCGTCATCAGCCATTTTTTGCCCTCGCCATAGCTTGCGCCTGCGCCAGACGAATTCGTAACGCCGTCGACCGCGAGGGCTGCGGCCTCGCATTCTGCAGCGCGCGCTTGCAGGGCTTTCGCGTCAGGCTCTGCGTAATCGCCGAGGTCGAGGTCCTTGAAAGGAGGCCCCGCCAGTCGCTCCTTGGGCGCGAGCCCGCAATAGGGATCTTCTGGCGCCGCCTTCGCCATGGCGACGCAACGCTCAGCGAGCTCTTTCAGCGAATTCCGCGAATGGTCTGTTGTTGACACGCTGGCCTGGCGCTGACCCACGAGGACGCGCAGACCCAGATCGGCCCCTTCGGCGCGCTCAACATCCTCGAGCTTGCCCATGCGCCAGCTAACCGAAGAGGAAACGGAATGATATAGTACGGCGTCTGCATGTTCGCCGCCGGCTGCTCGCACGTCGTCGACCAGCGCTTTGAGAATATTTTCAGCGTCTTTGGTTTGCATGCGGCCGGGAAATAAAGGCTGGCGCGACAACGTGCAAGCCGGACGTCATTTGCCAGCGCCGATTTCGGCATGCGCGCCGTCGAGCCATTTTTTCCAGGCGAGTGTCGCGGTGACGGTCTTCATATAGGCTTTGGACGGCGCGCTGACGTCGACCGGCCCATAGGTCAAAAACCGCGACACCACAGGCGCGTACATCGCGTCAGCAATAGAAAATGCGCCAAAAAGGAAATCCCCGCCGCCGCCATAGGTCTCCCGACACTGGGTCCATAAGGCGTCAATGCGCGCAATGTCCCGGGCGACGCCCCCCGATGTCGTGTGACGGAGACCTTCGCGGGTGAACATCATCGGCCAGACAGTGCGCAATGCTGAAAAGCTGGAGTGCATTTCTGCGGAAACCGACCTTGCGACCGCCCGCGCCGCCGGATCTTCAGGCCAAAGGCGGTTTTCCGGATAGAGTTCTGCGACCGTCTCCAAGATCGCAAGAGAATCCCAGATTTTCAAAACACGCCCCTCTTTCTTTAGCGTCAGAAAGGGCACCGTACCCGAGGGCGATTTTTCCTTCAGGATTCCGCGAGTTTCAGGCCGATCAAGTCGAATGGTTTCCTCTGTAAACGGAACGCCAACTTGGGTCATGGCGAACCAGGGCCGAAAAGACCAGGAAGACAATTCCTTATCGCCGATTGTGAGCAAAAGGTCCGTCATTAAGATCTCCTGTTGTCCAGCAAAAAAGCGGCGATCCATTGAGCGAGCACGGTGCGGTCCGATGGCCGCTTGAGGCTTGCCAAGCCTTGATCGACGAGACCTGCTGAAATGCGCCCGCGCAGTAAGCGAAGCAGAGCGTCGGCGAAGCCATGCTCATATTCAGGATGAGACTGAAATGAAATGGCCGGCCCTTGAGCGTAGTCGAGACCGGCATAGGGGCAGAAGTCGGACGCGGCGATCACGCGCGCGCCGCGCGGCGGGGTGACAACCTGATCCTGATGCAATGCGGTGCAGGCGATGCGCGCTTTTTCCGGGCGCATCCAGTCCCGCCTCTCCGGGATGTCATAGGCGTGCACGCCCGTCGCCCAACCCTTCTCGGCGCGCTCCACGCGGCCGCCAAAGGCGGCGGCCATGAGTTGATGACCAAAACAGATACCGACTTGAGGGCGAGCGGCGTCCGCGGCGGCGCGTACGAAATTCAGGGCCGGCGCAATCCAGTCATCGCCCTCGTAAACGCCGGCCGGGGATCCCGTAATCACAACGCCGTCTACGGCGCTGACAGGCGGCGGCGCTTCGTGGCGCCAGATCGCCGAAGAGGTGAACCGAAATCGCCCGTCCATGGGCGCCAGCATTTGCTCCATCATCATAGGATAGCCGCCATATTCGGCGTCGAGGGGCGTCGGCGGCGCGCCAGTCTCAAGAATGTGGATATGCATTGTCGTCCCAAACGGCCGAATAGGCGCCGGCATCTGCTAGGGCGACTTGATCCGCCGCGCGCCTTGGCGTCAAGTCGGCGCGATCGCATAACCACAAGACCCAGGAGACGCCGGCCCAATGACCGCAGAGATCTCGACGACGCAGGACGGCGCAATTTTGCGCCTAAGCTTTAACCGCGCTGATAAGAAAAACGCGATCACCGCTGATATGTACGCCGCCCTAGCGGACGGACTGGCCAGGGCCGCAGAGGACGAATCGGTTCGGGTCGTCCTGTTCGAGGCGGCTGGCGACGTCTTTACGGCGGGCAATGATATTGGCGACTTCATGGCGCGCGGCGTTGAGCCGATGAATTCCGATCACCCGGCCCCCGTAATGCGTTTCCTGCAAGCGATCGCAACAATAGAGAAACCGCTTGTCGCCGCCGTGCAGGGACCGGCAGTGGGCGTCGGCGTCACCATGTTACTTCATTGCGATCTCGTTTACGCCAGTGCAGCGGCGACGTTCCATACGCCCTTCGTCGATCTTGCCTTGGTGCCGGAAGCGGCTTCCAGCCTGTTGATGCCGCAAATCGCCGGCCATCAGCGCGCCGCCGAAATGCTCATGCTTGGAGAAAAGATTGGCGCGAATCGCGCATTGGAATTTGGCTTCGTAAACGATGTCGTCGCTGCGGACGCGCTTTCAAGGACCGCGCTGGGCGCGGCTGAGGCGCTCGCCGAGAAAGCGCCCGATGCGCTTCGAATGACCAAGAAATTGATGAAGGGCGATCTTCAACCGGTCCTCGCGCGAATGGCGCAGGAGGGCGAGCACTTCGAAGCGCGTCTTAAATCTCCAGAATTCCGCGAGGCGGGCGCTGCTTTCCTGCAGAAGCGGAAACCGGATTTTTCAAATCTTGGGTAGGGCGTTATTCGGCGGGCGCGCGCGGGTCTGTCTTGTCGATGGTGCGGCGAATGACTGGCGGAAACCGATTTCGGAACCGCGTCAACGTTGCGTCCATTTTCGGCCATTTACGGCGCAAATGTCTTACAAGCTTCTGAACGGCTGGCACGTAAGGCGCAAGCAATGCGAAGCCGATCGTCAACATGACGAGGCCAAAGGGCAGCGGCAATGGCAGGACGATCAATCCTGTCACGACCAAGGTCGAGCCTAAAACCTGATGAATGATCGGCAACATCGCCGGACCGCTACTCCCGAGACGCAAACTGACGCACGGCGCGCACTTTTGCGTCTCTCTAGTTAGGGTTTCGCCATGCAACCGTAAAGGCGGCGGGCTGAAAATTGGTTAAACGGGCCGGTAACATTTCGGTCATTTTTGCGCTGCGTCCGAAATCTTGGCGTCGATTCTGGCGAGCCCCGCCTGCAGCCGGTCGATATCGATAGCATTGGGATGAAGATCATATTCCTCCGCCAGCCGAACGGCGCGGTCAAACTCAGAGCGCGCCTTCTCCAGCCGACCCGCATTTTCGTAAACCTGCGCCGCGAGAGACGCGAAACTGGCGTTGTCCGGGTGAAACGGCGCTGTCTCTTCGACGATTGCGATCGCCGCTTCTGCGTCGCCATTGCGCGACATGCCGGCGGCCGCAACGCCCATGTCGAACCATAGGGGGTGAAAGCGCCAGCCGAGCGCAATTCGCTTCTCAGCAAACCAGCCGCGCACTGCCTCGGCGCCGCCTGTTTCGCCAGCCGCGCGCGCTTCGCCGGCGAACCCAGCCGACGGGAAGAGAAGGTCGAAGCCTTCATGAAGCCCGCCCGTCACCGCTCTGAAATGTTCAGCTCTCGGGATGACGGAGAACTCCCAGTCCAGTGTCCCCGGCGCGTCGCTCTCAAAAAGCGCGGCGAGGTCGCGTCCGGACGGCAGTGTCGGCCCGCCGTCGTATTCGCCCGCCGTCATGAAGACAAACCGTCCTTCTGGAACGCCCTCTTCAAATCGCGCCGCTGCTTCTTCGAACAGGACGCGCTCGCCGATCCAGGCGCTGGCGCTGATTGATATGTTTGCGTTGAAGAGTTCCGGGTTCTCAAAAAAGGCGTAAAGCGTGAAGACGCCGCCAAAGGAATGGCCGACAAGAACGCGCTCGTCGCTTGCTGAGAAGTTCGTCTCGATTGCCGGAATCCATTCAGATTGAACGAACTGCAGGAACGCGGCGGCCTCGCCCGTGTCGGCGAAATATTCGTCAGCGCGAGGGACATAATCCCGGTTGCGATTGACGTTGACAATTCCGGTCACGATCATCTTTGGCGCGACGCCGTTGTCGGTAAGGAAGTCGAGATGCGCGGCGACAAGCTCGAAATTCCATTCGGCGTCGAGGACAAAGACAACCGGATAGCGCTCGGCGCGGTCGTAATCGATGGGGACGCGGACATAGAGCCGGCGCTCTTCGCCCAGGATTTCTGAAGAAACAGTCCGAATTTCGGTGCGCCCGGAGGCGTCGTCCGTCCTTGCGCGCGCCGGCGTGATGGCGATGAAGACTGCCGCGAGAGCGAGATAGAAATGGTGCATGAATGCCAACCGATGACTGTTGCGCATCTGATGATACAGGATCCAGTGCGTTCGCGGTTTCGGCTCACCGCGCCAAGGGCTCGCTCTGCGGCCGCGCGCCCGCTTTCGCGCTGTAGTTTTTGCCGCTAAACCCGGGCGATGGCTTACAAATCTCTCCGCGACTTCATCGAAAAACTAGAGGCGGCAGGCGAGCTAAGGCGCGTTGCAGAGCCAGTCGCCGTGAAGCTCGAGATGACCGAGATCCAGACCAGGCTTCTGGCGACGGGCGGGCCTGCGGTTCTCTTCGAGAAACCGGTCATGGAAGACGGATCGATCTCGGAGGTTCCGGTCCTTGTGAACCTATTTGGGACGGTCAAACGCGTCGCCATGGGCGTCACCCTTGACGGCAAGTCGCGGACCACCGGCGCGGAACTGCGCGAAGTCGGCGAGCTTCTCGCATTCCTGCGCCAACCCGAACCGCCTGGCGGGGTCCGGGACGCGCTCAAAATGGCGCCTCTTTTAAAAACCGTTATGGCCATGAAACCGGCGACGAAGCGGGCCGCGCCATGCCAGGAAGTCGTGAAGACCGGCGATGAGATCAATCTTGATGGGTTGCCGATCCAGACCTGCTGGCCGGGCGAGCCCGCGCCGCTGATCACATGGCCGTTGATCGTCACCCGCGGGCCTGGCGCCACTAAAGAAGATGATTTCAATCTCGGCATCTATCGGATGCAAAAGCTTGGGCGCGACAAGACGATTATGCGCTGGCTCAAGCATCGCGGTGGGGCGCAGCACCATGCGCGCTGGGCGAAAGAAAAACCCGAACCCTTGCCGGCGGCGGCTGTTCTCGGTGCTGATCCGGGGACCATTCTCGCCGCCGTGACGCCGGTTCCTGATACGCTTTCGGAATACCACTTCGCGGGTTTGCTCCGGGGACGGAAAGCTGAGCTTGTCGACTGCAAAACGCAGCCGCTGAAAGTGCCGGCGGAGGCGGAAATCGTTCTTGAGGGCCATGTCTCGCTCGATGATTACGCCGACGAGGGCCCTTACGGCGACCACACCGGCTACTACAATTCCGTCGAGCGCTTCCCGACTTTCACCGTGACTGCGATTACTCACCGGCGCGACCCGATTTATCTCTCCACTTTCACAGGCCGGCCGCCGGACGAACCTTCAATCCTCGGCGAAGCGCTGAACGAAGTGTTCATCCCACTCCTGCAACAGCAGTTCCCTGAAATCGTCGATTTCTGGCTGCCGCCAGAAGGGTGTTCTTATCGGATCGCGGTGATCCGCATGAAGAAAGCCTACGCCGGCCACGCCAAGCGGGTGATGATGGGCGCGTGGTCCTATCTTCGCCAGTTTATGTACACGAAATGGATTATCGTCGTTGGTGAAGACGTAGATGCGCGCGACTGGAAGGACGTGATGTGGGCGATCTCGACAAAGATGGATCCGGCCCGCGACATAACCGTCATCGAGAATACGCCGATCGACTATCTCGATTTCGCAAGCCCGGAATCAGGGCTCGGCTCAAAGATCGGTCTTGACGCGACGGACAAGATCGGGGCGGAGACAAAGCGCGAATGGGGCCGCGTGATGCAGATGGACAAGGCTATAGTCGATCGCGTCGATGAGATGTGGACGAAGCTCGGACTTTAACAGCGATTCAGTTTGTTGCTTTGCAGCGATCCGCTGCAAATCGCGTCGCGGTTTCGTAAGACCCGGAAAGTTGCAATCGGCTTGTGTCGGGCGTCACATAGGCGCCGTCGTTGAGCGGCTATATCGCCAGCCAATGGCGCGGTAACGTTGCGCCTGCGTTTTATGGAAAATTCGTGAACGAAGGGAGCATCCCATGACCATGCGAACTCTTATCGCGGCCGGCTGCTTTTCAGCAGCGAGCCTTTTCAGCGCCGCACACGCCGGGGACGCCGTCGCCAGAGTCGAAGGGGCGAGCGCCATCCCGGTTGAAGCCGAATGGGGCGACGGCAACACATTGTGGCTGACAACGGATGAAGATCCGCAGGCGGTCGGTCTCTTGTTGCCGGCGGTGCAGAAGGTGCGCGAAGCAGCGCGGCGGCCTGACGCAAAGTCGGCGCGCGTCGCGACCGCCGTGCAAACAGCCTCACAGGTTGGCAAGCACGAAACTTTGGCGCTCACCGACGGCGATATGGACTATGTGCTTTACGACGTTGTTGTTACGCCAGCCGACGGCGATCGCCGGGTGAGAGTTGAGTATCGCTGCAAGGATTGGACGAACCGCCGGACAGGTGAAGAGGGCTCCGATTGTCGCGGCGCGAAAGGTGAAGCTGCGAAGACAGGCAAGAAGGGAAACGTTGAGGTCGAGTGGAAAGTCGAAGAGGGCGAGTACTGAGCGACTCAGAAATAGATATCTGTAACCGAGGCCGCCGCGCCCGCCCGGGCGCGGCGGCTTCGCTTTTTGACCAGCGTCGCGCTTCTCGGTAAGTCTTCGTGCGCGCCGGCTCGTCCGTTGCGCGACCAAACGCAACCGCCCGGGGCTTTATGGCAGAGGACGTCAAACGCAACTTCCTATTCGTTTCCGCAGACGCGCTTCATGTCGATTGCGCCTGGCGCATCGCCCGCGAGGGCCATGAAGTTCGCTACTACATCGAGAACACGGACGACGCCGATATCGGCGACGGGTTTATTCCAAAGATCGATGAGTGGGAGAGCCACGTCGATTGGGCCGATGTCATAATCTTCGACGATGTTCTCGGACAGGGCGACAAGGCCGCAGCGCTCCGCAAACGCGGCAAGTATGTAATAGGCGGCACGCCTTATACGGACCGTCTTGAGGACGATCGCTCCTTTGGCCAGGATGAGTTGAAGAAGGCCGGCGTCTCAATCCTGAATTACCGCGAATTCGACGACTTCGACGCGGCGATCGCGCATGTCAAAGCCAATCCGCGCAAATATGTCGTCAAGCCGTCGGGCGAGGCGCAGAACATCAAGCGGCTCTTGTTTGTCGGGATGGAAGAGGACGGCTCAGATGTTGTGCGCGTCCTCGAGGCCTATAAGCGGGTGTGGTCTGACACGATCAAGATCTTCCAGCTGCAGAACCGCGTCACCGGGGTCGAGGTCGCGGTGGGCGGCTTCTTCAACGGCAAGAGGTTCCTTGAGCCGATCAACATCAATTTCGAGCACAAGAAACTCTTCCCGGGAAATATCGGCCCGGCGACCGGAGAGATGGGAACCTCGATGTTCTGGTCGGGCCCCAATCGGCTGTTTAACCAGACGCTGAAGAAAATGGAGCCGCGCCTCGCTGAAGAAGGGTTCGTCGGCTACATGGACATCAACTGCATCGTCAACGGGCAGGGCATCTATCCGCTCGAGTTCACCGCGCGCTTCGGCTATCCGACGATCCAGATCCAGAGCGAGGGCCTCGCCATGCCGCTCGCGGACTTTTTCTACAACATGGCGAGCGGCTCTGACGCGCCAATTCGCACGAAGAAAGGCTTTCAAGTCGGCGTGCGTCTCGTGGTCCCGCCTTATCCTTTCCGCGACAAGCAGACGTTCGATTCCTATTCGAAGAACGCGACCATCGTCTTCAAAAAACCGTCTACGGACGGCATTCACATCGAGGACGTCAAGCGCGTCAATGACGAGTGGCTTGTCACGGGATCGGCCGGCGTTGCGCTCGTTGTCGCCGGGACAGGGGCGACCATGCGCGAGGCGCGCGCCCAAGCCTATCGGCGCATCGAGAATATCCTGATCCCCAACATGTATTACCGGACCGACATCGGCGAACGCTGGTTCGAGGACTCAGACAAGCTGCACGCCTGGGGCTATTTGCGGGAGTCCTAAAGGCTCAGCCCTTAAACGGCGGCAGCGCGGCCTGCGCCTTTTTCGTAAGGCTGGACCGGATGATCTTGTAGGACGCGACAATGCGCTCGCGCAGTTCTTCCTTGTCGGCGTCCGGTGGCAACAGCACCCAGGAACGGTGAAAATAGGGCGCTTTCGATGCGACGCCGGCCTCGATCAACATCTGCGCTGTCTCGATCGAATCCGTTTTCACCGAGACGCCCGGCGTCACGGCGCCGATGCAGGCGAACATCTTGCCGCCGACCTTCCAGGCGTCGTGGCCCGGCGAATCCGGCGGCGCCATTTTCGCCCAAGGGTCGGAGACTTCCGCGCCGGGAAGCTTTTTGCAGATCGCGTTGATCGCGCGCCGGGACATCGGGCCGAGTATGGCGCGGCGCGGCGTGCGAGGGAAGGTGGCTGCTCCCGTTGAGCAAGGATCAAGTCGAGGGCGGTGAACACACGTCCGGCCCAGCCCGGCGGTTGCGCTGCACCGCCGCTGCATCCGTAGGTGAAGGGTTGATTGCAATTGGAAGGTTCGGCCGGTTATCATCACGCGGTATGTTGATTAAAGCCATCGTCGCGCAGCTCCTGCTGCTTGCTTTTGTAACGGGGTGGCTAATCCTTTCGCGGCGGCGCACGTCCATCGACGCGGTTTTGCAATTCGGAACCGCGTTTCTTTTGCTTGCCGGATTGGCCGCCGGCGGCGTCTGGGTTTATCCTCCGCTGTACTACGCCGCGCCTGTCGCGCTGCTCTGGACGTTTCTCCTTTGGCGAGAATTAAATCGCCCACCCGGCCCGCGAACGAGGCCTGTGGCGGTTCTCTCCAATTTGCCGGTAGCGGCGTTATTGCCGCTTGCCGGCTTTCTCATTTGGCAGGGCGTCTCCGGGCGGTTGGCGCCAAATGGCCCTGTTGTCGATCTCGCCTCGCCGTTTTCGCCGGACGCGAAGGCCTGCGTCCTTTCCGGCGGAACATCGCCCTTGTTGAACCTTCACAATTTTCCAAGCGATGATCCCGGCGACATCGCGCAGCGATACGCGCTCGATTTTGTCATCACCCGCGCCGACGGTTTCCGCACGCGGAACGGCTACACGCTGAACCCCAAGCCGCAGGCGATCGAGGCCTATTCGACTTTCGGCGCGCCGGTCTTCGCGCCATGCGACGGGATGGTGGCGGCGAGCGAGAATATGCGTCCCGATGAGCCTATCGGCGGATCAGACAGGTCATTCACTGCGGGCAATTTCGTCGTCCTTCAATGCGGCGCGCATCATATTCACCTGCATCATTTCCAAGAAGGCGGCGTCGCCGTCGAAACGGGCGATGTCGTGCGCAAAGGCGACTTTCTCGGGCGCATTGGCAATTCGGGCAACACCCGCGAGCCGCATCTGCATTTCCATGCGGAGACGATCGTCGATCCCGAAGACGCGTCGCTGGACGGCGAGCCGGTCCATATGCGCTTTGATGGCCGCTTCCTGGCGAGGGGCTCGTGCTTGTAAAAGCCGCGCACGTGCAATCGACAGCGCAAGGCAGGGAATTGGCTCGCGCTTAAAGGCCCGCCGACCAGTCGCGCAAGGCGATGAGCACGTCTTTGAGCCCGCGCCCGCGTTTGGTCAGGCCATATTCATAGCGCTCGGGATTTGTCTGATAGAGCGACTTTTCAACGAGGCCTGTTTCTTCCAGCAGTTTGAGGCGCGCGGCGAGCGTATTCGTCGGGATGCGCTCCGGCGCTTCCTGAAAATCCTTATACGTCCTTTTGCCGTTGAGCATCATGTCGCGGATGAGAAGGAGCGTCCAGCGGTCGCCCAGAATGTCCAGCGCCCGGCCAACCGGGCAGGGCGAGCGCGGCGCGCGCCCTTCGGGCGCAGGAAGGGTGCTCGGCGGCGGCGCGTAGCGCCGAGGGCTGGCGGATTTACGGCTCATGTGGCGGAAATATTAGCTCACAAATTGGTGACTTGCAAGACGCAAGTAACTCAGATAAAAGTAACTTGCATAACAAAAGTGACTCAAAGGAGAGCACCATGATCAGAATGAGCAAACCCATCCTCAGCGCCGTTTCAGCGGCCGGTTTTGCCAGCCTCGCCGGGCCCGCCATGGCCGCCGGCGGCTCTGAGGACGGCGCGTTGAGCTGCGCCTACGCAGCGGTCGATGTGACGGGCCGCGACTACACCCATGTGACGCGCAGCGTGCGTACGAGCCACGCTATCGAGGAGTTCTGGCTGGCGACGCGGGGCGGCGACGGCCCGCTCGTCTATTGCCGCTATAACAACCAGGACGACGCGGTTGAAATCCTCGACGTCGAGGTTTGAGTTTTTCGATCAGGTGGGGCGGCCGGCTCTGGGGCCGCTTCATCGCTGAAGACTTCAGCGTTGGGGCTGCGCCTATTGCTAATTCTCAAGGCGCTTCTCGATCGTGAAGGCGCCGCGCATGTCGCCGAGAGCAAAGCCCGTTCCCTCGTCTTCCGGGTAGCGTTCATTAATCGCTACACGGATGGGTTTTGATATTTCCGTGCCGTGGCAGGCGAGGCAGGGCGCGCCGGTCATGATCGGCTTCATGTAGCGAAACGCGAGACCATCCGTACCGTGAACGAATTCGGCGCGCTCCAGCGCGGCCGGGTCCGCCCCTTCCCCAAGGCGCGCCAGAAAAAACTCCAGCGTCTCGCGCTCGAAATCATCGGGCGCGTTTGACGGGTTGCGAACCCTCAACGCCGTGCGGCCGACACTCATGCCTGTTTCCGCGCTCACATCCGCGGCGATAACGGGCGCAGCCTCATTGCAGACGGCGATCGCAGCGACCGGCCCCTCGGCCGCCATGGTCGCGACGAGGCGCGCCCTCAGCCGCCCGCCGAGGGCGCCCGCCGCCGCGCGGGCCGCCTCGATATCGGCGGGGTCGGGCTGAGGCGCGGCCCCAGGCGCGGCGGGGCCCGCCTCCTCGCCGGCGCAGGCGGCGAGCGCGAGGGCGGCGACGGAGAATGGGACGGAAAGGCTAGGGCGCGTCGTCATCGGCGGGTCCTCCTGAAGCGCGGGCAGAATAGCAGCGCCGGGCCCCCGCGCGATTGATCCCGGCCAAAAAGATCCACGAATCGGGGACGTCGAAGGGGGTGTCGATCCTTGCCGCGCGCGGGGTTCGGAGGAAAGCGATCCACAATTGCGTTGGCGGCGCGGATCGGTCTGCGGGCGCGCGGCCTGCTCTATGTCATCGCCGGGCTTGTTCCGGCGATCCAGACAGTTTGCGCCGTCATGAGTTCTGGATTGCCGGAACAAGCCCGGCAATGACGGAGCGGCGGGGGAAGAGGCGCAAAAATCCATGCCGCCGATCATACGGCGCCGCCGCCAGGGGGTAGATAACTATGCACCAAAGGCGGGTTTCAGCGAAGAATCTACGGTTCCGGTTGTGCGGGGCGGGGCGGGTTCGCGCGGTTGGGGATGGAACTCCGGCAGCCGTATTGAGTTTGCTTCTCCCGAAGCGTGGGTTAGACGATGCCGCAATTCATCATCCAGCGTGAAATCCATTGGGCGCGAGACTATTCCATCGCGCCGTCGCCTCAGTGCAATCTACATGTCACGTTTTTCAAGCGCCTGTCGGCTTGATTGGCTTCTTGATCCGCCTCTTAAATGGTGGGTAGTGCTGGTTCAACAAATCCAAACACCGATTAACAATGCTTATGATGTCGTTCGTCGCGCTGGGTAATCCGTGGTTTGGGTGAGTAGGAATGCGATGGAATCTATGTAGCGGATTTGCGCAGAGCGTAAAATGCGTGTCACGAATCGCGCCCCAGTTTCCGTGGGCAAAACTCGAGGTCCAATCGTAATACTTGTCGTACGTATCTTTTTCACCAATCTGCTCGCTCATTTTTCGTAGATCTACAGACGCCCAATGCCCAAGCTTTATGTCTCGCATCTCGTACCAAGCATCTTCATTTGCAAGGCGCTCTAAGTCATCAATATCAACGTATTCGGGAAGTGTTTCAGCATCTACGATTTTCAGAAATGCGAGCGTCGCTTTGCCAGAGCCATAGTTTCTATATTGTATCCAAAGTTTTTCCTGGTTTTGAATTGTCAGAAATTTCAGGGTAATAAATAGCTCGCACGCAATTCTCAGAAAAATACGGCACTCTGGTCTCTTGCCTGAGCCACCCATTTCTGTGAGCGCGGCCAAATACAGCACGTAGAGCACTATACCAAATACCGTGTCCTTTTTCGGATTCAATTCGGTATCTTCAGTCTTCTTATAGAAATGTTCCGCAACGCCATAGTACGCTTCCTGAATATCCTGAACCAACTCACGTGAGAACCTGGTAGTGTTTTCTGCGTGCGGTAAAGGGAGACATTGAGTTTCTTCATATACTTGTTTCCAGAATGATCGCTGCCATTCCAACTTAAATTGAGGATCGTCTTCATCATGGAGTGCAGGATTGCGGAACGCCATTTCAGTTGCTCGGATCATGGGGCGGACTGATCGCATATCGCCGTAGTCTGGATATCGACGAATTTGTTCTGAGAACTCTTCGGCGCGGTCTGTTCCCAACACCATTTTTTCAGAGATGCATCTGCTTGCAACGCAAAGCCAGCGAAGATCCGTTGCCTTTTCCGATTGATGATCAAATACACCAATAACGGCTTTTCCCAGTTGCGCGTATGCTGCATCCCGATCGACTGGCGGACGCAAGAATCGCGACCAGTGATGCTTATCAGGAAGCGAATAAAGAAGCGCAAGCGGCGATAAAGCGCGTTTATAGATTTCTGAAGCAAATACGGGCCCAAATGCGGTTTCGAAAGTTTCTTTATTTTGCTGCGCTAAGGCCGAATGTGTTACGTAGAAAGATTTGTAAGACTCAGAGCGTTCTCGGACTCTAATGAGTACGTCCCGAAAGATTTGAAGGTATTCATCCCTATTTAATTGGGACGCTATCAATGCAGCCCAGATAAGGTTAGCTAGCCCATCATCCACCCAAGCGGAGAAATGAAGATTGTCCTCTCCAAGTATTGAGTAGGGATGTTTGAGAGCCTTTCCCTTGCGCTTAAAGGCGTCAAGCTTTCGCCGCTTTTTTCCCATACCTCACTGACACGCCAGACACTCGTCATAGTCCGTCTTGGCGGCGGCCTGCATCATCTGTTCTTCAGGCGTAAGCTCGGCGCCTTCCGCCGTCTCGCCGACATTTGAAAAGCCGGGCTTCTTGCCGTTGGCGTAGGAGGCGCGCTGGATGGATTTGGAGCGGCAGTAGTAAAGGGATTTCACGCCTTTCTCCCACGCCATCCAGTGCAGCATGTGGAGGTCCCATTTGTCGATGTCGCCGGGCAGGAAGACGTTCACCGACTGGCCCTGACAGATGTAAGGGCTGCGGTCGGCGGCGAGTTCGACGACCCAGCGCTGGTCGATCTCGAAAGCGGTCTTGAAGATGTCCTTCTCATCGTCGGTCAGGCAATCAAGATGCTGAACCGAGCCTTCGTGCTCAAGAATCGAGGCCCAGACATCGTCCGTGTCGTGACCTTTCTCCCGAAGCAGCGCCTGCAGGGCGACATTCTTCACCGTGAAGGAGCCCGACAGCGTCTTGTGGGTGTAGACATTCGCCGGGATCGGCTCGATGCAAGGGGAGGCCCCGCCGCAGATGATCGAGATCGAGGCCGTCGGCGCGATCGCCATCTTGTGGGAGAAGCGCTGCTTGATGCCGCGCTCGGCTGCGTCGGGGCAGGCTCCGCGTTCTTCTGCGAGCTTCACCGACGCCGCATCCGCGCCCATGCGGATATGTTTAAAGAGCCGCGTGTTCCACGACTTCGCCATGGCGCTCTCAAAGGGCACATTCATCGCCTGCAGGAAGGAATGGAAGCCCATCAGGCCGAGCCCGACCGAGCGCTCTCTCTCGGCGGAGTATTTCGCTTTCGCCATGGAGGAGGGCGCGGTCTGGATGAAGTCCTCAAGCACATTGTCGAGGAAGCGCATCACGTCCTCGACAAATTCCGGGCAGTCTTTCCACTCCCAGTATTTCTCCGCATTGATGGAGGAGAGGCAGCATACGGCCGTGCGCTCTTCGCCGAGATGATCGGGCCCTGTGTGCAGCATGATCTCCGAGCAAAGATTCGAGGTCGAGACCTTCAACCCTAAATCCCGTTGGTGCTTCGCCATCTGGCGGTTCACGGTGTCGGTGAACAGGAGATAGGGCTCGCCGGTGGCGAGGCGGATCTCGAGGATCTTCTGCCACAGCTTGCGCGCGTTGACGGTGCGCAGGACTTCGTCCGTCTTCGGCGAGCGCAGCCCGAACTCCTCGTCCTTCGCCACCGCCTCCATGAATTCATCGGTGATGTTGATGCCGTGATGGAGGTTCAGGGACTTGCGGTTGAAGTCGCCCGACGGTTTGCGGATCTCGAGGAACTCCTCGATTTCGGGGTGGTGGACGTCGAGATAGCAGGCCGCGCTGCCGCGCCGCAGGGAGCCCTGGCTGATCGCAAGGGTGAGGGAGTCCATGACGCGGATGAAGGGGATGATGCCGCTGGTCGCGCCGGCGTGTTTCACTTTCTCGCCGATCGAGCGGACCTTGCCCCAATAGGTGCCGATGCCGCCGCCGTTGGAGGCAAGCGCCACATTCTCGTTCCAGGTGCCGACAATGTTGTCGAGGGAGTCGCCGACGGCGTTCAGGAAGCAGGAAATGGGCAGGCCGCGCTGGGCGCCGCCATTGGAGAGCACAGGCGTCGCCGGCATGAACCAGAGCTTCGAGATATAGTCGTAAATGCGCTGGGCGTGGTCGGCGTCGTCGCCATAATGGCGCGCGACCCGGGCGAACATGTCCTGAAAGGACTCGCCGGGCAGGAGATAGCGGTCCTCCATGGTTTTCTTGCCAAACTCGGTCAGTAGCGCATCGCGTGAGCGATCGATGGCGATATCGCGCACCACCTTCAGCGCCGGTTTGCCCGTCTCGACCGGCTGCGGCGGGATTTCGGCCCGCGACGCAGCCTCGTCGGTTTCCGCGGCTTCGAACTCTTTGGCGGCTTCAGAAAGCGACATGCCCTTAACTCCCGTCCCTCGTTTCGGCCCTTGATTTGGGCGCACAGCTCCCCTCTTGCCGGTTGCACCAATCTCGCGCAGACCGGCTAGGTTCTGCTCTTCTTTTGTGAAACGTCGACGCTCCCCGCCGACACAAGATATAGTGATAGAGCTTCGGCTGACCGTCAACATGAAGTTGTCCGGTGGGCAAAAATTTTTGGTTAAGGAGCGATTAACCGAGCGCAATGAATGCGCTTCATTGATTAATGGCAAGCTTTGTTTTTGAGGGTTTTATGACGTCGTTTCGACCCCGAGGCCGATGTCATTTCCGCCTGAAATTTTTCTCGAACGCATCGGTCCGGAACGTCTTCGGCGCGGCCTGAAAACCGGTTTCGACAAAGATCGGACCCGAATCGCCGGACCGATTTGGCCGAATCGCCGCCGCATCGGAAGCAGTGGGAGCTGCTTCGAGGGACGCATGGTCTTCGCGCGCCGCGTGCGTCTGATCCGCCATCGCAGATGCCGGCGTCCCATTCGCGCCGGCGCCGCTTGCGGCGAAGCCTTTCCGGCAGGCGGCGAAGGCGCGCGCCTCGGCGGCCGCCGCGCTTTTCTCTATGAACCCCGCGCCGCCCGCTGCGCTGATGGCGCCAGCGCCGGCGTAAAGGAGGGCGCTCACCACGATCATGGCGAACAGGATTGGATAGGCGGCGACGATTGACCCTTCCGGCGCCATCGCGGGAGCGGCCAAAACGGCGACGATGCTCGCGATGACAATGACCAACGCTGCGACGAAAAGAGCGCCGGCGCGATTCGCGCGTTTTTTCGCCGGTCGTCCGAGATATGCGGCAAAACCCTCTTGCGCCGCGGCGTCCTCGCCCGCTGGCGCCGCGCTCATAAAAGCGGTTGCGCTGCGGAAAGCTTCGGCTTCGACCGCGCTGAGGCCAGTTCGACGAGCGGCGTCTGCTGCGCGCGCCTCAAACGCCAGTCGCTGGCCCAGCGCCGCCCCGTCGCCGGTGATGCGCTTAACGGTGGCGCCTGGGACCACGATCGTGACCAGAGCGCCTGCGATGGCGGCGCCAATTCCCGCTGCGCCCAGGACGAGAAACAGCTGGCCGAGCGCCTGCGCATCGGCGCTCCCCTCTCTCATAAAGAACCAGCCGGCGGCGAGCGCCCAGACGAGCCCGATAAGCAAGCGTGCAGCGTGCGTCAGAAGCCGCGCCTCGCGCCTCGCAAAGGCGTTGATAGCAGCGCCGAGGGCGCGCGCTTCGTCTTTTGCGCCTAAAGGATCAAAGAGCTTCTCGGTTGTTTGGGCCTCGTCGGCGGGCCCCGCGCCAAAATATTTCGTCGACGGATCCGGCGGCGCTCGGAATGACGGCTCGACGCGCGGCGCCTCATCGCCGGAAAAGCGGGCGCGCAGCGCATCATAGTAATCGCCGGTTTTACGGCGACCCCATCTGCGATTGGCGATCTGGCGTTTGCCCATCTGGCCGTTTTTTCCCCACGCAGCGTCTTTTGGCGCTCAAAGCGCCCGATGGCCGACCCCTGCGGCCCCGACAATGATAAGAATAGAGGAAAAAACCGGGCGCGTTAATCCTCTCAAGCCCCGGGCGGATACTATTGACGCCTCTTCGCAACTGCAAAGATTGCTTGCGCGCGCGGTCGCGATCGGCAGGTTGGATGGCGCTATGACAATACTGCTTTCAGAGCTCCTTGCCGGGGCGGATTTTGCAGATAACCAGTTCCGCGCGGAGATCCCTGAAGGATGGATGCAGGGGCGAACGACCTATGGCGGGCTGACAGCGGCCTTGTGTTTCGAAGCCGCTCAACGCGCCGCACCCGACGCGCCGCCGCTCCGCAGCGCCAATTTCGCCTTTGTCGGACCGGCCGGCGGCGCTGTTGAGGCGCGCGCCGATATCCTGCGCCAGGGCCGATCTATGAGCTTCATCGACGTCCTATTGTCTTGCGATGGCGCGCCTGCCGCGCGCGCGACTTTCGCCTTCGGCGCCGAGCGCCCATCGCATTTTGATACCGAATGGCGGCCCGCGCCGGCGCTCCCGAAACCTGATGACTGCGAAGAGTACATACCGCGCGGGCTCGGTCCCGCTTTCCTGCGTCACCTCGAGATGCGTCTCGCTAAGGGCAGCCGGCCGGCGACGGGCGCAACCGAAAACGAAATTATCCTCTGGGCTCGTCATATTGACGAAACGGCGCGCGGGCCGGCTGCGCTTCTCGCGCTCGCCGATGCGCCGCCGCCAGCGGTTCTGCCCATGTTCCCACATTTCAAGCCGATCAGCACGGCTACGTGGTCAGTCAATATGCTGAGCGATAATCTGGAAAGCCCTGACGGATGGTATCTCTTGTCGTCAACGGCAGAAGGCGCGCGCCACGGTTATTCTGCTCAAGATATGGCGATTTGGACCAGCGCTGGCGATCTCATCGTAACGGGCAAACAAACGATCGCGATTTTCGTCTGATCGTTTGGCCCATCTAAAAACCATCGATTGTCGTTAGCCGTTCGACCCGCAACTACGCGAGCGTTGCAGAAAAGTATCCGGCGGCTGACGCGAGGCCCGTGACAACTGTCCCAGCGATGATGTCGACGACGGCGAGACGCGCCGGATAGCCACGGAGCGTCGCAAGATTGGTGAGGTCGTATGTCGCATAACAGACGAAGCCGAAAAGTGCGCCGCGGACGAGCGCTGACGCTATTGAACCGGCTTCAATCGCTGGCGCAACAGCGAAAAATACGACGCCTGCAAGGTAAACGAGATAGAACGCCGCCACGGCCGGCATTCGAAATGAGGACGCCATCAGGCCGCCCATCTGACGTTGGTAAAAATCTTGCGCAATGACGCCGATCCAGCTCAGATTGAGAGCAAGAAAGGCGATTGTCGCGCCGAAAAACGCCATCATCATGCTATTCATGCCCATCATCCTGCATTGCAATATGAAAATTACGCACGCGTCGCCGAATTGGATTGGCGGGACTGTTCCAGGCGCCAGGTTTCCAGCGGCCGCCTCGTGTTGATGCAAGTCACGCTGCTGGTTCGAGATTGCGATGAGGCCGCGAAATGGTTCTGCTCGCGCCTCGGTTTTTCGGTAAAATCCGATGAGAAACTCGCCGCCGGCAAGCGCTGGCTCGTCCTCGACGCCGGCGGCGGCGCCGATCTGGTTCTGGCTCGCGCCGTTAATGACGAGCAACGCGCCGCTATCGGTCGTCAGGCTGGCGGCAGGGTCGGATTCTTCTTGAAAACTGAAGATTTTGAACGGGACGTCGCCAAATACGCTGACGCTGGCGTCCAGCTTCTCGAGCGCCCGCGTTCTGAGCCTTACGGAAAGGTCGTTCAGTTCGCCGATCTATACGGCAACAAATGGGATCTCATCGAACCGATCTGACGCTCATTGCGCGTACCGTTTCAGAATGGCTGGCGCTGCGCGCCGCAAGGCCGAGAGCCTCAACGCTTCTATTTTAACGCATCGCGCTTTAATTCGAGTTCAAGCCAACGCTCTTCCGCTTCGCTCAAAGACTGTTTCGCCGCCTCAAGCGCGGCGGCGGTTTTTTCAAATTGCGTCGGATCGCGTTCATATAGACTTGGATCAGCCATCGCATCGGAGAGCGCCGCTATTTCTTTTTCGAGCCTTTTGATCTCGTTTGGCAACGCATCAAGAGCGTATTGATCCTTGTAAGACAGTTTTTCCGCTTTCTTCGCATTTGATTTCGACGGGTCGGTCTTGCGAGCGCGCGGCTTGGCCTTTTCAGACGGCTTGGCCATAGGCGCGCCCTCGCGAGCGCGGACCATGTCGTCATAGCCGCCGACATACCGTATCCATTTTCCTTCTGGAGACCCGCTGCCCGCAGGCGCAATGATGCTTGTGACAATGCGGTCAAGAAAACTCCGGTCGTGACTGACAAGCAATACCGTACCCTGATAATTGGCGACGAGGTCTTCAAGAACATCAAGCGTTTCGAGATCAAGGTCATTGGTCGGCTCGTCGAGCGCAAGAAGATTTGACGGCCGGGCAAGCGCCGCGGCGATGGCGAGTCGCCCTCGCTCGCCGCCGGAAAGCGCCTCTACCGGCGAGCGGAACTGTTCCGGCGCGAACAGAAAATCCTGAAGATAGGTCGCAATATGGCGGCGCGCGCCATTGATTGTCACCCAATCGCCGCGTCCGCCTGTAACGACGTCGGCGACCCGCGTTTCCGGTTTGAGGGCGGCGCGGTGCTGATCGAGGCTCGTCAATTGCAGATTAGCGCCGAGCGTAAGATCGCCCGTATCGGACGATAGCGCGCCGGTCATAAGGTTGAGTAGCGTTGTCTTCCCGGCGCCGTTTGGAGCCACCAAGCCGACACGCTCTCCTCGCAGGATTTCGATTGAAAAGTCATCGACGATCGTCCGGGCCCCGAAAGATTTTGTCACGCCCTTGGCGACGATCACGCGCTTGCCGGAACGCTCGCTCATTGAAGCGTCCATCCTTGCGGCGCTCGGCGCTGCTCGTTGTTCGCGCAGTTCCTTGCGCAGCGCCTGCAATTCCCCAAGACGACGCACATTGCGCTTGCGACGCGCGGTGACGCCGTAACGCACCCAGTCTTCTTCAGCCGCGATCTTGCGCGACAGTTTCTGGCGGTCACTGGCCTCCTCTTCCAATAGCTTATCCCGCCAGGCCTCGAATGCGGCGAAGCCTTTTCGCAGGCGTTTGGTCTCGCCGCGGTCGATCCATACCGTCTCATCGGTCAGGGTTTCGAGGAAGCGGCGGTCATGGCTGATGAGGACCAGCGCCGCCCGCATCACTTTCAAGCGCGCCTCCAGCCATTCTATGGCCTCGATATCGAGGTGGTTCGTCGGCTCGTCGAGGAGAAAAACGTCCGGGTCTTGCGCAAATGCGCCGGCTAGCGCGATCCGACGCATCTCGCCGCCTGAGGCCTGGGAAAGCGCCGTAGCGGGATCAATGCCGATATCGCTTAGCGCGCGTTCGCCTTCATGCGCGCGAACCAGACCGGCGGCGCGGACGACATAGTCGCCTGCGGTGGCGACCCCAGAAAAGTCAGGCTCCTGGGGAAGATAGACAAGGCGGGCCTTTGGATCGAGGAACCGTTCGCCGCGATCGGGCTCGACGAGCCCCGCTGCAATCTTCATCAGAGTCGATTTGCCTGATCCGTTGCGCCCAGCCAGCGCAATGCGGGCGCGGCGCCCGACCTCGAGACTCGCGCATGTGAAAAGCGGCGCGCCGCCGAAGGTGAGGCCGAGATCGGCGAGGGTGAGTACAGGTGCGTTCATGTACGTCTTGGCTATTAGGCCGTTTTCCGGGTGTCGTTAACAATTTGTTGCGCAAGACGTGACAGCATCAACCATTGTCGCGTGCGGCGCGACAGTTACGGCGCAAGCGTTATCAGAAACGAGAGGGCCCGACGACGCCGCGATGCACCCGTTGAAGAAATATCTCCTAGACGTGCGCGAAAGCGTGCCGGAATTTGGCGCGCGCGTTGGCGCTTCGCGTCAGACCTTATATCGCATCATCAATGGGCAGCAGTCGCCGAAACCGGCGCTCGCCCGGCGTGTTGTCGAGGCGACAGGAAACGCCGTAACGCTCAATGATCTTTTTGGCGCCGCGGACGGCAGCGGTGCGGCGATCGTTTCCTTGCCGCCGGCCGAGGATGCGGGGCTGGATCTGCGACGGCTGAAGATCGCGTTATCGATCGTTCTCAACCATTTGTCCGTTAACGAAAACGCGGCGCCGCCCGATCACGCCGTGGAAATTGCGGCCGAAGCGGCCGCAAATACCTATCTTGCGCTGGCCCCGGTTACGACTCGTCACGGTCCGGCTCGCTTGACGCAAGCTCTTCGCCCAGTGCTTGAAGAAATTCTCCGAGAGTACGCGGGCTCTCCGCCGCCGCCGGGCGCGCTAGATCGCGGCGCAGAACTGGCGACGGATCTTTACTATCAAGCGCCGAGATTTTCGCCGTCGACAGACGAGCCTCGCTAGCGCCACTCACAGCTAATTCGCTCGCGCGCCGTTTCGCGACGCGAAGCATCGTGCGGGCGATTCGCGCTGCGTACATGTCTTCGTTCGCTGTCATTTGAGAAACATCCAATAATACTTGTCAATCTTAATATTCCCGTCCTGCGGGAAAATATTCGATGACCTACGCCATGACTCGCCCTAAAGTTGTGACATCGTAGCGTATCACATCTTAAATAGAGGAAAGTCAAAATGAGCAAAGATCTCCGAAAAGAGCAGTTGGTGTTGTTGCGTTTCGAGAAGCAAATTGCGGGCCTCGCCGCAATGGTCGCCGCTGGCGCTGCAGTAGCGAAGAGCGTCGATGGCAAACTTCATGCATCAGAAGCGACGGCGGCGTACGCCGAGGTGCAATCAGCGTTGGTGAAGCTGGCCGAGGCTACAAGTCAGGCGCATGAGACGCTTGGCGCGCGCGCCGCCGAGTCTGGCGCTCAATTGCTGCAGGCATCGGGGGGCGTGCCGAAACGATCGGTATCGTCAGCGGTCGCATCAATACTTGGGATTGGATAACAATTATTTTCTATGGCGCATGGGTCGCATGCGCTATCTCCCTGGCCTATCGCTCACAGTCAGCTCAAATCTTCTGCGCAGCGCGATTGTTGGCGGTAGGCTGGTTATTCTCTCTGCAATTATGGTTGTTACTTGACGGACGCGCACTGACTGTCAGTTACATTCTGCTTGATGGCGCGCTCGCCGCCGGATTTTGTCTTATGACCCGAGGGCGATGGTTTCCGGCGCCCTTGTTTTTTCTCCACGCTGCGATGGTCGTTTTCCATCTGTACAGTTTGTTGGCGACGCAGAGTCCTTTCTGGATGCTGCTGACCTTGAACCGCACATTCGACGCGGCGCTTCTATATGTTATCACTTGTGCGCTGTTTCGCTTGCACGCGCGCGGCAGGATTTAAGTCTGATCGGTTTGATTGAAGACTGACTTCGGCCGCTAAAGGGCGCCGATGAAATCAGCGATATCGCGATGCGCTTCGCGGGTCTCGGCAAGGCTCCAATTGGCGTGAAAACGATGATACATCCCGTCGTAGATTTGAAGGCGCGCATCGACGCCGACGCGGCGCGCGCTGGCGGAAAGGCGCGCTGCGTCGCCAAGCATAACTTCGCGCGAACCGGCGTGCACCAACATCGGCGGCAAACCGGAAAAATCGCCATATATCGGCGAGACGCCTGGATCTTCCAGTTGCGCGTCAGGCGCGTAATACCGAAAAAGATTGCGCATATAAGCCCCGCGCATCGATTTGATCAAAGGATCGCGGCCGTCCAACGTGATTTGGGTATCACTCGCGCCTTTTCCATCAACGCAGGGGCTTAGAAATACGGCCGCAGACGGCAGTGGCCAGCCCGCATCCCTCCAGCGCATCAACGCTGAAAGGGCGATCGCCGCTCCGGTTGAATCGGCCAAAAGGACGTAACGCTTTTCAGGATAATCTGTGTAAAGTGCATTCCAGACGTCGCTTGCCTCGTCAATCTGAACAGGATAAGTCGCCTCTGGCAATAGCGAATAGGCGGGACCAAACCCGTCGCCGCCGGTCAGAAAACAGATCGGCAGAACAAGCGAGGCGCAAACGATTGGATCGCCTGCGACGAAACCACCGCCATGGATATAAAGAATGACCGGCGCGCCTTCACGGCTCGACGCTGTTTCGTAATGTGCGCCGTCAACGCCGCCGACGCTGGCGTCAGAAAGCCGGTACTCAAAATCGATCTCGTCAACGCTTGTGCGCCAGTCGTCATTCAAGAGCTTTCGCGCAAAGCCGCGCGTCACCGGATTTCGCCACATGTCGAGGCTCGGATACGGCTTCAGCGCCGCAATCCGCTTCTTTGCATCCTCGCTGACCGCAGCGCCTGTCTTGCGCGCAAAGCCTGGCATGGCCGTTTCGCTTCATCCCTTACGTCATGATTTTGTCGCCGCTGTTGGGAAATATCCCGTTAATGAGCCGCTGATGCGGGATGTTTTGCGGGTGATTGGATCAACGTGGGCGAGTGGGGTAGGGTCCGCCGCGCGCCACCAGATGGAGATGAATTTGCTTTTAAATTATGTCGCGACCGCCTTCGCCGCCCTGACCCTGCTTGTCGGTTGCGGACCGAGAGAACCCGGCGAGCCGGAGGAACTTCCCGATACGCCGCCGAGCGAGGGCGAGGCCGCAGTCAACGGAGAAGGCGAGCGTACGGACGCGCGCGCGCTTTTCGCAAGGCAAGCTGCTGAGAACCTCGCAGCGTCGACGGCATATCTTGCCGAGAACGCCGAACGCGAAGGCGTCACAACGACGGAAAGCGGTTTGCAATACATGATTGTCGAGGAAGGGCCTGAAGGCGGCGCAACGCCTGTCTCCACTGATCTTGTTCAAGTGCATTATGTCGGCACGCTGAAAGACGGTTTGGAATTTGATTCCTCGCGGGCGCGCGGCGCGGCGGCGAGCTTTCGCCTCGACCGGGTCATTCCTGGTTGGACCGAAGGCGTCCAGCTGATGAGCGAGGGTGATCGGTTTCGGTTATTCGTGCCGCCGGATCTTGGATATGGCGAGGCCGGTACGCCCGGCGGCCCGATTGGTCCGAATGAGGCGCTGATTTTCGATGTCGAATTGATCAAGGTGCAGAATCCGGTGCGGAATTTGGAAGCGGCGAACGAATTCCTGACGGCGAACGCTGAAAAAGAAGGCGTCAACACCACGGATACAGGCCTTCAATATGAAGTCTTGCGAACGGGCGACGAGGGCGCGGCGTCGCCGTCGGCGCGAAGCACCGTCGAAGTCCACTATCAAGGAACACTCCTTAACGGGACGGAATTCGATTCCTCCTATTCGCGTGGCCAGCCGATTGAATTTCCACTGAACCGCGTTATTCCCGGCTGGACCGAGGGCGTGCAACTGATGCGCGTTGGCGACAAGTTTCGCTTCTTTGTGCCGCCTGACCTTGCCTATGGCGCGTCCGGAAAAGGACCGATTGGCCCAAATGAACTTCTGATCTTCGAGGTTGAACTTCTCGACGTAAAATAAGCGGGCGCGGGTCATCGTCTTGGAGCGGATCAACGCCGTTGCGACGTTTAAAAGGTTGTTAACCAGTTTTCGCGTAACGGCGTATCACTGACGATTGCGTCAGTGAAACAGGGGATCCTTATCCATGAAAAAGACGAAAGCGAAAGCAGCCAAGCCGGCTGCGAAGAGAACGGCGAACAAACCTGCGAAAACGACGGCAAAAAAGAAAACCGCTGCCAAACCCAAATTGAAAGTCGCAAAGAAGCGGGCGGCGAAAAAGATCGCTCGCCCGGCGGCGAAGAAAAAAACCGCTGCGAAAAAAGCGGCCGCCAAGAAAACGGCAGCGAAAAAGTCCGCCAAAAAGCCAGCGGCGAAAAAAGCCGCGGCCAAGCGTCCCGCAGCGAAGCGCAGGGCGACGCGACGCAAAGCCGCCTGAACCAGGCAGCGGCGGTTTAGCCTTGAAAAAAGCCCGGCCCGCGATCGTCGCGGCCCGGGTTTTTCGTTTGCGGGCCGACAAACGCCTCTTGCCAATCATATAAAGATTTCTTTATATGATGCGAGCGAGGTGTTATGGACGATCCTGTTTCCGGCCGACGAGACCGCATTGAAGCGCTGAAAGACGCGCTGACCCAGCGCATTCTTGTCCTCGATGGCGCCGCTGGCACATATATTCAGAATTTCGAACTCGATGAAGCGGGTTATCGCGGCGAGCGCTTCGCAGATTGGTCCTGCGATATCAAAGGCAATAACGACATTCTGAATCTCTCGCGGCCCGATATCGTGCGCCAGATGCATGACGCCTATTTCGCTGCCGGCGCCGACGTCGTCGAGACCAACACCTTCTCCGCCACCACCATCGCGCAAGGCGATTACGAGATGGAAGCCTTGGCGCTTGAACTCAACGAAACCGGGGCCCGGATTGCGCGCGAGGCCGCTGACGCGGCGGCGAGCGACGGCCGGCCGCGCTTCGTCGCCGGCGCCATCGGGCCGACCAACCGCACCGCGTCCATTTCGCCGGACGTCAACGATCCCGCCAAGCGCAATGTCGATTTCGATGCGCTGGTGAACTCCTATGCGCAGGCTGCAAGGGGGCTGCTCGCCGGCGGCGCTGATCTCCTTTTGATCGAGACCATCTTCGACACGCTCAACGCCAAAGCCGCCATCTATGGGGGCCAGGCCCTGTTTGACGATCTTGGTTATGATGTGCCGATCATGTTGTCGGTGACCATCACAGACCAGTCGGGGCGAACCTTGTCAGGCCAAACGCCGGAAGCGTTCTGGCATTCGGTTCGCCACGCCAAGCCCCTGATCGTCGGCGTCAACTGCGCGCTCGGGCCCGACCTCATGCGCCCCTTCGTCGAAGAACTAGCGACCGTCGCGGACTGCTTCGTTTCCGCCTATCCAAACGCAGGATTGCCCAACGCCTTTGGCGGTTATGATGAGACCCCGGACAGCATGACCGGACATATGCGCGAATGGGCGCAGTCCGGTCTGCTCAACGTCATCGGCGGCTGTTGCGGCACGACGCCTCACCATATCAAGGCTTTCGCCGAGGCGGTGCATGGCGTAAGCCCCCGCGCCATTCCGGAGCGCGCGCAAGCGATGCGCTTATCCGGGCTTGAGGCGTTTACTGCAGCGTGACCCGCGGCAATTGCCCCGTTTCATTCAATCCTTCACGCCGGTAAGCTTTCGCCCATGTCGGAAACGCTCGCACCGCAGATTGAATGGATCTCGCGCCTGGTCGCCCATGACACGACGTCGTCGCGTTCAAACCTCGCGTTGATTGAAGATCTTGAGAGCTTTTTCGCCTCTGAAGGCGTCGAAACCGTCCGCGTGGAAAATGACGACGGAACGAAATCGAACCTTTACGCGATTGTCGGGCCGAAAACGCCAGGCGGCGTCGTTCTCTCCGGGCACACAGACGTCGTGCCGGTTGAAGGCCAGGACTGGAGCAGCGATCCTTGGATGGTTGTTGAACGAGGCGGGAAGCTGTTCGGTCGCGGCACATGCGATATGAAAGGCTTCTCCGCGATAGCCCTTTCGCTGTTGCCGGAGATGAAAGCGGCGGGACTGAAACGTCCCATCATCTTCGCGCTCTCCTATGATGAAGAGATAGGCTGCCTTGGCGCGCCGCGGATGATCGCGGATATTGCCGACAAATTGCCGCCGCCTTCGGCTGTCATTGTTGGCGAGCCGACCAACATGAAGGTGATCGACGGGCATAAGGGGATCGCTTCCTTCAGGGTCACTGTCACTGGTTATACGACCCATTCCAGCCAGACCGAACGCGGCGTATCGGCGGTGGAGGCGGCGGCGCGCCTCATTTCAAAAATATCGGATATGCGCGCGGCTCGCGAGCGCGACGCCGATCCTGAGAGCCCGTTTGTTCCGCCTTACTCTACGATGACCGTCAATGTCGTGCGCGGCGGCACGCAACTCAACATCATGGCCGGAGAGGCGGTTTTCGATTGGGACCTGCGCGCGCTTCCGGGCGACAGCGTTGCGGACATATTTGAAGAGTTCTCTGATTTCGCGCGCGGCGTTGAAGTTGATATGCGTCGGCGCGCGCCCGGGTGCCGGATCGAGATCGAACAAATGACGAATGCGCCAGCGCTCGCCCCACGCGCCGACAACCCGGCGACAGATCTCGCAAAGGCGATTACTGGCCACAACTCCACGGACGTCGTCGCTTATGCGGCGGAAGCCGGGCAATTCCAGGAAGCGGGTTTTTCGACGGTTATCTGCGGGCCAGGATCGATCGATCAGGCCCATCAAGCCGATGAGTTCGTCGCTCTTGAACAGGTCGAACTCTGCAAGACCTTCATCCGCCGATTGATTGATCGAATGAGCCGATAAAACGTCGCCGTCAATTCATATTCATTGACAATCATTGAATTTTTGACGCGCGTGCGATTCATTTTTCAACCGCGCGTCGACGCGCTTTAAAGCTCTGTAAACAAATCATAAAGACGCAAGCAAGCCTGTATTTTACTTGGTTTTTACCGGTCTGCGTCATCCTGCCTTTCATCGATCAGAAAGCAGGACGCATGGGCGGGCTCGCATGAAAAAGGTTACCGAATGTCGCGCATGCGGATCGAAGGCGTTAACGCCTGTGATTTCGTTCAGCGGCGCCGACTACGTTTTGTGCGATCCGACGAGACATGCACGCGCTTGCGGACTCTTGCAGTCGGCTCAATCGACCCACGATCGGCCCTTTGAAGCGTCTTCGCGCCACCCCTCCAATCGCGATCATTTGCGCGCCATGGCTACAGAAGCGTTGGAGCTATTGTCGGGGCGCGATTGCGCCGCGCTCGATATCGGCGCAAGCGACGGCGCGCTTCTTTCTTATTACCCGCGCTGGGTCGAACGGTTTGGCGTCGATCCAAGCGAACATATCGATGAGATCGGCGCGTGGGCGTGGTCGGCGAAGGCGGCGTTCCCGTCTGGCGAACTCGATCACGCCTTCGGCGACAAAACTTTCGACATCATCACCGCGGCGTCCGTGCTTGAACATGTCGCCGCGCCGCGCGCCTTCCTCGCCGGTGTCAAGGCGCGCTTGGCGCCTGACGGCATTTTTGCTCTTGAAACAGTTTATGCGCCGTCGGTGCTCAGCAAGAATGCAGTCGATTGTTTCGAGGCCGGCCTTACAGCAGCCTATTCGCTGTCCGTTCTCGAATGGATCATTCGCGCAGAGGGCATGAAAGTCGTCAAAGGATCGCTAACAGCAAAAGAAGGCGGATCGATCCGGCTTTTCATCACACATCAGGACAACAATGACCTTGATTTTGATCCGTGGAGCGAGCGGCTCGCGCGGCTGTGGGACGAAGAGAACGCGCTCGCATTGCGAGCCCATCAACCCTATCAGTCTTTTGAGCAACGGGCCGCGGGTGTTGCTGCGAGCTTTGCAGGTCTCTTGAATAAATTCCGCGAACGCGGCCAGACGGTTCATATTCTTGGCGCAGACGAGAACACAGCCGCGCTGTTGCGCTTGGCGGGCGCATCGGCCAGGGCGGTTAGCGCGATCGTTGATTCGCACGCCGCCAGGGAAAGCGACCGGCACGCGCAATCCGGCCTTGCGATCATTTCGGAAACTGAATCGCGCGCGGCCGAGCCGGATTTTCTGATTGCGCCGGCTCGGTTCAAACGTGAAATGCTTGAGCGGTGGCGTGACACGATATTGCTCGGCGGCTCGATGATTTTCGCCACGCCGCAACCGCATGTCGTCGATGCTTCGAACTACGCTGTGGAATATGGTAAAACCATTGCTGGCAACGACGACCCGGGCGGCGCCGAGACCCTGCGTTCCATCCTCGCGGCGGCCGGCGGCTTGCGGCTTGTCGCCGATAACAAGAAGATCCAGAAATCAGCGTGAGTCAGAGGCGATAAAGCGCCGCGTCTTGCCTTCAAGCACCGCAGCAGTGAGCACGCCCGACCAGCAAGCGCCAGTATCGACGCCGATGCGCCAACCCACATCGACCGGTTTTTTCATTGGATGATGGCCGTGAACGACCGTGAAATCGGGTCGATCCTTTGCGTTGGCGTCATGAAAACGCTTGCGGATCCACAAAAGATCGTCTTCGGACTGGTCTTTTAGGGCGACGCCTGGACGCACGCCTGCATGAACAAATAGATAGTCGCCAGCCTGGTGCGTGAGCGACAGATTATTGAGAAAATCGAGATGCGCTTTAGGCATTGCTGAGGCGAGTTCGGCTGATAGGTCTTCGCCGGATTTTGTGAGCGCCCCGGAGACGCCATAGCTGCGGAGTGTTTCGTCGCCGCCCCATTCGAGCCATTCCAGCATTTCTTCAGGATCGTTCAGGAAATCGAGCATGACAGCTTCGTGATTGCCCTTCAAAAAAACAGATCCAGGAAATTCCGCGCCTATTGCAATCAGGCGTTCAATCACGCCTTTGGAGTCCGGTCCGCGATCGACATAGTCGCCAAGGAAAACAAGCTCCTTTGTCACATCGCCTGCTTTCTCCGCGTCAATTCTATCGATAAGGCGGTCCAACGCATCTGCGGCGCCGTGGATATCGCCGATCGCGTAGAAGCGCTTGCCGTCCGGCGCCGCCGCGCCATTTTTTGACTTTTGAAACATGCGTCTTCCGTTCTTCGGCGAGTAAGTTCGATTTGGCGCGCCCTTGATGGTGATTCAAGCATGCGCCACATTCGATATGGTATGCTGGCGATGATTCGCCTGCTCCAGGGGGAAGAAACGACGAGGAGACCGGCGTTATGGCCGTGTTGGTCACAGGCGGGGCGGGATATATCGGCGCGCATATGCTGCTTGCGCTGCTTGACGCCGGGGAGGAAGCTGTCGCGCTCGACAACCTTTCCACCGGCGATCGCTCGCTTGTGCCGAAGGACGCAGTTTTCGTCGAAGGCGATATTGGCGACCAGGCGTTGCTTGGGCGCGTGTTCCGCGAACATGACATTACGGAAGTGATCCATTTCGCCGGCTCGATATTGGTGCCGGAGTCGATTCGGCGTCCGCTCGCATACTATGTAAATAACACGGCGAACACATTGATGCTTTTGTGCGCCTGCGTTGAGGCGGGCACGCCGCGGTTCATCTTTTCATCGACAGCATCTGTATACGGAACGCCGGACCGCGTACCGATTTCCGAGCAGGCGCCAATTCACTCGATAACGCCCTATGGCGCATCGATGGCGATGAGCGAGCGGATCTTGGAAGACGCGGCCGCCGCCCATGACTTCTCCTACATAACGCTGCGCTATTTCAATGTCGCCGGCGCAGACCCCAAGGGCCGGGCAGGCGAAGTCGGCAAGCCAACGCATTTGTTGAAGGCGGCGGCGCAGATCGCCGTGGGCGCGCGCGATGAGAAATTGCAGATTTTCGGCGGCGACTACCCGACGCCAGACGGAACCGCGATCCGCGACTATGTCCATGTGTCTGATCTCGCGGAGGCGCATTTGAAAGCGTTGCGCCGTTTGCGCGACGGCGGATCTTCGGTGACGCTGAATTGCGGCTATGGCCGCGGCTACTCCGTTTATGAAGTGATGCAGGCATTTGAGCGCGTCACCGGCAACGCGATGCCGCATGAATTGGCGCCGCGGCGAGCCGGCGATCCGGCGCAACTGATCGCCGACAACGCCGCGATCCGCACTGTCCTTGACTGGCGCCCGCGCTATGACGATCTCGACTTTATCGTCGAAACAGCGATCGAGTGGGAACGCGCGTTGATGGAGCGGCGGTCCTGACCAGACGCGACCGGCGCGCCGTGATTGCTGCGCGCGCCGCGCTCGCCGCGCTTCTTACCTTCGTCGCCTATCTCTCAGTAGCCCCGCCCGGCGACACGCCAGAAAGCGGATTCGCCCTGGCGGAAGCTCTCTCGCTTCTTCTTTTCGGGGACGCGGCCTTCGCTGACAAGATCGGACATTTCAGCGCCTATGCGGCGCTTGGCGCCGTAGCGGTTCCGGCGCGTCTATGGAGGGCGCGCGCCGTTTTCGCACCGCTTGCGCTCGGCTTTTACGGGATCGTTCTTGAAGGTTTCCAGATGGGTTTGCCGGCGCGCGACGCCGATTTTTTCGACGGCCTAGCCAATGTTGCGGGCGCCGTCGTCGGGTTTTACGGGAGCAGCGTTGCGTTGACTGTCTGGAGGCGCAGGACTTTGCGCCGGTAAAAATGTGGCGCGCAGCGGCGTTGGGCACGGGGGGACCGCTGCGCGCTCGGGGACGATCGCTTACGGGGGATAAAGCGATCGATCGGGGAATTAAGCAATTGACGCTATCGTGTAAGCCGCTGGCGCCATGGCCGCGACGATCACAACGAGC